>NZ_DATCVM010000126.1:0-25847 GCF_036566845.1 Williamsia sp.
TACTGGTCCAAGACCGCCGGGGACAGCGTCCGTTTGAACGCGTCATCATCGGCTTGCTGGCAGTCATCGCGATCGGCTTTTTGACCAGTATGTTTGTGGCGCCGCCTCCCCCTGGCGCCGTCCTGGGTGGTCTGCTGCCACGTTTCGACGGCTCGGAAAGTGTGCTGATCGCCGCGGCCATGCTGGGCGCAACGGTGATGCCTCATGCGGTGTATCTGCACTCCGGGCTGGTCCGCGATCGACATGGCCACCACCCCGAAGGACCCCTACGGGCACGGTTGCTGCGGGTCACCAAGGTCGACGTGGGGCTGGCCATGCTGCTCGCGGGGGCGGTGAACATGTCCATGCTGCTGGTGGCTGCGACCACGCTGCGCGGGCGCGAGGGCGTCGACTCGATCGACGGCGCACATGCGGCGGTAGGCGACACCCTCGGCCAGGCCGTCGCGCTGCTGTTCGCCCTCGGACTCCTGGCCTCTGGACTGGCCTCGACCTCCGTGGGGGCCTACGCCGGCGCCATGATCATGGATGGGTTACTACAACGCAAAATCCCACTCGTCCTACGCCGCCTGATCACCCTGATCCCTGCAATCACAGTGCTGGCCATCGGAGTCGACCCCAGCCGCGCGTTGATCGTCTCCCAAGTCGTGTTGTCTTTCGGTATTCCGTTCGCTCTGATTCCCTTGGTGCGATTTACCAGTGACAAGACGCTGATGGGTACAGACATCAACAACCGCCTCACCACATCCTTGGCCTGGCTCACCGCAGCGATCATTATCGTGCTCAATATCGCGTTGATCTACCTGACCATCACCGGCTGAGCGCAATCACCAGGCCACGTTCCTGACCCGCATCTGAGCGTCAACACACACCGCTCTCCTCGCCCCCACGCCACTATGTCTCAATCCTCATCCGCGGTCGCGGTCTGCATGGTCGGTATTGGCCTGACCGCTTTGACCATCAGCTCGTGATCAACGGTGTCGAAGAACATCGGCTCCACCTGGTTCTCCAGTTCCATGGCCACCGCCGTCTGCGCCACCCTGTCTGCCACCGTCGGCACACCCAACACACGAACACCGCCACCAGCTTTCGGGATCTCCACCCCCACGGGCGGCGGAAAATACGTCCCCGACGACATTCGATTCCACACCTTGAAAGGTTGCCCTTCAGGTCGACCTCGAAGTCGTCGATGGACTGCCCATCGACCCCCGGCGGCACCCTTGTTGGGCGTGACCCTGCGAGACGCCTGCGCCACTGCCCACTTCGAAATTTCGAACGGCTTACCTGACGACTTCGATTGCCGATCCGCGCGACGTCCAACGAGACGTTGACCCGGTCTCTGGCGACATCACTCTGTCAATGTCTCGGTCGCATCCGCGCAGCTCCGGCGGGCCGGGCGACCGCAACAACAACGCCATGGAGCATGGCAGACACCCGGTCAAACTCATTGCGCCGGTTCGGGATCGGTCAGGCGGTGCAATGCCCGGCGCAGGCTCTCGGATTCCTCGTCACTCATCTGCTCGACGAAATGGATAAGCACCAGAGAGTTTTGCGCCATTCCCGAGTCGAGTTCGCGAGAGCTCCTAGTTCGATCAAGAAACCCGACTCAGTGACCCAACGCGACCTTCAAACCGACGATCGCCAGGGACACCCCGCCAACCGCCAGTGCTGTCCAGTGCGTCTTTGCCGTCACCCTCTCGTCACGAATTCGATCGATCACGTAGCTGATCGTCGCGATTCGAAGGACCATGAACAGCTCGGCGATCAACTGGGCGGTTCGGGGTTGGAGCAGGCCGAACACAGCGAGCGCGAGGATCAGGCTCGGTATCACCGCGGCAAACAAGATGGGAAGACTGTCCCGCAATTCGCTCATCCGGATCTGATGGTCGGCCACCGTGCCTTGACGCACGGCCCGTCCGACGAGTTCAGCAAAGTAGTGCGCGATGAAGGTTGTCACTGCTGCGCCGACGATGACCGCGATTCCAAACCGGTCTTGCGAATGGGTCACCGGGATCAATGCCGCGAGGACGAGAATATTGCCGTAGATGAGCGCACTGATCCGGCTCGACATATCCTCGGGCGTCGACGTACCGCGGCCCTGAAAAGGCAGGCTGTCGATCAGTCGCAAAAATCGTCCCTCCATGGCGAGAAGCATCGCATACGACGGGGGCCATCAGCTGAGTACGGGCCTCGCCCAACGCATCGGCGAGGGGGCACCTCGTGCGTGCTGCGTGTAGTCCTAGTCGATTGGCGGTGGTATCGAAAGCTCAGGAGGGTCGAGACGCCCTGCGGCACCCGATGATCAACCCGAGCAGAGCGGTGCTTGAGGTGACGACGACCGAACCGCGGTCTTCAATGTCACACCGTGAGATAAGGATTCGCATTGACCAGTGAGAGGATCGCGGCCGACGAACGCCGTCGCGAAGACAATGCACGTCTGGGCCTGGAGCGGCATAACCATCCGCGATACGTGCACGGAGAGGGCGCGGTCGCTACGCCTTCGAGGGCTTTGGTCCGCGGGGGGATTTCGGTGAGGATGTCGATGCAGTATGACTCCGCGGCGGGGACGTGCGGTCGCCTCAGCGACCGGAGCCCCTGCCGGGCCGGTGGTGGTTTGCTGCGTCCCACTCTGCAAGGTCGGCTGCATTGAGGATGTGCCCAAGGTCCAGATCACCGCGTGCAGACATCATCTCCGTAACCTGTTATGAACGGTCGGCCAGATCTGAGAGTCCATGAAGGTGTGAGCTGTCGGTTGCGGTGACCTCACCAATGGTTTGATCTGGTCGTGCCAGGCTGGGCGTATGGTGCGAATCGCAACGTGGAATGTGGAAAACCTGTGTGCACCGGGCGGGCAGAGCGGTTCAGAGAAGCAGCTAAGTTCGACGCGAAGGCCGACGCGCTCGCGGCGACCATCGACCAGATGGCACCGGACTTGCTCGCTGTTCAGGAAGTAGGCGATCCCGACGCCCTGGCGGATGTGCTCAGTCGGATTGGTGGGACCTGCAACCGAGAGCGCCAACGCTGGCGGGCGGGGCATCCCGGGCGGGATAGCTTCGCGCACAACACTAAAGCGGGTTCTGCTTTTTGATTCGGGTTACGCTTTCGTCGGCGGTGATGAACACATTGCGCCACAACCGAATCCGATACTAGGTATTTTGACAAGTAGTGTCGACAACGCGCTGGTCAGGCTGCTGGATGGTCGTGCAAGCGGCTCAACCCCGACACCTTGACTATCCACCACGACACTGACTGTGATTTCTTGGCTAACGCCGAAGGGAAAGACGACCAATGCCTAGCCTTACTGCCTCCGCCCGCAGCCGCTACCACGAGGAGATGGCCGCGGCCCACACAGCTACCATCGCCGCGCAACGGTGGCGCCACCTTGAACGGGCACACATTCTGTCCCAACCCGATCCGATACTGCACACCAAAAATCACGTCGCCATGTTCATCGTCGCTGTCCGTGACCACGACCGGCGAGAAGCGTTGGGCCAGATCTTGCGGATCATCGTCGCCGCACCAGGATCACTGACCGGCCGTTATCCTGAAGGAAACACCGGTCGCACTGCCGCAGGCCTGACCACTGTTATGCCGATTCCCGCTGACCTTGCGGCGTTTGTCAAATGACCACAAGCAAGCGATTCGACGAACACCAGGCATGACATGGGGCACGCCGAACTGCAATGTCCGTGCTAATCAGGAACTAATTCTGGCACAGCACCTGAGGTGCACTACTGAGCGAAGTGGCGAGCTAGTCGTCGATGGCGGTGCGCGAAGAAGGCACGCAGGAGCGGCGCTATTGCCGTTGCCAGGCCTGGAACACGTGAGTCAAAGGTGATGCGGTCCCGGACCAGAGTTGCTGCTGCCCTTGGGGTTAGCGTGCGCTCGTGCTCCCACCGATGCATGCTCAGCATCGTTGACTTTTCGTAGAACGAGCGGCCCGGCCGTATCTCCGCAATCATGAGGAGGTCATAGTCGAACGGAATAATGCCGAAGAGTTTGAGCCAGCAGCGACCAATCGGGACCCCGACCGGCAACGTATCGATCGTGAGATCGACGCCGCGAGGTGGGCTCATCGTCATCCATGGCCGCATCTCGTCGTTAATCCCTGCGGGAGTGACAATTCGAGCCCAAACGCGGTCGATCGATGCAGGGACGGCCGAAGTTTGTTCGATGATCACGTACTGAGTGTGAATGAGGGAGGGCGAAAACCGTCGCACTTCGGTTCACGACATCAAGAACGCGTACATACCGAAGCGCCAGGAACGATCAACCGGACGGCGCGGACAAACACCGTCAGTGCGAGACTGCCCCAGGGCGACTGGTGAGTTCAGCCCACGCGCTACTCGATCGAGCTACCTCGGGCGGGGTGTCGATCCGGAGCATTACGATCCGGAGTCGCCATCTATGTGCGCGGCCGGCCGCTGCGGTGGCGGCTTGCGCGGGGATGCATCCGGGATGAGGATATCGACCATCTCGATGAAGTTTTCGCCCCATCCGGCGTGATCGGTTCTGGCCAGGCCGGCGATCTCGACGGTGCACCGAGGAGTGACGAGTCCTGCCTGTGGGGTGATCCGTGCCCAGACCCGCCGGCGTTTGATCAGGAGAGAGACGAGCAGACCGGCGAGCATGGCGATCGAGGACACCAGCACCCATTTCTGCGCGGGATCGTGCGATACCTGCAATGACACCCAGCGTTGGTAGCCGTCGAACCGGACTGTCGTACCGTCCGCGAGGCGGGTGTCCTGGCCGGCCAGGAGGTTGACGCGTTCGAGTTTGAGCAGCCGCCCCTGGTTGATCATGTCGACGTTGAGGCTGTAGACATTCTGCGGGCGGCCGGTGTCCAGACCGGTATCACCCTGGTACACGTCGATGGCCACCGCCGGGTTGTCTGGGACCGGCCACGCCGAGGTCATCAATCCACCCGCGAAGACTGCAGTCGGGGCGAACAGGCCTTCCACAGCGATCTGCTTGGTCCGCCGTTCGTCCTCGTTGGGGTACAACCCGGCCGGGGTGTCAAAGCGTGCGGCTCCGCTCGACATCATTGTTTGTAGTTCGTCGGGCTGAAACGGAACAGTCTGGGTGCGGGTACGTCCATCGGGGAAGGTGACGGTGAAGGTGGGCGCGAATCCGTGGCCGAGGAGGTACACGCGATCGCCGGCCACGCGCAGTGGATCGTTGACCTTGAGTGCCCGCTCATTCCACTGGCTGCCCCGAATCTCGTTGCCACTCTGATATTTCAAGGTTGCGGTGTACATGTCGGGTTGCCCGGTCTCGAGGTAACTCGCTTGGAAGGCTTCGACCTGGATGCAGAACTCGTTGAGGTTGGTGCCATCGACGAGGTTGCCGGCCCGGAACGAGTCGTAGACCGCGGTAGAGGTGTTGCACAACCCTTCCTGACCATCTGCAACCAATATCCGGGTGCCTTCGTAGCCGAACATCTTGCCCGCGGCGATCGCCACTAGTAGGGCCAACAACGCGAAGTGGAAGATGAGATTGCCGAGCTCGCGCAAATAGCCCTTCTCCGCCGAGACCTCCATCGTGGTGACCGAACCACCTTCTGACGTTGGCCTGTCGACCTCGCGCACGCTCGTTCGCCACCCCCGCAATCCTTTCCGGATTGTGGTCGCGACCTGCTCCGGGGTGCCGTCGGTGTCGCGGACCTCGTGGCGCGGCAGTCGCGCAAGGTTGCGGGGAGCGGCGACCGGCCGGGCCCGCAGCGACCTGGCGTGTTCGATCATGCGGGGGGTCAGACATCCCACCAGTGAGATGAACAGCAACGCGTAGATGGCGGTGAACCAGATGCTGGAAAAGACGTCGAACATCTGGAGCCTGTCGAGAACGTCGCCGACAGTGCCGTTATCGGCGATGTACTGGGTGGTCTTCTGTGCGTTGAGGTTTCGCTGGGGAAGCATGGCTCCCGGCACGGCGGCGATAGCCAGCAGGAACAGCAAGGCCAAAGCGGTACGCATCGAGGTCAGTGACCGCCACAGGTTGCGGGCAGGCCACAGCAGGTACCGCTGCACGCGGGGTGGTCGACCCCGGCGGTATGAGCGTGGTTCAGTCACGACGGGCGCGCCCGGCCGCGACGTTGCGGGCGATCACCTCGGGCGCTGCCCTCGTGGGTGCTCACAAGTCCAGTCCGAGACTGCTGTTGACTGTTTGGGTCAACTCGTAGGCGGAAGTGAACACCTGAGGCAGGACTGCGGCGACAGTGCCGTCGGCGCGCAGCAGCACCGTTGAGGGATAGACGCGGGGAACGCCCAGTGCGGCCGCCATCGCGGCGTTGGTGTCGACCACTGTGGGTAGATCGATACCGATCTCGATCAACAGGTTCAACGACAAGAACGGGTTCTGTGAACCTTCTTTTCCCTGCACAGTCAGTACTTTGACCCGGTCACCGGCGGCGCGTGCAAAGTCCGCGAAGATCGGGAGCTCTTTGCGACACGGCGCACACCAATAAGCCCAGAAATTGATCACCCACATCTTTCCCGCGGTCGCACTAGCGATGTCGACAGAGGAGCCATCACCCAGGCAGGGCACCTGCACACCAGCTAGTGCCGAGCCCGCACCAGCCGCTGCAGTAGACGGAGGGCAAGGTTGCAGTGCGGCCTTCTGTCGAGCGTCAGCAAGATCCTGCTCAGCTACATCAGTCTGCTCCCCCGGAAGCGGAGCAGCGGGGTCGCCAATTCCGGAATTCACAGCGGAACCGGGGTCAACGCTATCGCGTGGCCAAATCGCAACAACCATCGCAATCACGACGACGAGCACCACCACGGTCCACCGCGTCGAGGCAGACATCGTGAACCGCCGACCAAAAGCGTCGACCAGCTGCCTCATCGGGAAGTTTCGGGACGAGTTCGCGGTGACGTCATCACCGGGCGCTGCCCACTCCCTAGCGCACCGACGAAAACCAGCACGACGCCCACAGATAGGAAAGCATCGGCGAGGTTGAACGTGGGCCACCATCCCGTATGGAAATAATCGGTCACGCGGCCATCAACAGCGCGGTCGATGACATTGGCGCACGCGCCGCCAGCCATGAGCGCAAGTCCTGCCGTCATCATCGCCGGCACCTCGCCGGCGCTGCGCCACCCGTAGATCACCAGGGCCAGCGACAATGCCGCAGTGACAGCGACTAGAATCCACACCGGTTGTCCCGCACCAACACTGAACCCGACACCGGTGTTGTAGGCAAGGACGAGCTGCACGATGCCCAGGTCATAGTCCTGGTGCTGCAACATGTGGCGGAACACCGGCTCGAGGGACAGTGCAATCATGCACGCCCCGCCGGTCCCGATCAAGAACCCGCGACGCGCACGGGTGTCAGTACGCATGGGTTCGCCTATCGATTCGGATCGGTGGACGACTCATGGGTCCCGACCGTCAGTGGATCGCGCCGGGCGTCTTCGGCCTTTTTACTGTTGTGTCCTTTCCCGACGTGAGCCTCGTCCCGCATCCGGTCGACCATGTGCGGGTAGTGCAGCTCGAAGGCCGGTCGCTCCGAACGAATCCGGGGTAACTCGGTGAAGTTGTGTCGCGGCGGCGGGCAGCTGGTAGCCCATTCCAGCGAGTTGCCGAAGCCCCACGGATCGTCGACGGTGACAACCTCGCCATAACGGTAACTGCGAAAGACGTTCCACAGGAACGGCAGTGTGGAGGCACCGAGGATGAACGCCCCGACGGTCGAGATCATGTTCAACGTGGTGAAGCCGTCGGTGCTCAGGTAGTCGGCGTAGCGGCGCGGCATGCCCTCGTTGCCCAGCCAGTGCTGGACGAGGAAGGTCATGTGGAAGCCGATCATGGTGAGCCAGAAGTGGATCTTGCCCAGTTTCTCGTCGAGCATGCGGCCGGTGATCTTCGGGAACCAGAAGTAGATGCCGGCGTACGTCGCGAAGACGATGGTGCCGAAGAGCACGTAGTGGAAGTGGGCCACCACGAAGTAACTGTCCGACAGTTGGAAGTCCAGCGGCGGGCTGGCGAGCAGCACACCGGTCAGGCCACCGAACAGGAACGTGATGATGAAGCCGATCGAAAACAGCATCGGCGTCTCGAAGGTCATATGACCCTTCCACATCGTGCCGATCCAGTTGAAAAACTTCACACCGGTGGGCACAGCGATGAGGAATGTCATGAACGAGAAGAACGGCAACAACACCGCGCCGGTGGCATACATATGGTGCGCCCACACCGCGACAGACAAAGCCGCGATGGCCAGCGTGGCATAGATCAGCCCGGTGTAACCGAAAATCGGTTTACGGCTGAACACCGGGAAGATCTCCGAGACGATGCCGAAGAACGGCAGCGCGATGATGTACACCTCGGGATGCCCGAAAAACCAGAACATGTGCTGCCACAAGATCACCCCGCCGTTTGCGGGGTCGAAAATGTTGCCGTTGAATTGGCGATCGAATTCCAAGGCCATCAACGCGGCGGTCAGCAACGGGAACGCCAGCAGGATCAGCACGCTGGTCACCAGGATGTTCCAGGTGAAAATCGGCATCCGGAACATGGTCATGCCGGGTGCGCGCAGGCACACGACGGTGGTGATCATGTTGACCGCACCGAGGATGGTGCCCAGACCCGAAACCACCAATCCCAAAATCCACAGGTCGGCGCCGGCGCCCGGCGAATGCACGGCGTCGGTCAGCGGGGTGTAGGCCGTCCACCCGAAGTCGGCCGCACCACCGGGGGTAACGAAACCGAGGAGCGCTACAGACGAGCCGAACAGGAACAGCCAGAAACTGAAGGCGTTCAACCGCGGGAAGGCAACGTCGGGAGCACCGATCTGCAGCGGCAGGACGAGGTTGGCGAACCCGATCACGATCGGCGTCGCGTACATCAGCAACATCACGGTGCCGTGCATCGTGAACAGCTGGTTGTATTGCTCGGTCGACAGAAATTGCAAGCCGGGTGCGGCGAGCTCGCCTCGCATCAGCAAGGCCATCAAGCCACCGATGAGGAAGAACGCAAAACACACAACCAAGTACATGACACCCAGAACCTTGTGGTCCGTCGTTGTCATCATCTTGTAGATGAACGACCCCTTGGGTCCGGTCCGCGCTGGAAACGGCCGCACTGGTTCCACTTTCACCGATTCATCCAACAGACTCATATGCTCACCCAACTCACCGAAGACCGATCAACCGTCACGCAGATACTATGCAGCTTAGTAGTTCGAGGCCCACCCTAGCGATCCGACTCCCGTAGAGCTAGGAGCGAGCAGCCTGAACTACTACCGCAGATAGTAGCTTGCCTGGCAGCTCACTCGTAGATAATACTTGCATACATGCGCATGTGACTATGCGTTTGGAGCTGAGGAAAGGTCACACTATGGGTCAAGGCCACAATCACAGCCACGGCGCGCTGCCCCCGGGCCAGGCCGCCAGTGCGTCGGGCCGCCACGTCCGGCGTCTGGCGATGGCACTGGGCCTGGGCCTGATCACCCTGGTGACACAGCTCATCGTCGGCTTGGCGACCTCATCGCTGGCGCTGTTGTCAGATTCGGCGCACGTGTTCACCGACGTGCTCGGGGTGTTCATGGCGCTGGCCGCAGTGTTGCTGGCCAAACGCGGCACCACACGTACCGACCAGACCTTTGGCCTGTACCGCGCCGAAGTCTTTGCCGCACTGTTCAATGCGGTGTTGTTGTTCGCGGCCGCCGGCTGGATTCTCTATGAGGCCGCGCAGCGGCTCTCCGACCCGCCGCAGGTGCCTGGCCTGCCCGTCGTGTTGGTAGCCCTTGTCGGGCTGGCGATGAACCTGACCGCTTTCCTGTTGCTGCAGTCGGGCGCGAAAGAGAGCATCAATATTCGCGGCGCCTACCTCGAGGTGATGGCCGACATGATCGGATCGGTAGGCGTGCTGGTCAGCGGCTTGGTCACCCTCCTGTTCGGATGGCGGTACGCCGATCCGCTGATCGGTGTGGGGATTGGCCTGTTCGTCTTGCCTCGGGCGTACTCCCTGGCGCGCGGGGCGCTGCGCATCCTGTTCCAGCACGCACCCTCGGGCGTGGACGTCGAGCAGGTGCGGGCAGATCTAGCGGGCCTGGACGGTGTGGTGCAGGTTCATGATCTGCATGTGTGGACTCTGACGTCGGGCATGGAGGTGGCCTCGGCCCACGTCGTCGCCGCCCCGGACGCCGACCCGTCGGCGGTCCTGTTCTGTGCCCAGCAACTGCTCACCGACACACACCACCTCGAGCACGCCACCGTGCAGGTTGAACCGGTCACCGGCTCCGGGTGCAGCGAATTGGCGTGGTGACTGAAGGCCTTCCCGCCTTCTCTACTGGTCTGCGCCGTGGGGTGCGCAGCGGCCGGCGTCCACGGCAGCGATCCCGTGGTTGACTCGGGCGCGCAGGGGCCGCAGCACCGATGCTGACGCAGCGAGTGCGACGACGAGTCCGCACATCATCGCCACCAGGAACGGAACATTCATGTCAAGGGGCCGGCCACCGAAGTACACCGCGGCGACCGTGATGGCAACAATGCCGAGGCGGGCGACGTTGAGGACCACGACGTCGCGTATCAAGCGTCCGGTTGCAGAGTCATGCACCACCTCATATTACTATCGCCGATAGTAGTGGTGTCACAGGTCGCGGACCGGCAGTCCGAGGGTGGCCAGCATGAGGATGAACAACGCCCAGCCCACCCCTTGCCACAAGGGCCACAAACCGCCGCGCTGCCAGGCCCGGAACGTCTGCAGGAAGGCGCCGAGGCCGCCGATCATGAAGGCTGCCGGGGCACCGAAACCCCAGAATCGGGAGTCTGTTTCTCCGTAGGCCACCAGGAACGCGATACCCACGACGATGAAGCCGCCCAGATAGAGGGCCCCGGTGCGTACCGTTCGGGGGTTGCTCCAGTTCTTGTCGATATCGCTGTTGTCGTTGCTCACGGTGCCCTTCTGCCGACGAAGAGATCGTCAGTGTGGTTGTTCGACTATGGTGCCGACGTCACAGTGTTCGCGTCGGTGGTCTCTACGGTTCGGCCGCGATCCGCTCGACCGTCTGGTGGAGCTCGGCAGCGGTGATCGCGCGCAGGTACACCGCCGCAGCGCGGTGTCGCCGGTCGAGGACCACGGTGGTCGGTACCACCGAGGTCGGTGTGGTCAAGGTCGCCAGCGTGCGCCCGTCGTAGTCGTAGATCGAGGGATAGGACACCGCGCGGTCGGTGACGAAGTCCCGCCCGGACTCTTTACGGTCACGAAAATCGATGCCCAAGAACGCTACCCCTGAATCCTTGGTCGCCTCGTACACCTGTTCCAGGGCTGGAGCCTCTCCGCGGCACGGCCCACACCAGGAACCCCACACGTTGACCACGACCACCTGCCCGGCGAAGTCGGAGAGTCTGATCGTAGCGGTGCCATCAAGCAGGTCCGGACCGGCGAGCTCACCGACCTGACCGCGCGAGGATGGCGGATCGTAGAAGATGGCAGTTTGCCCTCCCGGGGAAACGAACTCGAACGAATCACCTTGCTGCACTGCATCGTCCCCGGTTCCACACGCCACCAGCACACTGGCAATGACGAGGACCAGGGCACCGATACTGCGTGAGGGCCGTGCGCGGGACCGGCGACCGCCTCGGACGTGAAGTGGTGGTGCGTCGGGCCCCGCCTCGAGCCCCCGAACATGCTCGCGGGTCATCGGCCAGAATCCAGGGTGCGGAGAAAGCTGTTGTAGGCCTCCAGATCTTGAGCGTCTTTGGCCTCGTCGTAATCGTTGGGTGAGGTCACCGACTTCTGTTCGTCGCGGCGCCACCGAGAGGCAAAAATCAAGACAACCAGCAGGGCCACCGGCTCCCCGTAGGACCAGGCCAGAGCGCCGGCGACAGCTTGATCATCGACCGGGTCGATCCCCCACTGCGGCGGCGGGTCGGCGAAACTGGTGACCAGCACCGTGGGCGCCATCATGAAGACGACTCCGAAAAACACGTGCAAGGGCATCTCTAAGAAGATGTCGAGCAGCCGCCCCAGATTGGACTGCCGCATGGGCAGCGGGCCGATCGAGAGGATCGGGATGATGAACAGCAAACCACTGACCAGAAAGAACACTTCCATCCCGGTGTGGCCGAGCCAACTGTCGTTGAGTATGTCGAAGATCGACGAGAAGTACAGCCCGTAAAAGCTGAACAAGAACACCGGGATCGCAAACCCTGGGTGCAGCGCGATCCTGCTGACTCGCGAGCGCGCCAGCCGCAACGTCACCCGGCGCACCCGGCGCCCCCTGCCCTCATCCCGAACCGCGGCGAACAGCAGCAGACCTGGTGAACCCATGACCAGCAGCGGAGGAACCAGCGTGGACAAGGTCATGTGCTGGAACATGAACGCACTGAACAGCCCTACGCCATACCCCTCGATGGCCAGTCCCGTAACCGCCGACAGAATCACACACCCCGACAGAAAGCTCAGCGAGCGGTACCACGGCCAAGGCCGGCCCAGACGCCGAAGCTGCAACAACCCCACACAGTAAATGGCGGCCAGAACAACGCCGAGGGCCGCCAGCAACGGAACCGGCGGCAAATCCCAGCTCAGCATGCCCAGAATGGTCGGGGGAGCCTGTGGAACCTCCAACACCGCCATCACCTCCTCGCCACTCCTATGCTGACCGTCCACTGACCCCGGCTGTATCGGCCAGCAGCACAACACACGTAAACTACTAAGTATCGTAGTAGTACGTCGAATAGGAGTGTGCGCAGTGCCAGTTCCGACCCCCCAGATTCCGGCCGAACAGGCATGCCCATGAACCGCAACATCAAGATCTCCCTCGCCGCCGTGTTCGTCTTCTGCCTGGCGTTGACCGTGGTCTTCGTCGTCTCACGAGCAGGAGGCAGCGGTGAGGCGGAACAGACTGCGACACCGGTACGGGCAGATTCTCAACGACTCTCGGCACCCGCCGACTCCAAGGCGACCTTCGTCGAATTCTTGGATTTCGAATGCGAGGCGTGCGGGGCAATGTACCCGACCGTGGAACGCCTGCGTCAGACCTACGGCGACCAGGTCACCTTCGTGGTCCGCTACTTCCCGCTACCGGGTCATTTCAACGGCGACCGGGCAGCCCGGGCCGCGGCAGCAGCAGCGCAACAGGGCCGGTTCGAGGCGATGTACAAGAAGCTCTTCGAGACCCAGCAGCAGTGGGGCGAGCAGCAAGAGCCGCTCGATGATCTGTTCACCTCTTACGCCCAAGATTTAGGTCTGAACATGGAGCAGTACGCGGCGGACTACAACTCACAAGCCACCCGCGAACTGATCGACCGCGACATCGCCGACGGCAAAGCTCTCGGCGTGAGCGGCACCCCAACCCTGTACATCGATCACACACCCGTCGAACCCGGCACGTACGAGGATCTCAGCGCTGCCCTCTCTTCCGCGATCAACAAGCAGTGACGAGGACGTCATCACTGCCGTTGCAGCCAGTTCTGCTTGCACGAACACTTCCGCTCATCCTTGGGCTGTGCGGGGCGATCGGGCTCGCCGCGGCATTCACGTTGACGGTAGAAAAGTTCGAGCTGGCAACCAATCCCGACTACACCCCGACCTGCAGCATCAATCCGATCGTCAACTGCGGTTCGGTCATGGACACTCCGCAAGCCTCGGTGTTCGGGTTTCCCAACTCGCTCCTCGGTATCGCGGGCTTTGCTGCGCTGCTGGCAGTGGCCGTCCTGATGGGACGCCGGCCGACCCTCTGGGTGATGGCCGGTCTTCAGATAGGACTGACCGCAGCAGCGGTGTTCGTGCACTGGCTGATTGTTCAAAGCCTGTACCGCATCGACGCCCTGTGCCCGTACTGCATGGCCGTGTGGGTGGTTGTCGTGGTTGCGTTTTGGTACATAAGCCTGCGCAACGCAGACCACTATTGCCCGCCCGGACCGCTGCGACGAGCACTTGATGTCGTCCTGACCGTTCACGCCTTGGGGCCGGTGCTCTGGATGCTTGCGGTGATCGCTCTGATCACCGAACGCTTCTGGTGGTACTGGTCGACCCTGATGTGATCGCCGGCTCGACGGCGTGTCGCACCACTCGATGTGGGCCGGTCAAATAGGCAGGGTGGTGTTGGTGACGAACATATCTCGCACCCAGACCACGAAGAAGTCCCAGGCACCGGTGATCAAGGCGATCCCGACGACGATCATCAAGACCCCGCCCAGGATCTGAATGCGCCGCGAATTGCGGCGCAGCACCCCGACCCCCCGGACCGCCCACGCCGACCCGAAGGCCAGCACCACGAAAGGCAGTCCCAGCCCCAGGCAATACGCGACGATCAACACAACCCCACGGGCGGCGGTGGTGTCAGCCGTTCCACTGGCTGTGGCGATGATGGTGGCCAGCGTCGGGCCCAGGCAGGGCGTCCAGCCCAGCGCGAACACCGCCCCCAGCAGCGGCGCACCCACCAGGCCTGACACGCGGCGAGGATGAAAACGCACCTCGCGCTGCAAGGCCGGAAACGCCCCGAGAAACACCAGACCCATCACGATGGTGACCACCCCGCCGATGCGCTGCAGCACCTCACGATTGACCGTCAGCGTCGAGGTCACCCCGAAGACCGTGGCCGTCGCCAGCACGAACACCACCGTGAAACCGAGCACGAACAGCAAGGCCGCACCAGTAACCCGCCAGCGGGTCCGCACTGCCACCGTGGTGTCCGTAGCCGCCCCTGCCTCTACCGCTGCTTCTGCACCGGACACGCCCGCGAGATAGGACAGGTAGCCGGGCACCAGAGGGATCACGCACGGCGAGGCGAAAGACACCAGACCCGCCACCATGCACGCCCCGACGGCAATAACGAGAGGGCCACCGGCGACGACCGAAGAGAACTGCTCCCCCACCGACGCAACCATCACACGCCCACTGTAACTACTAAGGTAAATAGTATTTACATCCGGTTCCCCACTGTCGTCACCGGTGACGCACTGGCTCGCCCGTCTCGGCTCGGGCCGGTGGTCTCTACAGAGCGCTGCCCTGCAGCCACAGGTCCCACGGGACGCTCCAGTCACCGTTCTGCCACTGCTGCAAAGGATCTCCGCCAGTGTTGCGGACTTCGACCACATCGCCGGGGACCGAGAAGTTGTAGAACCATTGGGCGTTGTCGGGGTTAAGGTTCAGGCATCCGGCCGAAACATTGGTGTTGCCCTGCTGGGGGATACTGCTTTCCAGTTGATGCAAGTAGATGCCATCGTTGCTGATCCGGGTCGCGTAGTTGATCGACTGTCGATAGCCCAGACGCGAGTTGACAGGCAGGCCGTAGGTGGAGGAGTCCATGATGACCGGGTTCGCCTTGTCCAGGACTGTGTAGATTCCCCGTTGGGTCCAGAAGTGGATCGTCTGACCGTTCACTGTTTCGGTACCGCCGCGACCCATCGAGGTGGGCATGGTGCGTACCAGAGCACCGTTGTCGAACACCGTGACCTGTTTGGTGTTGTCGTCGGCGATGGACACGTGCGAGTTGCCGATCACAAACGAGACCGCCACGTCTTCCTGCCCGTACAGTCCGTTGCCCAGATCTACCCCGTACACGTCGGCGCGTACGGTCACCGCGGTGCCCGATGGGTAGTACTCCCGGGGCCGGTAGTGCACGTGTTGATCGTCGACCCAACTCCACTGCCCCTCGACCTGGGGGTCGGTCTGTACCGACAAGCATCGCTGCGCGGCGGCCCGGTCGGTGACCGGTTCATCGAACTTGACCACCGCAACCAACCCCACCCCATAGGTCGCGTCGTCGGCGAGTGTTCCGCCGCCCGTGGTGACCAAGGCCGGTTTGGTGAGATTGTCCGGCGTCACCGTGCCGAAGGTGCTGGCGTGTTCGCCCTGACGCCCCGTGTCGTCGCGGCTGAGAACGGAGAGCTGGTAGGTCTTGCTGTAGCCCAGCGCAGTGTTGGGTTTCCACGTCAACTGGTCCGGGGTCACGATGCCCGGGATGACGCGGCCCTCATTGTTGGTCATCGTCACCTCCGCCAACGTCCCCCCGGTGACGGTGACCGATACCGAACCAAGCGGATCAAATCCCTGCGTGCCCGGGGCCGGAGTGAAGGTGACCGCTCCCCCCGGCGTCCTGTCATCGTCGGCAGCGGGCGGGCGAGAACTCGACGACGCCGATAGCGAGGAGCCATCGCTCGAGCACGCCGCCAGGAAAGCCGCCAGCATGGCACCGCCGCCGGTAGCCAACACTGCGCGTCGACTCAACTGGACATCACCACAACGATGCCGTTCAGGCACTCGGTCACGCTCCTCACCGCATTACTACTAAGACTTCTAGTAGTTTACGGAACACGACGGCACCAGGTGGACCTGAGCACGGGTGCGCTCACTTTCCAGCCCGAGCTGCTCGCCGCTCGTGCCCGAGCGAGCCGGGCACGGCCGCTCGACTTCTCCACTGCCGCCCAAGGCGGGCACGACACCTTCGGGACCGGGACCCTCGCTGCGAAAAACTAACCCTGATAGTAGTAACCTGTCCGTGGCCATCTCGAGATCAAACCGTTTCCACCCGCCCGACCTGGATTAAAGGACTTCCTTTGGCACGACACCGCAGAGTTGATCCATCCCCGCCCGTCCCGTCCGCCCGTGTATCTGCGCCCCTCCGCAGCCCCGTGACCGTGGTATCTGCACCCCTGGGACCAGTACAGACACAGCATCTCCCCGCTGCGGGCGCACCGGGACGACATCGACTTTCGCGCCCGCCCGAGCCCCTCGTCCTCGTCGAGCCTGCTGCCGCGGCGTTCCCGCATTCGCCGCGGACCCGCTCGATGGATGTTCACCTCGCATCTGCTGGTTTGTCCGGCCCCCGCGATGGCGCGCCGCGGCTCCCACCACCGCACCCGCTCCTGGCCCAGGGCACGTCAGATCGTGCGGCGCCCACCGCGCCCTGGGAACGGGTGCTGTGCATCCGGGAGGATGAGCGCCGGGCACCAGTGAGTTCGGGTGTTCTCGATCGGCTCGACAGCCAAGGCTTGTCGAAGACATCGATACGATCGACCGCCTCTGCCGGCATCAGCGGCTCACTTGTTGCGGCGGCCGTTCTCCTGGCTGCAGGAGGTACCGCGGCCACCGCCCTGGCTGATCAACCAAGCCCCGCGATCACTCCGGTGTCCCAGACCGGCGGCGAGTCCCACAGCACAGCACCAGCGGTGATGGCTGCATCCTCGGGGCCCACCGCCGTCGACGTGAACACCCCGATAGCGAGCACTCCCCCACCAGCCCCAGTGCCGGTATCGCCGCTTGATGCTTTAACCACTGCCATGCGAGATCTGGTTCAACCACCTGGTGGGCTGCCCCCCGAACCTCCCGCCGCCCCGCCGCGCCCGCGATCAGCGGCACCGACCTACGGCACCGTGACGTCCAGTTACGGGTCCCGCTGGAATACCACCCACTACGGTCTCGATATCGCCAACACCATCGGCACCCCGGTGGTCTCGACCAGCGACGGTGAGATCATCGAATCCGGGCCCGCCGACGGCTTCGGCCTATGGATCCGAGTACTGCAAGACGACGGTACGATCGGGGTATACGGACACATCAACGAGACGCTGGTCAGTGTCGGGCAACGGGTCGTGGCCGGCGAGCAGATAGCAACGGTGGGAAATCGCGGCTACTCGACCGGCCCGCACCTGCACTACGAGGTCTGGCAGCAAGACGGAGTCAAACTCGACCCTGCACAGTGGCTGAGCAACCGGGGAGTCGTCCTCGGATGACCTGCCAGTGGACGATAGGACAACCTGTGGGGACAATAGCGCCATGAAACAATTGGGCACACTGGAGGCTGACGTCATGAACGTCGTGTGGGACGCCGCCCCCGAGGCACTGTCGGTGCACGACATCCTCGCTGCCCTCAGCGATCGAAAACTGGCCTACACCACCATCTTGACCGTGGTAACCAACCTGCACACCAAAGGCTTCTTGACGCGCACCAAGGTCAGCCGCGCCTACCAGTATTGCGCAATGCACACCCGGGAAGAGGTGACCTCGCAGACCCTGCGTGACATCCTCGATTCCAGCGACGATCCCACCGCAGTTCTGATGCACTTCGCCCAGACCGCCACCCCCGAAGAAACCGCGGCACTGCGCAAAAGCCTGCCCAGAAAACGGGCACGCCAGTGACCCTTGCGGTGACGCTGGCCTTGGCGGCGGCCCTGGTCGGGATCATCATGCCCCGCGTCCTGGCCGTGCATCCGCCTGCCGCCCCGCCGCGCCTGATGCTTGTCGGCTGGCTCGCCAGCATCGCCGCGTTCGTATTTCTTGCGACTTCGGCGGTGGTGGTCGTGGCCTGGCCCGATCATGCTCCCGCCGAGGGCATCACCGATATCTGGATCCGGTGCCTGAGCTCGGCGCAACACACAATGGCCCCGTGGGTATCCGAGATAGCTTTGGGGACAGCGGTTCTCACCGCAGCGTTTTTTCTGGGCCGGTTCACTGCCGTCGGCCGTCGCCAGCACCGATCCCGATCCAAGGTCCGCGGCTATCACGACGACATATTGACCGTCGTTGCCCGGACCAAGCACGACCCCGGCAGCCGTTATCCCGTCCTGTGGCTCGACCATCCCCTACCGTTCGCGTACAGCATCGCCGGCAGCCCCGGCCTGGTCGTAGCGACCGAGGGTCTCAACACCTGCCTGACCCCCACTCAAGCGGCTGCTGTCCTCGAACATGAACGCGCCCATCTGCACGGTCGCCATCACCGCATCCTGGCGATCTGCACCGTCCTGGCACGCACGCTGCCCATGATTCCGCTGATCACCCGTGCCCCCGCCGCGATCTCCATGCTTGTTGAACTCGACGCCGACCGTGCCGCCGCACGCAGAACCAGCGCGGCCGACGTCCATTCAGCCCTATGCCGCGTTCTCGCAGAACAAGGCGGCAGTCCCGCCGTGCACGCCGTGGGCTACGCACCCACCGCCCGCGATATCGAAGCCACCAACGATCGTCGACTCCAGGTCCTCAGCGCCACCACCGCACCGAACCCCCACCGCCTGACCTACGCCGCGGCCGCACTACTTCCCGTAACAGCAGCAGCCGTCTTCGCAGTGATCACCATGGCAGCCCTGTCCGCGGTGTACTGCATCTTCCTCTCCTAGACACGTGCATGGGCGGGAGCATCGCAGGTGCCCGACCCGACCACCTGCACTAGGAGTTCTCGTCGTCGCCACGATCTTTGCCTGAGTTGAATACCAGCAGAGCACCAATGACGATCAAACCCAGCAGCACACCGCCGAGGAGAACAACCACGATCCAATTGTCTTCAAGTTTGCTGCCCGTGGCGGTGTCGGTCGCTTGCGGTGGCTGCGTCGCAGACACACTCGGACCGACCGCCCCCTCGCCAGGTCCGGCAGGGTTAACGGCCGCCGGCGCACCCGTGGGCACAGGAGCACTGGTGAGGCCCGTCGACAGGACCGAAAAGGCGACCTCCCCGGTGATGGGATGTCCGTCAGCAGAGACCACGCGATACCCGATCGTGTACCGGCCGGCCGGTACCGACGAGACGATGGGGGTGGTTACCGTAGGTCCCGACACCGCGACCTCGGACAACTGCAACTGTTCACCCGCGCTATCAGTAAGCGCCACCTGCGCGAACTGCTCTGAGATGTCCTGGTTGAAGACCAACTCGATGGAGGTCGGCTGCTTATCCAGCGCCGCATCGACAGCAGGCGTTGAGGACACCAACGAGCTATGGGCCAACGCCGACCCTGCGCCCACGCCCAGGCCCACGGCAGCTACGACAACTACCATCGCGACCCTCGTCAATGCCTTACCAGCGCGGTACATTTCAGTCACCATCACCACAAACTACTATATGTAATAGTTTTCAGGCGAAATCGATGGGGTGCGCCATCCGCACGAATCGAACGACGGCCGAAGCACGAGGATCTATCCCTCGTGCCCATCTAGGACACTCGGCGATTCAGACCCCGGACCCATCTTCCAGGCATCGCACATACGTTCCCACCACTGTATGTTCTCGACACCACGGCTTGACCTTCACGTCGTGTCGAAGGTTTACCTTGAGTCCTATGACCACATATCGCATCTCCGAGCTGTCGCAGCAGGTGGGTGTGCCCGCCTCGACGCTGCGGTTCTACGAGGATTCGGGACTGTTGAGCGCTGATCGCACGCCGTCGGGGTACCGGATCTACGACCAGTCGGCGGTGGATCGGTTGGCGTTTATTTCGTCGGCGAAGTTGATGGGTTTGGCGCTTGATGAGATTCGGGATCTGTTGGGGGCGTGGCAGTCCGGGGTATGTGCCTCGGTGCGCAGGCAGCTGGCACCGTTGATTGATCAGCAGATCACCGACACCGAACATCGCCTCGCTGAGCTGTCGGCGTTCGCAGACCGGCTCCGCAGTGTGCGTTCAGAGCTTGCAGGTCCTGCCCCGTCGGGTGGGTGTGGCCCCGGCTGCGGATGCATGATCAGCGGCGCCGCACCGGCCGTGGCGCCTCCTCGCGGTGTGGCCGACCTCGGGCTGATGGACGTCAGTGCCGTTGCTGCCCCAGTGAAGTCCGGCGACGATCCCGCGATCGCATGCACCTTGAGTCGCGACGACCTGGGAGAGCGCACGCTGCAGTGGCGCGAGGTCCTGGGCCATGCCCGCTACCGCCGGCCAGTCGACACCGATGCGGCCAGTGTGGGAGTGGAGGTGGGTTTCGGCAACGATGCTGTGCTGATCAGTCAGCTCGCGTATCTGATTGCGGCGGAGCAGCAATGCTGTTCGTTCTATGACTTCACCCTGCATGTCGGCGGCGGAGCCGCCTCGCTGCAGGTGCGCGCGCCGCGCGCTGCCGAGCCGTTGATGACCGTACTGTTCGGCGAATCGGCGTGAGCGTCCCGCGCCGTTCCTGGCGGACGCCGACTGCTACCGTCGCCGCCCTCGTGGGGGCGTGCGCTCTGTGTTGCGCCGGGCCGCTGCTGGCGAGCCTGGGCGGGCTCGGCATCGCTGGCCTGATCGGGGCATTCTGGCTGCCAGCGTTGCTGATCGTCACAGTCCTGGCCGTGGTGGGCGGCGCACTCGTGGCACTCCGCCGCAGGCGCACTGCGGCGTGCACCTGGGCCCAGGTGGGCCCGGTCGACCTGGCCACACCCACAGTCTTCACCCGCGCTCGCTAGAGACCCCGGCGCTGCACCGCCCCTGGGCAATGACGTCGGGGGTTCGGACCACCTTGTTTGTTCACCCCGAATCGTCGAAGGAGATGTGTGTCGACATCACCAGTAGGGCTCGTTGATCGCATGGAACACCATCAGGTGGTGATCTACCTGCTAGCGATGGTCGCCGGAGCCGGCATCGGCCTGGCTGCTCCCGGACTCGCCCCGTCTCTCGAGCACGCGATCAACCCGGTCCTGGGCGCCTTGTTGTACGTGACCTTCCTGCAGGTGCCGGCCGCCGATCTGGCCCGATCGCTGCGCGACGGGCGGTTTCTGTCGGCGGCGTTGGTCATCAACTTCATTGTGGTTCCGCTGGTGGTCGCGGCGATGTTCTTCCTGCTACCCACCGATCAGGCCGTGCGGGTCGGGGTGCTGCTGGTGTTGCTGTGTCCGTGCGTTGACTACGTCATCGTGTTCTCCGGCCTCGCCGGCGGCAGCAGTGACCGCCTCCTGGCCTCCACACCGTTATTGCTGATCGCCCAAATGGCTTTGCTGCCACTATTTTTGCTGCTGTTCATGGGCTCAGACCTCGCCGAGGTCGTAGAGGTCGGCCCGTTCCTCCAAGCGTTCCTGATCTTGATCGTGATCCCCCTGATCTTGGCCTGGACCACCCAGGCCTGGGCAGCACACAGGCCCGCCGGACGCGCCGTGTCCGCGGGGGCGAGCACCCTGATGGTGCCGCTGATGGTCGCCGTCCTCGCCATCGTCGTTGCCTCGCAGATCCCTGCCATCAGTGACAACCTCACCGACGTGGCCGCCGTCATTCCCTTCTACATCGTGTTCCTGATCGTGATGGCCTACGCCGGCAAAGCCCTATCGGCAGCCTTTCGTCTCGATGTCGGGGCCAGCCGCGCCATCGCGTTCTCCGGCGCCACCCGCAACTCACTGGTGGTGCTACCGCTGGCCCTGGCACTACCTGACGGCCTCGAACTGGCCGCCGCAGTCGTGGTCACCCAAACCCTCATCGAAGTGATCGGGATGGTCATCTACGTCCGCCTCATCCCCCGACTGATACCGAGTTCCGAGCCCGTTCGCACCTGACCTGCGCCCGAGACCGAGACACGTAGAGACACCCGAAGGCTCCCTGGGCAGCGATCGGCATCCCCCACGTTCAGCAGCTGTTCATTTGACCGCTGATTCGGCAACCGTCAATATAGACGTATGTCGAATCAACAGGTGGAGCCTGACGCTCCATGCTGCTCCCCCTTGGTGCGTGAGCCGCTGACCGAGGACTGGGCCGGGGACCTGGCCCGCATGTTCAAAGCTCTCGGCGACCCGGTGCGTCTGCGGTTGCTGAGTTTGGTGGCCAGCCACGAAGGTGGGGAGGCGTGCGTCTGCGACATTTCCGAGTCCTTCGACCTGTCTCAGCCCACCATCTCCCACCACCTCAAAGTGCTGCGGTCGGCGGGTCTGCTGGACTGCCAGCGCCGCGGGACCTGGGTCTATTACTGGGTGATTCCCGCTGCCTTGCAGCAGCTCTCCGCTGTCCTGGGCGAGCCTGCTGCTGCGTTGGCGGCCCCCTCGGAGGTGGCGACCGCATGAGTACCACCACTGAACAGCCCGCGGTTGTCGGCAAACTGTCCACCCTGGACCGGTTTCTGCCGGTGTGGATCGGTGTGGCCATGGTCGCCGGCCTGCTGCTGGGCCGGATGATTCCGGGCCTGGACGACGTGGTGAGCGCGAAAGAGATCGACGGTATCTCGTTGCCGATTGCGATCGGGTTGCTGATCATGATGTACCCGGTGCTGGCGAAAGTCCGCTACGACCGCCTCGACACTGTCACCGGTGACCTCAAACTGCTGCTCGGGTCGCTGGCCTTGAACTGGGTTCTCGGGCCGGCGCTGATGTTCGCGCTGGCCTGGCTCATGCTGCCCGACCTGCCCGAGTATCGGACCGGGCTGATCATTGTCGGTTTGGCCCGGTGCATCGCCATGGTCATCATCTGGAACGACCTGGCTTGCGGTGATCGTGAAGCCGCAGCAGTGCTGGTCGCGATCAACTCGGTCTTCCAAGTGTTCATGTTCGCCGTCCTGGGCTGGTTCTATCTCTCGGTCCTGCCGGGCTGGCTCGGGCTGGAACAGACCACCATCGACGCTTCGCCGTGGCAGATCGCCAAATCTGTGCTGATCTTCCTCGGCATACCGCTGCTGGCCGGGTTCTTGACCCGCCGCTACGGCGAAAAAGCCAAGGGCCGCACCTGGTATGAGGAGAAGTTCCTGCCCCGCATCGGCCCGTGGGCGCTGTACGGGTTGCTGTTCACCATCGTCATCCTGTTCGCGCTCCAAGGCGATCAGATCACCTCCAAACCCTGGGACGTGGTGCGCATCGCGCTGCCGCTACTGGTGTACTTCGCCGTCATGTGGGGCGGCGGCTACGCCCTCGGGGCCGTCATGGGTTTGGGATACGAACGCACCACCACACTCGCCTTCACCGCCGCGGGCAACAACTTCGAACTCGCGATCGCGGTGGCGA
Organism: Williamsia sp.; assembly: GCF_036566845.1. Taxonomy (GTDB): domain Bacteria; phylum Actinomycetota; class Actinomycetes; order Mycobacteriales; family Mycobacteriaceae; genus Williamsia. The sequence goes on from NZ_DATCVM010000126.1 coordinate 23,588, forward strand.
TCGCCACCTACGGCGTCACCTCCGGCCAGGCGTTGGCCGGTGTGGTCGGCCCGCTGATCGAGGTCCCGGTCCTGGTCGGACTGGTGTACGTCTCTCTGGCCCTACGCAAGCGCTTCACACCCGCACCATCCGCCAGTTCGTCCGTGACCAAGGAGTCCTGATGTCCGAGCACCGTGCCCAACCCGAACTACTGATGCCCCAATCCTTGCTATCGCGCACCGCCGAGGCGCTGGCCGACAAATACGAAGGCGTGTTCTCCCCACAAACGGTGGAACGCTACGTGTTTGAGTCCTACACGGCGCTGCGCCGCACCGCGACGATCTACAACCACCTGCCGGCGTTGGCGGGCCGGTTCGCCGCCGACCGCCTGTCCGCGTTGGCCCAATCCACCGGCGCCGCACCCAAGGACGTGCCGGAGGTGCTGTTCATCTGCGTGCACAACGCCGGCCGGTCGCAGATGGCCGCAGCCCTGCTCGATCATTACGGCACAGGCCGCGTGCATGTCCGCTCGGCGGGATCAGCACCGGTGGGTGCCATCAGCCCGGTAGTGGTCGAAGCGATGTCGGAAATCGGTCTGGATCTGGGCGCTGAGTACCCCAAACCGCTGACCGACGACGTGGTGGCCGCGGCCGATGTGGTCGTGTCGATGGGGTGCGGTGATGCCTGCGCAATCTATCCGGGCAAGCGCTACCTGGACTGGACCCTCGACGATCCGCACGGACAACCCCTCGATGTGGTCCGCGCTATCCGCGATGACCTCGACACCCGGGTCCAGGAGTTGTTGCGCCAGTTGACCACTCCCGTTCCCGCCTGACCAGCGCACTCGCTGCTTCCACCCTGACGAAAGGATCTCGACTCCATGACCACCACTCCCAGCGTGCTGTTCGTGTGCGTGCACAACGCCGGCCGCTCGCAGATGGCCGCCGGATTTTTGTCCCATCTGGCCGGCGATGCCATCGAGGTCCGCTCCGCCGGCAGCGCCCCCGCCGACAGCATCAACCCCGCAGCGGTGGAAGCGATGGCCGAAGAGGGTATCGACATCACCGCCCAAACGCCCAAGATCCTCACCACCGACGCGGTGCAGGCCTCCGATGTGGTGATCACCATGGGATGCGGCGACACCTGCCCGATCTTCCCCGGCAAAAGCTATCGGGACTGGGTCCTCGACGACCCCGCCGGTCAAGGCGTAGACGCCGTCCGGCCCATCCGCGACGAAATCAAAACCCGCGTCGAGGCGCTCATCGCCGAACTCACCCCCCAGCCCGCCACCCGCTGATCAACGGGCTCTCAACCTGATGACTGTTCGACGAGGAGAACAATGACACCGACCGTGCACGATCTGATCATCGTGGGCTCAGGACCTGCCGGGTACACCGCGGGGATCTACGCCGGCCGCGCCGAACTGGCACCAGTGCTGTTCGAAGGCAGCCAGTTCGGCGGGGCGCTGATGACCACCACCGAGGTGGAGAACTTCCCCGGCTTCCGCAACGGGATCATGGGCCCGGAGTTGATGGAGGAGATGCGAGAGCAGGCAACACGTTTCGGCACCGCCATCCACACCGAAGACGTCGACCAGCTTGAGCTGGCTGGACCGATCAAAACCGTTCACGCCGGCGGAATCGCCTACCACTCCCATGCAGTGATCCTGGCGATGGGCGCTGCCGCCCGCTACCTGAACATTCCCGGGGAACAAGAACTCCTCGGCCGCGGCGTCAGCGCGTGCGCGACCTGTGATGGGTTCTTCTTCCGGGACCAGGACATCGTGGTCGTCGGCGGCGGCGATTCGGCGATGGAAGAGGCGACCTTCTTGACCCGCTTCGCCCGCAGCGTCACCCTGGTGCACCGCCGCACCGAGTTCCGGGCGTCGCGGATCATGCTCGAACGCGCCAAAGCCAACCCCACGATCCGTTTTCTCACCAACGCCGCACCCATCCAGGTCCTGGGCGAAAGCAGTGTCACCGGATTGGTTGTGCGAGACACGATCACCGGCGAGCAGACCACCCTGGCCGCGACCGGCATGTTTGTGGCCATCGGGCACGACCCGCGCAGCGCCCTGGTTTCGGGCCAGGTCGATCTCGACGATGCCGGTTACGTGCAGGTGCAATCCCCGACCACCGCGACCTCCATCGACGGTGTCTTCGCAGCCGGCGACCTGGTCGATCACACCTACCGGCAGGCGATCACCGCCGCCGGGACCGGCTGCGCGGCAGCGATCGACGCCGAACGCTGGCTCGCCGACCGCGGCGACATCACCACCAAC
>NZ_DATCVM010000127.1:0-2526 GCF_036566845.1 Williamsia sp.
CGCGGTACCGACACTCGTCAGGATGGATACCGGGTCCTGGGTGTCCATGCTGGACTGACCGGCTATGTTGGCGACCATTCGCGCCAACGGTGCGTCAGCGGGAGTGTCGCACGCCAGATCACCTGCGGTGCAGAAGGAAGCGACACGGTCGGCGACCTTGCCGAAGGACCGCTCCCCCGTCGTTTCCGGGGCGATGCCGCCACCAGCGGGAGCCTGAGTTGCTGCGACCTGTACGGATTCGACCGAGTCACCCTTGGCGCCGGGTGCGGCCGCCGGGGCGGTCTGAGACGACGACGCGAACACCGGCGAACCGGCCGGGCGGGTCGGGTCCGAGAAGAGTGCGGCACCGGCGAACCGATCAGCAGAGATAGGTCCTTCGCCTGCTCCGATCTCACGCGAAAGCGCGGACGCGACCTGTGCACCCTGACTGTAGCCACCAACGAACACTTGAGTGTCCGGGCACTTGCTCGCCAGATCGGTGAGCATCGCCGTGGCGTTGGTGATTCCCATCTGCACCGACTGCTCGTACGTGTCTTTGGACTGATCACCAGGCTTGCCACCGAAGCTCGCCGAGTAGTTCACGTAGGAGCGGTCGATGACGCCCTTTTTGCCGTTGTCGCCGTTGGCTTCCACCAGCGCCGGGATAGCGACCTGGGAAAAGAACCCGCCGTCCGTGTTTGTCGGTGCGTCCCGGGAACTGTCTGTCGTTCCGTTGACCAATAGCAGGTGCAGCGGTGTGCACCCCGAATCCGCAGCAGAGGCAGAAGTCGTCGACGACGTGGTGGTTGTCGAGGACGGCGTCGGAGTGGAGGTCGGTGTTTGCGCGTTTGCGGCGCTGGTACCAGCCATCGCGATCAGCATCACCGCAGTCGCAGCCGCCGCAGACGACCGCCTAAGCGTGAGTGAATGAATGTGCATTTCTACTGCCCTTCCCTGGGATTGATGGCAACAATTCGGGCACCGGAACCGTCCGGGGCGCCGGTCGTGACGACCGTCTGGCGGTACTTGACGTTCGATCCGTCGGGATGACGCTCGTAGAGGTCGACCTCGTAACGGCCGTTGCCGACAGGCGCGGCAAGCACGCACTGCTCGGACCCTGCGGGCAATTGAGCGAAGCCGTTCGTGAGCTGTTCGACAGATCCAATCGAGTTGTCGGGGGCGACAAAGCTGCGAGCCTTCGCTGCATCACCCGAATAGAACGCGGTCTGGAAACTGGCGATCGCCGACATACCGGCATTCGAGGACTCGGGGGTGGCCAGCTCGCGAGGAGAAAAGCCGGTGCACCACGAATTCGCCGCGACGGGAGCAACTGTCGTGGTGAGCGAAGACGGCGGCACAGCCGAGGACGCGAGATCGGTGATCGGAGTGGGCGATTCCTCCCCACTCGACAGACCCGACAACGCCAGTGCAGCCCCGACGCCGAGCACGACGACGGTCGCCACTGCGCCACCGACAGCAACAGCGCTGCGATGACTGCGGAACCACGAGGACTTCTGCTCCGGCGCGGAAGCAGCCCCGGCAGGAGACCTCGGAAGGAACTGCGTCGACGGCATAGGAGGAGTCACCGGAAACTGATCGGTGTCGTCATCCCTCGCCGGACGCTCGTCATCTGCGAAGGATTCGGAAGGCCCGGACGGATCCAGATCGGTACCCCCATCGAGGTCCTGATCTGCGGATTCCGGCACGGTAGAGAACCAATCGTCCTCGGCCTCATCCACATCGGATTCGGGCATGGAAGAGACGACGGACAGCGGCGGCGTCGCAGCTACCGCGGACGAATCGCCCACATGCGGCGGGGGCGAGTTGAACCAGTCCTCTTCGTCGACGGGGGGACGCTGCGAATCACTCACGATCTGCGCCTTTCCTTTTTCTGTGGGGCGGTGAAGTCAGTTGCGCTATCCCGCCGTGGCGGGAACACAGTCAGGGGGCGAGAGAATCCCGCGCCCCCTGACCGAGTGGTTATGCGGGGATACCGGCACCGATCGCGTCGGAGATCATCGAGATAGGCAGGCCGGGAACAGCGGTGGCCGCAGCGATATCAGTGACCGCCTGGTCGAATGCCGCAACAGCACCCTCGCCGCCGGGCAGCGCCGAGACCGTCTCGCGGATCTGGGTGTCGATCGCCGGGGCCGCAGCCGCAGCGTTGCGCACCCCGTCAGCGGCAGCAGTGCCGACCGGCGGCGACGCCGACCACGAATCGAGAACATTCTGTGTCTCGGTAGTGATGGCGGGCTGATCGATGTCCGGGATGACGACCTCGGTCTCACGGCCATTTTCACCTTCGCCGAACGCGGTGCCCACGCCGACGCCGATCGCGGTTCCGACTGCGCCAGAAGTAATTACGACAGGAGCTGCAACAACCGCACCGACTGCACCGCCTGCGACAGCTCCCACTACGGTTCCCGGAACGGAACCGACACCGGGGATCGGGATGAGAGCGTTGCCCAATGCCAGACCGATATTGCCGCCGATGCCAGCACCGATCGCCGTTGTCGCCGCAAGCACCGGCGTGGAAGCGGCCAGTCC
>NZ_DATCVM010000128.1:0-31803 GCF_036566845.1 Williamsia sp.
CCACCGTGATCCGCGCCGCCGGAGCGGAGCGATCGAAGCGATCAGCCCAGCCGACAGCTGCGTCGTTGTCGAAGACCCCGATTCCCCACGATCCCATGGTCACCTTTCCCATTCACTTCGTCACTGACGAGAATGCATATCACGAATACATTACATCGCGGAATATTCAATCCACGCAGCGATAGCTGAGAGTTATCTGGGATTTCCATTTTGAACCAGGTGAATACTTCAATTTCGAGATAATTCACACAATTGGCGGACACGGCATCATGGCCCCATGGAGACATACGACGACATCGTGATCGGTGCCGGTCACAACGGGCTCACCGCGGCCGCCTACCTCGCCCGCGCCGGACGCAAGGTGCTGGTTCTCGAGCGGTCGGACCACATCGGCGGGGCAACGGTCTCTGCCCGCCCCTTCCCCGGCATGGACGCCAGGCTCTCCCGCTACTCGTATCTGGTGTCGCTGATGCCCCGCCAGATCATCACCGATCTCGACCTCGACATCACGCTGATCCGGCGACGGTATTCGTCCTACACACCGTTGCCCGCCGACCCGACCCGCGGACTCCTGGTGGACACCGCCGACGACGTGGCAACAGCCGCCTCGTTCCGCGCCGCCACCGGTTCCGACCGCGACCACGCGGCCTGGCAGAACTTCTACGGCGCGATGGCCACCATCGCCGAGGGTGTCTTCCCGACGATGTTGCGTCCACTGCTGAGCGCCGACGAGATGGCATCGATCGCCGCGACCGACCTCGACGCGATGGATCTGTGGGAACAGCTCACGACCACACCGCTCGGCACCATCATCGACGGCGCCTTCACCGACGACGTCGTGCGTGGCATCGTCGCGACAGACGGGTTGATCGGCACCTTCGCAGACCTGTACGACCCGTCACTCCTGCAGAACATCTGTCTGCTCTATCACCTGATCGGTGGTGGCACCGGCGACTGGGATGTGCCGGTCGGTGGCATGGGCGCCGTGTCGGGCGCACTGGCCGCGGCTGCGGTCGCGGCCGGCGCGGAGATCCGGACCGGCATCGAGGTCGCCGCGGTCGATACCGACGGCGGACGGGTCGGCTGGCCGGGTGGCGCCGCGGCCGCCGAGTACATCCACGCCGCATGCGCACCGGCGGTCCTCGACAGCTTGCTCGACACACCGGCGGTCGGTGGCCCCCCGCCTCACGGCGCGCAGCTCAAGATCAACGTGCTGCTCCGCCGGCTGCCGAAACTGCGGGATCACACCGTCGCGCCAGGGGTCGCGTTCTCCGGCACGTTCCACATCCACGAGGGTTTCGAAGCACTCGCCCAGTCACACCGGGAGGCCGCGGCCGGTTCCATCCCCACCACACCGCCGTGCGAGATCTACTGTCACACCCTGTCGGACCCGAGCATTCTCGGATCGTCGCTCACCGGGATGCACACCCTCACACTGTTCGGCCTGCACATGCCACCGCAGTTGTTCACCTCGGCCGACGCGAAAGATCAAGCCGTACAAGCAACTCTGGCCGCGCTGGACTCCGTCCTCGACGAACCCATCGCCGATGTCATCGCGACCGACATCAACGGCGATCCGTGTATCGAGGCGAAGACCCCGCTGGAGTTGGAGGACGCCGTCGGATTGCCCGGCGGCAACATCTTTCACCGGCCGCTGCAATGGCCGTGGGCGCCGACCGTCGACACCGTGGGTACCTGGGGTGTCGAAACGGCGCATCCCCGGCTCCTCATCGCGGGGGCCGGAGCTCGTCGCGGCGGCGGCGTCAGCGGCATACCCGGCCACAATGCCGCCGCTGCGGTGCTCGAACGCTGAAGCAGTTTCGCTAGGAGTGTGCGAGGCGTTTGTTGACCAGTCGGGTCAGCCAAGCCGGGGAGAACCGCGACCCCACCGACATCGCCTTGGTCTGGGTACCCACCGCGTAGTGGACCCGGTGGATGAGTTTGTCTATCCGGGTCTCCTCCACCGCGGCCACGATCGCATCGGCCACATCCTGCGGTCCCAGGCGAATCCCCAGCGAGTCGGTGGTGCCCGTCGACACGTTTTCGGTCATCGCGGTCTGGACGAACAGCGGCCACATCGCGATCACCCGGATGCCATGGGCGCCCCATTCGATGTCGAGGGCCTCGGTGAGTCCGCGGACGTAGAACTTGGTGGCGCTGTACGACGCGAGTTCGGCCTGTCCGTAGATCGCCGAGGCCGACGCCATGTTGACCACCACCGAGCCGGGGGTGTTCTTCAGATGACGGAACGCCCGGTGGCAGCCGTTCGTCACGCCTTTGACGTTGATGTCGATCTGGCGTTGCTGAGCAGCCAACGAGATGTCCTCGAACGCCCCGGCCAGGAGGATCCCGGCGTTGTTCAGCAGCACATCGAGTCGTCCGCCGCTGTGCCCGGCGAACTCATCGAGCCGCCGGCCGAACTCATCGGAGTCGGTCACATCGAGATGGCCGGTGACGATCTGCCCGCCAGCTGCCTCGATCTCCGTGGCGAGCGTGGCCAGTCCGGCATCGTCGATGTCATAGGCTCCGATCGCATATCCCCTGCGTGCGAAGGTCAGCGCGGTCTGACGTCCGATCCCCGCGGCCGCTCCGGTGATGAACACCCATCGTGTGGTCATACCCTGATTCCTACCATCGCTGGTTGTCATACAGACTCCGCGGGCCACCGCTTCGCCCCAGGTAGTCTCTGAACCGATGTCTACAGCTGAATTGCCCATTGAAACCCGCAAGCTCGTCGGCTGGAGCCGCACGACGCCGATCGAGGGACACGTGCTGGCCACACCTGATGTCGAGGTGATCGCCAAGGCTGTCGCGCAGGTTGCCGATGCAAATGCCGACAAGCCGTCCTACCTGCGTCGCGGCGTCATCGCGCGCGGTCTGGGACGTTCGTACAACGAGTCCGCGCAGAACATCGGTGGCCTGACCATCGACATGACGCAGCTCAAGCGCATCCACTCGATCGACGACACCACCGGGATCGTCGACCTCGACGCCGGCGTCTCGCTCGACGACCTCATGGCCGTGGCCCTGCCCTTCGGCCTGTGGGTTCCGGTGTTGCCGGGCACCCGCCAGGTCACCATCGGCGGCGCCATCGCCCACGACATCCACGGCAAGAACCACCACAGCGCCGGCAGTTTCGGCCAGCACGTGGTCGAGATCACGCTGCTGGTCGCCGACGGTCGCATCCTCACCCTGACACCGTCCGGAAGCTCCGACGATCCCCAGGGTGAACTCTTCTGGGCCACGGTCGCGGGCATCGGCCTGACCGGCATCATCCTCCGGGCGAAAGTGCAGATGAAACGCACCGAGAGTGCCTACTTCATCGCCGACACCGCCACCACGGCGAGCCTCGACGAGACCATCGCGCTGCACCTCGAAGACGGCTTCGAAGACGGCTACGAATACGCATCGGGCTGGTTCGACTCGATCAGCAAGCCACCGAAGCTCGGGCGCGGGTCATTCAGCCGCGGCAACCTCGCCACCTTGGACCAACTGCCGGCCAAGCTGCAGAAGGATCCGCTGAAGTTCAACGGCAAGCCGCTGGTGACGTTCCCGGACATCTTCCCGAACGGCCTGGCCAACAAGTTCGACTTCTCGATAGTCGGCGAGGCCTACTACCGGATGGGGTCGAACAAAACCGGTCAGGTCAAGAATTTGGCGCAGTTCTACCACATTCTAGATATCTTCGGTGAATGGAATCGCGCCTACGGACGCACCGGCGGATTCACGCAATATCAATTCATCGTGCCCACCGGCAATGAGGATGAATTCAAATCGATCATCGCCGATATCCAGGCCTCGGGTCACGTCAGCTTCCTCAACGTGATCAAGCTGTTCGGTGAGGGCAACCAGGCTCCGCTGAGCTTCCCGTTCCGCGGCTGGAACGTCTGCCTCGACTTCCCGGTGAAGCACGGGCTCGGCGAGTACCTGAACGAACTCGACCGCCGGGTGATGGCCATGGGAGGACGCCTGTACACGGCCAAGGATTCGCGTACATCGGCACAGAACTTCCACGCCATGTACCCCCAGATCGATTCGTGGATCGCCACCCGGCGCCGGATCGATCCCACCGGGGTGTTCATCTCGGACATGGCTCGCCGCCTCGAACTGGCCTGAGCCACAAACACTTTCAACCCCCAGTGAAGGAACACTCATGATCAACGCCGTAGGCGTACCCAAGTCCGTGCTCGTTCTCGGCGGTAGCTCCGAGATCGGGCTGGCCATCACCGCGGAGTACCTCAAGAAGGGCCCGATGCGGGTGGTCCTGGCCACCATGCCCGGCGACCCCGCCGGAGAGGCGGCCGTGGAGACCATGAAAGCGGCCGGCGCGTCGTCGGTCGAGCGCATCGACTTCGACGCCCTCACGCCCGACACCCACCCGGCCGTCATCGATCAGGCATTCGCCGGCGGCGACATCGATGTCGCCATCGTCGCGTTCGGGGTCCAGGGTGTCGATGAAGAAGTCTGGCAAGACCAGCGCAAGGCCGTGTTCACCGCGAACATCAACTACACCGCCGCGGTCTCCGTCGGCGTGCTGCTCGGCCAGAAGATGCGCGAGCAGGGCCACGGCCAGATCATCGCGATGAGCTCGGTGGCCGGAGAGCGCGTGCGGCGCAGCAACTTTGTGTACGGCTCCACCAAGGCCGGCCTCGACGGCTTCTACCTCGGACTCGGCGAGGCGCTGCGCGAGCACAACATTCGCGTCCTCGTCATCCGCCCGGGCATGGTCCGCACCCGGCTGTCGGCCCATGTCAAGGAAGCGCCACTGACGGTCAACAAGGAAGACGTGGCCAAACTGGCCGTGACCTCCGCCGACAAGGGCAAGGAATTGGTCTGGGCACCGGGACCTTTCCGCTTTGTGATGATCATCCTGCGCCACATCCCGCGTCCGATATTCCGCAAACTCCCCATCTGAGCCGATGATGCGGACCCATCTGTCATCGATAGGGGATCTGATCGGCGCGGCCATCGTGGCCCTGGTGGTCTCGGGCGCGGGACTGGCAGCGATCTCCAAGGTCGACTGGCCGGCGTTCAACTCGTCGAACGTCGCGACCGCACTCACCACCACCGGCCAGGTGGCGGCGATCGTCATCTTGCTGATCGCGGTGGTGCTCTCGCGGTCCGGCAAAGCCGGCCGGTTGGTCAAACCCCTGTCGTGGGTGGGTATCTCAGCGTTTGCGGCGGTCACCCTCGCGATGCCGCTGGGTGCCACCAGGCTCTACCTGTTCGGGATCTCGGTCGATCAACAGTTCCGGACCGAATATCTCACCCGGCTGACCGACAGCCCACATCTCGCGGACATGACGTACGCCGACCTGCCGCCGTACTATCCGGCCGGCTGGTTCTGGCTCGGCGGGCGCTACGCCAGTCTCACCGGGCAACCCGGCTGGGAAGCGTTCAAGCCGTGGGCGATCATCTCGATCGCGGTGGCCGCAGCAATCGCGATGGCGTTGTGGCAGCGCATGATCCGCACCGATCGGGCGATCGCGGTCACCCTGGCTTCAACGGTTCTGACGTTGATGTACGTCAGCCCCGAACCCTATGCCGCAGTCCTGGTGATCATCGGCGCACCGATACTGATCACGATCCTGCACGGCCTGCGGTCCGGCAGTCGACCGGCGATCCTGGCCGGTGGTCTCTTTCTCGGCCTGAGCGCCACTTTCTACACGCTCTACACCGGCCTGTTCGCCATGACCACGGTCCTGATGGCGGTCTACCTGACGGCGGCGGCCTGGTATCAGCAGTCCAACAAGACAACTCCGCCGAGCGAGGTCCGATCATCGCGATGGCACGCCGCCCGCGACCACGGGCTGCGCCTCGTGGCGATGGGGTTCATCGCCGGCCTGGTCGCCTTGATCGTCTGGGCGCCGTACCTGATTGATCGACTCGGGAACAAGCCCGCCTCCGGTGGCACCGCCGAGCACTATCTGCCGGGCTCCGGCGCAGTGCTGCCGACGCCGATGCTGCATTGGTCGCTGATCGGTGCCCTGACGATGGTCGGCTTGATCTGGATCGTCCTGCGGTTCCGCACCCGCACCGTCGCGCTGACCTACGGCATCACCGTCTTTGCCATCTATCTGTTCTGTCTGCTGTCGATGGCGCTGACCGCGGCCGGCACCACCCTGCTCTCGTTCCGTATGGAGCCGGTACTCGCCGTGGTCCTGGGAGTGGCCGGGGTCTACGGCTTCGCCGAACTGGCCGGGTACGCGGTCCGCCGCTTCGGCGACGTGCGCACCGCGATCGCAGTTCTGGCCGCACTCGCCGCAATCGCTGTGGGACAGAGCATCCCGAATCACCTCGCCGCCGAGATCACCGTCGCTTACACCGACACCGACGGCTACGGGGAACGCGCCGATCAACGGCCGCCCGGCGCGCAGGCGTATTTCCCGGAGATCAACGACGTCATCGGTGACCAGACCGGCCGACCCCAGTCCGACACCGTGGTGCTGACCGCCGACTACGGATTCTTGTCGATCTACCCCTACCTGGGATTCCAAGGTCTGACGTCGCACTACGCAAACCCGTTGGCTGAGTTCGACAAACGTGCTGCAGCGATCGAGACGTGGTCAGAAGCCGAGACGTCCGACAGCCTGATCGAGCAGTTGGACTCCTCACCGTGGCGTCCGCCGACGGTCTTCCTGTTCCGGTACAGCGCAGAAGGCTACGCACTGCGCCTGGCCGAGGACGTCTACCCCAACGACCCCAACGTCCGGCGATACACGGTGACGTTCAACCCCAACGTATTCGACGACCCGAGGTTCACGGTCACCAACATCGGCCCGTTTGTGTTGGTCGTCCGTAACTAACACGCACCCGTCATCGACCGTGCCCCATCTGCCGTCGACCGTGCCCTTCTGATCGCCGAACGTGCCAAAGCCCAACATCTGTAGCCGTTTACGGCCCGGTGGATGGCGATAGAGGCACGCTCGACGGGTGGTGGGGGGTGGGGGTGGGGATCAGGATTCGCCGCAGCCGTCGGGTTGGGCACCGACCACACCTCGGACCGACAGCAGGCCTTCGAGGGTGTACTCACCGGGCACCATTGCCTGGAGAGCGATCCAGCCGTCCTCGGTCTCCTGGATGCACGCGAACACCGACTCGTCGACGGTACTTCGCGCGACCAGGTACTTGTTGTAGCGCAACTGCATCGGATGTGGCTGTGCGTTCGGCACGTTCAGGATGAGCTTGGAGGGCGACGAATCGACGATGGTGAGCGGTAGCGGCACGATCGGTTGCGGATCCTCGACGCGATAGAGGGTCCAGTCGTCATTGCCCCACATCCGGTCCAGATATGGGAGACCGTCCTTGACGAGCGCGGCCTCGTTCTTCAACTGCCGCAACGGTTCGGCGGAGACGGCAACAAACGCCACTGCGTTCTCGGCCAGCCATTGCCGGTACGACTCCGGCGTCAACGCATCTTTCTCATAGAAGATTGGGTTGTACCGGGAATCGGATTGGTTCTCCCAACCGCGTGCGAGTTTGATGTCGAGACCGAGTTTGTGTGCGCCCGCGTGCGTTTGGGCATCGACGAGTTCAACTCGATGATTCTCGATCTCCGGTTGCGTGAGCAGTAGGCTCTGCAGCGGGGTGTACGAGGTTTCGCTCTGTCCGGAATCCGCACCGACCACCTGATCCGCGGACGCCACGAACACCGCATATACCACTGCCGGCGCCAGGGCGATCGCCAGGAACTTCAACGACTTCTTCGAATAGAACAGGCAGATGCACGGCAGCACCAGGCAGAAGAACCGGCTCAGGTTGGAACCGATGCCCGTCGGCACGAGGAACATGAGGATTGCCACGCCGGTCGACAACGGCACGATCCATCGGGCAGGGGGGATCGTCAGTGCGAATGCGGCGCCGGCTGCGATCGCCAACACCCAGAACAACGTGGTGACCGGGAAACCCTGCGCGCCAGGGGCACCAAACATGACAAACGGGACACCGACGCCGAGTGCGCCACCGCCGAGTACCCACCATGCCTTGCGTGCGCGGGCGTCTTTCCCGAAGGCGAACGGCAACGCCGCCAAGCCCACAAACGCAGGTGCCAGTGGACTCGCCAGACCGGCGACCAGCAGTCCGATGGCCGTGAGCGGCAGAAGGTTTCGCTTGAGCGCAACAATCGAGGCCAACGCGATCGCGGCGCCCACCGAGAACGCGACCCGTCCCGACAACATGTTGAGGACGGCCGCCGCGGTGATCGCCCACATCAACACCGTGGGGTGGGTGGCACCTTTGGACAACGGAATCGACAGCCCGACGATCGCCGCGGTTGCCAGACACAGCAGTAGCAACGATCCGGTGACCGTCGACAGCGCCGGGACGATGAGTGAATAGCTGCCCGGGGACACGCCGCCGTACCAACCAAACCAATAGCCGAGTCCGACACCCGATCGAGCCGCCTCTTCGCGGGCGATGGCCGCCTGCAGATCGCCCACCGTCGGATGCGCAAGCCATAGCGACACGATTGCCACCACTGCCAACGCCATCGGCAAGAGAGGCCGCCAACGCCACAGTGGCTTGGCCACCGGAAGACTCATCCGAGCGGCACTCCGGCCCTGGTCGGCGTGGCCGCCGATCGGCGGCGCCACCAACGTAGGAGAGCGGGTGCGTAAATGATCAGGGCGGCGACGGCCAACAGTCCGACGCCGGCGACCACGTCGAGGATGAAGTGGTTACCCGAACCCATCACCACGAAGTACGTGGTGAGCGGGTAGAGCAGGCCGACAATCCGCAGCCACTTCCACTTCGCCAAGAAGAACAGCACCACTCCACACCAGGTCGCCCAAGCGCAGTGCAATGACGGCATGGCCGCGAACTGATTGGAGATCGCATCGCTTCCGGGTGCGCCGGACGCAGGCCACCAACCCCACGACGCGGTCTGCGCCATGACGTCGACAAAACCCTCGTCGGCGAGCAGTCGCGGCGGCGCGGTGGGCATGCAGTAGAAGCCGATCAGCGCCAGGCCTGTCGTGAGGACCAGTACCCCACTGACCTTGCGGTAATACTGCTTACGGCGGAACATCAGCCAGATCAGGACGGCCGGGGTGACCCAGAAGTGCAGGGTCGCGTATTGCAGGGCAACGAGGTTGGCCAGCCACCCCGTGGTGTGGACAAGTTCATTCAATGGCCGCTCGAGCGCCATGTGCCAGGCATCCTCGAAGCGGAGAATGTGATTTGCGTTGCGGTAGGCCTGATCGGCCACGTCCCCGACACTGTTGCGGATCAAAGAATAAACTGCGTACAGGCCACCGAGGATGAGGACTTCGAGCCACCAACGCGGTCTGGCGAGATAACGGTTGACCCGGGTGGCGAATGCCCGGAATCCGGTTTGTACGAGTTCTGATTCATAAGTGTCGAACTCGGCCGAATCGAACGTTGCGGAGTCGACATCTGCGGCGTCCAACGCGCCGCCCTTCGGGTCGGCGGTGATGGGTCGGCGGTCATCGCGGAGCGTCATACGCAAAACTCCCGCATAGAACCTCCACACACCTAGACAACCCAGAAACGCCGGCCCCGATAACTCGGAGCCAAACGCGAAACTACCGCGCTCACATCACGGCCCGGCACAACTCCATACATATTCGGCGCCCGGATGGGCGCAAAGACTCTGCTGGATCATAACCGAGGAGCTCGCTACTACCTTCCCGCGCGGCGTGTCCGGGGCACCTGAACTGGTGGAACATGTCCAGTTCCACTTACTTCCCCCCCAGTTGACACCATTCTGCGCCACCCCCTGTGACCCTCGCCACAGTGTCCGTCAAGCGGCAGACCCGGAGCCTTCACCGACCAGGTCGACGATCCGCCGGATCGCGAACTCATAGCCCCGAATTCCGAGGCCCGCGATCACGCCAGAAGCGATCGGCGACACATACGATGTGTGCCGGAATTCTTCGCGGGCGTGCACGTTGCTGATGTGGACCTCGATCACCGGCACCTCGGGGATCACCAGGGCATCGCGCAGTGCGATGGAGGTGTGGGTCCAGGCGGCCGGATTGATCACGATCCCGCTGATCTGTCCGCGGGACTGCTGTATCCACTCGAGCATCTCGCCCTCGTGGTTCGTCTGCCGGGCATCGACGGCAAAGCCGTACTCGGCGGCGGTCGCGGTCGCGAGCGCCACCACGTCGTCCAGGGAGTCGGAACCGTAGATCTCCGGCTGCCGGGTCCCGAGCGTGTTGAGATTCGGTCCGTTCAGCAACAGAACAGGCAGCTTTTCGGTCATCGCGCCCACTTTCTCACTCATTGTGTGAAGTGTATTGCGCGCCACGCGACCGCCGGTCAATCCGACACACGCCGACCGATAGCATCTGACCTTGTGCCAGATGCCGCCGACAAAGACAACACGCCGCCGTCTGTCGGCACCTCGAGCCGAGACCGGGTTCGCATCGCGAAGCTCACCGCGATCGTCGCGGGTCTCGCGGGAATCTTTCTTGCGCTGCTCACGCCGCTGCTCCCGGTCAGCCAGACGACCGCCGACCTGAACTGGCCGCAGCAGAACAAGCTGCAGTCGGTCCTGGCTCCGCTGGTGTCTTATGTCCCCGTCGATCTCCAGATCTCGGTGCCCTGCTCGGCCATCGACGAACTGACCCAAGAGGGTCAGACCGTCCTGGTCTCGACGCTCCCGAAGGACGCCGAGAAGGCCGTCGCCCGGGGCCTGTTCATCCGTAAGGCCGGGCAGGCCACCGACGCGCTGGACCGCCAGGTCGTCGAGGTCGTGGTCCGCAACACCCCGGTCGCCTACGCGACACTCGCGCAGATCCGATCGCAGGACTGCCAGCGCATCGACGTCACTGCGACCTATGAGTCGGTGCGGGCCGAGTTCGTCGGCATGACCGACGGCGATGGCGATCCGCTGTTCGGGGAAATCACCGACGGCGACCAACGCCCCCAGCTGACCGGCATCTACACCGACCTCACCGGTGCCGCCGATACCCAGCCCGAACTGACGGCGCACGCCACCATCGACGACCGCTACACCACGGCCCCCACCGTGCTGAAGTGGATGGCCATCACGGTCGGCGTGGTGCTGACGGTGATCTCGCTCGGCGCACTCGCCGTCCTCGACGGAACCGACGGCCGCAAACACCGGCGATTCCTGCCACAGAACTGGTGGCGTTTCAACGCCCGGGATGCCGTGGTCATCGGCGGACTGGTGATCTGGCACATCGTCGGCATCAACACCTCCGACGACGGCTACATACTGACCATGTCGCGGGTCGCCGACGACGCGGGCTACACCGCCAACTACTACCGCTGGTACGGCGCGCCCGAGGCGCCGTTCGGCTGGTATTACCAGATCTTCGGCTGGCTCGCGCACGTCACCACTGCCAGTCCGTGGATGCGTCTGCCCGCCTTGGTCTGCGGAATCCTGGTGTGGCTCATCATCTCTCACGAGGTCCTGCCTCGGCTCGGACGCGCGGCCATCACCAAGCCCATCGTCGGCTGGACCGCGGCGTTTGTATTCATGGCGTCGTGGTTCCCGTTCAACAACGGTCTGCGGCCCGAACCGATCATCTGCCTGGGAGCCCTGCTCACCTGGTGTTCCGTCGAACGTGCCATCGCCACCGGACGAATACTGCCGGCCGCCGTGGCCTGCACCATCGGTGCTTTCAGTCTCGCTGCCGGCCCGACCGGTCTGATGGCCGTCGCCGCGTTGATCGCCGGCGCCCGGCCGATGGTGATGGCCCTCATCAAGCGGGCCAAGGTGATCGGAGGCGGATTCCGGAGCTACCTCGCGATGCTCGCCCCGGTGGGCGCCGCGGGGGTCTCGGTGATCTTCGTGGTCTTCTCCGACCTCACGCTGGCGGCCTTCACCCAGTCGACCAGCATGAAGACCGCGCTGGGCCCATCGCTGAAGTGGTTCAACGAGTTCGACCGCTACACCGCCTTGTTCGAGTTCTCGGCCAACGGTTCGGTCGGGCGACGGTTCGCCGTGCTCTCGATGCTCGTCGGCCTCGTGGTCTCGGGAGCGATGCTGATCCGCAAGAGCCGGATCCCCGGCACCGCGCTGGGGCCGTCGCGGCGCATCGTCGGCATCACGTTCGCGTCGCTGATCTTCCTGATGTTCACCCCCACCAAGTGGACGCATCAGTTCGGTGTGTTCGCGGGTCTGGCCGCGGCGCTGGCTGCCATCGCCGCCATCGCCGTGAGCTCCGAGGCCATGCATGCCCGGCGCAACCGGATGCTGTTCATCGCACTGGTCCTGTTCATCACCGGTCTGTCGTTCACCGCACCCAACGCGTCCTTCTACGTCTCCAACTGGGGTATGCCGTGGGGCGCACTGCCCGTCCGCATCGGCGTCGCACTCGGCAGCCTGATGCTGTACCTGTGCGTGCTGGCGCTCGTGGCCGCCTTCTGGTTCCACTTCCGTGAACCGTTCCGGGAATCGGAGACAGGCACCACGGACACCACCAAACCCCGCCGACGGTGGGTGGGCACCCTCGCTGCCTCTCCGCTGGCCGTCGCGGGTGTGTTCGTCGTCGTCTTCCTGATGGTCACGTCCGTCGCCTCCGGGGTGAAACAGAGCGGGTCGTTCTCGGTCCCGTCGTCGAACGTCGACGCACTGAGAGGTGACGTCTGCGCGATGGCCGACAAGGTCCTCGTGGAACCCGATCCCTCTGCGGATCTGCTCGAGCCCGTCGACGGCAACATCGTCGGGGGTCTCTACGGAACCCAGGCCCCCGGCTCGGTACCCCCGGCGACATCAGGTTTCACGCCCAACGGCCTGCCGCTGACGCTCAACTCAACTGCCAGCGCGGGCAGCCTCGGCGTCCTCGGCGGCAATGTCGCGGCGTCGCCGGATGTCCTCAACTCCAACGCCGGCGGAACCGGCGGCGGCGAAGCGGACGAGGCCGGGATCAACGGCAGCACCGCGAAGTTGCCGTTCGGGCTCGACCCGATGAAGACCCCGGTCCTCGGCAGCCACTCGCAAAACGACCAGTTCCCGTCGTATCTGACCTCGTCCTGGTACCGACTGCCACCGCGCAGCGCCGACACCCCGCTGGTGACCATCGCGGTGGCCGGTCAGTTCGACATCGAGCACTTCAAGATGGAGTACTCCACCGGCTCCGGCACCACGGACACCGACTACGAGGTGGCCGGTGAGGTCGACATGATCGATCCGGGCCCCCGCCCGTCGTGGCGTGACCTGCGCACCTACCGCAGTTCGTTCCCTGCCGAGACCACGGCGATCCGGATCGTGGCCAAGGACGAGAACCTCGCGCAGGACAGCTTCATCGCGGTGACCCCGCCCCGGACCCCGCACCTGCAAACCCTGCAGACCATGGTCGGCAGCACCGATCCGGTGCAGATCGACTGGACCAACGGCCTGGCCTTTCCCTGCCAGCGTCCGTTCGGCCACGAGTACGGCGTCGCCGAGATCCCGAAGTGGCGGATCGCGCCGGGTGCCGATCTGTCTGCTGCGGTCGGCGCCTGGTCCGACGCGTTCGGTGGCGGACCGCTGGGCTGGATCGAGGTCGCACTGGACAAGACCACGGTGCCGTCGTACCTCGAGGGCGACATCGGCCGGGACTGGGGTTCGCTGGTGCGGTACCAGCCGTTCGGTGAACCCGCTGTGGTGGCCGAGCTGGACCTGGGAACCGCGACGCGGTCGGGTCTGTGGAGCCCGGCACCGATCCGGTACTGATGAGACCAGCACCGGACGACCGCTCGTTCGGGGCCGGTTCTGGCTCTCAGGTCGGTGCAATACCATCGTCTCTCGTGCCTGTGTCCTCTCACATCCCCAGTGCGGGGACAGTCCGCCTGGTCGCGATCGTGGCCGGTCTGGTGGGGATCGTGTTCTGTGCGATCTCACCCTTGCTGCCCGTCAAGCAGTCCACGTCGACGATCGAATGGCCCACCGGCCAGCAGCTTTCTTCGGAGACCGCATCGGTCACCGCGCCGCTGATCGCGCAGACGCCGCAGGCTTTCGACGCGACCATCCCCTGCTCACTGATCGGGACGCTTCCGGAGGCCGGCGGGCTGGTCCTGGCGACCATGCCGGCCGGGGCCGAGCGGTACAACCAGAACGCCCTGGTGGTCAACGCGTCGGCGAACGCCGTGACGGTCGTGTTCCGCAACGAACTCGCGACGAGCGCCTCGCGCACCGACATCGGCAGCCCGCAATGCCGCGAACTCCACATCTGGTCGACTCCGAGCGGCGCCGGCGCCGAGTTCGTCGGGCTCGGCCCCGCCGGTCTGCTCGGCATCGACTCGCGCCCGCAGTTCGACGGGGTGTTCACCGGCCTGTCGACATCTGACGTGGAAGCGGCTGCCGCACAGGGACTGTCGGTCACCACCACCGTCGACACCCGCTTCGACAACTCGCCAACACTGATCAAGTCCCTTGTCGTGGCCCTCGGTGTGATCGCCATCGCGGTCTCGCTGGTCTGCCTGGTGCTGCTCGACCGCATCGACGGCTACCACCGCAACTTCGGGAGACGTTCCTGGAAGCAGTTGCTGCGCCCGCGCGCCACCGACCTCGCGGTGACCGCGGTCCTGCTGATCTGGCACTTCCTCGGCGCCGGAACCCCCGACGACGGATACATCCTCAACATGGGCCGGGTGTCGGAATCGGCCGGATACCTGGCCAACTACTACCGCTTCTACGGAATCGCGGAAGCCCCGTTCGACTGGTACTACTCGTTCCTCGCCGCCTGGTCGGAGGTGTCGACGTCGGGTGTGTGGATGCGGATCCCGTCCCTGCTGGCCGGTCTGGCGTCCTGGTTCATCCTCTCGCGGGTTCTCCTGCCGCGGCTGGGCGCCGGCGTACGCCGCAGCGCCTGGGCCGTCTGGGCTGCAGCGGCCGTGTTCACCGCGTTCTGGATGCCCTTCGCCAGCGGGTTGCGGAGCGAGTCGATCGTCATTCTCGGTTCACTGCTCACCTGGTGGGCCGTCGAACAGGCCATCGCCACCCGACGCCTGTTCCCGGCTGCCGCGGCCGCGATGGTCGCCGGTCTGACGCTGGCCGTGGCACCGCAGGGTGTCATCGCAATCGCCGTCCTGATCGTCGGCGCCCGTCCGATGCTGCGAATCGTGATCGAACGCAGTCGGGAATCGGCGGTCACAACACGCAGCCGGTGGCTGAACCTGGCGGCCTTGGCGGCACCGTCCGCGGCCGCCGCCTCCCTTGTCGTGCTCGTGGTGTTCCGCGACCAGACGCTGGCAACCGTCTTCGACGCGGTCCGGACCCGCTACATCGTCGGCCCCACGATCTCGTGGTGGCAGGAGTACCTGCGCTACTACTTCATCACCGTCACCACACCGGATGGCGCGCTGACCCGCCGGGTCCCGCTGCTCCTGCTGCTGGCCTCGGTGTTTGTGACACTGGCGGTGATGTTGCGACGCAACAAGATTCGGGCCGTCGATCCCGGCCCGGTGTGGCGCGTCCTCGGCGCCACGCTGATCACACTGCTGTTGCTGATGTTCACCCCGACCAAGTGGACGATCCACTTCGGCATCTTTGCCGGGTTCGCCGCCGCGCTGGCCGCCACCGCGACCATCGCCGTCGCACAGTCGGCCGCCCGATCCACCCGCAATCTGTCGGTGTTCATCGCCGGGCTGATGTTCGCCCTCGCAGCTGCGATGGCCGGCGACAACTCCTGGCCGTTCGCGTACGACTTCGGCATCTCCTGGTTCGACAAGGCGCCTGTCCTGGCCGGCCGTGAGGTCTCCACGATCTTCCTCGTCCTCGCCGTGGTCGCTGCTGCGGTTGCCGTCTGGCAGCACCTGCGCCTCGACTTCGTCAAGAACAAGGGCCTCGTCCATACCGGCACTGATGAAAAGGCAGACAAGTCCGACCGTCGCCGGCTCAACATCGCCTCCTCCCCCATCGCGTTGATCGCCGGATTCATGGTGATCTGCATGCTGGCGGTCTTCGCGAAAGCCGCGCTCTCCCGGTACCCGGCGTACACGGTCCTCGACGCCAACCTCGCCACGCTCACCGGCAACACCTGCGCGATGGCCGACGCCGTACTGGTCGAGCAGGACCCCAACAAGGGCATGCTGACACCGGCCGGTGACGTCTCGGTCTCCGATGCCCTCGCCGGTGAGAACCCGGTCGGTTTCACCCCGAACGGCGTGGCCGAGAGTCTCACCCCCGAAGCCGATTCCGCCCGTCCCGGTCAGATGAATGTGTCGGCGAGCTTCAACAAGCCCTTCGTGGTCGTCGGATCCGGGGCCGGCATCGCCGGTGGTTACGGGCCCGAGACGGTCAACGGCTCAACCGTCGCTCTTCCGTTCGGACTGGACCCGGCCACCACGCCGGTACTCGGTAGTTACGGATACGACTCGGGCGAAGCCACTTTGATGACCGACTGGTACGAGCTGCCGGACCGTGATGCCTCCCCGATCCTCGCCTTCAGCGCCGCCGGGCCCGTCCTCACCCTGAACGAAGAAGGCGTCATGACCTTCGGGCAGCAGCTGATGATCCAATTCGGTATCGCCGAAGCCGACGGCACCTTCACCGACGTCGGACCGCAGATCCGTCCCATCGATCCCGGGCCGGACAAGCCGAACAGGTCCTGGCGCAACCTCGTGATCCCGATGGACCAGGTGCCCACCCAGGCCACCGGCATGCGGATCATCGCCAAGGACAACAACGTCAACCTGAAACAGTGGCTGGCCATCACCCCGCCACGCGCACCGCAGCTGGAGACGTTGCAAGAGGTCGTCGGCTCGCAGGATCCGACCCTGATCGACTTCAGCGTGGCGAGCCAATTCCCGTGCCAGCGGCCGTTTGCCATCACAAACGGGGTCGCGGAGATCCCCGAGTGGCGGATCCTGCCGGACCGCACCACGGCGGTGTCACAGTCGAAGACCTGGCAGGCAGCCGAAGACGGCGGCGTGCTCGGTGTCAGTGAATCCGTCACGAGCGCCAACACCGTCGCGACCTACCTCGATGACGACTGGTATCGCTCGTGGGGTTCGCTGGAGATCCTGACCCCGCTGGTGCCCGACGCTCCGGAAGCAAACATCGTGACCGGTACCGAAACGAAATGGGGCTGGTCGCGCACCGGTCCGCTGAGAGTGGTGCCGCAAGAAAATGAGTGAAAAGACGAGCATCATCAGTAAAAACGGGTCAGTGAGCAGATTTGCCGGCCCCGGGTACCGGAACGTCAAAATAGTTGCGGTGGTCACCGGTCTCATCGGTTTCCTCCTCGCCTGCCTCAGTCCGCTGATGCCGGTGAATCAGACCACCGCCCAGCTCAACTGGCCGCAGGACAACCAAGTCGTCAATGTGGCGGCACCTCTGGTGTCGTTCGTGCCGACCGACGTGCGGGTGTCCGTGCCCTGTACGTCGGCCGCGGAACTCCCGTCCCGTGGCGGCGTCTTGCTCTCGACACTGCCGGTCGGCGGTCAGGACGCGACGTCGCGAGGCCTGTTCATCCGGGCCACCTCCGACAGCATCACCGTCACCGACCGTGACGTGGTCTTGCTGACCGCAGATCGTGCTGTGGCCCAGGCCAATCCGGATTGCCGGATCAATTTCAACGCCGACGGGGAACGGGCCTACGGCGACATCGTCGACGGCGGCACCGAAGGTCAGCTCTCGTTCGATGTCCCCGACCCGAACCTGCGACCCCAGATCGTCGGTGTGTTCACCGAGTTGCCCGACGGCGCATCGCCCGAGGGAATGGCCTTCTCGGCCACCATCGACACCCGGTTCGTCACCACCCCGACCAACCTGAAGTTCGCCGCGATGGTCATCGGCATCGTGATGACCGTGGTGTCCCTGATCGCCCTGGCGCTGCTCGATGCGCGCGACGGCCGCGGGCACACCCGGTTCCTCCCGGCCCGGTGGTGGACGATCCGGATCTCGGACGTGGTGGTGTTCGCGATCCTCGGCCTGTGGTGGCTGATGGGCTCCAACACCTCAGACGACGGTTACAACTTCACCGTCGGACGCATCGCCGGTGAAGCCGGGTACGTCGACAATTACTACCGCTATTACGGTGTGCCACAAGATCCTTTCGGATGGCACTACCAGGTGATCTCGGCCATGACCAACGTGAGTCTATCGGCCCCGTGGATGCGACTGCCCGCCTTCCTGCTCGGACTGCTCGGCTGGTGGTTGATCTCCCGCGAGGTGATCCCACGTCTGGGCCGCACGGTCCGCAATTCGACCCCGGCCCTGTGGTCGGCGCTGTTTGTGTTCCTCGCGATCTGGATGCCGTTCAACAACGGCCTGCGCCCGGAGCCGGCTCTGGCGGTCGGCGCGCTGCTGACCTGGTGTTCAGTGGACCGCTCCATCGCGACCGGCCGATTACTGCCGCTGGCGGTCGCGGCGATCATCGCCTCGTTCACGCTGGCACTGGCACCCGGCGGCCTGATGGCCGTGGCCCTGCTGCTCGCCGGTATCCGGCCGTTGCTCCGCCGCATCATGGCCCGACGTGGCCGTGACGGGCTGCTGCCGTTGCTCATGCCGATCCTGGCGGCCGGTACCGCGGTGCTGTACAACATCTTTGCCGACCAAACCCTGGCCACGATCCTGACGTCGTCGACGGTTGCCTCGGAGGTGGGTCCGACACTCGAGTGGTGGCAGGAACCGGTTCGGTACTACTACCTGATGCTGCCGACGGCGGATGGCACCCTGTCGCGCCGCTTCGGCATCCTGATGGCATTCCTGTGCCTGGTGGTCGTCCTGCTGATGCTGCTGCGCCGCCGCACACCGATGGGTATCCCGAAGGGCCCCACCTGGCGTCTGGTGGCCGGCGTCTTCGGCTTCATGTTCTTCCTCGCCTTCACCCCCACCAAGTGGACACACCACCTCGGTGTCTACGCGGGTATCGGCGCCGCCCTCGCCGCGGCAGCCGGAGCGATGATGGCTCCGGCCATCTTGCGGCGCAGGCGAAATCGCACGTTCTTCGCGGCTGCTGTTCTCTATGTGGCCGCACTGTCGTTCGCCGGCACCAACGGCTGGTGGTTCGTGGCGAGCTACGGCATCCCGTGGTGGGATCAGCCTCCGGCCATCGCCGGGATCAAGGTCACCTGGATCATCCTGGTGATCGCTGTCGCCACCACACTCGTCGGTTTGTATCAGCACTTCCGGGACGACTACGTCGGTGCCGAACAGCGCACCGAGGGCTCGCGGTTCTGGCACCGATTCGCGTTCTCCCCCATGCCCGTCATCTCCGGCCTGGTGGTGCTGTTCATGCTGCTCTCGTTTGTCAAGGCGGCCTACGAACAGCGCGACAGTTGGTCCTGGCTCAACTCGAACCTCGCTGCCCTGCAAGGTGATACCTGCGCATTGGCCAATGATGTTCTCGTGGAACCAGATCCGAACCTCGGGCTGCTACAGCCGGCAACGGTCGAGGGCCAGGTCGACCTGACCCCGGGCGAAGCACTCGCCGGCACCGACGTGACCGGCTTCACTCCGAACGGTGTGCCCAACGACTTGTCCGTGGACGCCACGGAATCCACCGAGGCCACCACCGCGCAGAACACCGCGCAGACCGGAGCCGGTTCCGACGAAACCGACGAAACCGACGAGACCGGAACCGGCGGCGGCCAGGGAGCTCTCGGTGTGAACGGCTCGACGGCGCGTCTGCCGTTCGGTCTCAACCCGGCCAACACCCCGGTGCTCGGCAGCTACGGTTCTTCCGGCGGTTCGGCGACGTCGGCCTGGTACCAGATGCCCGAGGCGAACTCCGCAGCCCCGCTGCTGACGTTGTCGGCGTCCGGGCGCATCCAAGCGGTCGACGGTGACGGGATCCCGCAGCCCGGCCAGAAACTCGTTGTCGAGTTCGGCCGTCCCGGACCGGGCAACACCGTTGAGCCCCTGGGCCAGCTGAGCCCCATCGACATCGGCGAGCCGCCGATCTGGCGGAATCTGCGATTCCCACTCAGCGACGCCCCGACCGGGGCCTCGCTGGTGCGGGTGATCGCGTCGGACACCGCCGGCGCACCGGATCAGTGGCTGGCATTCACCCCGCCGCGCATCACGAAGATGGAGACCCTCAACGACCTTGTCGGTCAGAAGGATCCGGTCATGATCGACTGGCTGCCGGCGTTGGTGTTCCCATGCCAGCAGCCGATGGCCGTGAAGTACGGCGTGATCGAGGTGCCGAAGTGGCGCATCCTGCCGGACGCGCAGGCCACCCGTCAGAACTCGCAGACGTGGATGTCCGGTGACGCCGGCGGACCGCTCGGTATCACCCAGGCCATGTTGCGGCCCACCATCGTTCCGTCGTACCTGCGGAACGACTGGGGCCGGGACTGGGGCTCACTGCAGCAGTTCACCGCCATCACCGAGGCGAAGACCGCCGAACTCGAGATCGGTTCGACCACCCATTCAGGGCTGTACGATCCGGCCCCGATGCGCGGAGCCCGCTACTGACCCGACCCGACCCCCGAAAGTGGTGGGTTCTGGTGAGGCCCACCTGGGGTCTTACTCGCCAAGACCCACCATCTTCGGGTGGCTACTGCGTCAGGTCGAGGGCGGAACGCACGATGCTGTCGGTGTCGATGCCGTGGTAGAGATAGACGTCGTCGAGTGTGCCGACCTGCCCGAACCTGCTGACGCCGAGGCAGATTCCGCGGACCCGGTTGATGGTCTGCAAGAACGCCAGAGTGTGGGGATGTCCGTCGAGTACTGACACGATCGGCGCGGGGCGCTCGGCCGGGAATACCTGGTCGAGAATCCAGGTCGGCGCGTCACCGTGTCCGCGGCGGGCCTGCAGGGCTTCGAAGAGCAGCCCCGGACTGGTCACGCAGACCACCTCCGCGGCGATGTCCTGGTCGGCGAGTCGGTCTGCCGCCCTGAGCGTTTCGGTGAGCATCGCGCCCACCGCCACCAAGCTGACGCGTGGATTCGACACCGGCCGGGCCGTATACGCACCGGCCACCACCTGCCGGCGGCGACGTTCCCGGGCAGCCGGGTCGGTCGGTACCGCGGCGAGTCGCTGATCGACGGGGCGGGTGGACAACCGCAGGTACGACGAACTGCCGCCCGGCCGGCCCAGACGTCCGATGCAGGACAACAGGATCCACTCCACGTCGACGGCGAACGCCGGCTCATAGCTGACACACCCCGGCTGCTCCAGCCCGATCGACGGTGTCGTGATCGACTGGTGCGCACCACCTTCAGCCGCCAGGGTGACGCCAGACGGTGTACCGACCAGGATCGACTGGCCACCGGCGTAGATTCCGTACGACCACGGTTCGAGTGCCCGTTCCACAAACGGGTCGTACATCACGCCGATCGGGAACAGCGGTTCACCCCAACGACTCCAGGTGGCACCGAGTTCACCCATCAGGCCGACGAGGTTCGTCTCGGCGATACCGAGTTCCATGTGCTGGCCGGTGGGTTGTTCGCGCCAATGCATGATCGTCTCGGAATCGTCGTCGAACCAGTTCCGTCGCTGCGCCGGCGACCACACGCCGACCTTGTTGAGCCATCCCGCAAGATTGGTGGTGGAACTGACATCGGGGCTCACGGTCACCACGCGCTGTGCGGCGTCGGGAGATTCACGACTGAGGTCCAGCAGGGCACGTCCGAGCGCGGCCTGGGTGGTGGACGTGCCGGACGGTGTCCGCCCGAAGTCGGCGGGCACCTGTGGCGGCGCGCTCGGGGCGATGTCGTCGCGGTGCAGCGCAGCAGCGGTCTCCGCGCACAGCAGGCCCGCGGCCGTCGTCTCGTCGAACCGGGCCCAGGGGTTCGCCGGGTCCATACCCAAACCGGCGCCGAGTTCCTCGTATTGAGGCACGGTCAGCAGCGATGAGTGGTTCTGCGGATGGCCTTCGGTCGGGAGGGCGTGGCCCTTGATCGTGTAGGCGATGATGATCGTCGGGCGGGTGTCGTCGATCGTGCTGTATGCCTTGCGCAATGCGTCGAGGTCGTGGCCGCCGAGGTTCCGGATCGCGCGGGTGAGGGTGCCATCGTCGAGTCCGGCGATCAGCTCGGCCACCTCGTCTGCTCCGGGACCGTCGCCGGGCAGTCGCGTACGGAGTTCGTCGGCCTGGCAGCGCAGCAGTCGCTGATACTCCGGGTTCGGCATCTGCAGGATGCGACTGCGCAACGCCTGCCCGCCGGGACGATGGAACAGATCCTCGAGCAGCGCACCGAATTTGACCGTGATGACCTGCCATCCGGCCGCACCGAACATCTTCTCCAGACGGTCGGCGGCGATGTTCGGGACCACTCGGTCCAGCGACTGCCGATTGAGGTCGACGATCCAGACGACTTCGCCGAGTTCGGCCACCGACGGATCGAGGATCGCTTCCCACACGGCGCCTTCGTCCAGCTCGGCATCGCCGACCAGCGAGTACTGCCGGCCCGTGCCCGCACTGCCGAAGGTGGTCTCCACATAGCGCCTGGCCACCGCTCCCCAGATGGGTGCGGTGGCGCCGATCCCGACCGATCCGGTCGAATAGTCCACTGGATCAGGGTCTTTCGTCCGACTCGGGTAGCTCTGCAGCCCACCGAACTCGCGTAGTCGAGTCATGTACGACTCGTCGAGCTCGCCGAGCAGGTAATTGATCGCGTGCAGGACGGGCGAGGCGTGAGGTTTGACCGCAACCCGATCTCCGGGACGCAACTGGTCGAACCAGAGCGCTGTCATGATCGACACCATCGAGGCACACGAAGCCTGGTGGCCCCCGACCTTCAGTCCCGTCGTGTTCGGTCGAACCCGATTGGCGTGGTGAATCATCGACGTCGCGAGCCAGAGCACACGCTGCTCGATGTCCGCCAGAGATCCGAAGTCCCGCTCGTCCATCAGTAGCTCCTACCCGTAGATGTAGGTCGACTGCACCATGCATGTACCTACCGCGCAACCTGCCCGCACGAGGTTCATCACGGGCTCAGCGGCGCAACGGATCTGCCGCTACCGCGACGATTCGCCGGACCCGGCAGCTGATACCTGACAGACTCAGCAGCGATGCTCAAGCAACTCCCGCTTCCGATCTGGGCGCGTGCGGCGGTCCTCGGGTTCGGGGTCGGGGTGATCGCGATGATCGCCTGGTACTTCATCGCGCCCGACGACATCTCCGGCGACGCATCGACTCTCCACGTCCCGCGCGGCACAGACCTCACCCTCGACATCCCACTGCTCATCTGGCTGACACCACCGGTCTTCGCGCTGTGTGCGGGTCTGGTCGGCTGGGCGATCATCCGGGTTACAGCCACCACAAGCCGCGCCACCCGCAGCGAGCTGTTGAGTGTCGCCGCCGTCGGCGGATGCACCCTGGCCGGCGCCGCGATTCTGTTCACCGTGTGGGTGGTGCCTCACGATGCCAAGCTCATCGAGGGTGACACCGGGCACCTGCCCGAGGTGGGATTCGCCTGGGCGTTCCTGTTCCCCATCGCGGGGTTCGCACTGGGAGTGATGCTCGCCGGGAGCATCCGCCATCCCGACGAGGACAACGCCGACGAGTGATTCACCTCAGCGGCAGCAGTCGGGATCGAGCACACCTCGCAGGGCGTTGAGCGCATCCGGGTGGGCGGCGTGGAAGACGTTCATTCCGCGCCGCACCGACTGCACCATTCCGGCCTTTCGGAGCTGCCCGAGGTGGTGGCTGACCGTCGCCTCCGACAACGTGAGCAGCTCGGCCAGGTCGGAGGTGCACGCCTCGCCACTGTCGGCGGTGAGCAGGATCGACATCATCTTGATCCGGACCGGATCTGCCAGGGCCTTGAGTCGCAGCGCGATCTCCAGGGCATCGTCGTCGGTCAGCGGCGCCGCCGACACCGGGGCACAGCAGATCGGCGAAGCAATGTCGATGACCGGTAGCGCCTTGGGCATATCTCCACACTAGCGACGATTCGTGACTTATGTCTAAATGGTGACGGGGAGCGAAACCGCTATCACGCCGATCCGTAGAATGACCACCGAATCGCAACATCGAAATCGCATCCATTCGGGCTGACGTACCCCGGATGCAGCATCCGGCGTCCCACAGCACGAGGTATCACCGTGACATCAGAATTGACCGCGCCCACCGAGGGTGAGAAGCGGAAGAACGCGGTCGGACTGACCGTCCGCGACCTCGCGCAAGCAGCAGTTTTTGCGGCCCTCATCGCGGCGCTCGGACTTCCCGGGACGATCACGATCGGATCCAGCGGTGTCCCGATCACGTTGCAGACCCTCGGCGTGATGCTCGCCGGCGCCATTCTCGGCTGGCGCAAGGGCGCGCTGGCGGTGCTGATCTTCGCCGCACTGGCGATCTGCGGTCTGCCGATCCTGGCCGGCGGACGGACCGGACTTGTCTCCCTCACCTCCCCCACGGCCGGATTCTTCATCGGCTGGCTGCCCGCGGTCATCGTGATCGGCCTCGGAACCGCCCTGATGATGCCGAAGTACCGGGTCATCCCGGGGTTTGTCATCAACGTCTTCGGCGGGCTCGGGGTCATCTACCTGTTCGGCACCATCGGCCTGATGATCCGCGCCGACATGACCTGGTGGGCCGCACTGAGCACCAACGGCATCTACGTGACCGGCGACCTCGTGAAAGCGGCCGCCACCGCACTCGTCGCCCGGCAGGTTCATCGCGGCTACCCCGGGCTGATCCCCCCGCTGCGCCTGAACGGTCTACGTCTGAAGCGACGGTGATGTCGGGAGTCACCTTCCGAGGCGTAAGCCATGCTTACGCAGATCGAGCAGTACTGCGCGATGTCGACCTCGAACTGACCGAGCAGCGGATCGGGATCGTCGGGTCCAACGGCAGCGGGAAATCGACGCTCGCCAGGATGATCAACGGCCTGATCATCCCCGACAGTGGCACCGTGGAGGTCAACGGTCTCGACACCAAGCGCAAGGTCCGCGCGATCCGCAAAGAAGTCGGATTCGTCTTCACCGACCCCGACCGCCAGATCATCATGCCGACCGTCGGCGAAGACGTGGCGTTGTCGCTCTCGCGAGGGAGGCTGTCCAAGTCCGATGTCGCGGTTCGGGTCGGTGAGGTGCTCGCCCGATTCGGGCTCTCCGGGCATGCCGACCACCCCGCCCAGAAGCTCTCCGGAGGCCAGAAGCAATTGTTGGCCCTGGCGTCGATCCTGGTGACCGAGCCGTCGATCATCGTCGCCGACGAGCCCACCACGCTCCTCGACCTCCGCAACAGCGCGATGATCCGCGGCGTGTTCGCCGGACTGGCGCAACAGCTGATCGTGGTGAGCCATGACCTCGAATTGGTGTCTGATTTCGACCGCGTGATCGTGATCGACGGCGGCGGCGTGGTCGCCGACGGCCCTCCCGGAGAAGCACTTCCGCACTATCGGGCACTGATGGCATGAGCAACGCACTGGGTGTCTACCAACCGGGGAAC
The DNA here is from genome assembly GCF_036566845.1 of Williamsia sp. Taxonomy (GTDB): domain Bacteria; phylum Actinomycetota; class Actinomycetes; order Mycobacteriales; family Mycobacteriaceae; genus Williamsia. The sequence continues at coordinate 25,264 of NZ_DATCVM010000128.1, forward strand.
TCGCCCATCCATCGACTCCCCGCAGGGCTCAAGCTAGTCGCACTGGGTGTTGTGGTGATCGTGATGACCGCGCTCATCACCACCCCGGAGCGATTGCCGTTCGGCATCATCGTTGTGGTCGCAGTGTTCCTGATCGCCCGGCTCCGGATGCGGGTGGTGCTCACATCATTGCGACCGTTGTTCTGGGTTGTGTTGATGATCTTCACTTTTCAGGTCATCTTCGCGAGTTGGGAACGGGCGGTGGTGGTCTGCGGTGTGATGATCCTGTCGGTTGCTCTTGCCATCGTGGTCTCGCTGACGACCCGCACCATGGACATGCTGGCCGCCTTGACCCGCATGTTCTCCCCGCTGCAACGTTTCGGACTTCGCCCCGACCGGATGGCTTTGGTTCTGGCCCTTGCCATTCGGTCGATCCCGCTGATGGTCGAACTCATCACCCAGGTCGATGAGGCCCGTCGTGCCCGAGGCCTGAAGTTCATGCCACATAGACTGGCCGTACCGGTGGTCCTGGGCGCGTTACACCTCGCCGACCACTTCGCCGATGCACTGTCCGCACGGGGGCTCGATGACTGAGACGACCGCGTCCGAGGTGATGGCCGAGCTGGCCGCGCTGGAAGACCCGAAGATGAGAGCCGTGAACGAGCGCCATGGCGACGACCACGGCGTGAACCTCACCAAGCTCCGGGCGGTCGCGAAGCGGCTGAAGAAACAGCAGGACCTCGCCGACGAACTCTGGCAGACCGATGACACCGCCGCCCGGTTACTGGCTCGGCTGATCAGCCGGCCACGCATCTACACCGCGGAGCAACTGGACCGCATGCTCCGTGAGGCGCGCGCCGCCAAGGTGCGCGATTGGCTGGTGAACTACATCGTGAAGAAGAATCCGAACGCCGAAGAGCTCCGTAACAAGTGGTTCGACCCCACACCCACGAACTGCACGTCCCCGTTCGCCCCCACCTGGATCGCCGAAATCGTGCGGCGCCAAGGCTGACACCGGGTCACCGCACGTGAAGTGCGTCCGCTGCAATCACTTCCACCAGGCCGTCGAACTGGTGACCGCCCGAGCGGTGTTCGTGAACCCGCGCCGAGGGCAGCCGCCTCGAGTTCACCGCGAGATGGTCGACCGGCACCACCTCGTCGTCACGACAGTGATGCAACGACAGCACCTGACCCGGCTCGGGCCCGTCGAACGCGTACTCGGCGATGTCCCATCCCTGCGGACTCCAGTCCGGCATTGCCAGCAGCACCGCCCTCGACGGGATCGTCCGCGCTTCTTCTGCGAGCACTCGCAGCAGCACCGAGGCGCCGAACGAATGGGCGATCAGCAGATCCGCCGCGCCCATCGACGCCAGCGCGCGCCGCACCGGGGACGCCCACGCCTCAAATGACATGTCATCGTCGGGAATGTGCGGCATGTCGACCGCGGCGCCGACCGCAACACCGAGACCGCCTGCCAGTTCCCGATCGTCGACGTAGCCACCTGCACCGTGGATGAACCGAAGCCACATGATCAAAGCCTAAGCCAGAACTCGACCGATCGGGTAACCTCGTACGCCGTACTTTGTTTTTCGATTCGGGAGGTCCCTTGAAGATCACGAGCACCGCGCTTTCTCTCAATGTCGATGACGTCAACGCGTCGGCGTCCTTCGCACAGAAGCACTTCGGGTTCACCGAGGTGATGGTTTCCGACGGCTTCATCTCACTGAGCCACCCGGATGCCGGCCTCAACGTGATCTTCCTGCGCACCGGGCTCGCGACCTTCAAGCCCGCGTCCATTGCCGGAGCCGCAGGTCAGGGCCTGCTCATCGCCTTCGTGGTCGATGACATCGATGCCGAGTTCTCACGGATCTCCGCGCAGGGCGCAGAGGTCGTCACACCGCCGGAGACCGAACCGTGGGGCGAACGATACTGCCAATTCGAGGACCCCAACGGAATCGTGTGGCAACTGGTGCAGTGGGTCGACGACCCCGTCGAGAGCTGACTCAGGCCGAATACACACGATCCGACGGCCACATCGCCAAACGAGCCGGAATTACGAAGACGCGCCACATATTTGTGGCGCGTCTTCGTAGAGGTGGCGCGGGTGGGCCGCAGGCGCGATCCAGGACGTCAGATCGGCATCAGGAAGTGCTTGCGAGGTGTCCGCAGAACCTGCTTGTCCTTGAGCTGGGCCAACGCCCGCCGCAGTTCCAGCCGGGTGTTCGCCGGCTCGATGACCGCATCGATGTAGCCGCGTTCGGCCGCCAGGTACGGCGTGGCCATCGCGGTGTTGTAGAAGTCGATGAAGTCCTTGCGGATCTTCGCGGCGTCTTCCGGCGTGGCGTTCTCGGTCTGCTTCCGGGTCAGGACCGCGGCCGCCGACTCGGCACCCATCACCGCGATCTTGGCCGTCGGCCAGGCGAAATTGAGATCGGCACCGAGCTGTTTGCTGCCCATCACCGCATACGCGCCGCCGTAGGCCTTGCGCAGCACCACTGTGATCTTCGGGACGTCGGCCTCGACATAGGCGTAGAGGAAACGGCCCGACCGTCGGATCGTGCCCTTCCGCTCCTCCTCGAGACCCGGCAGGATGCCCGGGGTGTCGACCAAAAAGATCAGCGGGATGTTGTATGCGTTGCAGATTCGCACGAACCGCGCGGCTTTCTCCGACGAATCGGTATCCAGCACACCGGACAACACGCTGGGCTGGTTCGCGACAACACCCACGGACATACCGTCGATCCGAGCGAAACCGGTGACGATGTTGGGCGCGAACAACTCGGCGACCTCATGGAACGCACCGTCGTCGAACACCTTCACGATGATGTCGCGCATGTCGTAGCCGGCGTTGTCGCTGTCGGGCAGGAAGGTGTTGAGCGACAGGTCGCTCTCGGTGACCTCGGGTTCGAGGCCCGGGTTGATGATCGGTGCGCGCTCGTAACAGGTCGACGGCATGTACTCGAGGTACTCACGAACCCAGTCGAACGCGGCCTTCTCGTCGTCGGCCAGGTGATGGATGTTTCCCCAGGCCGCCTGGTTGTACGAACCACCGAGGTCCTCGGGTGAAACATCCTCGCCGGTAACCTGTTTGAGCACATCGGGCCCGGTGACGAACATGTAGCTCTGGTCCTTGACGCCCACCAGGATGTCGGTGTTGGCCGGACTGTACACCGCACCACCGGCGCACTTGCCGAGAATCACGGAGACCTGCGGCGCCATGCCGGACAGCAGGTCGCTGCGGCGGCCCATCTCGGCGTACCAGGCCAGCGAAGTGACCGCGTCCTGGATCCGGGCGCCGGCGGAGTCGTTGATACCGACCATGGGGCAACCGATCTTGGCCGCCCACTCCATGATCGCCGCAACCTTGCGGCCGAACATCTCGCCGACCGTTCCGCCGAAGACCGTCTGGTCGTGCGAAAAGGCCGCCACCGGACGGCCGTTGACCATTCCGTGGCCGGTGACAACACCGTCGCCGTACCCGCTCTCGGCAGCGCCCGGCATCTTGGCCAGCTGACCGATCTCCACAAACGTGCCCGGATCGAACAGCATGTTCAGTCGGTCGCGCGGCGAGCCGATACCCTTTGCCGCCCGCTTTTCGACAGCGCGCTGTCCACCGGGTTCTTTTGCCGCCTCGAGCTTTTCGCGAAGCTCCTTGAGTTTGCCGGCGGTCGTGTCAGTCACTGAAGGTCACTTCCTGCGATCCCATCCAACCGGGTGGTCAGATCGGCACCGATAATTCCAATGTAGGGCTCATCGACAATCGAGAGATGGTCGCCGCCGACGTGGACGATGTCGAGATCGTCGACGACCTCGCCCCACCGGCCGTCTTCGTCGATGTGCGCCCACTGCGGCTCGAGTTCGATTGCACCCTCATGCATCCGGTCGGCGCGGTAGAGCACCACCTTGCCGTCGAATCGAGTCGGTTCGATATTTGAGAGCGCGCGATTGTCGAGGAAACTGGTGCGCTGGTGCTCGATGATGCCGCCGGGGATCTTGGCGTCACTCATCGCCAGCATCTCCATGATGATGCGGAACTGGCCCTCGTCATCGGCTTCCACGAGTCGGTCCATCGGCAGCGGCGCGTCATCGAGACCGTATGTGCGCTTGGCGAAGTCGTAATATCGCTCCAGCCGCGCCCGCTTTGCCTCCGGGGTGTCGGGAACCGGCTCTGACGGTCGAACAACATCGATCAGGCCAACGAACGCCACCTCGTTGCCTTCCTCGACCAACATTTGCGCGCATCCGTAAGCCAGCCCCCCGCCGAGCGACCAGCCGACCAGGGTGTACGGGCCTTCCGGCTGAACCTCTTTGAGCTTCGGGTAGTACTGCCGAACACGCTCTTCGATGCTGCCCTCGACCCGGTCGAAGCCGATCACGGGCACATCCTCGGGCAGCTTCTTGAGCAGTTGCTCGTAGGCCGCAGTCGACCCACCCGCCGGATGGAACACCAGAACCGGCTTGCGCTCGGTCTTCTCGGGCGTCCGCAGGTACCGGACGAATCCGTCGACCAGACCACCTTCGAGGTGTTCACGCACGTAATTCGACATCGTCTCGATGTTCTCGGCGTCGATGACATCCTCGACGTCGAGCTCACCGCCGGCCCGCTCGGACAGACGCGCGGTCAGTTTCTCCGCCATCTCGTCGTCGAGCACCGGCAACGGATTGAAGATGCCGCCGGCAGACTTGCCGGTCACCACGGCCCACACACCAAACGTCAACCGCTCGGCCGCATCGCGCGGCGGCACATCGGCGCCGGCAGCGGCAGCGACGTCGGCCTGACTCTTCAGATTCGCGGGTGCGGCAGTGGCCGCAGCTGCGGGAGCGGCGGCTTCTGCAGGAGCGGCAGGTTCGACCTTCGTCTCCGTGGCGACCTCGACCGGAGCAACCTCTGGTTCCGGCTCGGGCACGATCTCGGCCGGGGTCGCTGCGGGATCGGCGTTGATGAGCTCTGCCAGTGCAGCAGTGTCGATCTCGCCCTGGCCTTCGGCCTGGTCGGCGAGGGCCTGCACCTCCTCGCGATGCTCCACCGCGTAGGTGACGAACTTGACCACATCTTGCAGGTTGGCCTCACGCATGGCCTGCAGCTGCAGCTGCGGGATGTCGAACTCCCACTCGGCACGGTTCTTGATACGCATGGCCATCAGCGAATCGAGCCCGAGTTCGATCAGCGGGATCTCGCGCGGCAGGTCCTCGGCTTCGTAGCCCATGGACTCGGCAACGATGTTGGCCAGCCGATCATCAATGCTCTCACCGGAATTCGGATCCCAGCGGGCACCGATCTCGTCGCTGACCTCCGGCTCGGTGATCACGGTGTCGTCGACGAATCCCGAGTTCTGCGCCGCTTCCGCAGCCGGAGTCAGGACAGGCGCGGCAACGGGCGCCGCGCCGGCCGTCACCACGGCGTCGAGCAGCAACCGGAATGAACTTCCCTCGGCCGCATGCACCTGCACGCCGGCCCCGCCCGGATGCGGCGCCAGCGTGGTGGTCAACGTGCCGGCACCAACCGCCTCGCCGTGAGGCACCAAGGCCGTGATCTGGACATCTGAAAGCACCTGTTCGGCAGCCGCTTTCACCAGCTCGGTCAGATCGGTGGCAGCCGAGGCCGTGACCTGCCAGACGTGACGACCGTCGGGCAGCGCCACATGCGAGCCCGGGATCCGTCCCTCACCGGATCCACCGGAGATCGATGCGGTCAGCCAGTACGGCTTGCGCTCGAACCGGGTCCGCGGGATGGCGGCGAAATCGCCCTGCCCGAACAGTGTTCCAACATCCAGCGGGTGCCCGTGCACGTAGAGCTTCATCATCGCGTTGATCACGCCGTAGCTCTCGTCTTCCTTGCGCCGCAAGGTTTCGATGAGTTCGGCGTCGTGGATACCGGCGCCGAAGGTGACGGCGGCAACCGAGATCAGCACGGCCGGGTTCGGCGACAACTCCACAAATGTGGTGTGCCCGTTCTCGACGGCCTTCGACACGGCCTGGGAGAACCAGACGCTGTGCCGAAGTCCCTTCGTCCAGTACTCGACCGCGTGCACCGGATCACTGCCGGGACGGTAATACTCTTCGCGATCAACCGAGCTGTAGAAGCCGATCTTCGGCCGCAACGGCTCGATACCGGTGAGCTCGTAGGCGAGTTCACCGAGGAGCGGGTCGGTCTGCGACGTGTGGCTGGCACCCTTGGTGGCCAGCTTGCGGCCGAGTTTGCCTTCACTCTCGGCGCGCGCCACGATGGCGTCGACCTGGGGCTCGGGACCGCCGATCACCGTGTGGGTGGGTGCGGCGTACACACAGATCTCGAGATCGGGGTAGTCGACGAGAACACCGGCGATGTCGTCTGCGCTGTACTCCACCAACGCCATCAGCCTGATGTTGTCACCGGTCAGCGTCGCCTCGGCCTCACCCATCAGGCGCGAACGCTGGCAGATGACCCGCACCGCGTCACCGAGGGACAGACCGCCGGTGATGTAGGCGCCTGCGGCCTCACCCATCGAATGCCCAACCACCACACCGGCATCGGCACCGTGGTGGCGAAGCAGCTCGGCCAGGCCGATCTGGATGGTGAAG
>NZ_DATCVM010000129.1:0-46743 GCF_036566845.1 Williamsia sp.
CTGATGGCACCGGTCGGGAGGTAGGCGCGTCTCATGCGGTTCAGTGTCTCAGAATCCTGTTGATTCTCGCTAGACCCGTTGGCGACATTGGCAAGCGCTGACATTTGTTGACGACCGCACTTCCCCGCCCATAACGCTGAATATGCCCCGCACCGAGATGCGGGGCATATTCGATCAATGCAGCTCAGTAAACGGTTCCAGCTCGCTGAGGCTTGCGAGCGGTGCCGTTGGTCGCTTCGGCCCAGTGACTCGGTGAGTAGAACCGCTCGATGTTGTCCGAATCTGTAACTCGAAGGACTCCACTCTGCTCGAAGATCGCGGCGGTGGCGCCGGTGAAGGTGTGCTTGCTCTTGTCAGCGAAGGTGACGGCGATGTCACCCTTGAAGGTGCGGATTGCGTCGGCCATATAATCAGGCCTTTCTGTGGTCGAAGAGGTGGCTGGTCGACTGCGAGCCGATCGACCAGTTTGGTTTCGATCTGGTGATGAAATGCACTTCTGTGTCGCAAGATTGTGCAAAGGTTTGCCAAGACTGGCACTATGGAGACCCTGGAGGGGCTGGGGCAGCAACCACAAACCCCTCCAGAGTCAATTGGAGATCCGCCGCTTACGCGGTCTGACGGGTAGCCCGGAAGGGCAACCGCCATGCACACGCACCCTTCCGCCCGATACAGGGCGGGAAGGTCGCGTGAGCCTCATGGAAGGAAACGACGCCATGCTGGTCGACGTAACTTCCGGTGGACGGGACACGCTGACCGGTCTTCCACCGGCCTCCGAAACCCATGGGGCCCCGGCCTTTACGAGAAGGCACACTCATGCCTAGCTCCTCAGTTGTAGATCTGGATAGTCGCCGCAGGAATGCGCCGACCGATACCTCTGAACCGTTACGCTGCCGCGAATGCGGTGGCGAGTGGTTCCGACTGGATGGGCGGGCCGCGGGCCTGGACGGTACTGAGGGAGCGGTCACGATGGCTGGCGATGGGCGGATCACGGGCTACTGCGGCGTGCCGACATGCGTGGACTGCGGCGCGCAGACCTGAGTGCACGACCGGGATGCGCCTACCCGAGGGCGTGGGCACGGGGAATGTTCGAGATGAAGACTGGCAAAGCCGTCCCCCTTCGTAGATGCAGTTGGGATGTTTCACTGTGGTGGACAGAACACTACACCTAGTGTCTGACATTCGGAACCGACACAACACGTTGCGAATAACATTCATGAAAGTCCCAGGTCACAGGATCTACACCAGCATGAATTCCGGCGCGTCTCGGCGTTTCGGGCGTGTCGCAAATCCTGCCTTAAGTGCCGGGGCTTCCGTCATTGATCGAGGTCAGGCGCGTTGTGTCGCGCAGTGGGCCAAGACGACGCGCCGGGGTTGTTGACACCAGCGGCAGCCGAGTACAACACTGTTGTCAGTAGTTTTTGCAGTTGCTCACTGTGGTAGTTAGTACTGCACCCGAAGTCGAAGAAGGGCCGAGTCGCACAGCGTCGCGGTCCTTCTTTCGTGTCCAGGAGGCGTTGCAGTAGCTGTCACGCGATGCCCTCTCGCCCATAGTGCGGGAGGGTCTTTTTTGTTAGCGCACAACCGGTCTCGGCTGTAAGCTGACGGTTCGCGATAGCGAGCGACCCCGCACAGGTGGTGGAACACCTGCCGGGGTCTGACCCAACCAGATGACTACAACCTGGAGGGCTGATGCCTGACGCTACCCTTTTGCCGATCGTGCCGCGAGATGACCTCTGGCTGTTCTTCGAATCGTTCCTGATGCGCTGGGAGGGCTCGAACACCCAAGCCTCCTACCGCCAGGATCTGATGATCTTCACCCAGTGGTGCGAGCAGTACGGCCTGCATCCGATCGCCGACATCAAGCGCACCCACCTCGAGCTGTACATGCGGTACCTCAAAGACGACCGCAAGAACGCTCCGTCGACCATCAGCCACCGAATCGGCACCCTGTCGCAGATGTACGAGCTGGCGATCGACGACGAGCTGATCGCGAAAAACCCTGCGCGCCTGGTGCGTCGACCCAAGGCTCACGTCGACCAGGGCCGCCGCGTCGCGCTCACCCGGGAGGAAACGCAACGCCTCGTCCGGGCCGCCTACGACTCGTCACCGACCGATCACGCGCTCATCGTCCTGATGGCCTATCTCGGCCTGCGAGTCTCCGAAGCGTGCGAGCTCGACATCGCCGATTGCCTGCACGTCGCCAAAGCCCACCGGTGCCTGCGGTTCGTCGGCAAAGGCGACAAGCTCGCGCTGATCCCGCAGCCGCCGGCGGTCATGCGCGCGATCGACGCCGCGATCGCCGGACGCACCGAAGGCCCACTGCTGCTCCGCCGGGACGGCTCCCGCATGACCCGGCGGTCAGCCGACCGCGTCGTGAAGCGCTGCGCCAAAGCCGTAGGCATCACCGGCAACATCTCCCCGCACGTTCTCAGGCACGGGTTCATCGTCGGATCGATCGACGCCGGCGTCCCCATCCGGCAAGTGCAGCTCTCAGCCCGCCACTCCGACATCACCACCACAATCAAGATCTACGACCGCGGCCGAGCCAACCTCGACACCCACAGCGCGCACGCCCTGGCGGCATGGCTGGGGTCGGTCGCCTAGGCAGATAGTTCGTTCGGCGAAGCACCGACCTCGGCGATGAGCTGCGCCGCGCGTTGGTGGGAGATCCCCAGGACCCCACCAACGTCGCGGTACGTCAGGCCCTTGTCGTGAAGCAACCGCGCCGCAGCTCGCCGAGCCTCAGCCGCTTCACTGTTCGCGCGCGTGGCGTCCTGCTGACGCTCCTCCGCACGGTGCAGCTGCTCCTGCACATCATCCGGCAGCGTGAACGAGATCGACGTGACCTCAACCGATTCGGCCGGCACCTCTTCGGACACCGCGACCAAGTCGGTGACCATCGATTCGATTTCCCGGACCGTTCGCGCTTGCGTGTAGTGCCCGATCTCGGGCACGTGCACGAGCCAGAACTTTCCGTCCCGGCTCGCGACCGCTGACACCTTCACTTCCACCACCTCTTTCCGAGCTTGGGCTCGCATTCCTTGTAGATCATCTCGGCGTACCGGTTGCCGATCTCGCCTTTGTGGCGTCCGATCGGGATGGCCAGTCCGTCGAGCTGGTACACCGAATGGTTGCCGCCCTCGCGAACAAAGTCGAAGTCCAGGCCCTCGGCCTTGGCTGCTTTGGCGATCTTCTTGAGTACGTCATTCCGTGTGGTCATGAGATTAGTCTACCTTGGGGTAGACAAACAAGTCAAGACTGGGGTAGACTTAAATCATGACGAAGACAGAGAAGCTCAAGAAGATCCTCGAAACCCTCGATTGGGACCTGGACATGCAGGCACTCGCCAACGGTCCGGTCACCGCCACCACCATCGCGAACTTCATCGACCAGGAATGGGAAGGCTACGGGGACGATGTGCTCACGCACCTGACAGCCGCCGGCATCGACTTCGCCACCCTGACGCCCGCCCAGGACTGGGAACGAATCTGCAACCTAGTCGAGCAGCTGTACTGGGAGAAGGCCGCGGCCTGAAGGCCGGAACGCTCGTTGTCAGATTGCCGCCGCCCAGTTCTCCGGCAGCGTCCACTCGATACGCTGTTGGATCTGGCCCAGGTCCAGGCTGTATCCGATCGCGTCGGCCTTTGTGGGAATTGAAAGTCCCACCGATCCAGCCCGCGTGCTGTTCGGCGGGACGTCGATAAACTGCTCTGTTCCGGTGCACCCGAACGATTCATCCTCTGTCGAGAGTGTGACGTTCTGCACCGTCTCTGGCTTGCCCGACTCGCGGCCGGTCCCGACGTAGTAGAAGTCGGATTTCCACAGCCATTCAGTCATCTCGGCCGCGCCCACTTCGATGGTGGCGGCCAACTTGGCGTTAGTGATGTCGGGCGTGGCGGGTTCGTATGGTTCACAGTCGGTGGTCACAAGGCGGGTGTCGGTGATCTTGATGATGAGCTGGTCACCGTCGCGAACTTCGATCGGCTCTCCCAGGGGCGCCTCGATTGCTCCGCGTTCATTTTTCGATTGACTGGAATCGCCAGGGTCCAAATCAAGGCTTGGCGGAGTCATCGACGCTGCAGCATCAATGGCCTTTTGCTCAATATCGCTGGTGTCGTCCCCGCAGGCCGTCACGCTAAACGCCAGAAGGGTGGCCCCAACTCCGACTAGCAATCGTTTCATCATGAAGCGAAGCGTAAAGCAACAATCAGACCAACATTGTTCGTTTTCCAAACGAAATACATATCCGTAGGCCCCCTGCGCGAATCTTTGAAATTGCGGGGGGGGGGGTAATTTGCCAATCTCTTTTGTTGTCCGTCGAGATTGGCGGCGGGGTTACTGCTCGGCCCGCTGCCGTCGTTATACGTCAGGCAAAGTCGTCTGAAATGATTCTTTCGATTGCCGCGCGCTTGCGTTTGTCGGACGTTTGCACGTAGATCGCCGTCGTTTGCAACGATGCGTGCCGGAGGAGTTCTTGCGCGACTCGGAGGTCCGCGCCGCTGGCCACCAGTGCGGTTCCGAAGAAGTGGCGGAGTGCATGGGCTGTGGCGTTCACGTTCTGCTGGAGCATGTAGATCCGCAGACGCTCGGAAACAGTGCGTCCGCCAATGTGTTTGGCCCGTTGCGACGTGAACCAGTAGCCCCACTTCATCTTCTTCGCGTGTTCTACGACCAGGGGATGTGCGGGCAGCACGTAGGTTGATCCACCCTTGCCTGTGATCTCGATTGTTTGCGCTTCGATATCGATCTGGCGTGAGTGAAAGCGCGCAATCTCGTGGACCCGAAGGCCCTGTAGCCCGCCGAGCAGAACCATCGCTTTCATGTCGCCGTTCGGTGCGTTCGAGAGCAGACGCATGAACTGCTGCGGCGAGGGCGGTCGTGGATATCGCTTCGGTCGCCGAGCTGCTTTGAGACTCGCCATCGGGTTGTCTTCACGGAGCCCGACGATGGTGGCGTGCTTGTAGAACGCGTTCAGTATCGAGAAGTAGACCGACTTCGTGACGGCCGCCAACTCTGGCCGAGCCAACCATTCTGCGACGTCATCCGTGTCCGCGGCGAGAGCCGGCCGTTGGATGTCCTTTTCGAATCGATTGAGGACGGTCATCCGATCTTTGACTGTGCGGTTCGACTTTCCCTCTTGGTACATCCGAGTTGCCCAGTCCTGCAATACTTTCGATTTTATAGGTGCTTTCACGAACTTATCATTGACCACTTTTGTCACTTGCGTACCATTTCTGACCGTTACGTTCTGATGGCGTTTCTCTGACATTTCGGTCACAGGCCAGGTTTATTCCCGTATCCCAGATTCATTCGAACGGACGACACCGGCCGCGCGCGCTGGCGCTTCCACTGCGCGAGCAAGTGCCGATCAGCTGCCGCCCGCGCGCGACCTACTGGAGCCAGGGGCCAGTGCCGCCCGGCGCCGCAGGAGCAGCCCCAGCCAGAGTGGTCGAACTGGACATAGTGGTCGGGGTTGATGGGGTCGTTACCACTCATCTGCGTCCCCTACGCTGGGATCTTGTCGGGGAGTACGTACGGCTCAGGCGCCCGCTTAGTCGGCAACTGAGAAACTTGAGCCCCCTGACGGGTTCGAACCGTCGACCGCTCGCTTACAAGGCGAGTGCTCTACCACTGAGCTAAGGAGGCAACTGCGTGCGTGAGTATATCGCGAGACTTCCCCGGCTCATCGCCGGCAGTCGTCGAGCGACGATCGACACGATCGAACCGTTCGAACCGGCGGTATCGCCCAGACAGCCGATCGACCTCACCGACGATGCCGCAGTTACCGAGGTTCTCAACCTTGCGATCCAGGTAGGAGCGGTGTTGCTCGACTCGGGCACCGGCGCGATCGACACCCAGATGCAGGTCCGGTTCGTGGCGAGCATGTACGGCGTCGAGAACTGCGAAGTGGATGTGACGTACAACACCATCTGGGTGAGCGCGCGTCGTGGCACCACGATGCCGCCGGTGACCGCGATGAAGTCGGTGCACTACCGCTCGCTCGACTTCACCCGTCTGGCAGCCGTCGACCGACTGGTCCGCAAGATCCGGAACCTGGCGATCGATCCCGGTGAAGCCCACGCCGTCATCGACGCCATCATCGCCGCACCTCACCCCTACCGTCGCTGGGTCGCGACCCTTGCCTGGTCGTCGATGGCCGGTGCGTTGTCGGTGCTGCTCGGAGGTGGCTGGCTGGTTGCGGTGGTCGCGTTCCTGACCACAGCGGTGATCGACCGGACGAACCGTCTGCTCAACAAGATCGGCACCCCTTTGTTCTTCCAGCAGATGACCGGTGGCTTCATCGCGGTCATCCCGGCGGCCATCGTCTACGAGAACCGCGAGACCCTCGGCATCGACATCAAGCCTTCGCTGGTCATCGCAGCCGGCGTGGTGGTGTTGTTGTCCGGGCTCTCACTTGTCGGCTCGGTGCAGGACGCCATCACCGGAGCACCGATCACCGGCTGCGCCCGCTTCTTCGAATTGCTCATCATGACCGGCGGCATCATCAGCGGCGTCGGCATCGCCATCCGGTTGATGGAGGCCACCGGCGTCTATCTGCCGACGATCACCTCCACCACCGCGTTCGACCTCGCCAACACACCTGTCCAGGTGACGGCCGGCGGTATTGCCGCCGCCGCGTTCGCCGTCGCCAGCTACGCGGAGTTCCGGGCACTTCCGACAGCGTTCTTCGGTGGTGCCATCGGTGCGGCCATCGTCGCGACCGCCGGTCACTTCAACTTCGGGCCCGTCATCTCGGCGGGTATCGCGGCCTCGATGGTCGGACTCGTCGGTGGCCTGCTCGCCCGCCGGGCGCTGACCCCGCCACTGGTCGTCGCTGTCGCGGGGATCACTCCACTGCTGCCAGGTCTTGCGATCTATCGAGGGCTCTACGGATTGATCAGTGGGCAGACGATCGACGGACTGACCGCATTCGGGTCGGCGATCGGCGTCGGCTGCTCACTGGCCGCCGGCGTCACCCTCGGCGAGTTCGTCGCCCGTACGCTGCGCCGGCCCCGGATCCCGACCAGGCCGACCCGAGCGCTGCTGACCGCACGCTCGGCCATTCGCCCAGGTCGCATGACAGGCGAACCCGACGTCGACCCGGAGGCCGTCACCCAACCGCTGCGGAAGTCAGACCTGCGACCAGGCCTGACCGACGGACGAATATGACCAGGTAGAATATTCGCCATGCCTGCCAAGACCAGTGACAAAACAGACATCGCCGACGAAGATCTGGAACCCGTGGCCGACGAGACCGCCAACTCCGCCCGCCGGGTCGTCGCTGCGTACGCAGTCGACGCCGACGAATGCCGCATGTTGCTCGCGATGCTTGGAATTGCACCAGGCGAAGCCTGATCTGTGGGAGCAACGCGATCGAAAAAGTCCGACACCCGCGCCGACTTCGTAGTGGTCGCCAACCGGCTACCGGTTGACAAAGAAGTACTCGCAGACGGCAGCGTCCGGTGGAAGCGCAGTCCGGGCGGTCTGGTCACCGCCCTCGAACCCATCCTCCGATCGCGGACCGGAGCCTGGGTCGGCTGGTCCGGTCAGCCGGATGTCGTCGAGCATCCCGAGGTCGAAGGGCTCCAGCTCTTTTCGGTGCCGCTGTCGGCCCAGGAGATCGCCGAATACTACGAAGGCTTCTCCAACGCGACTCTCTGGCCGCTGTACCACGACGTCATCGTCAAACCCGAGTACCACCGCGATTGGTGGAATTCCTACGTCGCCATCAATCGACGGTTTGCCGAAGCCGCATCGGAAGCTGCGGCTGAGGGTGCGGTGGTCTGGATCCAGGACTACCAGCTGCAACTGGTGCCGAAGATGCTCCGGATGTTGCGTCCCGACCTGAGAATCGGTTTTTTCCTGCACATCCCGTTCCCGCCGGTCGAGCTGTTCATGCAGATGCCGTGGCGCACCGAGATCATCGAGGGATTGCTGGGTGCCGATCTGATCGGTTTCCATCTGCCCGGTGGTGCGCAGAATTTCCTCTACCTCGCCCGTCGGCTCGCCGGTCAGGCCACGTCCAAGGGGCAGGTCGGCGTCCGTTCGAAGTTCGGTGTCGTGCAGGTCGGTTTCCGCACCGTAAGGGTCGGCGCCTTTCCCATCTCGATCGACTCGGGCGAGCTCGATTCCCGCGCCAAATCCAAAGAGGTGCGCAAGCGCGCCGCCGAGATCCGCCAAGAACTCGGCAACCCGAAGAAGATTCTGCTCGGAGTCGACCGCCTCGACTACACCAAGGGCATCGACGTCCGGTTGCAGGCACTCGCCGAACTCCTCGAGGAAGGGCGGGTCAACCCCGACGACATCACGATGGTCCAGCTCGCCACACCGAGCCGGGAACGTGTCGACAGCTACATCAAGATGCGCGGTGACATCGAACAGCTCGTCGGCAACATCAACGGCAATTTCAGTCAGGTCGGACACCCGGTGGTGCAGTACCTGCATCGCCCGGTCCCCCGCGACGATCTGATCGCCTTCTTCGTGGCGGCCGACGTCATGCTCGTCACGCCGTTGCGCGACGGAATGAACCTGGTCGCCAAGGAGTACGTGGCCTGCCGAAGTGATCTCGGTGGCGCGCTGGTCCTGAGCGAATTCACCGGTGCTGCAGCCGAACTCCGACAGGCGTTCCAAGCGAATCCCTACGACACCGACGGTGTGAAGCTGGCCATCACCGATGCGCTCGAACAAGATCCCGAAGAAGGCAAACGCCGGATGCGGGCCCTTCGTCGGCAGGTCCTCACCCACGACGTGCAGCGCTGGGCGAAGAGCTTTCTCGGTGCACTCGGTGCTGACGCCGAAACCATCCCGAGCCAGAACCGCGGGCTCGATCTCGTCTGAGACACAGGCACACACTGTGACGAGCAATGCAATTACGCACAGATCGTGCAGTGGATTGGACTTCGCCGGGGTGCGCAGCCTTAGACTCTCGTGGTGAGTGCAAAAGATCTGGCTCCGGAACTACGGCGCGCCCTCAAAGCAATCGCTCGAATGCCCAGGCTGCTCGTCGCCTCGGACTACGACGGCTGCATGGCCCCCATCGTTTCCCGTCCCGAAGATGCACGACCCAACGTCGATTCGGTGCGGGCGATGCGTGCCCTCGCCGAATTGGACTCGACCACCGCAGCGGTGATCTCCGGGCGTGCGCTGCGGGATCTGGCCACGCTGTCACGTCTGCCCGCCGAGGTTCACCTCGTCGGCAGCCACGGCAGCGAGTTCGATGTGGGCTTTGTCCACGAGATCACCCCTGAAGCCACCGAACTCCTCGAGACGCTGATCGTCGAACTCCGGGCCATCGCCGCCGACTTCACCAACGTGACGGTGGAGACGAAGCCGGCCAGTACCGCACTCCACGTACGGAACGCCTCGGTCACCGACGCCGACGCCGCCCTTCACCGCGTCCGCACCGGACCGGCCACCTGGGACGGTGTGCAGGTCACCGAGGGCAAAGCCGTCATCGAGCTGGCCGTCATCAAGACCGACAAGGGCCAAGCGCTCGACATCTTGCGCCACGAGGCCGGCGCCAGCGCGGCGATTTTCTTCGGCGACGACGTCACCGACGAGAAGGCGTTCCACCGGCTCCACGGACCGGACTTCGGCGTCAAGGTCGGCGAGGGCGACACCCTGGCCACCTACCGGATCGATGACACCGAGCAGGTGGCCACGGCTTTGGCGTTCCTCGTCGAGGAACGGCGCACCTGGCTTCGCGGCGACGCCGCGGTCCCCATCGAACGGCTGACGATGCTCGCGTCGCCGCGCACCGTCGCCCTGGTCACCCCAGAAGCAAATGTCTGCTGGATGTGCCATCCCGAGCCGGATTCGGCTGCGCTGTTCGCCGGCCTGCTCGGCACAGACGAAGCCGGCGAGTTCTCGATCGTCCCGGTCGTCGAGGGTGACAAGCGTCCCCTCCCGCTGAGCCAGCGCTATGTCGACGGCACCATGACGGTCCGGACGCGTTGGGCGGGACTCGAGGTCACCGACTACCTCCCCCACGACGTCCATGTCGGACGCACCGACCTGACCCGGGTGATCCGCGGCAGCGTCAAGACCCGGATCCGGTTCTCGCCGCGTCCCGAGTTCGGTCAGGCCGCCGTTCGCATCGAAGCGTCCGACGACGGCCTACGCGTGTACGGCTCGAATGAGCCGCTGGTCCTGCGCGCCCCGGGCGTGCGCTGGGAAATCGAAACCGATCGCCAGCACCAGAGCGCCACCGCCTTCGTCCAGCTCACCGAAGAACCCCTGGTCCTCGAACTACGTTGTGGTACCGAAGACATCGACCCCTCCGAGGTTCCCGAATCCGAGCGCCGCTCCACCTCCGAGAAGTACTGGAGCGAATGGGCAGCCACCCTCGACCTCCCCGGCATCAAGCGGGACCTGATGAAGAGGTCGGCGCTGACACTGCGCGGACTGGTCCACTCCGATACCGGATCGATCATGGCCGCGGCCACCACATCGCTACCCGAGGAACTCGGCGGCGTTCGCAATTGGGATTACCGCTACTGCTGGCTGCGTGATGCGGCCCTGACCGCGTCGGCCCTGGTCTCCGTCGGCTCGTACACCGAGGCCGAGGACTACCTGGGCTGGTTGCACCGCGTCCTCGGTACCGTCACCGGCCCCGAATGGCTGCACCCGCTGTACACGCTGGCCGGCGGCGGGCTGCCGCCCGAGGCCGTCATCGATTCGCTGCCCGGTTACGCCGGTTCGCGTCCGGTCCGCGTCGGAAACGCGGCCAACCAGCAGGTCCAGCTCGACGTCTTCGGACCGATCGTCGACCTGATCTCGACACTGGCTCACGCCCGCAAGGCCGATGGTCACACCGAAGCATTGTCGGCGGCCGACTGGGATCTGGTGAAGGACATGGTCTACGCGGTGGAACGCCGCTGGACCGAGCCGGACCACGGCATCTGGGAGATCCGCGGCAATCCACGCCATCACGTCTACTCCAAGGTGATGTGCTGGTTGACCGTCGACCGTGCCCTCAAGCTCGGCGAGGAGTTCGGCCGCGAGACCGAACTGGGATGGTCCGTTCTACGCGACACCATCGCCCGCCAGGTGCTCAAGCAGGGCTGGAACGCCAAGGCGAATTCGTTCACGGCCGCCTACGACGGGGTCGATCTCGACGCGGCGACTCTGCACATCGGGTTGTCGGGATTGATCGACGCGTCCGATCCGCGGTTCACCGCCACCGTCGTCGCGACCGAGGCCGAACTCCGCAGCGGCTCAACGGTATACCGATACCACCACGACGACGGCCTGCCCGGCGACGAAGGTGGTTTCCATCTGTGTGCCGCGTGGCTCATCGAGGCGTATCTGCTCATCGATCGGCGCAACGATGCCGAAGCCCTGTTCGACCAGATGATCAAGGCGACCGGTCCGACCGGACTGATCTCGGAGGAATACGACCCCGTCGCCGAACGCGCCCTGGGCAACCACCCGCAGGCCTACAGTCACATCGGCCTGCTCCGCTGCGCACGGCTGCTGGGGGAATAGCACGGCCCAGCAGGATCCCGGGCGCGCCTGCACTGCAACACTTTTCGATCAGCAGTTCGCGCCCGGGTCCCCACGTGGGAGTTCGCCCTCCCAAGCGCGCTCCAAGTGGATACCAAGCATCACGATGCAAGGTATTCCACATGACCTACCAACCACGCCGTGCGAAGAGTTTCACCTCGTTCTGCTCGACCTGCACTCCGGCACCGCCGACCCCGATGCCGGCACCGAGGTCCGCCGCCCTGCAGCGATGTACGAGTCCCCGGCCCTGGCGTTCACCCGCCCGTCGCCACAGTCTATGAGTTCCCTACCGCAACTGAACCTGCTGCGTCGGGTCGTCGATCGGTAGATAGCCGTCCACGATTGCACTCACCTGATAGTTGCGAAGAGCGATATCGCCACCGTGGCTGTCGAGAAATGCCGTATCGGCGGCGTCCCGGCCGGAGGCGATCCGCACCAGCGATTGGCGTGGCGCGAGCCCGGTGGCATCGACAACGACCCACCGGCCGTCGATCAGCGCCTCGGCCACCGCATGGAAGTCCATCGGGTACAGCCCCGGGGCGTACACCGACACCAGGCGGGCCGGAATTCCCAACGCACGCAACAGCGCAACCACCAGGTGCGCGAAGTCCCGGCACACCCCGGCACCCGATAACAAGGTGTCGACGGCGCCGTCGATGGGGTCACTTGCCCCGAAGATGTATGCGAGCCGCTGCCGAACGAAGTCTGTGACGGCAACCAACTGTTCCGCCGGCGGCATTCCGGTGTCGAACTGGCCTGCCGCAAACCCAAAGAACTTGTCGGCCTCCGCATATCGACTCGGCCGAAGATAGAGCGAGCGATCGAAGGCGGCCACCTGCGGCGGTTCGGCCGGCGTATGGACGCTCGCCGAATACTGGATGTAGAGGTCGCCCGGTTCCGCTTGCAACCAGTGGATACGACTGCCGCTGGCCGTCACGATCTCTTCCGGAATGATCGGGGCGCCATTCAACCGAACTGACAGGGTCTCGGTCACCTGCGTCCCACCGAGCCGGGCCACGGCGATCTGCAACTCGATTTCGGCGGCCTTGTTCACCACCACATCGAGTACAGCCGAAACATCACGTTGAGCGGTTTGCCCGAGGTCACCTGACATGGATATGGACGATCCCTTCGGAGAATGGTCGGCCGAGTCAGGTACTGGAGTTCTGCAAGGCACCGATGGGGTCAGCGTAGAGTGCCCCGAGCGATACCACCACGGCTGCGCCTTCCTGGACCCGCGCACCGAACCTCGGCGGCGACAACTCGATCGGCGGAAGGCCGCTTGCCGCGTCGAACGCCGCCTGGACCGGGGCCAGTCCGTGACGGTGTTCGGCGAAGACATGTCCGGCCAGGACCACCCGGTCGGGATTGATGAGATCACGCACCAGGGCCACCATCTCGCCGAGCACTCGGGCTCGTTCATCGTGCAACTCGCCGGGATCCGCACCGGCGGCCACGGCGTCGTCGAAGATCTTGCGGCCGACAACCTCCTGCAGAGTCGATTGCGGCAGTCCCGTCAACAGCGGTGCACGCACCGGGATGTGACCGATGTTCCCGGGACGTTCCTGCACCCTGCCGTCGATGGTCGTGGCCAGGCCGACCGTCTCACGGACATAGAAGAGCAGATCGGTCCCGGTGGTGTTGTCGGCACCGGCCAGCAACAGTTCGGCCGCCGCCATCGCCTGCACGTGCGGGCTGACGGACACCGGCAGACCCAGCTCGTCCTCCAGCGCCTCACCGACCGGTGCCCGCTGCCAACCGAGTTGAGCATGGTCGACGCTGCCGTCCTGATGGACGATGCCGCCCACCGCGGCTCCCGCCCACAGCGGCACACGCTGCGTGAAGGAATCGGCGACCAACGCCGCTCGGCGTGCGATCAGCGCGAGCGCTTCCGCCGCCGAACCGCCCGGGGTCGACATCGCCACCGTCTGCAGCGGCCGGCCGCCGAGGTCGGCGACCATCAGCAGGGTCGAGAGCGCCCCGATGTGGACGGCGATCACACAGAACCGATCGCGGTCGAGGGTCAGGGGGATCTTCGGGCGTCCGATGGCGCCGGCCGCAACGAGATCAGGGCGCTCCTTGACCAATCCCAACCGGTCGAGGACCTGTAGTTGCCGATTGACCGTCGCCGGGGACAGGCCCGTTGCGGCCGGCAGCAGATCCCGCGTGACGGGGCCTTGCGTACGGACCGCCCGGAATACGACCGCGGCCGCGCCATCACCGCGTTCGAACGACACGGTCCGGGAAACACGTACTCGGCGCTCGTGCCGAGCTCCGTCTCCCACCACATCTGACCGCATGCTGAAAAAATCTACCGGTCCACCCGCACCTAGACTGCACTCCATGACAGTTGCAGCCACCACCGCGTCCAATACTGGTGATCGCAAGGTCGCCGTAGTAACCGGGGCCAGTTCGGGTATCGGCGAGGCCACCGCCAGAGTTCTTGCTGCGCAGGGCTATCACGTCGTGGTCGGCGCTCGTCGCGTCGACCGGCTCGAGAAGCTGGCGGGCGAGATCGACGGAACGGCGATCTCGCTCGATGTCACCGATGAGGAATCCGTGCGGCAGTTCTGTGACCAGATCCCTGCGGTCGACGTCCTGATCAACAACGCCGGAGGCGCAAAGGGTCTCGCCACCGTCGCAGATGCCGACCTCGACGACTGGCGCTGGATGTGGGAGACCAATGTCCTGGGCACCCTGCGGGTGACAAAGGCCCTGCTGCCGAAACTCATCGACTCCGGCGACGGACTCATCGTCACCATCAGCTCGATTGCCGCCACCGAGGCCTACGACAACGGGGCCGGCTACACCACGGCAAAGCACGCCCAGGGTGTCCTGCACCGCACGTTGCGACCCGAACTCCTCGGCAAGCCGGTTCGGCTGACCGAAATCCAGCCCGGCATGGTCGAAACCGAGTTCTCGCTCGTTCGCTTCGACGGCGACGCAGAAAAGTCCGACAAGGTCTACGAGGGCCTGACCCCACTGACCGCCGAGGACGTCGCCGAGGTGATCGGTTTTGTCGCCGACCGGCCGCCGCACGTCAACCTCGACACCATCCTGCTGATGCCCCGTGACCAGGCCTCCGCCCGCCGAAACATCAAAACCGGTTAGCCATCCTCGTACGTTCGTATGAAGATCCCGGGGTTCGGTAACAGACCGCGCCCGGCGCGCGAAACTCAGACATAACCCATGCGCGGGTAACCCGGTCCCTCACGACGACGGGCCGAGGTCCGCACCGGACCTTGGAGACGTGAGTGACCTACCCCTACGATGCTGCCCCGCCCGGACCGATTCCGTCTCCACCCAACGACCGGAAACAGATTGTCATCGTCCTTGCGATCGTCGCCGCACTGCTGCTGACCTTCCTGGGTGCCGGTGCGGCGTTCCTGCTCACGAACTCCGACAGCAAGGTCAAGGCGACCCCGGCGCCCGATCTGGTGCTGGAGGCCGCCAACAGCACCGGGACCGATCCGTTTTCCCCGTCGGTGGCGGTCAGCAACCGACCGCTGGGCGACGCGGCGAACCTCGCACCACAGGGCGCGACCACCGTCCGTGGTGTCGAGGCCATCGACGGCACCACCGGCGGACTGTACGCCGCAGACGGTGACGCGGTCTGTGACACCGCCGCACTCGCCAACTTCCTGGCCAACAATCCCGCGCAGGCCCGCGCCTGGGCGAGCGTGTTCGGGATCAGCACCGAACAGATCCCGTACTACCTCGACACCCTCACCCCGGTTGTCCTGACCCGGGACACCTGGGTGACCAACCACAGCTATTCGGACAACGGGGCGTACGCGTTCCAGTCGGTGTTCCAGGCCGGTACCGCGGTGCTGGTCGATGCCCACGGCGTCCCGCGCGTGCGCTGCGCCTGCGGCAATCCTCTTGCGCCACCGGCTGGTACACCGATTGCCGGGTACCATCCCGTCGGCCATCCGTGGGATCACTATGGCCCACACCAGGTTGTCTACGTGACCTACCACAACGAGCACACGACGATCGTCAACAACACCACAACCGTTGTGGCAGCACCCAATCCAGCACCTGCTCCGGCAGCGCTGACGCTCATCGATCTCAACACACTGCAGCCCCTGCTCCGCACGGTCGGCGGGATTCTCAACCTCGACGGCCTTCCGCCACTTACGGATCCACTGCCCACACCGGCAGCCCTGAACCAGCCCTTCACAACGGACGACCCCGTGCAGCAGGAAGCCAACGGGATCCAGGCGGACGGAGCACCGGCTTCGGAAGTCCAGCGTCGGGCGGCAGAGGTATCCGAGTCATCCGAAACCGCCGTGGCAGCACCGCAATCCGAGGCACCAGGCCAGTCGAGTGGCCCCGCAGCTCCGGTGTCGTCGGATCCGGCCGCACCCGCCGTGTCCGAAACGTCTGCGGCCCCGTCGTCCAGCCCAGCCCAGGTTGCCCCGGCAGCGCCCTCGACCAGCAGTAGTGCCGCACCGACACCGACCGTGTTCACCGGTAGCGGTGACATCGTCTCGAGCTTCACCTTCACCGACGACAACACAGCGGTGACCTGCACGGTCCCGGATCCGACGCAGTCCACCGCCGAACTCAGTTGCACCGACGGTGTGGCACGCGCGGTCCCGACGAGCTCGCTCGGCCAGACCGCGATCACCACGGGTACCGACACACTCGGGGTGTGGACAGTCCAGCTCATCGATGTCACCGATCCATCGCTCCCCACATCGGAGACGGCAACGGTCACATCGGCGGTCTGGACACTCATTCCGACTGCCACCGTGGCACCACCGGAACCTGCAGCGACGTCAACCGAGACAGTCGCGCCGACCAGCGAACCGACCACGGTCACAAGCGAACCCGCCGCCGAGTCATTCGCACCTGCGGCCGGCTGACGACACTCTCACCACACTGACAGTGCCCCGGAGCTCAATGGCTCCGGGGCACTGTCATGTGCCTTGCTGCGCCGACTCAGCCCACCGGTGCTTGTGGTGCTCCCGAGTTGGCCGGCGTGCTCGGGATGCCCGAGACGTCCGGGGCGCTCTCCGGAGTTGCCGGTGCCGACTTCACATCCGGGTCCCCGGCGATCGCCGACATCGACTTCCAGGTTTCCCAGTCGTAGATCCAGTCGTAGATGTCGCCGTCGGCCTCGGAAAGCGGTATCCGCGTGTTGATGACCTCCACCGGGTCGCCGTACATCGCGGTGTTGAAGTACTGCTCGGCGTCACTGAGCGAGAGGTTGATGCAGCCGTTGGTGACGTTCGAAGAGCCTTGCACGCCAATGGTGTCGGGGTTGGCGTGGATGAACTCGCCGTTGTTGGAGATCCGGACCGCAAAGCGTTCGAGCACGTTGAAGTAGCCGGCGGCCGGGTTGCTCATGTAGAACTGCTCATGTTTTTCGCTGACGACGTGGATACCGGAGCGCGTGACGTTACGGTCGAGGTCGCCTTCGCCGTAGCTGCACGGCAGCGTCATGAGCGTGTTGCCGTCGTTCTGCACAACGATCTGGTGTGAGTCCGCGTCGGCTTTGACGATCTGGTTGCGACCGATCACGAAATCGCTTGTGACGTCGGCCTCGCCGTAGCTGCCGTCGCCGTAGTTCACGCCGTAGAGCTTGCCGACCATCGACACCTTGGTGCCCGGTTGGTAGTAATCCTTGGTGCGCCAGTGCACTCGGGAGCCGCCGTCTTCGCCCAGCCAACCCCAGCTGCCTTCGGTTTCCGGTGTGGTGGTGACCTTCAGCGCCTCTTCGACGGCCTTCTTGTCGGTCACGACGCCGTCGAACTTGAGGATCAGCGGCGCAGCGATACCGACTTCCTGACCGTCGGCGATGTTGATCACCAAACTGATCTGGTTGTCCGGGGTGAGGGTGGCGAATGTGCCGGCGATCACAACGGTCTGGCGGTCTTCGCCCAATGCCGAACCCGCCCAGGTGTACTGACCGCCGTAGCCGAGGGGCTCGGTGATCTTGAACGTGGTGCGGTCGGGGGACAACTCGCCGGACACCACGCGTCCGTTCGCATTGGTCAGTTGCACATCGGGATTGAGAACACCGCCGGTGACCTTGACGGACACCTCGTCGATCGGTGAGGCATCGTCGGAGTCGAGGGCCGGGCTGTAGGCGATGTCGGCCTTCGGCTCTTCGGGCGCTTTGCTCTCCTGGGCACCGCCGGGGGAATCGCTGTCGGAACTGCAGGCTGCTGCGGTCACCCCAGCCGCGCCGACGGCAATCGCCGTGAGGGCCGCGCGCCTGGACAGCAGCAAACGGTCACGGTAGTCATTCATGCGTCAAAGACTACCTGTGGTGTCGGCCTCGACCGGCCTCCGCACCTGTGACCTGGAACAACAACGTCCTCGCGGCGACCTACAGGGAGCAGCCGACCAATACCGGTTCCGGTTCGAGCCACAGCCCGAATTTGTGATGCACGCCATCACGAACCTGCCGGGCCAGCTCGATGACATCGGCACAGGTGGCTTGCCCCCGATTGGTCAGCGCCAACGTGTGTTTGGTGGACAGCCGTGCGGGGGCCGACGCATCGGGGTAGCCCTTCGCGAAACCCGCCCGCTCGATCAGCCAGCCGGCCGAGAGCTTCACACCGAAGTCCGCGGGGAACTGCGGGACGGTTGCCTCCGCGCCCAGTTCCTGGACGATCTGCGTCAGGACCTTCGGCAGATAGTCATGCGGGACAACCGGATTGGTGAAGAACGAGCCGACACTCCACGTGTCGTGGTCGTCGGGATCGAGCACCATTCCCTTGCTCGCCCGCAGCGCCAGCACGGCCTCACGTACCTGCGCCACCGGTGCTCGCTCCCCGCTCTCGACGCCAAGGGCCCGTGCCAGTTCGCCGTAGCGGATCGGCTCGCTCAGACCGTCGTCGCGAAGCCTGATCGACACCCGGACGACCAACTCGTCGCTGTGGTGCTTGAGCCGGCTGGTGCGGTATCCCAGACCCAGATCCCCCGGATCGACCCAGTTGAGTGCACCGCTTCGGCGGTCCAGCACCTGCACCGCGCGCAGCAGGGAACCCACCTCGACTCCGTAGGCCCCGACGTTCTGGACCGGTGTGGCACCGGCCGCGCCGGGGATGCCGGACAGGCACTCGAGCCCGCCGAATCCACGCTCGACGCTTTCGGCCACCAGCGCGTCCCAGTTCACACCGGCACCGGCGACCACGTGATCGGATCTCCAGTCGAGGTCGGTGTTGTTGATCCTGACCACCGTGCCGTCGAATCCGTCGTCACCGATCACCAGATTCGATCCCCCACCCACCAGCAACACCGCCGTGCCCGCGGCATCGAGACGTCCGACGGCCGCGATCAACGACTCGGAGTCGTCGCAGCTCACGATGTCGAGGGCGGGACCGCCGACGCGCAACGTGGTGATCTCGGACAGCTGGAGGCGGTCATGTGTTTGTGCGGCCACCCCGCAACGGTAGCCTGCACTCATGGCGACCAAGCTGCGGCATTCGATCGACTTTCCGTGTCCCCCGGCCGACTTCGCTGCGGCGGTCACCTCCGAGCAATATTGGAAAGATCTGGTCGCGAATGTCGCCGCCGACGTCTCCGAGCTCGAATCCTTCACGGCCACCGACGACAAGGTCACCGTTGTCCTGCAACAACGGGTTCCCGAGGACAAGTTGCCTTCGATCGTGACCAAGGTCCGGCCCGGCGATCTGCGTATCGCGCGGACGGTGATCTGGTCGACCGCCGGTGGCACCGTGTCGACCGGTGAGTTCGCCGCCGAGGTCGAGGGCGCGCCTGCGAAGGTGCACGGCACGCAGACCCTCGCCGCGACCGCATCCGGCAGCACCGTGACATTCGAGGGCACCGCCGAGGTGGCGATCCCCTTCGTCGGCGGCAAGGTCGAGAAGGCAATCGTCGAGAACATCATCGAACTGATGTCCGCCGAGCGCGACTACACCGTCGAGTGGATCAACGCGCGTTGATCGACCCCCGGTCACCGCGATCGATGGGCGGATCTGGGACCTGATGGCCCCACGGGTTACCCTTTTGCCCATGGCACGACGTCTGTCCTACTCCGCCCGGTACCACCACGCCCCGAAGAAGGTGTACGAGGCACTGAGCCTCCGGGCGTTCTGGGATGCGCAGATGGAGGAGTTCCGCAAGCTCACCCCGCAGTCGGAGATCGATTCGTACACCGTCGGCGACAACGGCGTCGATGTTGTCCTCAAGCAGGTCCTTCCGCGCACCGAGTTGCCGCCCATCGCCCAGACGGTGATGACCAAAGACATGATCATCACCCGTACCGAGTCGCTGGGGCCTTTCGACCCGGACAGCACCAAGGGCACTTACGCGGCATCGATCCCCGCCGGCCCCGGCAGCCTGACCGGCGTACAGGACTTGTTCCCCACCGAGACCGGCTGCACCATCCGCCGCACCACCGAGGTCAAGGTCTACATCCCGTTCATCAACGGCAAACTCGAGCAGTTGATGCTGGTCAACCTCGTTGACCTGTTCCGCGGTGAGGCGGAATTCACGTCGGGATGGATCGACGCCAACCTCTGACCGCCGGCCCGACGGGACGATCACCCGGGGCACGACCGGGATCAACCGGCTCCGACGAATCGACCGCTGGATCGTCAATCATTCTCTGATCGTCGCCGCGCTGGAATCGGCGCAACGACCACTCGCCGTCGATCTCGGCTACGGTGCCCGCCCGGACACCGCACTGGAACTGGCATCGCGGCTCCGCGCCGTGGTTCCCGACGTCCAGCTCGTCGGACTCGAAATCGATCCGGCGCGGGTGGTGCCGCCGCGGGACGGGGTTCGGTTTGCCGTCGGTGGTTTTGAATTGGCCGGTCTACGACCACATCTGGTGCGGGCTTTCAACGTGCTCCGCCAATACGACGAGTCCCAGGTCGGGGCGGCCTGGTCGCGGATGCAGCGGCAACTCGCATCGGGCGGTTTCATCGTCGAAGGCACGTGCGACGAACTTGGCCGACGATGCTGCTGGGTCCTGCTCGACGACCACCGCCCGCTGACCTTCACGCTGGCGTGGGATCCCGTGCACAGCGCACGTCCTTCCGACCTGGCCGAACGCCTGCCGAAGGCGCTGATCCACCGCAATGTGCCCGGTGAACGCGTCCACGATCTCCTGGGAAGCCTGGATCGTTGCTGGGACATCGCGGCACCGTTCGCGCCCTTCGGACCCCGCCAGCGGTGGCAGCGAACGCTGGAGTTGTTGTCCGACTTCGGTTTTGCACCGACCCCCGATCGCAGGCGTCAACGCGACAACATCGTCACCATCCCGTGGGAACAAGTCGCCCCGGCCACCTGACCCTGAAATCCGCCCCCTGACCCGACCACCCTCCGTCGAGCGTGCCCTTATCCCCGTCGACCGTGCCCTTGTCCCCGGCGACCGTGCCCTTGTTCTGATCGAGTGGGCCGTTACGTCCGTCGACATTCCACACGACTGAGGTTTCGCGCAATCGCACGCCCTGGAACGGCCCGCCCGATAGAGATAGCGGCACGGTCGACGGCGGGATAGGCACGGTCGACGGCGGGAAGGGCGCCACCAACGGTCGTAGGGTGGACAGCATGCGAATCGCCATGGCCCAGATCAGCAGTGGTTCCGACCCGGAGAAGAATCTGGTGACGGTGTCGGAGCAGACAGCCGCCGCGGCAGCGCGGGGCGCTGAACTGGTCATCTTCCCGGAGGCCACGATGTGCCGTTTCGGTGTTCCACTCGGCCCGGTCGCGCAACCACTCGACGGTCCCTGGGCCACTGCCGTCGGAGAGATCGCCGCCGAACACCGGGTCACCGTGGTCGCGGGCATGTTCACACCCGGAGATGGCGATCGAGTCCGCAACACCCTGGTGATCGCAGGCCGGGATGGTCAGATCCAGGGGTACAACAAGATCCATCTGTACGACGCCTTCGGATTCGCCGAATCACGCACGGTGGAACCCGGAGACCGGACGGTCACCTTCGATACCGGCAGCGTCACCGTCGGCACCGCAACCTGTTACGACATCCGGTTCCCGCAGTTGTTCACCACGCTCGCCGACCGCGGGGCGACGCTGATCGTCGTCCCGACGTCCTGGGGCGCCGGTCCGGGAAAGCTCACCCAGTGGCAGACGCTTGCCGCGGCACGGGCTCTCGACAGCGGCTGCTTCATCGCCGCAGTCGGCCAAGCGGTGCCCTCCGATCCCGCCATCGCCGAATCCAGCGCACCGACCGGCATCGGGCACTCGATCCTCGCCGGACCTTTCGGAATGGTCCATACCGAACTCGGCGACGCAGCCGAACTCGCGGTCCTGGACCTCGACTTCGACGAAGTCGAGCGGGCGCGTCGTTCAATCGCGGTATCGGCCAACCGCCGCGATGTCAATTCACTGGCCTCCACCAGCATCGATACCGATACTTAGAAAACTCTTATCCACCTACCCGTACCGACCGTGCATCATCGACGGTGATGAACAACCGCGACGACGCCGAGCCCACCCCGGACCACGAGCCTCGGACCCAACCCTCTGCCGAGGGTGCAGAGACGCCCGCTGTGTCTGACAATGCAGCCGGTGATGAGCTCAACTCAGACACAGATCAGTTCCCGCCGGTTGCACCCGGCCGTTCCACCGAGGCGTACTCCAGTGGCCGCCACGACACCGCGCAGCTCGAAGTGCCGCCGGACGGCTTCGAGCCGTACGCCGCTGCCCCGGTCAACGCCGGTCCCCCGCCTGATCCCGCTACCGGTCCGATTGCGCCCCAACGGCCCAAACGGCGGACCGGCATGATCGCCGGCATCGTCGCCTTGAGCCTGGTGCTGGTCCTGGTGATCGCTGGTCTCGGCAGCGAACTGTACATCCGCAACAAGGCCCAGGACTGCCTCGAGCAGTCGTTCGGCGACCTCACCGGCGCCTCGACGTCGGTCACGCTGAGCAAGAAGCCGATGCTGCTGCAATGGGCTTCCGGAACGGTCCCCTACGTTCAGGTCGACACGAGCAACGAGGGCGAGTCAGCGATGCGCCTGCACGCTCGCGGCGATGACATCAAGAGCGGCGACAACGAGACCACCATCGGAGAACTCCAGGGCTCCGGCTATGTGCCCTTCGCGCGCATCATGGAACTCAGCCAGACACCCCAGGGTGAGCAGACAGATCCCTCCGACCCGGGCAGCGGCGGCGGTCTGAGCAGTCTGCTCGGCGCCATGGGTGGCGGGATGACCGTGGAAAGTGTCACGGGCAACGCCGCCGACGGCACGGTCACCGTCAATGGCAACTTCCAGTTGCTCATGCTGCCCATCCCGGCCGAAGCCGTGCTCAAGCCCGTCACCCAGAACGGCAAACTCACGTTCGAGGTCGTTCAGGCAAGCGCGGCAACACTGGGAATCCCCAACTCCTGGGCGCAGGCATTGGTCGATCAGATCAGCGCCGGACTGTTCCCCCCGCTGTTCGACGACCTGACTTTCGAACAGCTGACGGTCTCCGACAAGGGTGTGGAGTTCGCGGTTTCGGGCAACGACCTCGCACTGAACGACCAGACCGTCGGCAGCACCCAGTCGGGCAGCCAGGAAACCTGCTCCGTCATCTGACCCCGAGGGCCGAGAGTCACAGCGTCAGCTGAAGACCACCGTCTTGCGGCCGTGCACGAGGATGCGGTCCTCGAGGTGCCACCGGAGTCCTCGCGCGAGGACCAGCTTCTCGATGTCACGACCCTGGCGCACCATGTCGGCGACCGAGTCGGAGTGATCGATGCGGATCACGTCCTGTTCGATGATCGGCCCGGCATCGAGTTCACCGGTGACGTAGTGGCAGGTGGCGCCGATGAGCTTGACGCCCCGTGTGAAGGCCTGATGGTAGGGCTTGGCGCCGACAAACGACGGCAGGAAGCTGTGGTGGATGTTGATGGCCTTTCCCGCCCAGTGTTCACACAGCTTTTCGGGCAGGATCTGCATGAACCGCGCCAGCACGACGGCGTCCGGATCGTGTGAGTCGACCAGGGTCCGGAGTTCTTCGAATGCGGCGGCCTTGTCCTTGTCGAACGGGATGTGATGGAACGGCACACCCATCCGGGTACTGAAGTCTTCGAGGTCGCGATGATTGCCGACCACGGCGTTGATCTCCGCGGGCAGCTCTCCCCGATACGAGCGGCCCAGCAGGTCGCCGAGGCAGTGACCTTCCCTGCTCACCAGCAGGACGGTCTTCTTGGGCACGGCCGAGTCACTGACACGCCACTCGGTTTCCGGGCCGAGCTGCGCGACCACTTCGGCTTCGAAACGGGCGCGCAGCTCGTCGAAGTCCATTGCCACCGAATCGGCGCGGACGGCCTGGCGGGTGAAGAACCAGCCCGTATCGGGATCGGAGTGGTACGCGGCCTCGACTATCCAGGCGCCTATCTCGGCCAGAAAACCTGAGATGCGCGAGACGATTCCGGTGGTGTCGGGGCATCCGAGCGTCAGCACGTACCGATGGCCGTCCGGATTTGGCGGCGAGAATGTGGTCACAACTGTCCAGTGTGCCAAGCTCGATCCATGCCCGACACCCCGACCGGTACACAACTGACCCGATCAGCAGTCGCCACAATGGTCGACCACACGCTCCTGGCGCCTGAGGCGACCCGCGCCGACGCCGAGGCCACCATCGCCGAGGCCACCGAACTCGGTGTGCTCGCCGTGTGCCTCTCACCATCGATGCTCCCCATCGATACCAGGGACGCGCTCACCTGTGTGGTTGTCGGGTTCCCTTCGGGTAAGCACCACTCCCTGATCAAGGCCACGGAGGCCAAGCTTGCCGTTGACTCCGGCGCGCAGGAGATCGACATGGTCATCGACGTCGGCGCCGCGGTCGGCGGCAAGTTCGACGAGGTGTTCACCGACATCTTGACGGTGCGTGAAGGGATCGGCCCCGACGTCACCCTGAAGGTGATCATCGAATCCGCTGCGCTCCTCGCGCTCGCCGGGCCGGAGACCGTGACGTCGGTCTGCAAGGTGGCGGTCAAAGCCGGGGCGACGATGGTGAAGACCTCGACGGGTTTCCATCCGGCCGGTGGTGCGAGCGTCGAAGCCGTGCAACTGATGTCGGCGGCAGTACCCGCCTCGGTCGGGGTCAAGGCCAGCGGCGGCATCCGAACGGCGGAGTTCGCGGCCGAACTCATCGCGGCCGGAGCCACCCGGCTCGGCTTGTCCAAGTCTCGTGCCGTCCTGGAGGGTTTCCCGGAAGCCTGAGATCGACGGGTTACCTCAGCGGCCCGGCCACAGACAGATCGGCGATGACCGCGTTGAACCGGTGCGGCTGCTCCCAGTTGAGCAGATGTGTTGCATCACGCCAGATTTCGAATCTCTCGAGTGAGCGTCCGACCTTTTCCCTGGTGCGGCCGACCTCCGACGGGTGTTGCACGGCCCAGCTCATCACCGACATCCCGCCCATGCTGTGCCCGACCACCACGGCCGGCTTCCCGCCTGCGGCGGTGTGTTCGAGTACCGCCGACACGTGTTGTCCGAGATGCTCGTTGACCATCGGCGCGTTGCCGAGTCGCGACCTGCCGTGGCCACGCTGATCGTAGGTGATCACCCGGTATCGATCGGCCAGACCATTGATCTGCGGATGCCAGTACCGCGCACTGACAGCGAAACCGTGGACGAGCACACCGGGTCGCCGTCGACCGGACCGTAGTCGTAGACGGCGATCGACGCGCCTCCGGGGCGGTCGATGACGCTGCGTCGCACGTCGAACTGTGGGGCCTGCAACAACGCCGGACCCCCGGCCATCAGCCGACCGTTCGATCCAGCAGATCGGTGAGCAGAGCGTTGTAGCCCTCTGAGTTCTCGATGCTGCTCATGTGCCCGATGCCCGGCCACACCACCAGGTTGTCGAGATGACCGTGGTCGCGAAGCGCTGCGGCCATCGATTCGGCGTGGACGGCAGGGGTCAGTTTGTCGTCTTCGCCGACCACCACGAGTGTCGGGACGACCAGCGCATCGAGTCCGCCGGCGACGTCGAGGTTGACCATCGCGTTGCCCCACTGACCCCGGGACCGGCCCGGACAGGCCGCGACCATCTCGTCGCAGAAGTCGACGTGGGATCCCCGCGACGTCGTGTTGAGCGCGATGTACTGGGTCATCTTGCGCGACATCTTGGTTCGCGGAAGACGTACGGTGGCACCGGCGACCAGCCGACTGGTCAGATACTCCATCGGTGACAGTGCATCCGGCAGATCGAGCGGGATGAGCCCGAGGTTGGGCAGCAGATTCTCGGCGCAGGTGGACGTGAGCACCACTGCCCGGGCGACGTCGGGGACCCGATCGGGGAACTGATTCGCCCACGACAGAATTGTCATGCCGCCCATACTGTGTCCGGCGATGAGAGCTTTACGTCCTTGCGGGACAACCGCATCCAGCACTGCTTGCAGATCTTGTCCCAGCAGATCAACGGAGAGCTTGGAGGTCCCTCGCGGCGAGGCGCCGTGCCCACGCTGGTCGTACACCACAACGCGGTACCGGTCTGCGAAGGCGTTGATCTGCGGATACCAGTACTGCGTGTTGCAGGTCCAGCCGTGCACCAGGACCATCAGTTCGCCGTCGCGCGGGCCGTAGGCGAGCACGTTGAGCTCGGTACCGTCGGCAGCGCGGACGGGTATGCGGTCCGGCTCTGCGGCCGGCGTGGCCAGGAGCGGATCAGGTTGGTCCTCAACAGGATCCGGCGCGAGCAACGCAGCGCGCACAATCGACCCGAGGAACGCGCCGGTGATGGCAACACCGGCCCCGACCACACCGGCCCCAACCATTCCGCCCGCGATGGCGACTCTCTTTCCGTCCACGCCTATCCCCTCGTGCTTGCTCTAACCGGTATCGACATCTCTTGTTGTGACCGACTTCTCGTCGTCGGACGCCATCATCATCTCGGCACCGCGATCAAGCGCCTTGGAGATCTCCGCGTCCATGGCCTTACTGAATGCGACCTCGACGATGTCGTGCGCCATCGGCCGGACGGTCTGCACCAGCTCCGCCAACCGGATCACCTCGCTCTCCTCCATTTCGAAGGTCGTGCCTTCGGCGAGGTACTTGTCGGTGACGATCGAGACGAAGCTCGCGGCGATGTCCTGCAGGTCGTCCTGTACGCGCTCCCAGCGGTCGAGCAGGACTTCCAGATCGATGCCGGCCTTGACCAGAACTTCGGCACCGGCGAGGACCTCGGGGTTGGTGACGGCATATCCGGCACCTTCTTTGACCAGCAGACCGAGCCGCTGACCGAGTGCGATGCTGTTGTCGGTTGCGCCGAGGCCTTTGCGCAACTCGGAGATGGTGATCGTGGCGACGCGGCGCAGGTTCTTCCACCGGCTGCCCCGTTTGGGCTCACCCTCCAGAACGTGTTCGACCTTGAGGCCGTACCGCGCGGCCATCAGCAATTCGCTGATGGTGGCGAACGTGTATCCACGCTCCAGCATCTGAGAAATCATCTTCAGACGACTCAGATGTTCGGAGGAGTACCACCCCGTGCGCCCCTTGATCTTCGGAGGTGGCAGCAACCCGCGGTCTTGATAGACCCTGATGTTGCGAACACTGACGCCGGAGATATCAGCGAGCTCATTGATCCGGTATTCAGCCATTTGCTCATTCTAGGTCCACCACCAGCGGTTCTTGGCGATGCCACCAGCCTGCTATATGACACCAGACATTGTCAAGGTTTGGCGTGTCACCCTCGCGGCGGCGGTGCGCCCACGAAATCGGCGATCAAGCCTTCCGGAACCATGACTTGTTCTGGATCGAATCCACCCGCGGCCGGACGTCGACGAGGTAGACCAACATCGCCACCACCCCGATGATCCCCAGCAGGCCGATCGCCCCGAAGAGCCAGATGAAGGCGGTTGCGGCAGCCAGGATCGACACCCAGATCACCTTGGATTGGCGATCGACCGCCGGAAACGCATCGGGCCGCTGGATGGCCGCGTGGACCAACGCGACCGCCGCCGCAATGCCGGCTACAACCGTCAGGGCGAGGAGGACAAAGCTCTGCGCATAACCCATGAAAGATAAGAAGTCCACGAGTTCACCTTACTGTCCTCATCACCCGACGGCTGCAGCGTCGCACCGCAGCGGCGGGTCTGGCAAAGCCATTTGGCCGAAAGCTCTAGTCGGTCGTGGCCTTCTTCGCCGGCGCCTTCTTGGCCGGAGCCTTGGCGGGAGCCTTCTTGGCGGGGGCCTTCGCGGGAGCCTTGGCCTCGGCGATCTTCTTGGCCGGCGAATCACTCGCCGTGCGCGCCTTCGCCTCGACCGCGCCCGCTGCGCCGTTGATCGCGTCAGTGGCGTCGTCGGTGGCTTCTTCGATCCTGTCGGAGACATCTTCGACCTCGGCCGCGACGTCCACGATCTTGTCCGACGCGATACCGGCGAGCTTGGCGGCCCGCTGGCCCACTGCCCGGGTCTGCGACGAGATGGTGCCGAGGGTGTCCTCGGTGAGATCGACGGCGTCGCCGTACACCTTCTCGACCCGGCTCAGCTGCTCTTCGACGGCGGGGGTGGCACGCAACCGCTCCACGGTCTCTTCGCCGCGCTCTGCGAGCGAGTTGTAGATGTTGGTCGCGACCTCGATGTAGGCCTCGGCGACCTTGCGCAGTTCTTCGGTGGTGAACTTGGCACGCAGCTCATCGATGTTCGACGGAACCTCTTCTGGCAGAGCAGCAAGCCGCTCGCGGGTCTCTTCCAGACGGCTCTGCGCGGTCGTCTTGGTCTCTTCGAAGCGCGATTGCGCTGTCTCAGTGGCGGTTTCGGTGCGCTCACGCAGTTGCGTGATCACGTCGTTCACCTGCTTGAGGGCCAGATCACCGGCACCGACTGCGGCGTACAGCGGGTTTACAAAGTTGCGTTCAGGTTTGGTCATCGTGTTCCTCCAGCGTGGGCTTTGGGGTTGTTTGCGGTGTGTTGGTGCCACTTTCGACGTCGGCCCGGTTCTCTTTACAGAACGAGTCGTAGATCTCGAGCAACACTTGCTTTTGGCGTTCACTGATGACGGTGTCGGCCATCAGAGCGTCGCGCACCGGGCTCGCAGGACGCTCTTCGAGAATCCCGGCCCGCACGTACAGCACTTCCGCCGATACACGAAGACCCTTGGCGATCTGGGCCAGTACGTCGGCCGAAGGCTTGCGCAACCCTCGTTCGATTTGACTGAGGTACGGATTGCTCACGCCCGCCCGCTCTGCGAGCTGGCGCAATGACACCTCGGCGGCAATCCGCTGAGACCTGATGAAGCTCCCGATATCTTGGGCCGCAGTGGCAACGTTGACACTGATGTCCTGGGCGATGTCCTGGGCCGCGTGGGCGACAACCGCCGCCACCGGACCGTCTTCTGGATCAGTTGGCTTTGGAACCATCGGTGACTCCTTCAGGTTTCGACACCCATAGTGCCACACGTGCTAGCAATTGCAAGCAACGTGCTAATTCGTGACGAAGGCCACAGCCGGCCCCGCCCACTTTCCGCGCGCAATTCACTGAAAGAGCAGTACAGACACTGTGTAGATCGCCAGTCCCGCCAAAGCGCCGACCACTGTGCCGTTGATGCGGATGAACTGGAGATCGCGACCGACCTGCAATTCGATCTTGCTGCTGGTGTCGTCGGCGTCCCAGCCTCGGACGGTCTCGGTGATGACCGAGATGATCTCCTGCGAGTAGTTGTCCGACACGTGCCGCGCCACTCGGACCATCAGCAGGTTCATCTTCTCCTGCAGGTTGTGGTCGTCGCGGATCCGTTCCGCGATTGCGATGACGGAATCGGTGAGGGTCTTGCGCAGGGTTCCGTTCGGGTCGGCGAGCAGTTGTTCGATGAGTGCTTTGCCCGCATTCCAGGCAGTCGAGGCCGCACCGGTCACCTCGTCTCGCTCCATCAGCTCCGACTTGATCACCTCGAGCCGCTCGATGGTGGCGGGATCATGCTGGAGATCGTCGGCGAGCTGCACCATCATCGCCGTCATCGCGATCCGAACCTGATGGTTCGGATCGGACTTCACCTTGTACGAGAACTCCACCAACTCACGGTAGATTCGGTCCCCCACAAGGTGATTGAGGAACTTCGGCGCCCAGGCGGGCCCGTCCTTGTCGATCACCCGGTCGATCAGTTCCTCGCTTCCGAGAGCAAAGTCGTGTGCACGATCGCAGACGAGCTGGATGACCGGTTCGAGCCTGTTCTCGGCGATGAGCTGTTCGAGTACCCGTCCGGCGGGCGGGCCCCATTCCGGTTCTGCCGCCCACTTCATCGCCGCCAGGATCAGTTGCTCGATGTCTTCGTCGTCGAGCATCTCGGCGGCGAACGCGATTCCGCGAGCGGCCTCCGCACCCACGCGCGGCGCATTCTTCGGATCGGCGAGCCACGACGACACCCGTTTCGGCAACGCCAACTGTGCGACCTTGTCCTCGATCACGTCCGGCGTCATGAAGTTCTCTTCGATGAACTCACCCAGCTGATCGCCGATCTGATCCTTCTTCTTCCGGATCAGGGCGGTGTGCGGGATCGGGATGCCCAACGGATGCTTGAACAACGCCGTGACGGCAAACCAGTCGGCGAGTGCACCGACCATGCCCGCCTCGGATGCCGCCCGCACGTACCCGACCCAGGACGCCACGTCCTCTCCGTCGCGGTCCTCGAGCCAGCGGCAGAAGAAGTAGACCACCGCCGCGAACAGCAGAAACCCGGTCGCGACCATCTTCATCCGCCGCAATGCGGCCCTGCGCTGCGCGTCGGCACTCCCGATGCCGGCGATGGTGCGCTTGGGCACATCCTGCGGCGCCGGTGGCGCCTGTGTCGTTTGCATCCATCCAGTGTTACCGAATATCAGACGGTGAAGCCGGTACGGCCGCAGCGACCCTGCTCTCAATGCCGTGCCACGGGTGCCCGGGAACATAAGGTGAACGGGCAACGACCGACGACCAGAAGAGACCTGTGTGATGTGCCCTCGCCCGAACCCGGCCGCAGCCGCGCGCGCTGCAGTTGCCGCCGCGGCAACGGCCGCTGCCAAGGGCGCTTCGCTGCCCAAGGCCATCCGCAATCAGTCGGGTATCGACGACGTCAAGACCGACGGACGTAAACGTCGCTGGGAGGGACACAAGGAAGCCCGGCGCACCGAACTCGTCGACGGAACCCTCGCCGCGGTCCGCACGCTCGGCCCCGACGCCGGGATGGACGAGATCGCCGCCGAGATCGGGGTCTCGAAGACCGTCCTCTACCGATACTTCAGCGACAAGAGCGACCTGACGACCGCCGCGATGATGCGATTCATCGAGACTGCGCTGGTCCCACGCCTGAGCAGTGCGATCAATGAGGACCTCGAGGAGTTCGAGCTCACCCGAACGGTCATCTCCGTCTACGTCCAGACCGTCGCCGACGAACCACAGATCTACTCGTTTGTGATGGTTGGCGGTTCGGGTGCGCAGGTCCTTGCCGACTCGCAAAAGCTCGTGGCCCAGATGCTCTCCTTCGTGATGATCAACCGGATGGTCGATCAGGGTTCGGCGACGGCCGGCGTCGAGACGTGGGCGTACAGCCTCGTCGGCGCCATCCAACTCGCGGTGCACTGGTGGATGGTGGAACAGCGACTCGGAAAAGAGGAGCTGATCAACTATCTGACGATGATGGTGTGGTCGGCCATCTCCGGGATCGCGGCCGCCGGCGGCTCCCCCGATTACTTCAACGCGCAGGAACATCCCCTACCCAAGGCACCTTCACCTATAGATTGACGCCCATGGGTGAGGACAAGATCGTCGCTCCGGTTGCTCTGGTCACGGGGGCCAGTCGCGGTGTCGGCAAAGGAGTTGCCATTGCGCTGGGCGCAGCAGGATGGACCGTATACGTGACCGCGCGCGGCGGCACCGGTCCCGACGACGCGCTCGGTCAAACCGTCGCTGCCATCGACGCCGCCGGTGGCACCGGGATCGGAGTCAGTTGCGACCACTCCGACGACGACGCGGTGGCCTCATTGTTCACCACGCTCACGGCAGGTCACGGCCGGCTCGATCTGCTCGTCAACAATGCGTGGGCCGCACCACGGGGTTTCGGCGGATTCAGCGACAAGTTCTGGGAACGTCCGATCACCGACTGGGACACCCTGATCACCGTCGGACTGCGCGCGCACTATGTCGCGTGCGTTCACGCCGCACAGATCATGGTCCCGCAGGGCAGCGGGTTGATGGTCAACATCTCGTCGTTCGGAACCCGCGGCCATCTGCATTCGGTGCTCTACGGGATGAGCAAAGCCGCGCTCGACAAGATGGCGTTCGACATGGGCCACGAGCTATCTGGGACCGGGGTCAGCGCAATCTCCCTGTGGCTGGGCCTGATTCAGACCGAACTCCTGCTGTCGCTGGGCATCGACGAGTTCGCCGGCTTCAAGATCGAAGAGGCCGAGCACCCCGAATACGTCGGCCGGGTCATCGACCGGCTGTGGCGCGACCCAGAACTGGTTTCCCACAACGGGAAAACACTGGTGACCGCCGAGATCGGCGCCGAATATGGACTGTCCAACAACGACGGCGTCGTACCGAAATCGCATCGCGCGCCATTCGGCGGAGGCCCGCTCTTCCCACCGGCCGTCTAAGTCCGCCCCACCCAAATTCGCTCCGCATACCTGCGTTCGCTCCTGTCGCAACCGGAGCGTGCGCGGGTACGTGGCGCGAATTCGGGGGGGGTGCCCCATGTCACGTCTCAATCTGCGACACCAGATGTCCGGTGCACGCCACTAGAATTCCCCGCAGATGCGTCGTCGACAGGGTTGGAGGGCGAGATGATCTTCATCGTGGTCAAGTTTAAGGTGAAGCCCGAGTGGACCGAGAAGTGGCTTGACCTGGTCGGGCCGTTCACCCAGGCAACACGCAATGAGCCAGGCAACAAGTGGTTCGAATGGAAACGCAGCGTCGACGACCCCAACGAGTTCGTCCTCGTCGAGGCGTTCGAGGACGACGCCGCCGGAGCCCACGTGAACAGCGAGCATTTCAAAAAAGGCATCGCAGACATGCGACAGGCCGTCGTCGCCACACCGAAGATCATCAGTCACCAGATCGACGCCGACGACTGGTCACCGATGGGTGAGATGCAGATCGACTGACATCACAGGGTGACGCCGGCTCCACTTCCGCCCTGGCGTTCCAACATCCGCAGATCACCGGGCACACGCCAGGTGATATGTTCCTTCGTGCCAGCAGACCTCCGCCTCAGGAGGTCCGGGAATCCGGTGTGAATCCGGAACTGACGCGCAGCGGTATGAGTGACTGCCGAGGTAGATGGCCACTGGATGAGCAATCCGGGAAGGCACCACGGCGGGGTGAACTCGAGTCCGAAGACCGGCTGGCAACAGATGCCAACAGGCGTCTGTTCAAACGGTGACGGACTCCGCGAACGAGTCCCCGGCGGAACGAGTTTCGATGCGTGTGTCCAAATCCTGCCTGTCTTCGGTGGCCCTTGTCGGCGTCATGACGGCATCCCTGATGGCGTGCTCGTCCGACGACGGCAACGATGCGGCGACCACCGAAGGTGTTGTCGCCACGGTCCAGAACTGCGACCAGACGATCACCATCTCCGAGCCCATCGAGAAGGCGGTCGCGGTGAATCAGCCTGCGGTCGAACTCCTGCTGTCACTCGGACTGCAGGACCGCATGGCCGGATACGCGATGAGCGACGACGATGTGCTGCCCGATCTGGAACCGGCCCGGGCTCAGGTGCAGCCCTTCGACACCGAGTTCCCGTCGTTCGAAACCGTGCTCGACCGCGAACCAGATTTCGCGTACGCCACATTCGACTACACCTTCACCTCCGAGGGCATCGCCGACCGCGACAAGTTCACCGAACTCGGGATCGCGACCTACCAGTCGCCCAGTGAATGCGGCGGCCAGGAGGCAGAACAATCCGCCCCGCTCACGCTCGACGATCAGTATGCCGAGATCGGCGAGGTCGCCGAGCTGTTCGGAGTACCCGCCAAGGGTGACGAACTCGTCGCTGACCTGCAGCAGCGCGCCGCCACCGCCGTCACCGATCTCAACGCCGAGAACGTCAGCCTGGGTTGGTGGTACGCCTCCACCAAGACGCCGTACTTCGCCGGTTGTTGCGGCGCACCCGGCCTCATGACAACCGCGGTCGGCGCCAACAACGCGTTTGACGACAGCAAGCAGTACTGGCCCGAGGTGAGCTGGGAAAGTGTGCTCGACCGCGACCCCACCGTGCTTGTTCTCGCCGACCTCGACCGTGGTGACGACGGAGACAGCGCCGCGGCGAAGATCGCGTTCCTCGAATCCGACCCGGTCGCAAGCCAACTGACCGCGGTGAAGAACGAGTGGTACATCATCCTCAACGGGACCACCATGGATCCGTCCATCCGTAACGTCGACGGCACCGAGCAATTGGCGAACGGGCTGCGCGAATTGGGCGTGGCCCAGTGACTTTCGGGAGACTGCTCGGCGACTGGGACCGGCAGCAAGCCGCCTATATCGCCGACCGCGAGAAGCGGTTCGACATCATGCTCGACGTGTTGGACCTGCATTTCGGCGACACCCCCTTCTCCGTGATCGACCTGGCCTGCGGCCCCGGATCACTCGGCAACCGTGTCCTGGACCGGTTTCCGGCGGCGACCGTGCTGGGTGTCGACTTCGACCCCACACTGCTCGAGCTCGCCCGGCAGAGTTCACCGCACCATGGTGACCGACTCCAGCTCCTCGACGCCGACCTGACCGACCCCTCGTGGCTGGCTGCCGCCTCCGCGCAATCGGGTGGGCCGATCCAGGCCGCGGTGTCGACCACCGCCCTGCACTGGCTCGCGCCTTCGCAGCTCGTCACCCTCTACGGTGAGGTGGCAGACCTCCTCGCACCGAACGGATTGCTGCTCAACGGGGATCACTTCCGCTTCGACGAGCGGTCACCGAACATCGCTGGTTGGTCCGCTCGCCACGACGAGCTCACTCAGCAGCGAGCCTTCGCCGAGGGTGCGCCGGCCTGGGACACCTGGTGGGACGAACTCCGAACGAATGCGGCCATCGCGCCGCTGGCAGCCGAACGGGATCGTCGGTTCGCGGAGCGGACGGGGTCCCCGGCCACGGCCATCGACTTCCAGCTCTCGGCGTTGGCCCAAGCAGGTTTTCGTGAATCGGGACCAGTGTGGCAACTCCTCGACGACTACGTGGTCTACGGCGTGAAATGACCCGCCGGACACCGGCCACCACGTCAGTCCGGCGACCCACACCGCCGGGTAGGTCTGCGACCCTGACGTTGTGGACCAGCGGCGTGGTCTTACTCGTCATCTCCGTCGCGGTGGCGATCACCCTCGGCCCGGCGAGCCTGTCGGTCAGCGAGGTGTTCGCGATCATTCTCGATCATCTCGGGGGTGCCGCCTCAGGGGCCACGGCGATCCGCGACGGAATCGTCTGGAATCTGCGACTACCCCGGACATTGCTCGCAGCGATCTGCGGGGCCGGCCTCGGACTGTGTGGCGCGATCATGCAATCCCTGTTGCGAAATCCGTTGGCGGACCCGTTTGTACTGGGCATCTCGTCGGGCGCGTCGACCGGAGCCGTCCTGATCGTCATCCTCGGAGTCGGTTCGGGAGTGGTCGGTCTGACCGGTGGGGCGTTCGTCGGTGCCGTCGTCTCGTTTTCGCTCGTGCTTCTGCTCGCCCATGCTGCGGGCGGTACACCGGATCGGGTGATCCTGGCGGGTGTGGCTGCCACGCAACTCTTCTCGGCTCTGACGTCGTTCATCATCATTACCGCCGCGGATCCCGAGCAGACCCGCGGAGTCCTGTTCTGGTTGCTGGGCTCCCTCAGCGGCGCCGACTGGCTCGATGTGACGATGTGCCTGAGTGTTGTCGGTATCGGCCTGGCGCTCTGCCTGACACATTCTCGCGCGCTCGATGCCTTCGCCTTCGGCGAGGATGCGGCTGCCGGACTGGGTGTCAACGTGCGGCGGGTTCGACTCACACTGCTGGTGGCCACCGCGTTGATGACCGCCGCGATCGTGAGTGTCGCCGGCGCGATCGGCTTTGTCGGACTGGTACTTCCGCACGCCGCACGGGCGATCGTCGGTCCGAATCATCACCGCCTGCTGCCCGCGACCGCATTGATCGGTGCGATCTTCCTGGTATGGGTGGACGCGGTCGCACGAACGGCATTGGAACCACAGGAGCTCCCGGTGGGTGTCGTCACCGCGCTCGTCGGCGTACCCGCTTTCGCCGTCATCCTGTGGAAACGGAAAGCCACACGATGACGCTGGACGCCAACGCGGTCAGCTGGCGGGTGGGCGAGGCGCTCATCGTCGACAAGATCGACCTGACGCCCAAACCGGGAAGCACGGTGGGACTACTGGGACCCAACGGCTCAGGGAAGTCGACGCTGCTGAAGTTGCTTGCCGGAACCCGCAGGCCGACAACGGGTGTGGTGACCCTCGACGACACTCCCCTGAGCGATCTCCGTCGCCGGGACATCGCGCGGCGGGTTGCCACGGTGGACCAGCACAGTGACACCGAAGTCGACCTCCTGGTCGCGGAGGTGGTCGCCCTCGGACGCACACCGCATCGAGGTATCTGGGGTGGCGAGACCGACAAAGACCGGGCGGCCATCGACGCCGCGGTCGCGTACACCGACATCGGCGACATGCTGGATCGGTCGTGGCGCACCCTGTCCGGCGGTGAGCGCCAACGCGTTCAGATCGCCCGCGCGCTGGCTCAGCAGCCCCAGGAACTCCTGCTCGACGAACCGACGAATCACCTCGACATCAATCACCAGCTCGAATTGCTCACTCTGGTCCGACGTTTGCCCACCACAACCATCCTCGCAATCCACGACCTCAACCTCGCAGCGATGTACTGCGACACCGTGGCCGTTCTGGCACACGGACAGGTCGTGGCGCACGGAACGCCCGCAGACGTGCTGACTGCCGAGTTGATCGCACATGTCTACCACGTCAAAGCCGACGTGAGACTGGACGGACCAGGGCGGACACCGGTGGTGCGATACCTGCCACCGAAACAGGGTCCCGACCTCGAACTGTGAACCCGACAACTCGGTGAGCGCGATCGCGCTGCGGTCGGGGGCCGATCCATCTGAAATTCGCTCCGCCTGCTGACGTGTGCTCCTGTTGCAACAGGAGCACACGCAGGCGAGCGGAGCGAATTTTGGTTGTGGTGGCCGGCGTGCAATCGGTCAACGTGATGACGCGGTAGCCATTTTCGTATCCGGTCCGCATGGTCGATTCCACGCAGCAGTTGGTCAGGAATCCGCCGAGGATGATCGTGTCGATGCCCTTGCTCCGCAGGATGAAGTCGATGTTGGTGCTGGCAAATGTGTCCAGACCCCGTTTGCCCTCGATGACGATGTCACCGTCGGCAGGCGCGACCTCGGCCACGAAGTCCGCGCCCCAGGTGCCCTTCACGAAGGCGTTGCCATCGACAACACCCTTGAGGATCCCGTAGGGATGTTTGCTGATCTCGCCGTAGCCCGCAGCGAATGTGATCGGCGCATGCGCCCTTCGCCCGCACCCACCATTTTCCTCAGCGGACGCCGACAGCTGACAGGAATGGAAAACTGGGATCTACTTGGCGACGAGCTTCGCGTCCGCATACTGGTAGAAGCCGTGGCCGGACTTCTTTCCGAGGCGTCCCGCCTCGACCATGCGCAACAACAGCGGCGGCGGCGAGTACAGCTGTTCCTTGAACTCTTCGTACATCTTGTCGGCGATTGCCTTGACTGTGTCCAGGCCGACCAGGTCGGTGAGCTCGAGTGGCCCCATCGGATGAGCGCAACCGAGGACCATCGCCTTGTCGATGTCCTCGACCGTGGCAAATCCGCTCTCCACCATGCGAATCGCCGACAGGAGATACGGGACCAGCAATGCGTTGACCACGAACCCGGACCGGTCCGACGACCGCACCACCTGCTTGCCGAGGATGTCGCGGGCGAACTCTTCGGCGCGGGCGGTGACGTCGTCCGACGTCATCAGTGTGGTGACGAGCTCGACGAGCGGCAGCACGGGGACCGGGTTGAAAAAGTGCATTCCGACCACACGGTGGGCGTTGGCGGTTGCCATGCCCAGCTTCATGACCGGGATGGACGAGGTATTGGTGGCCAGCACCGCACACGGATCGGTGACAATCTTGTCGAGCTCGTTGAAGATCTCGGTCTTGACGGCTTCGTCTTCGACAACGGCCTCGCACACCATCTGACGATCGGCGAAGTCGCCCAGATCGGAGGTGAAACGCAAACGACAGGAAGCCTGTTCACGCTCCCGCTCGGTGAGCTTCCCAGTGCTCACACCTCGGTCGAGCGAGCTCAGGATCCGCGATCGTCCGGCAGCGGCGAGTTCGCGGGTCGTCTCATAGACCAGGACATCGGCGTGTGCACGTGCACACACCTCGGCGATGCCTGCGCCCATCTGACCGGCACCGATGACACCCACCCGCGTGATCTTCTCGCTAGCCATGACAACTCCTAGAAAACTACGAAACCGCGAAATCGAAAACTACCGAACTGCAATATCTTTGAACGAACCGAAACCAACGGATGAGGGTAACTCTGCTGGGGTACGCCCAAAAGCCGCCCAAGAAACCAGCAGGCGGCCCGCAACGTGAAGCTGCGAGCCGCCCGACTAGTTCGATTGAGTCCCGGGGTGGCGGAAACTGCCAGCTCCTAGTGGAATTGGCCTTCTTCGGTGGAGCCCTTCAGCGCGGTGGTCGAGCTGTTGGGATCAACGGTGGTGGCGATGCGGTCGAAGTAGCCGGCGCCGACCTCGCGCTGGTGCTTGACGGCGGTGAAGCCGCGCTCGTCGGCTGCCTTGAACTCGCGGTTCTGCAGGTCGACGAAGGCCGTCATCTGCTCGCGGGCGTAACCGTA
Source organism: Williamsia sp. (assembly GCF_036566845.1). GTDB lineage: Bacteria > Actinomycetota > Actinomycetes > Mycobacteriales > Mycobacteriaceae > Williamsia. The sequence continues at coordinate 38,292 of NZ_DATCVM010000129.1, forward strand.
GGCAAGGTCGAACATGCCGTAGTTGAGGGCGTGGAAGCCGGCCAGCGTGATGAACTGGAAGGTGAATCCCATTGCGCCGAGCTCGTTCTGGAACTTGGCGATGGTGGAGTCATCAAGATGCTGGCTCCAGTTGAACGACGGGCTGCAGTTGTAGGACAGCAGCTGGTCCGGGTAGTCAGCCTTGACAGCCTCGGCGAACTTACGAGCGAGTGCGAGATCGGGGGTACCGGTCTCCATCCAGATCATGTCGGCGTACGGCGCGTAGGACTTGGCACGCGAGATGCACGGTTCGATGCCGTTCTTCACGTGGTAGTAGCCCTCGGCGGTGCGCTCACCGGTGACGAACGGCTGGTCGCGCTCGTCGACGTCGGAGGTGATCAGGGTGGCGGCCTCGGCGTCGGTCCGGGCGATGACCACGGTCGGCACGTTGGCGACGTCGGCTGCCAGGCGCGCGGAGCTCAGGGTGCGGATGTGCTGCTGGGTGGGGATCAGCACCTTGCCACCGAGGTGGCCGCACTTCTTCTCCGAGGCGAGCTGATCTTCCCAGTGGGTTCCGGCGGCACCGGCGGCGATCATGGCCTTCTGCAGTTCGTAGACGTTGAGGGCGCCACCGAAGCCGGCTTCACCGTCGGCCACGATCGGCACAACCCAGTTGTCGACGGACTTGTCGCCCTCGACGGCAGCGATCTCGTCGGCACGCAGGAGAGCGTTGTTGATGCGGCGGACAACCGAAGGAACCGAGTTCGCGGGGTACAGCGACTGGTCCGGGTAGGTGTGTCCGGACAGGTTCGCGTCACCGGCGACCTGCCAGCCGGAGAGGTACACGGCCTTCAGTCCGGCGCGCACCTGCTGCACGGCCTGGTTACCGGTGAGAGCACCGAGCGCGTTGATGTAGCTGCCGTCACCCTTGGTGACACCCTCCCAGAGGATCTCGGCGCCGCGACGAGCAAGGGTCTGCTCCTCGACAACCGATCCCTGAAGCTCGGCAACCGACTCAGCGGTGTAGTCGCGGCTGATGCCCTTCCAACGAGGATTGGTGTCCCAGTCCTGCTGGATCTCGGCGGCAGTCCTTGGTTTTCCGACGGTGCTCATATTCTCGCGCTCCATATTCGTTGAGCTTGTGCTGTCTGGCGGTCCGCCCGAGGCCAGTGGGGCCGGACTCGGTCGGGCGAATTAGCAATTACGTTTGCCCCTGGGGGCGCCTGCTTCACCGAGAGTGCCACAGGCAAAGCAGCAGGTCTACACGCCGCAGGTGTGAATTCGGGCGAGGTTTTCGCCATGTTTTGCAAATGTTGCGAAGATCAAGCTGTGAACAACTGGCAATTTGTTACCGGCGAGTACGCCAAAAAGTACGCGCGTACTGCAAGTTTGATGAGCCCCTGTCTCGCCGACGAGTCGGCCCACGCGGTAAGCACTGCACCCGGATTGCGGAAATCCCCCTGCCCTCTTGGTGAGCAGAATCACAGCAGCCGAGGGCGTCGATCAATTGGTCGCGGCGCTGACCCTGGCCACGGCTTCTGCGAACAGATCAGCGAACTCGAGGTCGCTGATGCCGTCTTCCGCCGAGTTGGCGACCAGTTGCACGGTGATCCCGTCTACCACCGCGTACCCGGCCAGCGTCTGGGACGTTGCCGTACGTCCTCCCGGATACGTGGTGGTCGCGGCGGATTTCGCCATCAGCGAGAGGGAGGTGGGCAAAGGGGGTGGAGTGAGCCGCCGGTTCTCGGTGAGCACCGTGGTTCCGGCGGTACTGCCCTGCGTGACGGTGATCGTGACCCGCGCGCACTCGCCCACGGTCGCGCGCACATCGGCGTCGATGTCACGCGGCACCGTGGTCACGAGTTCGGTGATGGTGCTTCCGGCCGGCGACTGCCAGGCCGAGACCGCGGTGTTCGACACATCGAGCTGGTTGTTCAGGTCGGCGTCGGCGGTCGGCCGGCATTGAGGGGGGTCGAACTGGGCAGACCTCGCCGATTCGAGTGCGCCCGCGTTCTGCTCACGGAGTCCGTTGACGCTCAACTCCGCGGGCTGATAGCCCTTCGGGAACTCGCGGGCCGGCAACAGAAGTGCGGCGGGTGCGGTCGATGGCGGCTCGGATGACTCCGACGCCGCTGGGGAGTCGTCGGAGCAGGACGTTCCGAGTAGGCACACGGACGTGAGGACCAGCACCGATACAGACAGCTTCCCGCGCAGCATGTCCACAGCCTAGACATCGTCCGACCACGGCACGGCCGCCGACATGCGCTGGTCCGCGCCCGTGCCGCATACCCTGGAAGCATGTCCAAGACCTACGTCGGTGCACGCCTGCGGCAGTTGCGTTCGGAGCGCGGGATGTCGCAGGTTTCGCTGGCGCAGTCACTCGAGATCTCGCCGTCCTACCTCAATCAGATCGAGCACGACGCCCGCCCGCTGACGGTTCCGGTGCTGCTCAAGATCAGCGAGGTCTTCGGCGTCGACACCGGGTTCTTCAACTCCCAGGACAACGCCCGGCTCATCGCCGAGATGCGCGAAGTGATGATGGACGAGGACCTCGATGCCAGCGCCGACGCGCAGGAGATCGCCGACCTGGTGAGCAGCCATCCCGACCTGGCCAAGGCCATGGTCAACCTCCATCGCCGATACCGGATCGCCACCGAGCAGCTGGCCGCCGCCACCGACGAACGCGGCGACGGCAGTATGCGCGGTTCCATCAGTGCGCCCCACGAAGAGGTCCGCGAGTACTTCTATCAGCGCCGGAATTACCTCCATGAACTCGATGTCGCCGCGGAGGAGCTCACCACCCGGATGCGGATGCACTCCGGCGACGTCCGCAGCGAGATCACCAGCCGGCTGCAATCGGTCCACGGAGTGCAGATCGTTCGCCGCGTCGACCTCGGTGACACGGTGCTGCATCACTTCGATCCCGAGTCGCGTCGTCTGGAGATCTCCGGGCACCTGTCCCAGGGGCAACGGGTCTTCAAACTGGCGGCCGAGTTGGGTCATCTCGAATGCGGCGATCTCATGAAGCAGATGGTCGACGACGGCAACTTCACCTCGGATGAGGCCCGGGCGCTGGCCCTGCTCGGCATGGCGAATTACTACGCCGCCGCCGCCGTCCTGCCCTACGCCCAGTTCCACGGCGCCGCCGAGGACTACCGCTACGACATCGAACGACTCTCCGCCTTTTACGCGGTCTCCTACGAGACGATCTGCCATAGGCTCTCCACGCTGCAGCGTCCGAACCTGCGCGGCGTCCCGTTCACCTTCGTCCGGGTCGACCGCGCCGGCAACATGTCAAAGAGGCAGTCGGCCACCGGCTTTCACTTCTCCAACAGCGGAGGTACCTGCCCACTGTGGAATGTGTACGAGACCTTCGCCTCACCCGGCAAGATCCAGACCCAGATCGCGCAGATGCCCGACGGCCGCAACTATCTCTGGGTCGCCCGCACCGTGGAACGACGCGCTGCCCGCTACGGCCAGCCCGGCAAGACCTTTGCCATCGGATTGGGTTGTGAGCAGCGGCATGCCGCGCGCCTGGTGTATTCGGACGGGCTCGAAATCGGCCCTCAGGCCAATGTGACCCTCATCGGTGCCGGTTGCCGGGTCTGCGAACGGGTCAACTGCCCGCAGCGTGCGTTCCCAGCACTCGGGGCCAAACTCGACATCGATGCACATCGCAGCACCGTGTCGCCGTACCTGGTGCGCTAAAAGGTCTCCTCGCTACACCGGGTCGAGGATTCGCTTCAGGAACTGTTTTGTGCGTTGATGTTTCGGCTTCGTGAGGACCTCCGAGGGCGGCCCCTGCTCCAGTACGATGCCACCATCGGCGAAGAGGACCTGGTCGGCGACCTTCTGGGCAAAATGGATCTCGTGGGTCACGACGATCATCGTCCAGCCCTGGGTGGCAAGGTCTTTCATAACCCCGAGGACTTCCCCCACCAACTCGGGGTCGAGTGCGGAGGTCGGTTCGTCGAAGAGCATCAGTCGGGGTTTGAGCGCCAGCGCCCGGGCGATCCCCACTCGCTGCTGCTGCCCGCCGGAGAGTTGATGCGGGTACTGGTCACGTTTGTCGGAGAGTCCCACCTGGACGAGCAATGCTTCAGCCTCGGCGACCGCGTCGACCTGTGGACGTTTCTGCACGACCACCGGACCCTCGATGATGTTCTCCAGCACCGTCTTGTGGGGAAACAGGTTATGGCCCTGGAAGACCATGCCCGACTGCGCCCGGTATTTGACCAGTTGTGATTTGGAGACCTTGGCGCCGAAGTCGACCGCGATATCGCCGATGGCGATCTGGCCGCCGTCCGGGATATCGAGGGCGTTGAGGGAACGCAGGATCGTGGTCTTACCCGATCCGGACGGGCCGATGATGGTGGTCACCGAGCCGGCCCGGACCGTGAAATCGATACCACGGAGGACGTGATTGTCCCCGTATGACTTGTCCAGACCTCTCACGGTCACGAGGTCGCCCTCAGCACCGGAGGATTCGGACTTGTTCTGGGGCAACGGAGTATCGGTCATTTTGCCACGTACCTGTCCAGTCGGATCTCGATGCGGCCCTGAACGGACGACAGGACCAGGCACACCACCCAGTAGTACAGGGCGGCGGTGCCGTAGAGGGCAAAGAACTCAAAGGTCGGTGCGGCCGCGATCTGGGCGGTGCGCAGCAGTTCGGTCACCAGGATCGTCGACGCCAGCGACGTGTCCTTGACCAGCGAGATCAACGTATTCGACAGCGGCGGAACCGCCGTGCGCAACGCCTGGGGCAAGATGATGCGCCGCAACGCGGTCGGGTGACTCATTCCGATCGTCTCGGCGGCCTCCCATTGCCCCTTCGGCACGCTCCCGATGGCTGATCTGATGATCTCGGCCGCGTAGCCACCGACGTTCAGGCTGAAGGCGATTGCCGCGGCCGGAAACGGATCGATGAGGATGTTCAGCTCGGGAAGCGCGTAGAAGATGATGAAAAGCTGGACCAGCAAGGGAGTTCCGCGGATCAACGAGATGTAGACCCGTGCGCTGCCCGACCATGCGCGGTTCTTGGACATGCGCGCAAGCGCCACACCGAGCGCGAGGATCAGTCCGAAGAAGAAGCTGATCGCGGCCAGCGGGATCGTCACGGTGACGGTGGCTTTCGCCATCGGCCACAGATTGTCGGCGATGAGCTCCCATGTGCTGGGTCCGGTCTTCTCTTCCGATGTCCCGGCCGCGTTGGCGTTGAGGTACTTCTGCGAGATCTCCTCCAGCGTCCCGTCGGCTTTCAGCTCCGCGAGCGCACCGTTCACCGGATCGAGCATCCCGCTGTCTTTGACGGCGGCAAAGGCCTGTTCGCTGCGCTCACCGGTGTTCGCGGCGATCTTGATGCTCTGGTCACCGGTGGTCGCCTGGTAGGCGAGCACCGACAGGCTGTCGTTGACGGTCGCTTGCACCCGTCCCTGATTCAACAGCGTGATGGCCTGCGTGAACCCTTCGACGGCCTCCACCTGCGCGCCGGCGTCCTTGGCCACTTGCGCCCAATTGCTGGTGACCGACTGCGCGGTCGTCTTGCCCGCGAGGTCGTCGAGGGAGTTGATCGAGTTGTCATCGGCCCGGGTGACGATCACACCCTCGCTGATGGCGTAGGGATCGGAAAGGTCGTATTTCGCCTGGCGCTCGTCGGTGATGCTGACCTGGTTCGCGACGAGGTCGAATCGGCCTGCTTCGAGTGCCGCGAAAATGGAATCCCATGGTGTCTCGATGAATTGGATGTCGAGGTCGAGCTTGTCCGCCACCTCCCGGGCAACGTCGACGTCGTATCCGACCAATTCGCCGGAGGACGAGTCGTGGTAACTGAAGGGCGGATAGGTGCCTTCGGTGCCGACGCGCAGCACACCGGATTTCTCGGCTCGGTCGAAAACCGTTGCGTCATCGTCCCCGCCACAGCTCGCCAGCATCACAATCGCCAGAAAGCCTGTCGCAATCACGATCAAAATCCGACGCACGAGAGGACTCCAGTCCTGGAAGTGAGCACGTCGGGGAAGACTAACACCGACTCGCAGGCGATGAAACGTTTGCGATCAGCCATCGTCCGCGGCCCTTCCGCTACGTTGGCAGACGTGACCACACCACGGATCGACCCCGGCAACTTCCGGCAGCTCGGGCCCTTCAACTGGGTGTTCAGCAAGGGTGCCGCCCGCGTCATCGGCGTTCCGGATGCACACATCTTTTCGACCCTGGGACGTGCCAAAGGGCTGTTCCGGGGATGGCTGTACTTCTCGAGCCGGATGATGCCGTTCGGCCGCCTCCCCCGACATCACAGCGAAATGGTGATCATCCGAACCGCCCACCTGCGCACCTGCCAGTACGAATTGGACCACCACAAACGCCTCGGCCGTCGTGCCGGTATCGATGACGCCGAGTTCGAACGCATCCTGGCCGGTCCCGATGCCGACTGGTCCGCCCTCGAAGCGGCGTTGCTCCGCGGGGTCGACGAGTTGGTCGCGAACAAGGACCTCGGTGACGCCACCTGGAAAGAGCTGGCCTCACACTTCGACGAGCGCGAACTGATCGAGTTCGTTCTCCTGGTCGGGCAGTACGATTCGCTGGCCACCACCATCGGTACCCTGCGCATTCAGCGAGACTTTTGAGTACCGCGCTCGCGCGTGCCCGGCAGCTGCTCGACCCCGCAAGGCTGCCCGACGGCATCGACGACAGCCACGGGTATCTCGATCTGCTCGGACCTCCCGAGGCCGCGCCCACCAGCAGCCTGTGGATCATGCAGAACCCGGTGTTCGCACGGATCTACGAGCACGCCTGGCGTCCGGTGTTCACCCGTCTGTTCAGCCTCGGCGGCACGGCGACCAAGAAGTTCGATGCGCGGCTGGTCACCCATCTGGGTCGCGCCGGCGAACGAACAGTCCTCGATGTCGCCTGCGGGCCAGGCAATTACACCCGCCGGCTGGCACAGCGATTGACCGGCGACGGCCTGTGCATCGGCCTCGACTTCTCGATTCCGATGGTGACTCGGGCGGTGGCCCGCAACTCCGGGCCCCGCGTCGCCTACATCCGCGGCGACGCGGGGCGGCTACCGTTCCCCGACAACTCGATCGACACCGTGTGTTGCCTGGCCGCGCTGTACCTGATGCCTGAACCCGACGAGGTCATCGACGAACTCGCCCGGGTGGTGTCGCCCGGCGGCGAGGTCGCCATCTTCACCTCTGTCCGAACCCCGCTCACCGCGCCGACTGTCGTCGCGAAGCTCGCAAAACTCGGCGGCTACCACGTATTCGGTCGCGACGAGGTGACCGATCGGCTTCGGAATGCGGGGCTGGTCGACGTCGAACAGACGATCACCGGCCAAGCCCAGTATGTGACCGCCCGCAAGCCGGCCTGATTCATGGCCATTTTCAGTCCCCTGAAGCACCGCGAAGGGAACCCTGCCCTCGGCGACCACTGACGGGACCGGTTGTGGCGAGCGGGCCCGAACCGTGCAGATTCCTGGCGGTCTCGGACTTCTCCACGTCGTCGGGATCGGGACATGTCCGGAAAATCCGGTCGGCCGTACCCGCCGTGGTGACCGTGAACCAATAGTGCTCGTTCTTGTAGTGGTGAAACCGGTGATGGCGCCAGGTGGCTCGGTAGAGCGCGCTCCGCGGTTTGTAGTCGGTGTGGATGAGGTAGTGGGTCCACTCGTAGATCAGTCCGAGAACCCCGAGTGTCAGCAGGAAGGTCACGCCGACACCTGTTCTCCCGAAAGCGAACAGGCCCAGGGCGACGATGACCGGCAAGACGAGGCAGAGAACTTGCCATGGGATGAAGATCAGCGGGATGTCACGTGGATTCTGGTGATGCTCGCGGTGTTTGCGGGCCAACAGGGTGTCGACCTTCAGCCCGGCGAGTGTCCGGGGCCGCCAGTGCAGCACGCAGACGTGAATCACCCACTCCGCGAGCGGGAATGACACGACCATCACCACCGGCACCAGTGCGTCGGTCCAGGAGACGTCTCCGACCACGATTCGTCCGAGAACACAGACACCCAGGAAAGCAATGATCATCAGAGGCGACGGATGTCTGACGAACTCGCGGAAAGCGCTCCTCAGTGTCACTTTCCGGCGGTCCCGGCGGACAGTGGCCGGTTGCTCAGTCACCATCGGGGTCCTCCCGGAGCAGATCTTCCATCTCGGTGAACGCTGACAGCAGAGTCGTCGTGGCGGGTTCGAGCAGCACGGCGGCGGCCCGGGCGGCCCCGTTCGGATCGTGGCGCGAGACGGCATCGACGATGGCGCGGTAGCCATCGGAATTCCCGACCTCGGCCGACAGCGCGCCGGCCAGCGCGGGAAGGGCCGGCTCGTACGCCGCTCGCATCGTATTGTACATCAGGCGAAAGGCGATCGAGTCCGCACCGTCGACCAACGCATCCCAGAAGTCCAGTGCGACAACCTGTTGCGCGATGGGATCGGTCAGATCGGCAAGCTCGATCACCGCATCGTTCAGC
>NZ_DATCVM010000130.1:0-1983 GCF_036566845.1 Williamsia sp.
CGCGACACCGGCCTCGTCGTGGGCCGAGCCGAGGTGCTCGATGCTGCGAGAGCCACGCCGGTTGGACCACACGATCTGCACCGCGGTCGCCCCGGAGGCGGTCTTCACCGTGCGGATATGGGCCATCCGGGCAGCTTACGACCCGAAATTAGTGCGCAAGTTTCCGCTTCCAGCCCACCAACACCGCAGGTCACAGACCTACGCGGCCGCCGCCACCGAACTCTTGATAAAAGTCAGGTCCCAAGGAGAGATGATGCAACACCTGCACTATCGGACGATGCACAGTCCTGTCGGCAAGCTGACCCTCGCAGGCACTGCGGGACGGCTCAGGCACCTGCGGATGGTCGACCAGACGTACGAACCGGATCCCGAGTTTTATCAATTTAGTGCGCAGCGTCTGACCTGATCTTGGCGAGCGTTGCGGCGAGGTCGTTGGGGATAGGGTCGGCGGCGGTGAGTGTGTGGTTGCCGGCGGCGATGGTGATGGTGCGGTAGCGGCGTGCGGTGCGGACGAATTTCTTGATGCTCCAGCCAGTTTGGGCTTCGATGTGGTGGCTGATGGCCATGGCGGCGAACACGATGCTCAGGTGGGCGTCGATCGATTCGCGGGTTCGGTGATAGATCGGACGAGCAGCCAGGTCGTGCTTGGACATCCGGAACGCCTTCTCGATGCGCCACAGTCGGTGGTAGGCGTCGATGATGAAGCTCGGGGGCTGCTCGACGAGGTTGGTGGTGTAGCCCTTCCACCCGCCCAGGGCGCGGGTCTTGGCCTCCAGCGTCCGGTTGACCGTCTTGGTGGCCCCGGAGAGCTGGATGTAGCGGTTGCGTTTGACCGGGGCTTTGCCGTCCACGGCGCGCTGGGCCTTAGCGATCTGTTCATCGATCCCACGGCTGGTGCGTCGGGCCCGATCGGCACGGTACTGGTAGTGGATCATCCGGTCCGGTACCCCGCGGGCCTTCTCCGAAGTACTCGACGGCCATCGTTGGGTGAGGATCAGACCGTCGGGGATCTCGCGGCCGGGATGCTCTTTCTGCCATTCGGTCACTACGGAGGGCAGCTGCGGGATCTTCGAGCCGAGCACGTAGGTCAGCCCGGCGGCTTGCAAAGCGATCTGGTTGGCCTCCGAGATCATCCCGGCGTCGGCGACCACGGTGACATCGGCGAGCTGATGGGCCTTCTTGAATGCCGTGATGACGGGCAGCATGGTCGCGGTTTCGGCCTTGTTGCCCTCGAAGGCCTGCACCATCAGCGGCATCCCGGAGGCGTCGGTGAGCAGCCCGAGAGTGATCTGAGGTTCGAGTCGGCGTTCTTTGGAGAACCCCGGCTCGCGGAACCCGTCGCCGGCGTCGGTTTCGAAATACAAGGTGCTGACATCGAAGAGCACCAGGCTGGCCGGCCCGAGTTGGGCGTGGGCGGCGCAGGCAGATGAAAGTCCTTGCCGGAAAGCGGGTTGAGCGAACATCGGTAGCCGGCGGTTGAGCGTGGGATAGGACACCGGGGCGATGCCGGCTTCGTCGATCACCCGCAGCGAATCGGCCTTGCTGGTCGGTTCGATGATCCGGGCAAGCACCATCTGCCGGAACGCCTCATCACCTTCGGCGACTTCATCGAAACCCAGCAGCTCGTAGACATCGGACAGTGCCGACCACAGGTGCTGGGCACGCGAGGAGGTGATCGGCAACGGTTCGGCGTCGGCGCGGGCGCCCAGCCCGAGATCAAGCTGGTCCTGGCCACCAGCGATGCGCTGCACTCCGGCCGCTTTGAGCGCCGCGACACCGGCCTCGTCGTGGGCCGAGCCGAGGTGCTCGATGCTGCGAGAGCCACGCCGGTTGGACCACACGATCTGCACCGCGGTCGCCCCGGAGGCGGTCTTCACCGTGCGGACATGGGCCATCCGGGCAGCTTACGACCCGAAATTAGTGCGCAAGTTTCCGCTTCCAGCCCACCAACACCGCAGGTCACAGACCTACGCGGCCGCCGCC
>NZ_DATCVM010000131.1:0-41061 GCF_036566845.1 Williamsia sp.
CAGATACAGGCCGACCCGTTTGAGTTCATCGGGGTCCATCGTGCGGGCGGCCTCGGCCATCAACTGCTCACCCTGAGCCCACACTTCGAGGATGCCGCGGATCGTGCCGGGCAGATTCCTCAACGTGGCGTCGATGAGCCAGCGATACCTCAACGAGCCTGCGCGACAACACCTCACGGACCGCAACGACCTCTTCCGTATCAAGAGCCATGCCCTCGATACGGTTGATGAGATCTGCCACCCCCGATGCCATACAACAGTTCTATCAGCACCCACCGACAAGCCGTACCGTCCAACACTTTCGGGCCCGCTCGACGAACGGAAGGGCACGGTCAGCGGTCGTTACGGCACGCTCGGCGAAAAGGGCACGGTCAGCGGCGGTCGGACAAGAGGATCAGGAGGAGTTCGGCTCGGGTCCGGGCGTCGGTGAGGTCGACCCGGAGAAGGCGTTCGATGCGGTCGATCCGATGACGAAGTGTGTGCCGATGGACACCGATCGCCAGTGCCGCCGGTTCCCATTGGCCGTTGGCCTGCAGATAGGCCTGCAGGGTCGCAACGAGGTCGCTCCCCTGGTCCCGGTCGTGGTCGGCCAGTGGGCCCAGACGCGATACGCGGGCCCCGCTCAGCGCTTTTCGCACCGGCTCGAGCGCCAACAGCGACCGCTGGGCCAGCAAATCCACCACTTCACCCTCTGCCGCGACATCTGCGGCCAACCTGGCGTGCCGTGTTGATTCGGCTATTTCATCCACTGGCACAACCGAACCCAGCCCGCCACGACAACCCCTGGCCCCGACAACACCGAGGACGGATTCGGCAAACCGTCGCTGATCCTCCCCGCGCACCAGGACCACGATCTCCTGGCCCACGTGGTGCACAAACACCGGCCGCCACCGCGACTGCAGTTCGACGCCAACCGCCATCGCCGCCTGCTTCGCCGCCGCGACACTGACAAACGTGGCTGTCGCCACGCGCACCCGTCCCTCGCGATCGGCTGCACGCAGCACGATGTTGCGGGCCGCGGCCGGCGGTGGTCCCGCCATCGCCATCATCAGGGCATCGGCATGCAGCGACTGTTGATCACGTTGTACCTGAATCGGTTTGGCGTGTTCGAGGCTGAGCAGCGAGGACGCGTGCCCGAGCAGAACCCGTTCGAGATCACCGAGCGGCACCTCACTCAGAACCGCCAGGTAGCCGAACACGCTGCCGCCGACGCTGATCCGCTGGATCGTGACCGTGTGATCGCCGGTGATGGTGACACCGCTGGCAGCATTCGGATCACGGGTGATCTCGCCCCGCACCAACGCCAGATGGTCGGGATCAGGGTCAGCGGGGCGGGAACTCACAAGTGCCCCTTCATGATCGAGCAACAGCACGGTGGCATCGATCGCATCGGCCAGCTCCCGGACCACCGCGGGCATACCACCGGAGATGATCGCCCGGGTTATCCGGGGCTGCGTATGGGACGCACGGACGAACTGGTCGAACCGCTGCTCCGCGATCCGATCGAGAACCGCTCGTGCGATAGCCGAGAACGGCACCGGAAAGGGGACTTCCACCAACGCGATCCCGAACTCGTCTGCGGCATCGATCAGGTCGCGCGGCACGGCGTCGAACCCGAATCCCACCCCGAAGCCGACACCGGCGACGCCGATCCCTTGAAGGCCCTGCAGATAGTCGAACCGCTCAGCGCGAGTGGCCGGCAGCCGAAGGCCCGTCGTGAGCAGCAGTTCGCCGCCGGCCAGCCACTCTTGTGGCGACGGGAGTTCTGAGGTCAATGCGCAATTGATGTCGCGGTCGATTGCTTCGTGGCCCCCGACGAGCGTCAGATCGAGGTCGCGCAGGGTGAGCAACCACCTGACCGTTGTGCTCACTCTCGGCGACCTCCCGGTTTCTCCTCCGCCCGACAACGCCCCGACCTGTGACTACCTGGCTCCGATTGTACAGATTGTCCATCCGAGGGGCATGGTTTGGACATCTTGTCAGGATCGTGTCATCAACCCGGCAGCGAACACTGGAGTCCGTAGTAGTTTCCATCCGCCCGCAACCGAGAGCGACCTGGTGAAATGGCACACGAGACCCTGAAGAACTTCATCAACGGCGAGTTCGTCGCCTCTGCTTCGACCGAAACCATCAACCTCATCAACCCCACCGATGAGTCCGTGGTCGGGGTCTCGCCGATCTCGACCCAGTCCGACATCGACGCCGCGATGACCGCCGCAGCGGCTGCCTTCGAAACGTGGGGCAAGACAACACCCAAAGTCCGGCAGAAGGCACTCCTCGACCTCGCCGACGCCATCGAGGCGAACTCCGACGCACTCGTCGCGGCGCAGGCCCGCAACACCGGGCAGCCCGACGACCAGATCGCCGACGAAGAGGTCACGGTCGGCGCCGACCAGATCCGCTTCTTCGCCGGCGCCGCGCGCCTGCTCGAGGGCAAGTCGGCCGGCGAATACATGGACGGCTTCACCTCGTATGTCCGCCGCGAACCGGTGGGTGTCGTCGCACAGGTCACGCCGTGGAATTACCCGCTGATGATGGCGCTGTGGAAAGTGGGACCGGCGATCGCGGCCGGCAACACCGTGGTCATCAAACCGTCCGACACCACACCCGAATCGACCCTGGAGCTCGCGCGGATCTCGAAGGGCATCCTGCCCGACGGCGTCCTGAACGTGGTTCTCGGGAACGGTGCGACCGGAGCGGGGATCGTCGGGCACAAGACTCCGAGCATGGTCTCGATCACCGGATCCGTTCGGGCCGGCATCGCGGTGGCGGTCTCGGCAGCGCAGAACCTCAAGCGCGCCCACCTCGAACTCGGAGGCAAGGCCCCAGCCGTGGTCTTCGCCGACGCGGACCTCGACAAGGCCGTCGACGGGATCGGCGACGCATCGTTCTTCAATGCGGGCCAGGACTGCACCGCGGTGACCCGGATCCTGGTGCACTCATCGATCCACGACAAGTTCGTCGACGCCCTCATCAACAAGGCCAAGGACACCACAGTTCCCCCTCTCAACAACGTCAATCACTTCACCAAGGTCACGGGAATCCTCGATGCGGTACCCCCGCACGCCACCGTGGTGACCGGAGGAAAACGCAAGGGTGACAAGGGCTTCTACGTCGAGCCCACCGTCATCACCGGTGTGCACCAGACCGACTCGCTCGTCCAGGAGGAAACCTTCGGACCGGTGGTCACGGTGCAACCCTTCGACACCGAAGCGCAGGCACTCGAATTGTCCAACGATGTCGCCTACGGGCTGGCCTCCAGCATCTGGACCACCGACAACGCGACCGTGGGACGAATGAGCGCGGGTCTCGACTTCGGTTGTGTCTGGGTCAACTGCCATATCCCGCTGGTCGCGGAGATGCCGCACGGCGGGTTCAAGAACTCCGGCTACGGCAAGGATCTCTCGGGCTACGGCGTCGAAGACTACACCCGGATCAAGCACGTCATGAGTTCGGTGGAATGAGTATGACAACCGTGAATGCACAGTATCGCCTGCCCCAGCAGCGCAATCTGGTGACCGAGATACCCGGTCCGAAATCGACTGCACTGCAAGGGCGTCGGGCGATGGCTGTGGCCGGAGGAATCGGTTCGACGGTGCCGGTGTACGCCGCGGACGCCGACGGCGGCGTGATCGTAGACATCGACGGAAACTCCTTCATCGACTTCGGATCCGGGATCGCCGTGACCACGGTGGGGGCCAGCAACCCCGCGGTGGGCGACGCCGTCGCCGAACAGGCCCGGCACTTCACCCACACCTGCTTCATGATCACCCCCTACGAGGGGTACGTCGCAGTGGCCGAACGCCTCAACCACCTGACACCCGGTGACCACCAAAAGCGCACCGTGCTCTTCAATTCGGGCGCCGAGGCCGTCGAGAACGCCATCAAGGTGGCCCGCCTGGCAACGGGCCGAGACGCGGTGGTGGCGTTCGACCACGCCTACCACGGCCGCACCAACCTGACGATGGGGCTGACCGCCAAAACCATGCCCTACAAGTACGGATTCGGTCCTTTCGCGCCGGAGATCTACCGCGTACCGGCGTCCTATCCCTACCGCGACGGACTCAGCGGTCCAGAAGCAGCCGCCCTGGCGATATCGCAGATGGACAAGCAGATCGGGGCCGACCAGATCGCCGCGATCATCATCGAACCGGTGATGGGCGAGGGCGGATTCATCGTTCCGGCACCGGGTTTCCTGCCCGCGATCGCGAACTGGGCACGATCCAACGAGATCGTGTTCGTCGCCGATGAAGTCCAGAGCGGTTTCGCCCGAACCGGCGCGTGGTTTGCCAGCGAACACGAAGACCTCATCCCCGACCTGGTGGCGATGGCAAAAGGCATTGCCGGCGGAATGCCGTTGTCGGCGTTGACAGGTCGCGCCGACCTGCTCGACGCCGTCCACTCCGGCGGGCTGGGCGGAACGTATGGCGGCAATCCGGTGGCCTGTGCGGCGGCACTGGCGGCGTTCGATGTGATGGCAGAACTCGATCTACCCGGACGGGCCCGCGACATCGAGGTCATCGCCGGAGGGCGACTCCATGCGATGGCGGCGGTGACCGAGGAGGTCGGTGAAGTACGCGGGCGCGGTGCGATGTTGGCGATCGAGCTGGTGCACCGCGGCGGCAAGGATCCCAATCCGGAGCTCGCCCAGGCGTTGGTCACCGCATGCCTGGCCAGAGGCGTCGTGCTGCTGTCCTGCGGCACGTACGGCAACGTGATCCGGCTCCTGCCACCGCTGGTGATCAACGACGAACTGCTGCACGACGGACTCGATGTGCTCGAGGACGCACTGAACGAACTCACCAGCCGTTAGGAGCCGTGCGTGTCAACAGCATCGAAGACTCATCCGCTCGATCCGCTGCGCGAAGACGAGTTCCGGGCCGTTGCCGCTCTGCTGCAACGCGACCAGGGCGTCGGTGACGGCTGGAGATTTGCCTCGATCGAACTCCTCGAACCCGGCAAAGCCGCCCTCGCCGACCACGCTGCCGGCGGTCCGGCCCCCGCTCGCAAGGGCATCGTCACCTGCCTGGACAGCAACCGCAACGCCACCTACAAGGCGGTTGTCTCCCTGACCGACGACACCGTCGAGTCGTTCACCCACATCCCGGGGGTGCAACCCAACTTCACCGTCGATGAGTTCGAGGAATGCGATGAGGTCCTGCGCAAGCACCCCGATGTGATTGCGGCTCTGGCGGGTCGCGGCATCATCGACCTCGACCTGGTGTTCATGGACACCTGGACCTACGGCGACGCGGTGGCTCCGGAGAAGTACCGGGACCGCCGGATCGGTTGGTCCGACACCTGGGTCAAGAGCGAGGCCGGCGCCAACCCGTATGCACATCCGGTCAGCGGACTCCATTGCGTCATCGACCTGAACACCATGGAATTGCTCGAGATCGAGGACACCGGCAGTGTGGAACCGCCCGAGGTGATGGGCGAATATGTCCCCGCCCGGATCCCGGAACGTCTGCGCGCCAAGTCGACACGCGAGCCGCTGAAGCCCCTGGAGATCACGCAGCCCGAAGGCCCGTCGTTCACACTCCACGGCAATCTGCTCACGTGGCAGAACTGGTCGCTGCGAGTGGGTTTCAACCACCGCGAAGGCATGACGCTGCACGCCGTCACCTACAACGACTGCGGTCGGGTGCGGTCGGTGGCGCATCGGCTCTCGTTCGCGGAGATGATGGTCCCCTACCGGGATCCGTCCGAAGACCACTACCGCAGAACGGCATTCGACATCGGCGAGTGGGGTCTGGGTTTCATGACCACCTCGCTGGAACTCGGGTGCGACTGTCTCGGCGAGATCCGGTACCTCGACGCCGTCCTGCACAACAGCAAGGGTGAGCCCTACACCATCAAGAACGCGATCTGCATCCATGAAGAGGACAACGCCGTCCTGTGGAAGCACGTCGACCACGACGCGGGCGCGGAGGTCCGGCGGATGCGCCGGCTCACGGTCTCGTTCCACGTCACCGTGGCGAACTACGAGTATCTGGTCTACTGGCGCTTCTACCAGGACGGCAACATCGAATGTGAGGTCCGGGCCACCGGGATCATGGTGACCACACCGATCGCGGCGGGCGCAGCCCATCCCAACGGCACCCTCGTCGATGAACGGACCTACGCGCCGTATCACCAGCACTTCCTGACCGCGCGACTCGACCTCGACGTCGACGGCACCGAGAACACCGTGTACGCCAGCGAGACCGAGATCGAGCCGATGGGTCCGGGCAACCCCCACGGCCTCTCGCTCGTGCAGCGCAATACGCCGCTGCGCACGGAAGAGGAGGGCAAGCAGGACATGAACTGGGCGACGCAGCGCACCTGGAAGGTGGTGAACACCAACACCACCAACGGTTTGGGAACCCATCCGTCGTACAAACTCGTTCCCGGCGATGCCATCCCGGCCATGTTCGATCCGGCGTCCCCGATCTTCCAGCGCGCGCAGGTCATCGGGCATACCGTCTGGGTCACCCCCAACCATCCCGACGAGCGTTGGCCCGCAGGTGAATTCGTGAACCAGTCGGCCACCGACACCGGACTCGGCGAATGGACCAAGGCCAACCGCAGCATCGACAACACCGACGTGGTGCTGTGGTACACCTTCGGTGTCCACCACATCACCCGGCCCGAGGACTGGCCGATCATGCCCGCCGACACGGTGTCGTTCTGGCTCAAACCTTTTGGCTTCTTCGACCGCAACCCGTCACTGGATGTCGAACCCAGCCCCAACTCGCATTGTTCAACCGAATCCGCAGGAGGCCACTGCCATGACCGATAAGACCGCTGATCCGATCGCCGACCACCGCGACCTGCTGGCCACGGTGCCGGCCGGGCTGTGGATCAACGGCAAATCCGTGAACTCGTCCGACAACACCACGTTTTCCGTCGACGACCCTGCCACCGGCACCTCTCTGCTGCAGATTGCCGACGCGACGCCGCAGGACGCGAAAAACGCTCTGGAGAACGCCCTCTCGATCGCGGACGAATGGGCCCAAACCGCTCCACGGGTCCGCTCGGAGATCCTGCGGTCGACGTTCGAGTTGATCCGCGAGAACGCCGATGACATGGCGATGATCATGACGCTGGAGATGGGTAAGGCCCTCCCCGACTCCAAAGCCGAGATCAATTACGGCGGTGAGTTCTTGCGCTGGTTCGCCGAAGAGGCGGTTCGGATCGCCGGACGATTCACCCAGTCACCGGCCGGCACCGGAAACATCCTCGTGAAGCATGCCCCGGTCGGAGTCGCCCTGGCGATCACCCCGTGGAACTTCCCACTGGCCATGGGAACCCGCAAGATCGGCCCGGCCCTCGCCGCGGGCTGCACCATGCTGGTGAAGCCCGCGAAGGAAACCCCGCTCACGATGCTGTACCTCGCCAAACTGCTCAGCGAGGCGGGTCTGCCCGACGGCGTGCTCGCGGTCCTTCCCACCAGCAAGGCCACCGACGTCACCGAACCGCTGATCGCCGACCCTCGCGTCCGCAAGATCAGCTTCACCGGATCGACCCCGGTCGGCCGGACACTACTCGGAGATGCCGCGGAGAACGTCCAGCGCACCTCCATGGAACTCGGCGGCAACGCACCGTTCCTGGTCTTCGCGGACGCCGACATCGATCTCGCGGTCGAAGGCGCCTTCGCTGCCAAGACCCGCAACGGCGGCGAAGCCTGCACCGCCGCCAATCGCTTTCTGGTGCACGAAGATATCGCCGAGGAGTTCACCGCCGCGCTCACCGCGAAGATGAAGGCCATGGTGCTCGGCCCGGGCTACGACCCGAAGACAACACTCGGTCCGATGGTCAACAGCAAACAGCAGCAGTCGATCGCCGCCGCCGTGGCCGACGCGGTGGCTGCCGGAGCCAGGGTTCGACTGGGCGCCGATCCAGCCGACGACGCCGGCTGTTACTACCCGGCCACCGTGCTCGACCAGGTTCCCGCCGATGCCGAGATCGCCAAGAACGAGATCTTCGGGCCCGTCGCCGTGATCAGCACCTTCACCACAGAGGACGAGGCCATCAACGCCGCGAACTCCACCGAATTCGGCTTGGCCGCTTACCTTTACACCACCGACCTCGATCGGGCCCTGCGGGTGGCCGACAAAATCGAGTCCGGGATGGTCGGCGTCAACCGGGGTGTCATCTCCGATGTCGCCGCACCGTTCGGTGGCGTGAAACAGTCCGGGATCGGACGCGAAGGCGGCTCCGAGGGCATCTACGAGTACCTGACCACCAAGTACATCGCCCTGACCTAGGCCCGATGATGTGTCCTTCTGGCGGTGCCCACCTGCGCAAATGCTCGCCAGAAGGGCACATCATCGGGGGTGAGGAGAACTCATGAGCAGGTGGAGGATGCCCGCGGAAACCGCTGCGCAGGAACGGGTCTGGATGGCCTTCCCGGTCGAGGGTTATTCGCTTGGCGACACCGCGGAGGCCCGTGACCAGGCGCGCACCACCTGGGCCGCCGCCGCACATGCCATCGCGGAGTTCGAACCTGTCACGATGATCGTCGACCCCGGCGAGA
The DNA here is from genome assembly GCF_036566845.1 of Williamsia sp. GTDB lineage: Bacteria > Actinomycetota > Actinomycetes > Mycobacteriales > Mycobacteriaceae > Williamsia. Next base: position 8,519 of record NZ_DATCVM010000131.1, read on the forward strand.
TCGGGCCCGCCCGCGACCACCTCTCGTCGGCGATCGAGATCGTCGAGGCTCCGCTCAACGACGCCTGGGCGCGCGACATCGGCCCGACCTTTGTCCTCGACGACAACGGCGCCCTCGGGGCGGTCGACTGGATCTTCAACGGCTGGGGCGCGGCGTCGTGGGCGCAATGGGACAAGGACCAGCACATCGGGAAGCTGATCGCCGAGCACTCCGGTGCCGAAGTGATCGATTCACCGATGATCAACGAGGGTGGTGGCATCCAGGTAGACGGCGCCGGATCCGTTCTGCTCACCGAGTCCGTGCAACTCGGGGACGGCCGCAACAGCACCTGGACCAAAGCGGAGGTGGAGGCCGAACTGGCCCGGACCATCGGCGCAGTCCGGCCGGTCTGGTTGCCCTACGGTCTGACCCGCGACAACAAGAAGTTCGGCACCCGTGGTCACGTCGACATCGTGGCCGCGTTGCCGTCGCCGGGTGTGGTGCTGGTGCACGACCAGCAGAACCCGGACCACCCCGACTTCGAGGTCAGCAAGCAGATCAAGGCCACGATCGCCGCCGCCGAACCCAACTGGGAGATCATCGGGGTGCCCGCTCCCACGGTGCTGACCGACGACGAAGGCCCCGTCGACTACAGCTACATCAACCACCTCGTTGTCAACGGCGGTGTCATCGCCTGCAGCTTCGGAGACCGCCACGACCAGCGGGCCGCCGACATTCTTGCCGAGGTCTACCCCGGGCGGACCGTCCGTAGCGTCGACGCCCGCCCTCTCTTCGAACGCGGCGGCGGGATCCACTGCATCACCCAGAATCAACCCGTCTCCCGATAATGGTGGGTTCGGGCGAGGCCGACCTGGGAGTTTGTTCACCAAGACCCACCACTTTCGGACAGATCGAACGTTGACGACGCCAAGTCAGCGGACGGACTGTCAGTTGCAGCAAAGCTCCCGCACAGGAGATTGTTGCGCAATGACATCGACGACTCCCCGCACCACTGATGAACCGGAGACTGCATCGGGCACCTACGGCGACAAGGTTCTCGCAGTGGAACCGGGTGGCAACGAGTTCATCCCACTCGATGCCCGCCACGGAAAGCCCCGCGGCCTGTTCTGGACCTGGACCGCACCCAACCTCGAGTTCGCGACGATCTTCCTGGGGATCCTGGCGGTGCTCTACTTCGGTCTGAGCTTCTGGCAGGCCATCGCCGCGATGGCCCTGGGCAACCTGCTCGGCGCCGCGGCCCACTTCGTGTTGTCGGCGCGGGGACCGCTGCACGGTGTTCCGCAAATGGTGCTCGGCCGGCTCGGATTCGGGTACCGCGGGAACATCGTGCCGGCCACTTTCATGGCGGTGATGTGCGGTATCGGCTGGTTCGCCACCAACAGTGTCAGCGGCGCTCTTGCCCTGAACACCCTGATAGGTGTGCCGTCGGTGATCGCGCTGCTCATCATCGTTCTGCTCCAGACGGGCTTCGCGTTCTTCGGCCACAACCTGGTCCAGAGCTTTGAGCGGGCCGCAGCGCCGGTCCTCGCGGTCATCTTCGTGATCGGTGGCATCTTCATCTTCAGCAAGGCCGATCTCGGGATGCCCTCCCTCGACGAGAGCGGGGGCTCGGTCGGCGGATTCCTGCTGACTGTCGGTGCGGCCTTCGGCTACACCGCGGGCTGGACGCCATACGCCGCCGACTTCACGCGCTACCTCCCGGTCAACGTCTCGAAAATCCAAACCGGACTGTTCGCTTCCGGCGGGCTGTTCATCTCCACCACCGCCCTGATGGCCATCGGTGCGGCATCGGTCACCATCGGGTTCGACGCCGACCTCAACTACACCGACGCGTTCACCTCGTCGATGCCGTCAGCCGTGGCCAACCTGACGTTGCTGGCGATCGCTGTCGGTGCCGTGGCCGCCAACGCGATCAACCTCTATTCGGGTGCCATGGCCTTTGTGACCATGGGATTCAAGTTCTCCGTCGGCATCCAGCGAGCTCTGGTCACCGCAGTGTTCGGTGTGGTCGGATTCCTGGTGGCGTGGTGGGCGCTGGCCGATGCGGCCGCGAACTACGAGACGTTCCTGCTGATCGTCGCCTACTGGATCGGACCGTGGCTGGGCATCATGTTCGCCGACCAGCTGTTGCGCCGCAACCGGCCGATCGCCGGATTCCTCTACAACACCGGCTATTCCAACTGGGGCGGGCTCGTGGCCTTCCTGGTCGCGCTGGTCACGTCGGTACTGCTGTTCGGCAACCAGGAACGATGGGTCGGCTACGTCGCCGAATCGGTACCCCAGTTGGGTGACATCGCCTTCTTCGTCGGCTTCGTGATCGCCTTCGGTGGCTACATCCTGTTGTGCAGCAAGAAGATCAGCAAGGACTACCAGAGCCTCTGATCAATCAGCACTGCGACTCAGGTCAGCACTGCGACGGCCCTGTGCGCGATACGCGCACAGGGCCATCAGCAATCCCGGATAGGTTTGTGGCGCGGTGAAATCGAATCCGATCAGCCCGCGGATGCGGTCCAGGCGCTGATAAAGACTCTGCCGCCCCAGATTCAACGCCGCCGCCGACCGCGTTGCACTGCAACCATGTCGGAGATGAGTTTCCAGCGTGTGCGTCAACTCGGAGCCGTGCTCGGTGTCCCAGGCGATCACCGGGCCGATCGCGGCGGCGGCCAACTCCGACCGCACCGCATCCGGCAGGGTCTCCACCGCCAGATCCGCGGCCAGTGCCCGCACCGAGGTCACCGCCTCCGAATGGTTGCCAGATCGCCGATCGGCCACCGCCAGCGACAATGCGTGACGAACCCGAACCAGTCCCGACGAGAGCTCGTGCGCATCGAGACGGCATGGATCCCCCACCACCACAGTCGCTTCCCCGGATCCACTCGCGTAGGCGTCCACGATCTCGGTGACGGCATCGCCATCGGGCCTCGACGGTGCGATGAGGGCATACGAGGTGGCGTGGACCTGGGCGTGCATCGATTGCGCCGAAATACGTTTGGCCGCAGATGCACTGAGCTGTGACGCCATCCGCGGTATCGGTACGTCCACCGCCACCGGCACGAGCCGCGCCGTCTTCGACGGCCGAAACCCGGCGGCCCCCAACCTCATCACCAGATCCGACCGGCGATCGATGCGGGCGTCGAGGAGATCGGAGACCAACGACGACGCAGCCCGATGCGGGAGACCGCCGAGTTCCCGCGACAACGAGAGCGTCACCCCCAGCGGTCCGGCCCCGACCTCGAGCATGCTCACCAGCGCTGCCGGGTCCAGCTGGGAGCCCGGCCCCGCCACCAAGGTTGCGACGAGTTCACCCCGCATCCCAACCGGCACCGCGGCCACCTGCGCGTCCACTGCCTGCCACGCCGAATGATCGTCGTCGACACCCTCGGCGGCCATCAATGCGTTACCGCTCCCGAGGAGTACCAGCGGGCAATCAACCGCGGCAGCAAGGCGTTTCAGAATCGACGGTGCACCGTTGCCGGCCGCCATCTCCGCGTGCAGCGCCGCACCCAGATCACTTCGTCGGCGCAACAGATCCACTTCGCCCGACACCAGATCGGTATTGGCCGAACGGCACAGATCGATGAACGGGACCACCGTGCGCAGCGCGATGAGAGGAAAGTGCACCGCCGAGGCCTCGCGCACCATCTCGTCGGGCATCTCGTCGAAGGTCCGGCCCATCTCGATGGCCACCCCGGCGACGTTGCGCTGCGCGAGTTCGCGAATGTAGTGCCTCCGGGTCCCGGCATCGACCCCGGCCAGCCCGAGGCCGGTGGTCAGCAACAGCTCGCCACCGGACAGCAGTGGCCCGATCTCGAAGATCTCACTCGAATGCACCCAGCGGACCTCGTTGTCGAGCCCGTCGTAGCCGCTCAGAACCTGCGGATCGGCCGACACGAGGTGTCGGTCGAGGACGTCGCGCAATGTCAGCACCATCGTGTCCCCTTTCGGAATCGACGTCTTTCGGAATCGGCGTCGGCGATCAGACGATTTGCACGTCCATCAGCAATGCTGCTGCGACACTATGTCAGTTGCCGAGGCGCTGCTTCCCAGGCACCGTTACTGACATGACGGCATCCCTCGATGTTTCCCCGACCACCATGCTCGAGATCGCGTACGCCGAGGCCAGGGCAGGCCTGGCCGAAGGCGGGATCCCGATCGGCGCGGCCTTGTTCGCGGCCGATGGGACGCTGCTCGGGCGCGGCCACAACCGGCGGGTCCAGAACGACGACCCCTGCGTACACGGCGAGACCGACGCGTTTCGCAACGCCGGCAGGCAGACCGACTACCGGTCGACGATCATGGTCACCACCCTGTCGCCCTGCTGGTACTGCTGCGGCCTGATCCGTCAGTTCAACATCGGCGCGGTGATCATCGGCGAGAACACCACCTTCCGCGGCGGCGAGGACTGGCTCATCGAGAACGGCGTCTCGGTGACCGTTCTCGACGATCCGCGATGCGTGTCGATGATGACCGAGTTCATCGACCGCAATCCGTTGCTGTGGAACGAGGACATCGGGGTGGCGGAGACGGAGCCGAAGGCGGAGCTCGACCCAATGATGGTGAAGACAGATCCGAAACTGGTGGAGGGCGAGTTGTGAGCAGTCCCATTCTGACGGTTGACATCTCGCAGTGGCGGTCCGGTGGCGAGGCTGCCTCGGCACTGTGTGCCGCCGTCGACAAGAGCCTTCAGCAGGCCGGATTCCTCTTGGTCACCGGACACGGCATCGACCCGGAACTCCCCACGTCGTTGCGGGCGGCCGCACGGGAGTTCTTCGCGCTGCCAACCGAAGTGAAGGAGAGGTACGCCGTGGCCGTCGGTGGCCGCGGCTGGATCGGTCCGGGCATGGAGGCCAACGGATACGCCGAAGGTACTCAGACACCACCTGACCTGAAGGAGACCTACAACTGCGGCGCGCAGACCCCGGTCGGCGATCGGGTCGTCGACGCGCTGTGGTTCCCGCCAGATGTCTGGCCCGATGAGGTCCCGCGCCTGCATGAGTTGTTCGTCGAGTACTGCCGACAGATGAAGGCCCTCTCTGATGACCTGTTGGATCTGATGGCCGCGTCACTGGGTCTGACCGGTGAGGCCAATCCTTTTCTCGGCCTGACCGATCGCGCGACATGGACGTCGAACATCAACCACTATCCCGCGATCACCGCGACCGGTCCCGTCGAGGACGGTCAGTACCGCATCGGACCACACACCGACTTCGGCACGGTGACCGTGCTCGATCGTGAGCCGGGTGCCGGCGGCCTGCAGGTCTACAGCACCCAGGGCGGATGGGCCGACGCTCCGTACGATCCGACCGCCCTGACGATCAACATCGGAGATCTCCTGGAGTATTGGACCGGAGGTCGCTGGCCCGCCGGACGCCATCGCGTCCTGCCGCCGCAGGTCGATGCGCCCGATGAGGATCTTGTCTCGCTGATCTTCTTCTATGAGGCCAATCACGATGCGGTGGTGACGCCACTGGAACCGCCGATCGGCACGGAATCCGGGCAATCGCCGGTGATCTCGGGCGATTTCATCCTCGAGCGTCTGGACGCCATCACGGTTGCCACCACTCCGTGATGGTGGGTTCCGGCGAGGTCGACCTGCCGGGTTTCCTCGGCGGAACCCACCAGTTTCGGTTTGGGTGAAGTGGCTGCCTGGGTAGCCTCGAAAACATGACTGCCATCGAAGCCGGTTCCGACGATGTATCCGCCGATCTGCCGGGCACCGAAACCCCCGACGACGACGTCGATCTGCTCGTCGACAATCTCCGGATCGCCCTCGACGGTCGGTGGCGGGGTACCCGGGAGCACGTCCGAGAACAGCTGAACCGCGCCGACCTGCTCCCCGATCCGTCGCGCACCCTGGATCAGGCCCGGGCCCGCATGCTCGAGATCATGGGAGAGCTGACCGAGTTCGGTTTCGCCCGTGCCGGATTCCTGGAACAGCACGGCGGCACCGGCGACGTCGGCGCGTCGATCACCGCCATCGAACTCCTCGGCTACGCGGATCTCTCGCTCATGGTGAAGGCCGGTGTGCAATGGGGACTGTTCGGCGGTGCCATCGAAAACCTCGGCACACAGCGGCACCACGAGAAGTACGTCGAAGGCCTGATCAACCTCGACGTCCTCGGTTGTTTCGCCATGACGGAGACCGGCCACGGTTCCAACGTCCAGGCCCTGCAGACCACGGCCACCTACGACGCGGCCACCGACGAGTTCATCATCCACTCCGAATCCCATCTGGCGCGTAAGGACTACATCGGCGGTGCAGCCGAACATGCCAAGGTCGCAGCGGTGTTCGCGCAGCTGGTCACGGGCGGTCCGGGTGAGGAGCCCACCGACCGTGGGGTGCACTGCCTGGTGGTCCCGATTCGCGATGCCGACGGCAACGACATGCCGGGCGTCACCACCAGCGATTGCGGCTACAAAGGCGGCCTCCCCGGCGTCGACAACGGGCGCATCACCTTCGACCACGTGCGTGTGCCGCGGGAGAACCTCCTGAACCGCTACGCCGACGTCACCCCGGACGGCACCTACACGTCACCGATCGACAATCAGAACCGTCGATTCTTCACGATGCTCGGCACACTCATCCGGGGGCGGGTCAGTGTCGCGGCCACCGCCGGCGCGGCCGGCCGCAAGGCGCTGACCATCGCCACCCGATACGGCCTGGCGCGCAGGCAGTTCGAATCTCCCGACTCCACCGACGAGATCATCGTCATGGACTACCTCGCGCATCAGCGCAAACTGCTCCCCCTCATCGCGAAGTCCTACGCATTGGCCTTCGCCCAGAACGAGATCATCGAAGAACTCCACGAGGTGCAGTCGGCCGAGAGTGCCGATGAGAACCGGCAACGTGAACTGGAAACCGCGGCAGCCGGTTTGAAGGCGATGACCACCTGGCACGCCTCGAACACCATCAACGTCTGCCGCGAGGCCTGTGGCGGTGCCGGCTACCTCGACGAGAACCAGCTGTCGATGATGCGCGGCGACATCGACGTGTTCACCACTTTCGAAGGCGACAACACGGTCCTGACGCAGTTGGTCGCCAAGGAACTGCTCTCGGCCTACGCCGACGACGTGCGCGGGCTCAACGCGGTGGGCTGGGCACGGTTCATCGCCGGCATGGCCCGCGACGTCTTCCTCGAGAAGTCCGCGGCGCGCCAGGTGGTGCAGACGCTGATGGACGGCAGCGACGAAGATCCCGAGCAATCCGACCTCACCAACCGTGGGACGCAGATCCGGCTCCTGCGAAACCGCGAGGACCACCTGCTCCGCACCTGCGCCAACCGGTTACGCCGCGCGACCGACGAGGACAAAGACCCCTTCGAGGTGTTCAACAACGCGCAGGACCACCTGCTCAAGGTCGGCACCGCGCATACCGAACGGGTGGTGCTCGAGGCATTCATCGAGGCGATCGATCGCTGCGACAGCAAAGCCGGCACCGATCTGCTCGGAAAGGTCTGCGACCTGTTCGTCTACTCGACGCTCGAGGCCGACCTCGACTGGTTCCTGATGCACCGTCACATCTCGGTCGAACGCGCCAAGTCCATCCGCCGTGGTGTCAACGATCTGTGTGCCGCGCTGCGTCCGCACGCCCGCACCCTGGTCGATGGATTCGCGGTACCCGAGGAACTGTTGCGGACCGTCATGCTCGAGGATCAGAACACGTGAACAGCCGGTAGGGCCCGCTCGACGGACCGTAGGGCCCGCTCGACGGTTGGGCGGGCGGCGTGGATGTGGGTGGGGGCCGGCGGTCAATCGGGGTGGCCGGTCAGTCGGGGGTGTCGGTGTCCGGGCGTTTGGGGCCGAGGCCCATCTGGACGGCCTGATGGGCCTGCTGCAGTTCCGACCGGAAGCGGTCCACGTCGCGGGCCCATGCCTGCGCCAGCCGGCCGCCGACCAGTTTGACGCCGACACCGCTACGTCGGCGGGGCACCGCTGACAATTCGCCGAGCGCCGGGGCGCTCTCCCATTTCGCGTGCTCGGATCCGTGGCTCTGCGGGAAGATCTCCTCGATCTCGTCCAGACGGATGGTCTGGGCGCCCTGGCGCAACGATCCCTCGGTGAGCCGGACGCTGACGTGGGCGCGTGCGGCGTAGACCTGCAACACCGAGAACCCGCCGATGAGAAGCGCGAAGGCCAACAACGCGGGCCAGTGCAATTTGCCCCCGCCGAAGATCTCCATGATGAACACGGTCAGACACAGCACCGGACCGATGGCCACCACCCACCAGGCACCGCCGGGCTCGTAGAAGAGCGTCTCGCCCTCCGCCGGATCAACTTCGTGTTCGTCGCTCATTTGCTTTCGAACCAGGGCTCCGACGAGGGACGGTAAGCCATCATCGACCCGGCGAGTGCGACGACACTGAACAGCAGGGGCAGCGCTGCGACCGCCTTGATCAGGAACGACGCGATGATCCCCAGAGCGACAAGCATCAGGGTGAACATCACCAGCGCCGAACGCCAGCGCTGATCACCGGGGACGACCTTTCGCGCGCCTGCGATCAGCACACCTCCGACGGCGACGAAGAAGACACCGACTGCGATGAATCCGCCGGCATCCTCCATCACGCTCGCGATGATCAGCCAGATCCCGTAGAGGGTCATCAGCGCGCCGCTGACCGTCCACAGCCAATAGGCGCGCATGACCAGTTTCGGCGGTGCGGCCGGCTCGACAGGCTTGCTGCTCACGTTCGGTCTCCCGGGTCAGAACTGTTGTTTTCTGGACTGTGGTCATCGGAGCCGCCCGGCGGCCGGTATCCCGCGGGCGGATACCCGGATCCGCCGCCGTACGGCGGGGCCTGCTGGTCGTATCGGGGTGGTCCGTACTGCGGCTGACCATACTGCTGCTGCCCGTACTGCTGCCCGTGGTAGGGCTGCTGCGGATACGGAGTGGTGTAGTACGAGGGCGGCTGCCGCTTCTTCTCCTTGCGCCACCGCGCCATGTCTTTGCAGTACTTGTCCGAGTCGCGATGCATCAGCAATACACCGGCACCGAGTGCGGCGACACCGCCGATCACATGCGGGACCATCACCCAGGTGTCGGAGCCGTCGGCGAAGAACGCCATCACCGCCTGCACCACCAGGAAAAAGCTGAAGAACCCCAGCACCAGGCGCGCCCAGTTGAACCCGATCCGGGCCACCCAGGTGAGCGCTGCGAACACCGCCGCCAATCCGACCCCGGTCACCACGATGACGGTCCAGATGACCCCATCGGGCAGCTGAGCGTCGGGATTGTCTTTGGCGACGTCGTCGGCGGCATCGAAGAACTGCTTGTATTGCGACCCGAAGACGACACACTGGGCCACGATCACCAGGATCCACAGCTCGGTGGCGATCGCCATGGCATTCGGTATGGCCGGTTTCGTGGACGAGGGCTCCGACCCGGCGCCAGGACTCTGGCCGGCCGGGGGCCCGCCGTGCGGGTTCTGGCCATAGGGCGAAGGGGGCACGGACATGCGACCCAGCCTAGTTGGCGCGTCTCACGCCGGCCTTCCCGAGTCGCCGACCAGGCCCGTGATCTGCCCTCGGCCGTCCGCCATCCAGAACCGGTAGGCATCGACGCTGACACCGAGGATCGCGGAACTGACGTCGACCGGGACCCCCTCGCCGGCCAGCAGACGCACCAACGGAAACCACCCCACCTCATTTCTGGGTGCGTCCGGCATCAGTTCCGCCGCCCGGTTCCGGACCGGCCCGTCAAATGCGCGCCGCAACTGATCGCTCGGCGGCGGATTCCGGCTTCTCCGCGTCGATGCCTGCGGCCTGGTTCCGGCCAGCGGCTGCTTCGGCGCCGAAGCACTACGAACGCGGTCCACCGGGTATTGCACCAAGGTGTCGTCGGCCAGCCACCGGCGATAGTCCATCGGATCGAAGTCGAGGACGGCGGCGGACGCCTCAACCGGTATGCCATCACCGCGCAGATGAGTCACGAACTGGTACAGGTCATCGCGGCTGCGCAGCGGGCCGGCGGCATCCCGCCTGCGTTCGATGGATCTGGCAAAAGCCACTTCAAGACGATTTGGTCGGTCAGACACAGATGTTCCCCCAGAACCCCGGTCACGCCATCGGGCCCCACCCCGACGAACGCTTTGATCAATAGCCAGCTGTCAATGTAGCGCAGACGCGACTTCGTGTGCCCAATACGTGAGCACGATGTCAGCTCCGGCCCGCCGAATGGCGAGAAGGGACTCGGCGATGGCGGCATCGCGATCGATCCAGCCCCGCTCGGCGGCCGCGGTGATCATCGAGTACTCACCGGAGATCTGATACGCGGCGACCGGCACATCCGACTCGTCGGCGATGCGGCGCAGGACGTCGAGGTACAGCATCGCCGGTTTCACCATCACGATGTCGGCGCCCTCGGACAGGTCCAGGTGCAGTTCGCGGGTCGCCTCGCGCAGATTGGCCGGATTCTGCTGGTAGGACTTGCGGTCGCCCTGCAGCGACGACCCGACCGCCTCGCGGAACGGACCGTAGAACGCGGACGAGTACTTCGCGGTGTACGCCAGGATCCCGGTGTCCAGGAAGCCGGCGTCGTCGAGCGCAGTCCGGATCGCCGCGACCTGGCCGTCCATCATCCCGCTGGGACCGACCATGTGCGCCCCCGAGCGCGCCTGGACGACGGCCATCTCGGTGTAGCGCGCGAGGGTGGCGTCGTTGTCCACAGCTCCGTCAGGACGCAGGACACCGCAGTGTCCGTGATCGGTGAACTCGTCGAGACAGGTGTCGGCCATCAACACGGTCGAATCGCCGAGGTCGTCGCGGAGCTGCCGCAACGCCACATTGAGGATGCCGTCGGGGTCGGTACCCGCGCTGCCGACAGTGTCCTTGTCCTCCGGCACCGGTACGCCGAACAGCATCAGCCCGCCGACACCCGCCGCGACCGCAGCTTCGGCGGCCGCCCGCAATGAGTCGACGGTGTGCTGGAGCACCCCCGGCATCGAACTGATCTGACGGGGCTCGTCCAGCCCGTCGGCCACGAACATCGGCAACACCAGATGGCGTGCCTCGAGCGATGTCTCGGCAACAAGCCGGCGAATGGCCGGGGTGTTGCGCAACCGACGGGGCCGATCGCGAAGGACAGGACGATCGAAAGGTGCGGTCATGAAACCAACCCTACGAGCGCGAGCGACGGGCCTTCTTGCGCGGAGGGGGCAGTGCACCCTCGGCACGCAGGCGAGCAGCGTGTTCGGCCAGCGCGTCGACGAGCTCCGGGACCGAGGCGTTCTCCGGCCGCACGTCCACACGCAATCCGAACTCGGTGGCGGTTTCGGCGGTCTTCGGGCCGATGCAGGCGACGATCGTGCGCGCATGCGGCTTGCCGGCGATACCGACCAGGTTCCGGACGGTCGAGCTCGAGGTGAAGCAGACCGCGTCGAACCCACCGGTCTTGATCATCTCGCGGGTCTCGGCCGGCGGCGGCGCTGCCCGGACGGTGCGGTACGCGGTGACGTCGTCGATCTCCCAGCCGCGGCCACGCAGGCCCTCGGACAGGGTCTCGGTGGCGATGTCGGCGCGCGGCAACAGGATCCGGTTCACCGGATCGAACACGTCGTCGTACGGCGGGAAGTCCTCGAGCAATCCCAGCGACGACTGCTCACCGGAGGGCAGCAGCTCGGGGTTGATACCGAAGCCACGCACCTTCTCAGCGGTCGCCTCACCCACGCAAGCGATCTTGACGCCACTGAAAGCTCTTGCGTCCAAACCGAATTCGGCGAACTTGTCCCATACCGCGCGAACAGCGTTGGTGGAGGTGAACACCACCCACTGGTAACGGCCGTCGACCAGACCCTTGACCGCACGCTCCATCTGAGCGGGGCTGCGGGGCGGCTCGACCGCGATCGTCGGGACCTCCATCGGGATGGCACCGTGTGTCACGAGCCGCTCCGACATGTCGCCGGCCTGGTCCTTGGTGCGCGGCACCAGCACGGTCCAGCCGTACAGCGACCGCGACTCCCACCAGTTCAGCTTCGCGCGCTGGGCGACAACCTTGCCGACGGTGACGATCAGCGACCCGGTCAGGGCGCTGCCGCTCTCGTTCAGGGTGGCCAGCGTCGCCTCGATCGTGCGCTGCTGGCAGGTGGTGCCGTTGACGGTGATCGCGGCCGGCGTCTGCGGGGCCAGACCGTTCTCGGTCAGGGCACTGGCCGTCTCGGCGAGATGACCCGACGTCGCGTGCAGCACCAGCGGACCGGGAGCGGCGGCCAGAGCCGCCCAATCGACCACTCCGCGGACATCGGCCACGGCATGGCCCGAACCCAGCGGCATACCCGCATAGCTCGGCACAGCGGCCGTGGCGGGCAATCCCGGGATGACCTCGAACTGGACCTGCGTGCGGGCCACGGCATTGACCTCGGCCAGCACCGAATCGGTGGTCAGCGGATCACCGGCGACCAGACGGACCACATCGTGGCCTTCCCGCGCGGTGGCGACCAACGTCTTGGCGACCTCGTTCGGATCACCCAGAGCCGGCCGCACGTTGTTGACCTGGTTGTTGTCGTCGTCGGCCGGGTCGGAATCAGGCTGTTGCGCACCCTGCTGATCCGCACCCTCGCCCGCGGCGCTAGTGTCTTGCTTGCTCGGTTTGACAACACCCGAACGCGACGATCCCGACTTCGAGGAGGACGGGTCACCGGATCCGGCACCGATCTGCTCGACGACCGCAGACGGCACGTCAGGATCGATGAACACCGTGACGGCGTTCTCGATCGCGGTACGTGCGCGGACGGTCAGCAACCCGGGGTCGCCGGGTCCTGCCCCGACGAAGAGGATTCGTCCGGGCGTGATGACCTTTTTGGTTCGGCTCATGTTCAGCTCTCCTGCCCCGCTCGGGGCTGTAGCTCGGCCCGCCGGTCCTAGAGAAGCTTTTTTGCTCCCAGTTCCAGCAGTTCTGCGGCAAGTTCTCGGCCGAGTTCGGTCGCTCGCGAGACCGGGCCCACCACCGAGGCCCGGACGGAATCCGATCCGTCCTCGGCCACCACCGTCGCGCGGAGCGACAGCTCGGTGAAGATGCGCCCGCTTTCGTCGATCGACTCGACCACTTCGGCCATCGCACCGATCGGTGCGGTGCACCCGGCCTCCAGGGCCGTGAGTACCGCACGTTCGGCGTCAATCGCCGCACGGGTGGACGGATCATCCAACTCGGCGAGAATGCTCACCAGTTGGGCATCGTCTTCGCGACACTCCACGGCCAAAGCGCCCTGTGCAGGCGCCGGCAGCATCTGAACCGGATCCAACGCTTCGGTGACCTCATCGGTCCGTCCGATTCGTACGAGTCCGGCCCGGGCTACTACCACCGCGTCGAGTTCGCCGCTGGCGACTTTGCCCAACCGAGAATCAAGATTGCCTCGAAGGGGGCGGATTTCCAAACCGAGACCCAATGCCCTAAGCTGCGCGGCACGTCGCGGGGCCGAGGTACCGACGGTGGCGCCGGGAAGGAGTTCTCCGAGCACCTTGCCACCCGCTGCGACCAGCGCATCTCGCGGATCTTCACGCGGCGGGATCGCTGCGATGACCAGACCCGGTTCCGGGGCGGTCGGGAGATCCTTGTACGAGTGGATCGCGACGTCGACCTCGTCTGCGGTCAACGCCTGGCGGATCGCGGTGGTGAACACCCCGACCCCGATCTCCAGCACCGGTGCGGCCGACAGGTCTCCGGCGGTCTTGATGATGACCAGCTCCGCCGGATGCCCGGCAGCGATCAACGCATCACGGACGGTGCCCGCCTGGGTGGTGGCCAGCAGAGAACCCCGGGTGCCGATCCGGATCGGATTGCGGCGCGTATCAGAACTCAATTTTCTCAAAGACCCTTTCGGGGGGCGTCGGGCTCACCAAGACCGACTTCGGGCGTGGAAACCGATTCTGCTGCACCGGGTTTGAGCTCGAACAGCTCACGCAGCGCCTCGGCGTACTGATCACCCTGCGGAGTGCTCGCAAGTTGTTTGACGCGCACCGTCGGCGCGTGCAGGAGTTTGTCGACGACCCGGCGGACGGTCTTCGCGACCTCGTCGCGCTGCGGATCGTCCAGCCCCGGCAACCGGCTCTCCAGCCGCAGGATCTCCCCTTCGACGACCTCGGCAGCACGCTGGCGCAGCGCCGTCACCGTAGGCGTGACCTCGGCCTGACGCTGATGGGTCATGTAGTCGGCCAGCTCCGCCAGCACGATCTCGCGGGCCGCCGCCTCATCGGCGTCGGCGGCCTTGGTCGACTCGTCACCGCGCAAACCCTCGATGTCGATGATCTGCACATTCGGCAGCCGTCCGGCCGCCGGATCGACGTTGCGAGGGAGTCCGAGATCACAGATCACCAGCGGGCCCGCGGCGGTCCGCTTGGCCAGTGCCGAGTGCACCTGTCCTACTCCCACCACGGCGCCGATCGTGCCGGTACAGGTGACCAACACATCGACATCCGCTAGGGCGTCGGTCAGATCATCCATCGGGACGGCACGCGCAGCGACGCCGTGATTCTTGACGACGTTGCCGGCCAGATGCTGCGCCTTGTCGTGGGTCCTGTTGACCAGCGCGATGTCGGATACCCCGGCCCGCGCCAGATGCGCGGCGGCCAGACCACCCATCGCACCGGCACCGAGCACCACCGCCGATTCGATGTCGCGGCCGAGGACGGCACGGGCACGATCCAGCGACACCGACACCACCGAGGCACCGGCCCGGTCGAGGCCGGTCTCGCTGTGGACCCGTTTGCCCACCCGCAGGGCCTGCTGAGCGAACTCATGCAGGACGCGCCCGGCCGAACGGTTGGCGTCGGCACTGGCGTACGACGAGCGGATCTGACCGAGGATCTGCTGTTCGCCGACCACCATCGAATCGAGTCCTGCCGCCACCGAGAACAGGTGCTCGACAACGGCCTCTGAGTAGCGGACATAGGCGTACCGGGTCATCTCGTTCACCGACATGCCCGAATGCCTGCCCATCACCTCACCGACCGCCTCGAGAGCCGGATGGAAGGCGTCGACAACAGCGTAGATCTCGACGCGGTTGCAGGTCGAGACGATCATGGCCTCGCTGATCTGCGAGCTCTCGAGGAGTTCGTCGATCAGCTTGGGCCGGTCGTACTCGGTGACCGCCAGCTGCTCCAGGATCGATACCGGTGCACTCCGATGCGATACGCCGAACAGGAAGATACTCACACGCCCACCGACCTCTTGTTCGATCGCGTCCGGGGCCCCTGAGCCCGTCCGCGCTGCAACTGATTGGGTTGCGCCACTTCACTTTCGGCACTCTGCCGACGCGCAGCATTGAATGCCATCACCTGTAGTTCGAGGGCGAGGTCGACCGGTCGCACGAACACGTGCCCGGGAACCTGCGGGGTGATGGCGGTGAAGTTCAGGATCTGCTGTACCCCGGCGGCCACAAAGGCGTCGCAGGTGATCTGGGCGTGGGCGTCAGCGGTGGCGAGCACCGCGATCTCCACCCCGTGCTCCACACAGATCGCGGCTATCGCGGCGAGGTCGCCCACGACCATCTCGCTCTCGTTGCCCGCGACCGTGGTCCCGACCAGATCGGGATCGGCGTCGACCAGCGCAACGATCTTGATACCGCGGCGGTCGAACCCGGCGCGGCTGACCAGTGCCCTGCCGAGATGTCCGGCGCCGGCGAGCACCACGTTGTGGCTGTGCTCGACGCCCAGCGTCAAAGCGATCCGGGCGATCAGGCGGCTCACGTCGTAGCCGACACCGCGCACGCCGCCGGATCCAACGTGGGACAGGTCTTTGCGGAGTATCGCGGGATTCACACCGGCGGCGGTCGCGAGCTGGTTCGACGAGACGACCAGGTTGCCGGTCTCGCTGATGGAGCGCAGTACATGCAGATACGTGGCAAGCCGGGCCACCGAGGCACCCGGAATGTCGGGCTGCCCCATCGTGGGACTTTTCGCCATGCCGACCGTCTTTCTGATCTGGGCTGAAGTGTCCGCGGCGCCTGCGGGCCAGAGCCCGGCCACGACCACTTTTGGTTACGCGAACGTAACCACTCGACGGTCTACGGTACCGCTTGTGAATCGATTCACAAACTCGGCTGCCACCAGGCTTTCTCCCGACCGGCAAATAGCCTGGCCATACGTCTGGACTACTGTCCAGCGCCTTGCCGCAGATCTGCTTCCAACCTCGGTATATCAACATCCCAGTAGCTGTGCTCACGTCCGTCGAGCAGGATGACCGGCAGGCGATCGCCGTATTCGGCACGGAGAGAGGGATCGGTGGCCGCGGCCTCGTCGACGTCGATCTCTTCGAACTCGGCCCCGAACTCGTCGAGAAGCGGTCGCAGATCGGCCAGGGCACGGGCGCAGGCGGCACAACCCGCCCGGGAGAGCAGCGTGATCGTCACGTAGCCAGTGTTGCACTGCGCACCGACTACGCTTGAAGCGGACCGATCAGGGAAGGCGATGGGAGTGACACACATTCCAGGCGACGGGTACACCGGCGACGAGGATTCAACGACCGCCCCCCACACAGAAGACACCCGCGACGACAACAGCGACGAGGTCGGCGGGGATCACGAGGCCCGGCATCACCAGGCCGACGGTGATCACGAGGCCGACGGGGGCATCGCTGACGACGGTGAGGACGACGAGGACGACTCATCCGACGACGACTTCGTCCCTGGGAAACCGGCCACGCCGTCAGGGCCGCTGTCGCCGCTGGCGAGCCGGGTCGGACGCTTTCGGCAGTCCGCAGCCGAGCTGCGCCAGTCACTCGCCGGTGAGGCGAGCGCCCAGGCCGCGTATTCAAAGCTCCGCGAACAGCCCCTGCGCGTCCCCGACGAGGGCATCGTCGCCACCGTCGAGGTCGACGAACCGGGTGTACCCACCGACGTCCCGCCGGACCTGACCGCGGCCGCGTTCTTCGACGTCGACAACACCCTGGTACAGGGTGCCTCGATGATCCACTTCGCCCGCGGCCTCGCCGCCCGCGACTACTTCAGCTACCGCGACATCATGGACTTCGTCTGGGCCCAGGCGAAGTTCCGCATCACGGGCCGCGAGAACTCCGACGACGTGGCCCAGGGCCGCGAGAAGGCGTTGTCGTTCATCGCCGGCCGGCAGACCGACGAGCTCGTCCGGCTCGGTGAGGAGATCTTCGACGAGTACATCGTCGACAAGATCTGGCCGGGTACGGCCTCGCTGGCGCAGATGCACATCGACGCCGGCCAGCAGGTCTGGCTGGTCACCGCGACGCCGGTGGAGCTGGCACAGACGATCGCCGACCGCCTCGGACTGACCGGGGCGCTGGGCACCGTGGCCGAGAGCGTCGACGGAGTCTTCACCGGACGGCTCGTCGGCGACATCCTGCACGGGCTCGGTAAGGCCCACGCTGTGCGGACCCTGGCGATCCGGGAAGGCCTCAACCTCAAGCGGTGTACCGCGTACTCGGATTCACACAACGACGTGCCGATGCTGTCGCTCTGTGGCACCGCGGTGGCCATCAACCCCGACACCGACCTCCGGGAGGTCGCCCGCGTGCGCGGCTGGGAGATCCGGGACTACCGCACGGCCCGCAAGGCCGCCAAGATCGGTTTACCGACTGCGATGGTCCTTGGTGCCGCCGGCGGTGGCGCGGTGGCCGCAGTCAGACGTATGCGCCGCTGACACCCCCCGCACCGCCCGGAAGTGGTGGCTTTTGGCGAGCGTTTGCCCAGGTCGACCTGACCAAAACCCACCAAAATCGGGAGTCAGCCGAAGTAGACGCCGCCTCGACGGCTGAGCATCTTGAAGAGGGTCTGCTGGATTTCTTCACGTACATGGTCGGTGAGGTCGAAGACGACCATCGGATCGTCGGCGGCCTGCTCCTCGTAGTGACCCGTCTCGATCGGCGTCCCGAAATGGATCTTCCATTTCGACGGCAGCGGCACCAGCCCCAGCGGACCGAGCAGCGGGAACGTCGGCGTGACCGGGAGGTACGGCAGACCCAGGAGCCGGGCCAGCGGCTTGAGGTCGCTCAGCATCGGATAGATCTCTTCGGAGCCGACGATCGACACCGGGATGATCGGGACGCCTGCCCGCAGTGCGGTGGTGACGAACCCACCGCGACCGAACCGCTGCAGCTTGTAGCGGTCTTTGTAGAGCTTGCCTATACCCTTGAACCCCTCGGGCCACACCCCCGTGAGTTCGCCGCCCCGCAACAACCGCTGGGCGTCGGCGGTGCAGGCCAGCGTCGAGCCGGTCCGTCGGGCGATCTCGCTGATGAACGGGGTGTTGAACACCAGGTCTGCGGCCAGCACCTTGAGGTGACGTTTGGCCGGGTGATGATCGTGCACCGCGACCGCGGTCATCAGCGCGTCGATCGGGATGGTTCCGGCGTGATTCGCGACCAGCAGTCCCCCACCGTCCATCGGCAGGTTTTCGATACCGGTGACGTCGACGCGGAACCACTTGTCGAACAGCACCCGCAACGCCGGCAGCCAGACAGACTCGGTGAAGTGCGGATCGAACCCGAAGTCGTCCACCTCGTAGTCGCCGGTGACCCGCTGCCGGACATATCCGGCCGCACCGACGATCGAGTCGGCCACCGCGCCGCGCACACCGTCGAAGCTCGGTAGCGACGACGACGGCTCCGGATCGCTGAACTCACCGGCCGCCAACTTCGCGCCGATGTCGGCACTGATCGGTGTGACCGGCGCCTGATGGAAGTCGTCGGTGTTGGGATGCCCGACGTGGGAGTGGCCGTTGGCCGACGAACTCTGTTGCGTTGGTTTGGATTTGACCCCGCCCGCAGTAGCCTGCGAAGGATGTCGGCGGCGCTCGCGGCCATTCGGCCCAGGTGAACTCGAATAGAGCTGGATCACCTTTGCCGTCCGCGCATCAGACGTTCGGTCCCTACCGGACACCAGCACACACCTCCCTCAAGCTCACCGCTTGCCTCCCCTGTATGTCGCATTCAAGACACAACATATTCGATTGTCCCCGCCTCGACGTGTTCTGCGCCACCCGAGAAGAAAGTTCACCGATACCAAATCCCGGGCGAACTCATATCAACGAGAGCGCGGCGCCACGAACCCACCGTTCCACGCGATACCAGGCGTCCGGCGAGATCACCGGTTCCAACGGTTTGCGCGACAAGAAGTCATCAAATGTTTCGATGCTCGTGTAAGCCGGGACGAAACCGAGTTCGGTCCGCATCCGCGTTGTGTCGAGGACCCGACCAAACGTCACGTAGTCGGTCTGATCCAACTGCATCGACGACACCCGCATCCCCCGGTATACACCTGCCACCGTGCCGAGCATCGCCGACGGGACCGGGAGCCCGATCCGGCCGGCGCGACGCACCGCCTGGGTCATGGTCAGCACCCCATCCGCGGCGACGTTGAAGATCCCGGGGCGAGCGGCCAGCGTGGCGTGTTCGAGAGCCGACAGCGCATCCTCCTCGTGCAGGAACTGCAACCGCGGCTCGTGCCCGATCACCACCGGGATCACCGCCGACGAGAAGTACTTGCTCATCCGGGTGGCGATCTTCGGACCGAGCATCGCGGTCAACCGCAGAATCGTGACGGTCATGTCCGGACGGCGGCGCCCCAGCCCGCGGGCATAACCTTCGACGTCGATGAGGTCGCGGGCGTACCCGTTGGTGGGTTCGACGCGGGCGGGGGTCTCTTCGGAGAAATGGGCCGGGTCGGCGGAACTGGCACCGTAGATCATCCCTGCCGACCGGACAATGAACCGCTTGACGGTCGGGCTGCGCTGCGCCGCCGCGCACAGCTGCATCGAACCCATCACGTTGAACTCCTTGATCGCGGCCGAATGCCCGACGGTGTCCATCACGGAGGTGGCGGCGTGCACGATCGTGTCGACACCGGCCTGATCGATGAGCTTGGAGATGCTCGACCGGCGGATGTCGGTGCGAACGAACTCTGCGCGGCCGAATCGCCGCTGCATGTCCTTGGACGGGACCAGCGAATCGACCGCGACAACTCGCTCGATGGCCGGATTCTGCGCCAGGCGGGTGGTGAGGTAGCCACCGAGAAATGTCGATGCGCCGGTCACCAGAATCACCCTCGGTGCCGGCTTCGCGTCGTGCTCATCCTCCGCCATGCGCCCAGCGTACGGAAGTTGGCCCCGGTCCTGCAGCGGGTTGACATCACGCTAATCCGCACTCGGTTTTCACAGCGGGGTTCAGAGCAGGTTCAGGACGTCACGTGCACGATCCGGCGAGGCCAGAAATGACAAAACCCGCCGACACAGCGGCGGGTTTCATCAAGGGCGAGAAGAACTCACTTACCGAGTTTCCTGCGCTGCACTCGCGTGCGACGCAGCAACTTGCGGTGCTTCTTCTTCGACATACGCTTGCGGCGCTTCTTGATCACTGAACCCATCTGGGAACTTCCTCACGATCTGACCTGATGGTCCTACAGGTTTTGGCCGTCCACACAGGCTGGCTCACTTACTTCGCGCGCCAGAACACCGGCGAACGGGTCGCCTGCAAACCTTACCGCCAGAGCGACCAGTGACGAAATCCACTCCGGATCCTTCGATCCGCCGAGCAGTGGCTGGAACGCATGTTGGCAGGTCAGCACTTTACGGACCGCAGATGTCTCCACGGCCCGTGTCGGGCGACTACTGCAGCCGGGGCCTAACCGGCGTCGAAGTACGACGTCTCGAGATAGTCGTGAACCGCTTTCGCGTGCACACGGAATGAGCGACCCACACGAACTGCAGGCAATTCACCGTTGTGCACCAAGCGGTACACCGTCATCTTGGAGACCCGCATCAATGTTGCGACCTCGGCGACGGTGAGGAACTGGGTTCCGCCACCGGCATTGTCACCTGGCTTGTTTGCAGATGCCATGAAAATTCCATACCTCCGGTGCACGCGTCGCGGCCGCAGGCTTCCCCTCCTGCGGACTCCAGACACGCACGTGCTTCACGCAGCTTAGCGTGGCGGGTGGGGTTAATGCGACGTGAGTGGGCAATTGTTTCCAATCGATGGCCCGAAAATGGCCATTGTCCCAACAAAAAACGGGCGGTGACCGCACCAAGACATCCGCTTGGTGTGTGGCCGCCGCCCGCGTGTCGGGGTCCGGTGAAAATCGTCAGATCAGTCGGTTTCGATCGCGGAGAGGACCGCTTTACCGATCGCTTCGCTCTTGGCCGCGCTGGCCAGGACCGCCTCGGAGACCGCATGCCGGAGTCCGAACCGCTCGAACTCGCGCAGCGCCGCTGCTGTGGTTCCGGCAGGTGAGGTGACCGCGGCCCGCAGATCCACCGGAGAGACACCGGAATCGGTGAGCAGCACACCGGCACCCCGGATGGTCTGGGCGGCGAGCTCGGTGGCCATCGCCCGGGTCAATCCCAGGCTCACACCGGCATCGGCCATCGCCTCGGCCATCAGGAACATGTAGGCAGGACCGGAACCGGACAGCGCGGTGATCGCATCCATCTGCTTTTCCGGGACGACCACCACCTTGCCGACGGTCTCGAGCAGCGAAACCACGGTCGAGACATGCTCCTCGGTGGCATAGCGGCCGCCGGACACACCGCACATCGCCTCGCCGACGAGCATCGGGGTGTTGGGCATGACCCGCACCACCGGCGTACCGGCCGGCAGCGCGTTCTCGTATTTCGCGGTCGGCAGCCCACTGACCAGGGTCACGGTCAGACGCTCCTGCTCGCCTTGGTCCTCGACCTCGGCGATCACCGCCAGCACCTCGTCGACGTCGCCCGGCTTGATGGCCAGGACCACGATCTCGGCGCTTTCCACCGCGTCGGCGATACCGGTGACGCGGACGCCGTAGTCGTCGGTCAGCTCTTTGGCCCGAGCGGCGAACTTCTCGGCCACAACGAGGTCTTTGACGGGCTTACCGGTGCGGATCAGACCGGCCAACAGGGATTCCCCGATGTTGCCGCCGCCGACGATTGCGATTCGCTTGGTCATGAAGTCACTTTCTCACGCAGAGGATTGATGGAGGGCGGGTCAGTTGGCAGCGGGGATCAGGGCCAACTGACGGGACTGCACGACCACGTTGCCGGTCGAGTCGATCACGACGTGGTCCTGTTCGAACCAGCCGTGTCCGACCTCGGTGCTCGAGGCCTCGAGCCGCAACCAGCCGGGAGCCGGATTGCGGCGCAGGTAGGTCGTCAGCTGCATGGTCGGCGCCCAGCCGAACAAGCCCAGATTCATCACGACCGGGGCACTGAGGTCGCCGGCAAGCACCGCGAACAGGCCGTCGGGTGTCGTGGTCTTCGGGCGCACCCACATCCGGAAGACCGGGTCGCCCTTCTGACCGCGGGCGAATGCGATGGACTTCTCGTCGATCGCGATGTCGAGGACGGCACCGAGATGCATGATCTCACCCATCGGGCTGTCCTCGATGTAGACCACGTCGTCACCGGGCTCTGCGGGCAGCTCGGTCAGCGACGACGGCGCCGAATAGTGGCTCTGGGTGTCGGGGGTACCGAGGGTGACCGTCGAATGGACCAGATTTCGGCCGTTCTGGTGGACCTCGACATCCACGAGCGACACCCGGCGGCCACGCTTGCGCACCCAGACCTGCAAAGTGATCACGGCGGGTTCCGGCGCGCCCAGGAAGTTCGTGGCAACGGCAACCGGCGCAAGCCCCGGCGAAGCCGGCTTGTCATCTTCACTGCCTTGTCGAGCTCCGCCTCCGGCTTCGTCTCCGGGTGCTGTCGCGATGAACCCGGCCAGCGCCGCGTTGGCGGTGAGCATCTGCAGGGTGCCGCCATGGACCTTGGGGCCGATGGTGAAGACGGGATCGATCGAAGCGGTGTACTCGATCCGGTCCGACGTCGGGGTTCCGACCTGCCGGAGGGTGTTGACAACGTCAAGGCTGGGCACAGACAACGTACAAATACTCCTGTGGTTACGCCCGCTCGAGATTCATTCTTGCGAAATCCAGTGAGCGGGAAAGGATCTCGCGGCGCTCAGCTTTGGTGTTCACCGAACTGCTGCTGACTTCCAAAATGGCCGAACCGGCGAAATCACTGTCGGCCAGTCGCCTACAGACTTCCACACAGGGTTGCGAACCTTCACCCGGGACCAAGTGTTCGTCAACTGCGGCGCCCGATCCGTCGGCCAGATGGAGGTGCCGCAGACCCGACCCCATCCGATCGAGCATGCCGAGTGCGTCGGCTCCCGCGGTGGAGGTATGGGACAGATCAAGGGTGTAATGCGCAAAACCGTCGTCGGTCGGGTCGATCGAGGTCGCGAACGCCGACACCGCCTTGCCGGGTCCCCCACCGCGGCGGAGCATCCGACCCGCCGCCTCGTCGTATTTGCCGAAGAACCGGTCAGTGCGGATCGGGAACATGTTCTCCACCGCGATGTCGACATCGGAATCGTCCTCGAGAATCCCCACCAGGTCGCGAAATCCGTTCGCGTACTTCCGCTGCCACCGAAACGGCGGATGTACCACCACGGTCTTGGCACCGAGATCCTCGGCGGCGGCCACCGACCGGGCCAGTTTCGCCGCCGGGTCACGCCCCCAAACCCGCTGTGAGATCAGCAGACACGGCGCATGCACCGACAGGACCGGCAGGTGGTAGTGCTCCGACAGACGCGCGATACGGGTGATGTCCTGGCTGACCGTGTCGGCCCAGACCATCAGTTCGATGCCGTCGTATCCCAGGTCGAGGGCGTACTGGAACGCGGCTTCGGTGTTCTGTGGATAGACCGAGGCGGTCGAGAGCCCGATCGCGATGTCACCCGGTGGAAGTTCCGGACTCTGCGGCACCTCGAGTCAGTCCCCGGCAATCAACAGCAGGACCAGCGGACCGATCGTCACCAGCAATCCCACCCCGAGCGCCAGCAAGGTGCTGATCAGGTCGTTGCTGCGACGCACGACGTGGACGAGTGTCACCAGACCGAAGATGACCGCCACCGAGAGAACCAGCGCGAACAGGACGTTCCAGCGCCACAGCTCGGTGAAACCCCAGAACAGGGCCACACCGACGGCCAGCCCGGCGATGACCTGGCCGATGAGCAGCAGCCACTGCACCGTCGGGGACTGCTCCGACTTCGTCTCCGGATCGCGACCTGATGTCGACGGTCCGGAGACCGGCTTGTCGAGTGAGGTCGTGGCGGTCTCACTGCCACCGATCTCGCGACCGGCGCTGTTGTTCTCGCCGCCCTTGCTCTCGCTGTCCTTGTCGAGATTCACCACCGGCGCAACTGGTGCGTCCGCCTGGCGAACCTGTCCGAACTGCGACGTCGGGGATTCGTCCGCGACCTTCACCGACTTCGCGGTGTCGACGTCGTCGTCCTGATCGAACCGGAGGTACCGACCGGTCCCCGCGGCCACGGCACCTGCCTGCTCCCGCGGTGGCGACATCGGATCGGGCTTCGGTCCGGGTGCGGACGGCGCTTCGGCCACCGGCACACCCGGCGCCGACTCATCGGCGACCTTCGGAATGAACTGTGTCACCGCGTGATCGCCGTTGTCGTCGAGATCACCATCGGTGGCCGGCGTCGACGCGGCTTCTGATTTGCGGCCGAAACCGAACAGACCGCGTTTCTTCTTCTTGGTACCCGACGACCCGGAATTGCCCTCGTCTCCGGTCTCGACGTCTTCGAAGTTCCGGTAACGCTCGAAATCCCGCTCGCGCTCGGCCGCGCTCAGGACGCGATGATCGTCCTCCCCGCCGTCGTCGACCTGTGAGTAGGCCTGCATCGACGCGATGACGCCGGTCGCCTCTTCATCGGCCGTCGGCTCTGACACCTCAGCGGGCGTGTCCACCGAATCGGCTGGTGCTTCGGGGTTCACCGGCTTCGCACCGAAGGGTGCCGGCCGATCGGGCGCACCCGGTGTCGGCCTGGTTGCGGGTTCCGCCGGCGCAGTCGCTCGCTTCGACACGTCCGCGGTACTGAAATCGCGGGTCGGTGGTGGTGTCGTCTTCGGTGGTGTCGCGGTCGGGGCCGGCTTCCCCTCGGCCTCGGCAGGCTCGCCCTTCGGCTGCTGCTTTTCCTCAGCCTGCGGCTGGGTCGTCTGGTCAGCCTGCGGCTGGGCATTCACCCGCGGGATCTCACCGGTCAGCTCGGCGACCGACACTGCATCCTTGCCACCACGACGGCGACGTCCGGTGGCCGCAGGTGAACTACCGACCGCCTCGGCCACATCGTCGGCGCCCTGCTCCTTTGCCCGAGCCAACAACTCGGCAACCGAGATGGGACGCGATTCGGGATCCATTCCTCTGGCCATGAGCTACTTCACCATCCTTAGTGTTGGCCCGCCGGCAATTCGGCATCACTGGACTCCAGGTCGAGCCTGCGCAGGATCACGCCCTCACGCAGGGCCCATGGGCATATCTCCAAGGTATCGACACCCAGAGCGCGCATGGTGGATTCGGCCACGAGCGCGCCGGCCACCAGCTGTCCGGCACGGTCCACGCTCACTCCCTCCAGCTCCGCCCGGTCCGAGGCGGTCATCCGCGAGATGAATGCGATCAACTGTCGCAAACCCCCACTGGTCAGTGTCCTCTTGACACGGGGTCCGGCACTGGAAGGCGCCGCTCCGGTGAGTCGCGCCAGCGAGCGGAAGGTCTTCGAGGTGCCGACGGCCATGTCCGGCTTCCCCGGTGCGATGAGCTGTTTGGACGGGACCGCCAGTTCAGCGTCGAGCCAATCCCGCAGCACGGCCACCCGGCGGCGACCGGGTGGTTCCTCCGACAACCACTCACGGGTGAGCCGGCCGGCGCCCAGGGGCAGCGACAACGCCGCGTCCGGTTCCTCGTCCACACCATTGGAGAGCTCCAGGGAGCCACCACCGATGTCGAGGGCCAGGATCCGGCCCGCACCCCAGCCGTACCAGCGGCGAACCGCCAGCGACGTCAGGCGGGCCTCGTCGACGCCGGAGAGCACCGTCACACGAACACCGGACTCGGCTTCCACCCGAGCGAGCACCTCGTCGCAATTGGTCGCGTCCCGCACCGCTGACGTGGCAAAGGCCATGACCTGTTTGCAGCCCGAGGTGTAGGCGATCTTGGTGAACTCGTCGACCGCCTCGACCAGCGTGTCGGCGCCGTATCGGGTCAACCGACCGTCGCCGTCTATCTGTTCAGCAAGTCGCAACGTCGACTTGGTCGAACTCATCGGGGTCGGGTGACCGCCACGATGAGCATCGACGACCAATAGGTGGACTGTGTTGCTGCCGACATCTAGCACTCCTAAACGCACGCTCTACAACCTAATGCGTCTACCGTTGGCGTTTGTGCACGCAGCCTTCAAAATCGCACCCAAACCTGAAGTTCCTCTCGACTTTCCCCGTGAGTGGTACGAGTTCGCCGACCCTTCTAACCCCGAGCACCTCATCAACGCAGACCTGACGTGGCTGCTGTCACACTGGACCTGCGTCTTCGGCACCCCGGCCTGCCAGGGCATCATCGAGGGCCGCGAGGACGATGGGTGCTGCAGTCATGGCGCCTATCTGTCCGACGACGACGACCGGGAGATCCTCGCCAAAGGCATGGCCATGCTCACGCCCGAGGATTGGCAGTTCTACGAAAAGGGTTCTGGCAAAAACCCTTTGGGCAAGCGCGGCTATCTGGAGGAAGACGACCTCGACGGTGAGCCCGCCCTCAAGACCCGCAAGTACAAAGGCGCCTGCATTTTCCTCAACCGTCCCGGCTTCGCCGGCGGTCAGGGCTGCGCGCTGCACTCGATGGCGCTGCGCAAGGGCATCGAGCCGCTCGAGGTGAAGCCTGAGGTGTGCTGGCAGCTCCCGGTCCGGCGCGAACAGAAGTGGGTCGAGCGTCCCGACGGGGAAGAGATCCTGCAGACCACGATCACCGAGTTCGATCGGCGTGGCTGGGGTTCAGGCGGCGCCGACCTCAAGTGGTACTGCTCGGGTTCTCCTGACGCGCACATCGGCGCAAAGCAGGTGTGGCAGTCGTACCGGCCCGAGCTGATCGCACTGATCGGCGAGCCCGCCTACGACGAACTGGCCAAGATCTGCTCGCGGCGCAGTGCGCTGGGGCTGATCGCGGTGCACCCCGCGACGGCCGCCGCGACCAAGCGGCAAGAGGGCGACATCAAGTACGCCCAGCATCCCGAAGAGCACGCCTGAGTGATCGGAAGGTGTGCGGCGCCGGTGACGGAGCCGCACACCGGCGCGATCAGGGCTCGAACTTGTAGCCCAGGCCGCGGACCGTGACCAGATGCTTCGGATTGCCCGGGTCCGATTCGATCTTCGACCGCAACCGCTTGACGTGGACGTCGAGGGTCTTGGTGTCGCCGACGTAGTCGGCACCCCAGACCCGGTCGATCAACTGGCCCCGGGTCAAGACTCGCCCGGAGTTGCGCAACAGGTACTCGAGAAGATCGAACTCCTTGAGCGGCAACGTTATCGGACTTCCGCTCGCAGTCACCGTGTGACGCTCGACATCCATCGCGACCGGCCCGGCCTCGATCAATCCGCTGTCATATTCGGTGGTGTCACCCTCGACGCCACCACGGCGGAGCACCGCCCGGATCCGGGCGATCAGTTCACGCGCCGAATACGGCTTGGTGACGTAGTCATCGGCGCCGAGTTCGAGTCCGACGACCTTGTCGATCTCGCTGTCCCGTGCGGTCACCATGATCACCGGCACCGACGAACGCTGGCGGATCGACTTGCAGACCTCGATACCCGAGACGCCCGGGAGCATCACGTCGAGCAGCACGATGTCGGGAGCCACCCGCTCGAACTCCGGCAGCGCACTGGTTCCGTCGGTGACGATCGTGGCGTCGAAGCCCTCCTTACGGAGCAAGAAGGCAAGCGGGTCCGCCAAGGACATCTCGTCCTCGACAATCAGCACATGAGTCAACGGTTCAGTTCTTTCTCTTCGAAGACCGCGAAGGCGGTCGGATCAGGGATTGTGGCCGCGGGATCTGCCGGGCGCTCGACCGGCACCTCGGCCAATGGAACGGTGAGTGTGAATGTGGACCCGGTACCCGGCTTGCTCCAGAGATCGATGGCGCCGCCGTGGTTGGAGGCCACGTGCTTGACGATCGCGAGTCCGAGTCCGGTACCACCGGTTTTGCGCGACCGGGCCCGGTCGACCCGGAAGAATCGTTCGAATACGCGCTTCTGATACTCCGGTTCGATGCCGATGCCACGGTCCGTGACCGCGATCGCCACCATCTTCTGGTCGCCGGTGGTCGTCACCCGACGGCTCACCGACACCGCGGTGCCGCTGGGCGAATAGGCGATGGCGTTCGCGACCAGGTTGTTCAATGCCGTCAGCAGCAATGTGTGGTCGCCATAGACGTGCAGGCCGGCGCTGTCGTCGGCGGTCAGTTTGATCCCGGCGGCCTCGGCGTTGATCTGCGCGCGGTCGATCACCTCGTCGATCAGCGAATCGACCTCGACATCCTCGAGATCCGGCAGGCGTTCGGCGCCCTGCAGGCGAGACAGCGCGATCAGCTCGGAGACCATGGCCCCCAGCCGCTGGGCCTCGATGCGCACGCGCTCTCCGAAGTGATCGACGGAATAGGGATCATCCGACGATTCCAGCAACGCCTCCGCGAGCAGCCCGATGGCGGCGACCGGGGTCTTGAGTTCGTGGGACACGTTCGCCACGAAGTCGCGCCGGGTCTGCTCGACGCGGGCGTTTTCGGTGTCGTCCTGGCCGTAGACCACCGCATAACGTTCGTTGCCGTCGGTGACCAGCCCACTGCGGCAGGACACGGCGAGAACCTTGCGTCCGGGGCTGATCCCGGTGGACACGAAGGCGCCGGCGCTCTGCGACGGGACGAACCGGAATTGTTCGACGTTGCCGGTATCGAGGGTGGCCTGGGCGTGCTCCCACACGTCGTCGTCCAGCAGGTGATCCCGGACCATGCCGAGGTAGACCGCGCGTTCGTTGTAGAACACGACGTCGCGCACCACGTCGACCACCGCGAGTCCCGTTTCACCCCCCTCGACGATGAGGTCGAGCAGGGTGGCGCGGGTCATCGGCAGACGATCGGTATTCGACAGCAGCACCAAGGATTCCGGCGGCGAATTCGGATGTACGGCCGCCGCCGGAGGCAGATCACGCGGACCCGATCGGCGACGGCCGAGAAACCATCCGGCCGTCCCACCGAAGAGCAGCGCCAGCAATGCCACACCAGCGATAACAATTACGGTCACAGGCGAATCTTACGGGCAGCGCAGTACTCCACTCCTGCAGAATGCTCGGCGTCCGCCTCGGATAACAAGTCGGTACGCGAGTGTTCGGGCGCTGTTCACCGGAACTTCGCCGGGACGAACTCTCACCCCGTCAAAATCCACTCGCAGTCAGGAACCTCAGCGTGTGACTTCTGTGGCCATCGCCGCGTATTCGGGGTGCTGTTCGATGAAATGACCGACATAGGAACACAGCGGCACCACGTCTTTTCCGGTCTTGGCTATGTCGTCCAGAACGTACTTGACCAGGTGCGCAGCGTATCCGTGGCCGCTGTATCGGTCATGCACCACGGTATGTGTCAACACAACCTGTTCGGTTTCGTTGACATAGTCGAGATAGCCGACGTATTCCTCGTCGACGTATATTTCGTAACGCTCCTGAGGAACCGAATGCGACACGCTGATTTTGGGCGAACGCATTTCTGCCCCCATCTCTGATGTGTTTTTGCCCACCATGGAACCAGAGTAGACCGCACATCGACGGATCAGACAGAGTTGCGACAACCGCACGGAAATTCCCTGCGGCCGCCGCCGCACAAAACGTCTATTTGTTGCCCTGCGCCGCAACCGCGGCCGCGCCCGCAGCCGCGGCTTCGGGGTCGAGGTAGGTACCACCCGGATTGAGCGGCTTGAGGTTCTCGTCGAGGTCGTACCGCAGCGGGTTTCCGGTCGGGATGTTGAGTCCGGCGATGTCCTCGTCAGAGATGCCGTCCAGGTACTTCACCAGGGCGCGCAACGAGTTGCCGTGTGCGGCAACAAGCACCGTCTTACCAGCCCGCAGGTCGGCGGCAATGGTCTCCTCGAAGTACGGGATCAGCCGCACCACAACATCTTTGAGGCATTCGGTCAGCGGGACCTCCGGCAGGTCCGCGTACCGGACATCCGCGTCTTGGCTGTACTCGCTGCCCTTTTCGATGACCGGCGGAGGGGTGTCGTAGCTACGACGCCAGAGCATGAACTGGTCGTCGCCGAACTTTTCTTTGGTCTCGGCCTTGTTGAGCCCCTGCAGTGCGCCGTAGTGCCGCTCGTTGAGGCGCCAGTCCCGGACCACCGGGATCCAGTGGCGATCGGCTGCGTCGAGGGCGATCTGAGCTGTGGAGATCGCGCGCCGCAGCAGCGAGGTGTACAGCACGTCGGGCAGCAGGTCGTGCTCGACGAGCAGCTCTCCGCCGCGGACGGCCTCGGCCTCGCCCTTCTTTGTCAAGGCCACATCCACCCAACCGGTGAACTGGTTGGAGGCGTTCCAGGTGCTCTCGCCGTGGCGCATCAGGATCAAGGTTCCGTTGCTCATGAGGCACTAGTTTTCCACAGCCCCGCCACTCGCACAGTCGTCACCGTGCGGCAGTGACCATTTACACTGACGCCATCCTGTCTGGCGCGTGGAACTTCCGTGATCTGTCCGACCTCAAAACCTACGACGGACGTTGCGTCGGTGCGGGTTTCCTCTTCCGAAGCTCCGAACTCAGCGGACTCGACGAGGTCGGCGCCAAGAGTCTGACCGATCTGGGCGTCGCCGACGTACTGGATCTGCGGGATATCGCGGAGGTGCAGCGCAGCGGCGCCGATCGGGTGCCGGCCGGGATCGAGGTCCACGCGCTGCCGTTCGGCCTGAGCCACCAGGGTAGGCCTCCCCACGAGACGACGCCCGCCGAGCATGAGGCCGCCCGTGGTCAATACATGCTCGAGGTCTACCGGTCGATACCGGCGCTTCCTCGAGACCGCCTACACAGCGATGTCCGAGGACTTCGGATCACTCGGCAACTACCTGACTGCATGTCAGATAGGCGAGGCCGATCTCGAGGCGTTGCGGGACCGCCTTCTGGTCTGAGGTCTTCCCACGTCGGTGCCCGATTTCGGCGCCCACTGTCTGACTTGTTTGTAGCCCCCACATGCATGCATGATGCAAGTAATGAAACCCAGAGACAACAAGCCGGTGAATCCGCGGGTGCTGATCGCGGTGCTGTGCTTCGGCGGCCTGCTTGCATCGTTCATGCAGACGTTGGTGATCCCGATCGTGGGCCGACTGCCCGTGTACCTGGACACCACCTCCGACAACGCTTCATGGGTGATCACCGCCACGCTGCTCACCGCTGCCGTGGCAACACCCATCGCCGGACGGCTCGCCGACATGTTCGGCAAACGCCGAATCATCCTCGTCTGCATCGGAGCGATGATCATCGGTTCGGTCATCTGCGCGATGACCTCCATGGTCGTCCCGATGATCATCGGACGCGGCATCCAGGGCCTGGCCATGGGTGTCATCCCCTGTGGCATCAGCCTGCTGCGCGACAAGCTGGATCCGGCTCGGATCCCAGGGGCCATCGCCACGATGTCGGCGACCCTCGGCGTGGGCGGCGCGATCGGTCTGCCCGTGGCGGCCTGGATCACGCAGACCTTCGACTGGCACATGATCTTCTGGACCGCTGCCGGCCTCGCCGTCTTCACCTTCGTTCTCGTCTTCACTTTGGTCGGCGAATCCGACGCACGTTCGCCCGGCACCTTCGACTTCGTCGGGGCGGCCGGACTCACCGCGGCATTGGTGAGCCTGTTGCTGGCGTTGTCGAAGGGGGCGTCCTGGGGTTGGGCCAGCGGACTGACCGTGGGCCTGACGATCTTCGGGCTGGTCACCTTCGCCGTCTGGGGCTGGTTCGAGCTGCGGACCAGGACGCCCTTGGTCGACCTTCGAGTCTCGGCGCAGCCGGTAATCCTGCTGACCAACGCGGTGTCGATCCTGGTCGGTTTCTCCTTGATGGCCATTGGCCTGGCCGCGCCTCAGCTGCTGCAGATCCCGCACATCCCCGGACTCGTCGACTACGGCATGGGGCAGACCATCCTGGCGACCGGACTCATCCTCGCGCCCGGTGGCCTGATGATGATGTTCTTCTCGCCGGTCTCGGCCCGGATGAACATCAAGATCGGCCCCAAGATCACGCTGCTCACCGGTTCCGTGGTCGTCGCCGTGGGCTACCTGATGTCGGTCTTCATGATGTCGGAGCCGTGGCAGATCTTCGTGTGCAACATCGTTGTCAGTATCGGAGTCGGTATCGGGTACTCGGCCATGCCGGCGCTGATCATGTCGGCCGCACCGCTACATCAGATGGCCGCGGCCAATAGCCTCAACTCGTTGATGCGGTCGATCGGTACCGCGATCGCATCTGCCCTTCTCTCCACGATCCTCGCGAGTTCGGTGATCGAAATCGGTGGCGGCCACCACGTCCCGACCGAATCGGCCTTCCGCCTCGTGTTCATCATCGGCAGTGGCGTGGCAGTGGTGGCAGCGCTGCTCGCGCTGAGCATCCCGTACAAGTTCGTACGACACAGCGGGGGCAGCACCACGATCGAGACCACCACGATCAGCGAGAAGGTCTAGCCGGCAAACGCCCAGCCACAAACGCTCCAGCTATACGAAGACGCTCCACATATTTGTGGAGCGTCTTCGTA
>NZ_DATCVM010000132.1:0-42369 GCF_036566845.1 Williamsia sp.
GCGACCGCCACTGGAACACACGGAACCGGGCTGCGGTTCGGTGGGATCAGCGCCCAGATCGTCGGGTTGAAACTGGTGACCGGCACGGGTGAACAGCTCACGGTGGGGCCGGCGCAATCGGGACTGCTCGCGGCAACCGCACTGGGCCTCGGCGCACTCGGTGTGGTCACCGAGGTGACGTTGCAGTGCGTTCCGGCGTTCGCGTTGCGGGCACAGGAGCGGCCCGAGCCGGTCGAGGAGGTGATCGAGTCGTTTCTCCACAACGTCGACACACACGACCACTACGAGTTCTTCTGGTTTCCGCACACCGGACACGCGCTGACCAAATGCAACACCCGGCTGCCGATCGACACACCGCGATCAGGCCCGGGAAGCCTGCGGCGCTACATCGACGACGAACTGATCAGCAACCAATTGTTCCGGGGGATCTGCGCGCTCGGTGCCCGGGTCCCGGCGGTGGTGCCGAAGTTGAATTCGCTGGCGGGCAACGTGTTGTCGTCGCGAACGTACACGGACAGCTCGACGAAGGTGTTCGTGTCGTCGCGCACCGTCCGGTTCCGGGAGATGGAATACGCAATCCCGCTCAACCGGGTGCCGACAGCACTGGAGGAGATCCGCCGGCTGATCGAGAAACGGCGATATCGCGTCAGCTTTCCGGTCGAGGTCCGTGCGGCCGCAGCCGATGATCTGATGTTGTCGACCGCGTCGGGCCGCGAGAGTGGCTACATCGCGGTGCATCGATACCACGCAGACCCGCCGGACGGCTACTTCGACGACGTCGAACAGATCATGGTCGATCATGGTGGCCGGCCGCATTGGGGGAAGATGCACACGCGCGACGACGCGTATCTCCGCTCGGTGTACCCGAGATTCGACGAATTCCTGGCAGTACGACAAGAACTCGATCCCGACGGAGTCTTCGAGAACCCGTATCTGGCATCGGTGCTCGGCCGGGGCGACTAACAGCGAACAAGGGGTGGGGTATGAACGGTGGTGGACCACAGCTGTCGAGGCGTCAGATGCTCGGCACGATGGCGGCGGGCACGGTTGTTGCGGGGGTGAGTGGGACGCTCGGGGCGACCGGAGCCGGTGTGGCCGGCGCCGACCCCGCCGCCGGATATCTGGTCGGGGCCGGGCGGGCCGACATGACCGGAGCCATCGCCGGACAGGGGATGATGGGTTACTCCCAGCCCCAGCAGATCGCCGAGGGTCTGCACATGCGTTATTGGGCAAGGGCTTACATCATCGTCGACAATGCGACGGGCAATCGAGTGGTGTTCGTCACCGCCGACGCCGCGTGCCTGTTCGAATCGATCCACTTCGGGGTGCTGGCGAAACTGAGGTCGCGATTCGGTGCGCTGTACACCGAGTCGAACGTCAATCTCAACGCCACACACAACCACAACTCGTGCGGTGGAACCGCCTGGGACTACGCGTACTCTCTGGCGGCGTTCGGATTCAAGAAGAATTCGTACCAGGCCGAGGTCGACGGGATCTACGACGCGATCTGCCGCGCACACGACTCGTTGGCACCCGGGACGATCAGCCTGGGCCGCGGCGAACTGCACAACGCCAGCGCACAACGGTCCCGATCGGCCTTCGACCTGAACCCCGACCCCGACAAACGCGAGTTCCCCGACGGGATCGATCCGGCGGTCACCGTCCTCCGACTCACCCAGGACGGCGGCGACATCGGCGTCATCACCTGGTTCTCCACACACGGCACGTCGATGGCCGATCACAACAAGCTGATCACCGTCGACAACAAGGGTTACGCGAGTCATCGATGGGAACTCGACGAACCGGGTGTGGTGGCGGCGTTTCCGCAGACCAACGCGGGGGACATGACACCCAACCTGAACCTGGTGCCGTTCTCGCCGTCGGGCCCCACCAAGGACAACCGGGCCAATTGCGCAATCATCGGTGAACGTCAATACCAGGCCGGACGCGCCGCATTCGCCGGCGCATCGCCGATGGCGCGGGCCGGTGTCGATTCGGTGATCCAATACGTGGACTTCGCCGATGTGGCGATCGACGGTTCGTACACCCCTGACGGCAAACCGGCCCGGACCTCTCCGGCGATGATGGGCGCTGGCGCTGTGGCCACGAGCACCGAGGACAACTTCGAGCAGCCATTGCCGTTCTTCTTCGAGGGGCAGGTCAATCCACTGGTCGCCGCGGTCGGCGGGCTCGACGCCCCGATATCGCCGTGGATGCGAGATGTGCAGGCGCCCAAGCTGATCGCCGCCCCGCTGGGACTGCTGCCCCCGGCGCCGTGGATCCCGCAGGTGATGCCGGTCCAGATCATGCGGATCGGCGATCTGGTGCTTGCCGCCGCGCCGGCTGAGTTCACGATCGTCGCCGGTCTGCGAGTGCGTCAGATCGTCGCCGGGGCGCTGCGGGTGTCGATCGACAATGTCTTGTTGCAGGGCTACGCCAACGGCTACAGCCAATACGTGACAACACCCGAAGAGTATGTGGCGCAACAGTATGAAGGCGGTGAAACCCAGTTCGGGAGGTGGACGCTGCCGGCGTACATGCAGAGCTTCGACAAGCTGGCCGGGGCGCTGGCCGCCGGGGCCGTGCACTCCCGTGGTCCGGCGCCGCTGAACGAATCGGGATTCCAGCCGGATCTGGTGCCCCCGCCCCCGCCGGATGCGCCGGTCGCCGGCCGTCGGTACGGGGATGTGCTCGCGGCACCGAGGTCCAGATACCGCGCCGGCGACACGGTTTCGGTCGAATTCGTCGGGGCGCACCCGAACAACAACCTTCGCCGGGCCGACACCTACCTGGAGGTCGAGCAATGGGTCGACGGGCAGTGGCAACGCGTTCTCGACGACAACGCGTGGTCGACGGAACTCCGATGGTCACGACCACCGGCAAGTCTGGATGCCTCGGTGATCACCACTTCGTGGAACATCGGTGCCGGAACGTCGGGGCGCTACCGGATCCGGTACCACGGCGACCACCGCACCGCCGCCGGGCAGATCCACGGGTTCACCGGCACATCGCCGGCCTTCGACGTCGACGCCTGAGCCACAGGCTCTCTGCGGTCGCGGCGTCAGGGCGCCACGGTGAACCATCCCGACACCGCAGCCGTCGGCAACGGTGTCGAGGTGGTCGGTTCGGGCTCGGGGTCGTCCAGTGGGGCAAAGGGGTTGCCGAACACCGCAGTTGTGGTGGGGCAGGAGAACGTGCCGGCCACGCCGGCCCCCGACAGCGCGCGCAGTTCCGTGCTGCAGCCCTGGCCCTGGAATGTTTGTCCATCCACCGCAACAGTCACGCGAGCATTGACCCTGGTGCTCTGGGTCAGGTCGCCGACCAGCATCTCGATCGTCACGCCGTCGGAGCCCGGTCCCTTGAACAGGAACAGCAGACTGTCGATGGGAACGGCGGGATCGACGTTGCCCCACCGTGGATAGTTGTAGCATTGGGCCTGCTGCCCCGGCAGCGTCAGCGAGACGGTGGCCGAGCCGGTGTGAAAGGCGAAGTCCTGCAAGCTGTGATCGACCGTCCCGCGCGGAGGTGACTCCTGGCATCGGGACGATGCGACTTCGGCGCTGACCGCCGCAGGTGGCGCGGCCACCGAGCCGGTGGACGCCGGCTGGTCCGCAGGTTCGGCGGGGTCGCCGCAACCGGCCAGTGCCGCCGCACAAATGACGATGACGGCGGCGGGGGCGGCAACCGACCGGTGCATCAATCTGCTGCCGCGACCAACGGTTCGAGGGTGAGGTCGGCGTGTTCCTTTTCGATGTACTGCAGGCGCCACTTGTCGCTGACGAGAGCGAGCAGAGCGCCGTCGCTGCGGGTGAACACCTCAACACCGCGCTGCCGGTTCAATTCGTCGACGCTGGTCTCGTCGGTGCGGCGGGCGAGAGTGAAAGGCAGCGGCTCGAACCGTGCATCAACACCGAACTCGGTCTTCATCCGGGCCGTCACGACCTCGAACTGCATCGGACCGACAGCGGCGAGCACCGGAGCGGCGTCACCGCGAATCTCGTTGCGCAACACCTGCACAACACCTTCGGAGTCGAGCTGGTCGATCGCCTTGCGGAACTGCTTGTACTTGCCTGCCGAATCGGCCCGGCACACCGAGAAGTGTTCTGGTGCAAACGATGGGATCGGCGGGAACTGCACTTTGACGTCGGTGAACAGCGTGTCTCCGGGCGCGAGCGCCATGGCGTTGACCAACCCGACCACATCGCCGGGATACGCGGTGTCGACCGTCGAACGGTCGCGGCCGAACACGGCCTGCGCGTACTTGGTGGCGAAGGGCTTACCCGTCTGTGCGTGCGTGACGACCATTCCACGTTCGAACTCGCCGGAGACGATGCGCATGTAGGCCAGGCGATCCCGGTGTGAGGAGTCCATACCGGCCTGCACCTTGAAGACGACGGCGCTGAACGGGTCGGTGACCTCGCGGACGGTGTCGTCGATCGCGGTGCGGCCCTCTGGCGGGGGAGCGAGCTCCACCAGAGTCTGAAGGAGCTGTCGCACACCGAAAT
Source organism: Williamsia sp. (assembly GCF_036566845.1). Lineage (GTDB taxonomy): Bacteria > Actinomycetota > Actinomycetes > Mycobacteriales > Mycobacteriaceae > Williamsia. The sequence continues at coordinate 4,506 of NZ_DATCVM010000132.1, forward strand.
TGAGCATCGCCGAGGCGAAGATCATCGGGGAGGTCTGTCCGGCGAGGAACAATTCCTGGTCGTGGTCCTGGCCCATCTCGCTGAGCAGTTCGCTCTCCTCGACGGCAGTGGTCCATTCGTCGCCCTCTTTGGCCATGGCGGCCTCGGCGCTGAGGAGTTCCTCGGGGGCGATGGTGGCGCCACCGGCGGTCCGGGTGAAGTGGATGTACTCACCGGACCGGCGGTCGAGCAGTCCCCGGAAGTCTCCGGCGATGCCCACCGGGACGTACAGAGGAGTGGGGGTCAGGCCGATGCGCTCGGTGATCTCGTCGATGAGTTCGAGCGGTGTCTGGCCCGGACGGTCCCACTTGTTGATGATGGTGATGATCGGGATTCCCCGGTGACGACAGACCTGGAACAGCTTGAGTGTCTGCGGCTCGAGGCCCTTGGCGGCATCGATCAACATGACCGCGGCATCGACGGCGGTCAGGACGCGGTAGGTGTCCTCGGAGAAATCGGCGTGGCCCGGGGTGTCGACGAGGTTGATCACGTTGACCACGTCGTCGCCCTCGAGGCGGTAGTTGAACTGCAGCGCGGTCGAGCTCACCGAGATACCGCGGGCCTTCTCCATCTCCATCCAGTCGGAGACGGTGGAGCGGCGGCCGGCCTTGCCGTGAATGGCTCCGGCCTCGCTGATCATCCGGGCATGCAGAGCCAGTGCCTCGGTCATCGTCGACTTACCGGCGTCGGGATGGGAGATGATCGCAAAGGTGCGGCGACGCGCCACCTCACGCGCCACCGTGGCCCGGACTGGTGCAGAACCGCTGGTACCGGACGACGTGCTGGCTTCAGAACTCACGTGGAAAGGTTACAGACCTCGCCCTGCGCAGGACCAATCGCCGCATACCCACCAACCCCGAGCGTGCCAAACCGACCATCGAGCGTGCCGAACCGACCATCGAGCGTGCCAAACCGACCATCGAGCGTGCCGACATCACGTCACGGGCGGGCACTGCCATGCATCTTCGGCACGGTCGGCGGTGATATCGGCACGGTCGACGGGTCGTGTGGGGGGGGGTGCCGGGTGGTGGCGGTGTGGCGACGGGCTACTCGAAGGGGACTGGCGGGAGCTTGACCACCTGTGCGGCGTAGCTCAGGCCGGCGCCGTAGCCGAGGAGGAGCGCGGTGTCGCCGGGCTTGGCCTTGCCGGTCGACAACAGGTCTTCCATCGCCAGCGGGATCGAGGCCGCCGAGGTGTTGCCGGTGTGCTCGATGTCGTTGGCGACCACTGCGCCCTCGCGGAGTTTGAGGCCGCGGGCCAGCAGGTCGTTGATGCGGGAGTTGGCCTGGTGCGGCACGAACACGTCGAGTTCCTGCGCGTCGATCTTGGCGGCGTCGAGCGCCCGCTGACCGGCCTTGCCCATCTCGAACGCGGCCCAGCGGAACACGCTGGTGCCCTCCATACGCAGGTAGGGACGCTGAACGCGGTCGCCGTCGAGGAAGGTCAGCCAGTCGATGTCCTGGCGGATGGCGTCGTACTGCGAACCGTCGCTGCCCCAGATGACCGGGCCGACACCCTGCTCCTTGGTGGCGCCGAGCACCACTGCGCCCGCACCGTCGCCGAAGATGAAGCAATTGCCGCGGTCGGTCATGTCGAGGGCAACCGAGAGCTGCTCCGAGCCGATGACGAGCACGCTCGACGCGCTGCCGGCGCGGATCATGTCGGCGCCGATGCCCATGGCGTAGCCGAAGCCGGCGCAACCGACGGTCACGTCGAAGGCCGGTACGCCGTTGGCGCCGAGCGCGGTGGCTACGGCGGTGGCCGCACCGGGGGTCAGCAGCAGGTGCGTGTTGGTCGCCACGATCACCGCGTCGATGTCCGAGCCACTGAGCAGGGCATTGGCGATGGCCTTGCGACCCGAGTCGATCGCCATCGTGGTGACGGATTCGTTCGGTGAACAGAAACGACGGGTCTTGATGCCGGTGCGGGTGTAGATCCACTCATCGCTGGAATCGATGTGCTCGCAGATCTCCTCGTTGGTGACCACGCGATCCGGTCGATAGGCGCCGATACCGAGAATCCCGACGTTGTTGATTCCGGTCTGGTCAGCGATGACTGGCATTCGATTCCTCTTTTCAGTGCGGCCTTGATCTGTGTATCGGCCAGCAGGTGATGCTTGTAACAGGCTAGTTCAATCCGATGTTGATGACCGCAGCCACCTCACCAGGCGTGGACGCGGTTCTGGGCGTCCTCCAGGCTGTACTCAATCAGCAACTCGATGGCATCGGCCGCGTTTTCGAGCAGAAGGGGCACTTCGGCCCGCTCGGTGGTGGCAAAGGGTTTGAGGACGAAGTCGGCGGGGTCCTGGCGACCGGGCGGACGACCGACACCGAGCCGAACCCGCAGGTAGTCCCTGGTGCCGATGACCGAGGAGATCGACCGCAGCCCGTTGTGGCCACCCTCGCCACCGCCGCGTTTGAGCCGGACCGCACCGAAGTCGATGTCGAGTTCGTCGTGCACCACGATCAGGGACTGCGGCGCGGCGGAATAGAACGCGGCCAGCGGTCCGACCTGACGTCCGGATTCGTTCATGAAGCAGGTGGGTTTGGCCAGGACCACCTGGTGACCTGCCAGGCGCCCGGCCGCCACGGCGGCCCCGGACTTCTTGTGGGCTCTGAACTTCTCGCCGAGTTTGCCTGCCAGATGGTCGACGGCCATCGCGCCCACGTTGTGGCGGGTCTTCTCATAGCGGCTGCCGGGATTGCCCAGCCCGACAATCACGATGGGATCTGTCACCGGGCCATTCTGTCATCCGGTGCCAGCAGTGCCTCGGCGGTCCGGCGTGCGAGCGACGAGGCATCACTCTGGGCGCCTGCCGTGCGCGTGACGATGCTGCCCTCGTGGAGCAGTGTCAGTTGTCCGGCGAGAAAGTGGGGATCGTCGTATCCGCCTGCGATGCAGATATATTCGAAGAGTTCTCGCACCCAGCTCTTCTCTTCGACGATCACTTCGACGCCGGGATGTTCGGTTCCGCCGAGTTCGGCGTAGGCGTTGATGAACCCGCAACCGCGGACCCAGGAATCCATCCATTCGTCGGTGGCATCGAATACCGCCAGGGCCTGGTCGTGCCCGGGGGACTGCTCTTCGATGCGGCCGATCACCAGCGATCTCCACTGCATGCTCCGACGGCGTAGGTACGCGACGATCAGGCCGTTCTTGGATCCGAAGCGGTCGTAGATCGTCTTCTTGGTGGTGCCGGCGGCCTCGGCGATCGAGTCCACGCCGACGGCGTGGATACCGCGGTTGTAGAACAGCGTGGTGGCGGCGGTCAGGATGCGATCGGCGGCCGGCGTCATCGGGGCCTCGACCGGTACGTGCAACGCGACGACTGGACTCATCATGAGGTCCTCTCGATCGGTGTGGGTAGACCTTCGGTCCGAACTACACTGTAAGTATACCGACCGGTGTGTTTATCTGTCGGCATGATCAAGATGTCCACCCTGCTGGTGTTCATGTGGAGTTCGGGATACCTCGGGGCCGAACTCGCCGCGCGGTATTCGTCCTGGCACATGTTGCTCGCCTGCCGGTTCGTGCTGGCCGCGGCCTTGCTGGTCGGGTTCTGCGTGATCCGGAATCGATGGAGACGCAGCGCAGCAGAACTCGAGCCCTGGCGGTTGACCCGGACAGGGCTGGCCCGGCAGGTGGCGCTCGGTGTGGTCATGCAGGGCATGTACCTGGGCGCGATCGGCGCCGCCGTGCAAGCCGGGCTCAGCGCCGGGATCACCGCGCTGATCTGTTCCTTGCAGCCGCTCGTGGTTGCGGCGGGCGCTCTGCCGATCCTCGGGGAGCGGATCGGGAAGCGCGAGTGGGGTGGACTTGTTGTCGGCATCCTCGGCGTCGGGCTGGTCGTCGGCGGAAAACTCGCCGTCGGTGACGCGCCGTGGTGGGCCTACCTGCTGTGCGTCTTCGGAATGCTGTCGCTGGTCGGCGGGACACTGGCGCAACGGAAAATGGTCGCCCCCGAGCCCGTGGTGGTGGCGCTCGCCATCCAATGCACGGTGGGCGCGGTCGTCTTCTGGGCCCTGAACGTGACGCTCGGTGACGTGATCCCGCCGCTGACAATCGAATTCGGGGGTTCGCTGCTATGGGTTGTCGCGTTGTCCACTTTCGGCGGATGGGGAGCCTACATGTGGGTGAACCGTGAGGCCGGCCCGATGCACGTGAGCACCCTGCTGTTGCTGGTCCCGCCCACGACCATGCTCATCGCCTGGCCGATGTTCGGTGATGCGATCGGGCCCTGGGAGATCGTCGGTGTGGTGGTGAGCACGGTCGGGGTCGCGGTCAAACTGGCCGGGGCCGGGGGTACTGAAAAAACTCCGGCCCGCAACACCGAAGTGTGCGGGCCGGAGCCGGTGGAACGGGTGGGGTAATGCTCTACTCTGCTGCCGGAGCTTCTTCGGCGGGCTCGGCCGGAACATCGGTGTCCGACTCGGTGTCGGCCTTCTGTGCCTCGTTGATGGCGACGATCAGGGTCTCGGGGTCCGAGATCAGGGTGACACCCTCGGGCAGCTCGATGTCGCCGGCGGTGATGGTGGTGCCGGTCTCGGCGCCCTCGACCGACACGGTGAGGGACTCGGGGATCGACAGGGCGTCGGCCTCGATCTCGATGACGCTGGCGTCGTTGGTGACCAGGCTGCCGGAGACGGCGTCGCCCTCGACCACGATCGCGACCTCGACGGTGACCTTCTCACCCTTGCGGATGATGACGAAGTCGGTGTGCTCGATGTAGTTGCGGATCGGGTGGACGTCGACCTGCTTGGGCAGAGCCAGCTGCGTCTTGCCGTCGATGTCGAGCTCGATGATGGCGTTGAGGCCGTTGTTACGCAGGATGGCTGCGAACTCACGGGCCGGGACGCTCAGGTGCTGGGGGTCGGCGCCGTGGCCGTACAGAACGGCGGGGACGTTGCCGGCGCGGCGCGCACGACGAGCGGCGCCCTTGCCCTTTTCGGTGCGGACGGTGACAGCAAGCTTGCTGGCGGTATTGGCGGTTGCCATGGGATGACTCCTCGATCGGGTACTGGGTTCGGGCCCGACAAGTTACCGAGGACAGCCACAGTGCACCCAAGAGGGAGAACTACGCCGCGCCGATTACGGTGACTCTGGTTCACCCTCGCCGAGACAACGGCGCAAACTATACCGCAGCGTCCGGGAAAATCCCGATTCGGGCGTTCTACCTGCGGTTACACCGCAGTGCCGGACCATCGCGGGTACCCTCGGGCGGCATGACGGGGAACACAGAAGCAGAAATCACTCAGGCGGGGAGCATTCCGGAGGCGATCACGCCACCGGACACGGTCCGGAGCTTCCTCCACGCCTTTGCGCTGGGCGACCACGTGTCGGCGCTGGCGCTGGTACATCCGAGCATCGAATACGCGAATGTCGGCTACACGTTCACGCGCAAGAAGAAGCGCATCGCCGGTATGTTCCGGGCGATGGACAAGGCGCACATCGGTTTCGGGGTGAAGTTGGTCAACGTCACGTCCGATGGCCCGGTGGTACTGACCGAGCGTGTCGATGAGATCTCTGTCGGCAGGTTCCGGATGCAGTTCTGGGTCTGCGGCCGGTTCGAGGTCGAGGGCGGTCTGATCACCGTGTGGCGCGACTACTTCGACCTCATCGACACGTTCAGGGGTGCGCTGCGGGGTCTGGTGGCGATGGCGTTGCCGCGTATTCAGAAACCGTTGCCGAAGCCGGCCGCGCAGTAATCGCGGCCGGATAGACAAAACCACCCGCTTCAGTCATCTCCACATGTTGCAACATGTGGAAACGACTGGAACGGGTGGTTTTGTCGTAGGTCAGAGAATCTCGTCGACCGACTCGACCGGGCGGGTCAGCCGGGTGCCCTTGTCGGTCACCACAAACGGCCGCTCGATCAGGATCGGGTTCGCGGCCATCGCGTCGAGAAGCTGATCGTCGGACGCGTCGGCGAGGTCGAGTTCTTTGTACAGCGACTCGCGCTTGCGGACCGCTGCCCGGACCTCGATGCCGGCGTCGGAGATCATCTTCTCGAGTTCGGCGCGCGTCGGCGGCAGGTCGAGATACTTCACGATGGTCGGTTCGACCCCGGCATCACGCAAGTGCTGCAACGTCTTTCGTGACGTCGAGCATTTGGGATTGTGATAGATCGTAGCTGCCATCGCTGAGCTTCTCCTATGCGCTTCCGTTGAAAAGACTTGTCACCGAGCCGTTTTCGAATACCTCGCGGATAGTACGTCCCAGGAGCGGGGCGATTGAGAGCACGGTGAGGTTGTCGAAACGTTTCTCGGGGCCGATCGGCAGGGTGTCGGTGGCGATGACCTCGCGGGCGCCGCAATTGGCGAGCCGTTCGGCAGCGGGGTCGGAGAACACGCCGTGCGTGGTGGCGATGACAACGTCACCCGCACCGGCATCCTTGAGGATCCGCACCGCGCCGGCGATGGTGCCACCGGTATCGATCATGTCGTCGATCAGCACGCAGGTGCGGCCACTGACGTCACCGACAACCCGGTTCGACTTGACCTGGTTGGGAACCAGGGGATCGCGGGTCTTGTGGATGAACGCCAGCGGTGCGCCGTTGAGCGAATCGGCCCACTTCTCGGCGACACGCACGCGTCCGGAGTCCGGGGAGACGACGGTGATGTTGTCGGTGCCGTACTTGTCCTTGACGTACTCCGACAACTGGCCCTGCGCATGCATGTGGTCGACGGGGCCGTCGAAGAAACCCTGGATCTGGTCGGTGTGCAGGTCGACCGTGATGATGCGGTCGGCGCCGGCGGTCTTGAGCAGGTCGGCGACGAGGCGGGCCGAGATGGGCTCGCGGCCGCGGTGCTTCTTGTCCTGGCGGGCGTAGGGGTAGAACGGCAGGATCGCGGTGATGCGCTTGGCCGATCCGCGCTTGAGCGCGTCGATCATGATCAGCTGTTCCATCAGGTGCTTGTTGAGCGGGAACGGGCAGCTCTGCAGGACAAACGCGTCCGAGCCACGCACCGACTCCTCGAAGCGCACGAAGATCTCGCCGTTGGCAAAATCACGCGCGGTCTGGGGGGTCACCTTGATGTCGAGCTCTTGTGCGACCGCTTCGGCCAGCTCGGGATGTGCACGACCAGAGAACAGCATGAGGCTCTTCTGGTTGTCGGTGGTGGTCCAGGTCACAGCAAGTCACTTTCTGGTTGCACGTTCTTGGCGGCGGTCAGCGCGTTGGCAGCGGCCCGGGCTGAGGGCGTGCCAGGCCTTCTGGCCTGCACCCAACCGTCGATATTTCTTTGTTTCCCACCGGAGACCGCGAGGGCTCCGGGGGGCACATCCTGCGTCAAGACGGTACCCGCTCCCGTGTAGACCCCATCACCGACGTTGAGAGGCGCCACGAACATCGTGTCGGATCCCGTTCGGCAATGTGCCCCGATTGTGGTACGCGTCTTGTTCACGCCGTCGTAGTTCACGAACACGCTCGAAGCACCGATGTTGGTGCCTTCGCCGATCGTCGCGTCACCGACGTAGGTCAGGTGCGGCACCTTGGCGCCCTTGCCGATGTCCGAGTTCTTCGTCTCGACAAACGTCCCGATCTTGCCGGACTCACCGAGAACCGAGCCGGGACGCAGGTATGCAAAGGGCCCGACCTGCGTGTTTGCGCCGATGACCGATTCTGATGCGTGGGTCCGGATGATCGATGCGCCGGCGCCCACGGTGACGTCGGACAGAGTGGTGTCCGGTCCGATCTCGGCGCCGGTGTCGACGCTCGTCCGGCCCAGCAGTTGTGTTCCGGGCGCGATCGTCACGTCGGCGGCCAGGGTCACGTCGACATCGACCCAGGTGGTCGCCGGGTCGATGATCGTGACGCCGCCCAGCATGTGGCGGGCCAGGATTCGCCGGTTCAATTCCGCGCCGAGCGTCGCCAACTGCAGCCGGTCGTTGCAGCCGGCCACCAGGGCGGCATCGTCGATGTGCTTGGCGCGCACCACTTTCGAGTGCCGGTTGGCGATCTCGATGACGTCGGTGAGGTACAGCTCGTGCTGGGCGTTGTCGGGGGAGAGTTCGGCGAGCGCACCGCGCAACGTGGTGGCGTCGAAGGCGTAGACACCGGAGTTGACCTCGGTGATGCGGCGTTGCTGTTCCGTCGCGTCTTTCTGCTCGACGATCGCGGTGACGGCACCGTCCTGGGTGCGCAGAACCCGGCCGTACCCGGTTGGGTCGGGGGCCGTGGACGTGAGAACTGTCACTGATGCGGCAGGCGCGCTGGTGTGATCTGCGATGAGATCACGCAGCGTGGGGCCGTCCAGGAGCGGGACATCGGCGGCGGTGACGAGCACGGTGCCGTCGAAGTTGTCGGGTAGTGCGGCCAGGCCGGCGCGGACCGCGTCGCCGGTGCCGTTCTGCTGCTCCTGGACCGCGGTGTGGATGTCGCGGCCGAGGGTGCCGGCGACATCGGCGCAGGCAGCGGTGACCTTCTCGCGGTCGTGTCCGACGACGACCACCAGGTGGTCGGGTTCGATATCGGATGCGGCGTGCAACGCGTGGGACAGCAGTGAACGCCCGCCGATCGCGTGCAGGACCTTCGGAGTAGCCGACTTCATGCGGGTGCCGGCGCCCGCGGCGAGGACCAGTACGGCGGTCGGCCCCGAGGCGGTGCGCTCGGATTCAGGTGCCACGGACATGGGACTCCCTTGGCGGTTGGAAGCGGGGAACGGCCCGATCCTACGCACCTTTGGAGGGCACTTGATACAACTGGTGGACCATCGGCAGGGCGTTTGAACCGTGGTTGTGGGTCACCTGGCGATCGTCATCCGAAAATCTTCGACAAGGGAGTTGTTGTGAGCGAGCAGAGAACAGCGATCGTCACCGGTGCGGCGCGCGGTATCGGCGCAGCGGTTGCGAAGCGTCTGTCGGCCGACGGGCACGCAGTTGCGGTCCTGGACCTCGACGAGTCGAGCTGTACCGACACCGTCAAGGCGATCACCGACGCCGGTGGCAAGGCGATCGCGGTGGGCGCCAACGTCGCCGACGAGGCAGCTGTCGCCGCAGCGGTCGAGAAGGTCACCGGCGAACTGGACGCGCCGACGATCCTGGTCAACAACGCCGGCATCACCCGCGACAACATGCTTTTCAAGATGACGGTCGACGACTGGGATTCGGTCATGAACGTTCACCTGCGTGGTGCGTTCCTGATGTCGCGGGCTGTGCAGCAGCACATGGTCGCGGCCAAGTTCGGCCGGATCGTCAACCTGTCGAGCGTGTCGGCCCTCGGTAACCGTGGACAGTCCAACTACTCGGCCGCCAAGGCCGGCATGCAGGGATTCACCAAGACCCTGTCGATCGAGCTCGGCAAGTTCGGTGTGACGGCCAACGCCATCGGACCGGGATTCATCGAGACCGAGATGACCGCCGCGACCGCCGAGCGTGTCGGCGTGCCGTTCGAGGACTACAAAGCCGCCGCCGCGTCGCAGATCCCGGTTGCCCGCGTCGGTCAGCCCGACGACATCGCCCACACCGTCTCGTTCCTGGCGAGCGAAGGTGCCGGGTTCGTCTCCGGTCAGGTCATCTACGTCGCCGGTGGCCCGCGCGACTGATCACCCTGCCGCACACGCTCCGTTTCTGCGAGGACGCTCCACATACATGTGGAGCGTCCTCGTATTTCCGGAGCGTTTGGGCAGGCGCCGCACAGGCGTCATGAGCCCGTTGTGGAATCCCGGTGGGCTCATGGCACAATCGTGAGCGCAATCCGCCATGGTGTAATCGGCAACACTCCTGATTTTGGTTCAGGCATTCTAGGTTCGAGTCCTGGTGGCGGAGCAAAGTATTGACGATATCCCGGATTCTGTGCACCGGCGTTGGCCCGGATCGTTCGCGGATCCGCCTATAGTTGATCAGCGATGGTGATCACGGCGAGGGAGATGCGGCAATGACGGTCGATCGCCCGACCACCAAAGCCGACCAGGTTCAGCGGGTACCCCGAGCGCGGATGACCGGTCCACAGCGGCGTCATCAGCTGATCGAGGTGGCTCGCGGACTGTTCGCGGAGAAGGGGTTCGAGGCCACCGCGGTCGAGGAGATCGCGCAGCGTGCCGGCGTTTCCAAACCCGTTGTGTATGAACATTTCGGTGGCAAAGAGGGCCTCTACGCGGTGATCGTCGACCGCGAGATGGAAACCCTGCTGGAGATGATCACGTCCTCGTTGAGCAAGAACCGGTCGCGGTATCGCGTGCAGCAGGTGGCGCTGGCGCTGCTGACCTACATGGAAGACCGCACCGACGGTTTTCAGATCCTGATGCGCGGTCCGTCCACCGCGGGCGGCGACGCAGGCAAGTATTCGAGTCTGCTCAATGATGCGATCAGCCAGGTCGAACACATACTGGGCAGCGACTTCGAGCGTCGCGGCCGTGACCCGGCACTCGCGCCGTTGTACGCGCAGGCGTTGGTCGGGATGGTGACCTCCACGGCGCAGTGGTGGCTCGACGTGCGCGAACCCTCGAAAGAGGTGGTCGCGGCGCATCTGGTCAACCTGTGCTGGAACGGTCTGGTCAACCTCGAGGACGACCCCCACCTCGTCGGACCGAACGAACCGTCCGAGTCCGAGAAGAAACGACAGACCTAGTGCGGCACTAGGTCAGTTGCAGGCTGCGCTTGCTCAGGCCCATCCAGAATCCGTCGATCACCTGATCGCCCTTCTGTTCGGGGTCGTCGCTGGCGCCGAGGGCCACGAACAACGGTGACCAGTGTTCGATCGTCGGATGGGCGTACGGCATACCGGGCGCGAGGTCGCGGAACCGGATCAGTGATTCCACGTCACCGGCGGCAAAGCGTTCGCCGGCCCATGCGTCGAACTCCTTCGACCACGTCGGTGCGATGGCGTCCGGGCGTGGGTCGCGCAGGAACGGCAGGCCGTGGGTGGTGAATCCCGATCCGATGATCAGCACGCCATCGTCGCGCAGCGGCCGGAGCCGTCGGCCGAGATCGAGTAGCTTCTCGGGATCGAGTGTCGGCAGGGAGATCTGCAGCACCGGGACCCGGGCCTCGGGGTACATGACGGTCAACGGCACGTAGGCACCGTGGTCGAGGCGTCGATGGGGGTCGTGCCGGACGCCCTCCGTGTCGGGCATCAGTGCCTCGATCTTGGCCGCGAGGTCGGCGGCGCCGGGGGCGTCGTAGCGCACGCGGTAGTAGTGCTCGTCGAAGCCGCCAAAATCGTAGGTCAGCGGCACGGTGGGGTCGGTGGCGCCGATGGTGAGCGGCGCCGACTCCCAGTGGGCGGACACCATCAGGATGGCGGTCGGTGTCGGCAGGTCTTTCGACCACTTCTCGAGCTCACCGACCCAGCGGACATCGTCGACCAGCGGGGGAGCTCCGTGGCTCAGGAACAGGGCGGGCATACGTGTCACGGACATGATCTTACCAACCGGACCTCGGTCCGCTTTGTTCCTGCCCCGAATTTCGGCAGTTCAGATGGGCGGTTGGTCGGAATCGACAACGTCGTACTGCATGACGATGCAGTCGACCCAGGATCCGTGTTTGAAGCCGACCCGTCGTAGCCGGCCGACCTCGTAGAACCCGGCTTTGGCGTGCAGCGGGACCGACCCCGAATCCGGAATGGCCGAGATCACCGACACGATCCGGTGGGCCGGTGACTCCTTCACCGAGTCCAGGAGGCCGGTCATCAGTGCTGACCCGTAGCCCTTTCCGGTGTGATCCGGGCTTAAGTAGATGGTGTTCTCCACTGTCCAGGCATATGCCTGCTTCTCCCGATAGTGGGTGACATACGCGAATCCGACCACCCTCCGATGCTCGTCTTCCGCGACGAGGAAGGGAAGTCTGTGCGATATCAGATTGGCGCGCTTGATCTTCCACTCCGCGGCAGTGGGTGAGACATAGTCGAAGGTGATGACCGTGTTGTCGACGTAATGCTTGTAGATGGCTGCGACGTCGACGCAGTCGGGCGCGGTTGCCGGCCGGATGGTCACGGTCATAGCGGATACCTCGTATCGGTTGCGAACTCGGCCAGCTCCCAGAGCAACCCGGCCGTTCGGGTGTCACAGGCGGCCGCCGACCTCCCGACGAGCACCGGACCGCCGCGCAGCCCGAACGGACCACCCGGACCCACATAGGAGCCGGACGGGATGTCCGGGGTGCAGGCGCGCAGGGTGATGGCGGCGCCGTCGGTCGGGGTGTTGGCCAGGACTCTGCCCGCGGCGGTGATCACGGCATCGATCGCGCGGATTCCGGTGACACCGAGAATTCCGGTGGTCGCCCATCCCGGGTGCGCGATGGCCGTGCCGGCGTTCGATCCGGACTTGCGCAGGCGGCGGTCGAGTTCCAGACCCCAGAGCATGTCCGCGAGTTTGGATTGTGAATACGCCGCCGGCCGGCTCCAGTGCCGGCGTTCGAAATGGGGGTCGTCCAGCCGGATCTGCCCAGCTTTGTGAGAACTCGACCCGACGATCACGACGCGGTCGCGGATCTGCGGCAACAGCAGGTTGGTCAGCGCGAACGGGCCGAGAAAGTTTGTGCCGAAAGAGGTTTCGAAGCCGTCGACGGTGAACGTGTGCTCGCGGGCCATGACGCCGGCGTTGTTGACGAGGATGTCGATGTCGCCGAGGCCGTCGGCGCACCGCCGCACAGACGACAGGTCGGCCAGGTCGAGCTGGACGACTTCGGCGTGCGAACCGCCTGTTTCGGCGGCGATCTCGGCTGCGCGCTGTTTGCCGCGGTCGACATCCCGAACAGCCAGAACCACGTGGGCACCAACCCGGGCCAGCCCGCGAGTGGTCTCCCAGCCGAGGCCGTTCGTGGCGCCGGTGACCACGATCCGCTTGCCGTCCAGGCGCGGTAGGTTGGCTGCCGACCAGCGTGATGTCATGCAGCCACAGTAAACGGCCGTCCGCGGTCGAGCGCTGGTCCCGGGATGATCAACCGGTCACACCATTCCGGTGGGGGCCCGGCGCGACCCCGGTTCCTGCGACGGCATCCTGTTCGGCGGCACCGGATAGGGCGCGCCGCGTCCGACGAACCCGGCCGCGACATTGGGCCCGCACTGGGCCGCCGCCAATTGGACGCGCTGTATCGGGTCCATCAGCCGGGGTGTGGTGGAGTTCGGCGGGAACCGAAGTCGAAGGCCGAGGTCATGTCGCCGGTGACGCTGCGTCGCCATGGCGTCAGGTTGGGGACCTCGACACGAACCGGGTTTCGAGCAGACGTAGTTGTGACGTGTGGTCGAATGTTTCGGAGGCCACCGGGCCACCGCGGCTGTACGGCGAAATGACCAGTCCAGGAACGCGATAGCCGAGTCCGATGGGCCGCGGATGCCTTGCGACGAGACACCGGCGGTCGGCCCGACTCCCGGCGCCCAGCCCCGCTGCTTCCACGCATCGGAAGGGTCGTCGAAGCCGCGGACACCCTGCAAGGTGCCGAAGTAGTGGTCGAACGATCGGTTCTCCTGCATGAAGAACACGAAGTGTTCGATGTCGTTCAGGGATCCCGTTCCGGTTCATGCCGGCGAATGGGCTGGTCGCCGTGCGGATCTCCTTGTCCTCGACTCGCTCACTGTAGGGGCGTTCGGACAGCCTTGGTCGGCGTTCGACCCGAACATCGGGTGCTACCGGTCACCACCGCGCAAGGCACCCGTAAACTGTTCCTGTGACTGGGCCCTCTGCTGCATTTTTCACCGGACAGCTATCTGGTTTGGCCCAGATCGCGGCCTCTGACGCGGCGCTGGCAGAGGTGAGCGCGCAACTCGGAACACCCGAACTCGAACTGGTCGGACCCCCGGCGGCGCGGCCGTTCCTCGTCGCCGCGCTGGCCGCGACCGCATCGAAACCGCTGCTGGTGGTCGCCGCCACGGGTCGCGAATCCGATGAACTGACCGCGCAGCTGCGCGACATCATCGGCAAACGCGTGACGCAGTTCCCGTCCTGGGAGACGTTGCCGCACGAGCGGTTGTCGCCGTCCGTCGACACCGTCGGCCAGCGGCTGCGGGTTCTGCACCGGCTGCGCAGTCCCGACGACGACAGCTACGGCCCACCGCTCAAGGTTGTGGTGACCACCGTTCGCTCGCTGGTGCAACCGCTCGCACCGGGGCTCGGTGAGCTCGACTCCATCACGCTGCGGGAGGGTGCCGAGACCGACTTCGACGAGGTGATCGCGAAGCTGGTCGAATTGGCGTACACCCGGGTCGACATGGTCGGCAAACGTGGTGAATTCGCAGTTCGTGGCGGCATTCTCGATGTCTTCCCGACCACCACCGACTACCCGGTCCGCGTCGAGTTCTGGGGCGACGAGATCACCGAGCAGCGGGCGTTCTCGGTGGCAGATCAGCGAAGTCAGCCCGAAGTCGACATGAAGCTGGTGCACGTTCACCCCTGCCGCGAACTCTTGTTGACCGACGGTGTGCGGGCGCGGGCCGCGGATCTGGCCGTGGACATGGCCGCCGATTCGTCGGTGGTCGAGATGCTGACAAAACTCTCGGAAGGCGTCGCCACCGAGGGGATGGAAGCGCTCATTCCCGCGTTGGTCCCCGGCCAGCTGCAGCTGCTCACCGAGGTGATGCCGGTGGGCACCCATGTGGTGATCCTCGATCCGGAAAAGGTCCGAACGCGGGCATCGGACCTCGCCCGTACCGGGGCCGAGTTCCTCGAGGCGTCGTGGACCGCCGCCGGCGGGGGTGGGCTGGCTCCGATCGACCTCGGATTGCTGCACCTCGACGACAGCTCCTATCGCTCCCTCGACGACGTACACCAACAAACCCTTGCGGCGCAGCGTACGTGGTGGACGTACAGCTCGATCGGTATCGGGACGGAGCTCAAACTCACGCCGGGTCCGGCACCTCGCGGTGATGAGGGGGAGATCGCCAAGACCTTCGCCGGACTGCGGGCACACGTCAGCTCCGGGGGACGGGCCGCAGTCGTTTCGGCCGGCGCCGGCACCGCCGAACGTATCGTCGAGCGGCTCGGAGATGCCGAAGTGCCAGTGCGCCTTGCCGATTCGGGCAGCACACCGGAAGCGGGTGTGGTCACCGTCCTGCGAGGCTCGCTGTCGTCGGGTCTGGTCCTGCCTGATGCGGCGTTGGTGATCATCACCGAATCCGACCTCACCGGCGCGCGGATCACCGGAGCGCAGGACGGGCGCAGGCTCCCGGCCAAACGCCGCAATCAGGTCGACCCGCTGGCCTTGAGCGCCGGCGACATGGTGGTCCACGACCAACACGGCATCGGCAAGTTCGTCGAGATGATCGAACGCACCGTCGGTGGTGCACGGCGCGAATACCTGGTCATCGAATACGCCCCGAGCAAGCGCGGTCACCCCGGCGACCGGTTGTTCGTTCCGATGGATTCACTCGATCAGCTGTCCCGGTATGTCGGTGGCGAGGCCCCGTCGTTGTCGAAACTCGGCGGCTCCGACTGGCAGAACACAAAGCGTAAGGCGCGCAAGGCTGTTCGTGAGATCGCCGGCGAGTTGGTGCAGCTCTATGCGGCCCGGCACGCCGCGCCCGGCTATGCGTTCTCGCCCGATACACCGTGGCAGCGGGAGATGGAAGACGCCTTCGGGTTCACCGAGACCATGGATCAGCTGACCGTCATCGGCGAGGTGAAGTCGGACATGGAACGGCCGGTCCCGATGGATCGTGTCGTGGTCGGCGATGTGGGTTACGGCAAGACCGAGATCGCGGTCCGGGCGGCGTTCAAGGCTGTGCAGAGCGGCAAGCAGGTTGCCGTGCTGGTGCCCACAACCATTCTGGCGCAACAACATCTGCAGACCTTCGCCGAACGCATGCAGGGCTTTCCGGTGACGGTGGCCGGCTTGTCCCGGTTCACCGACGCCGGTGACTCCCGCAAGGTCATCGACGGGATGGCCGACGGCAGTGTCGACATCGTGATCGGGACCCATCGTCTACTGGCCACCGGAATCCGCTGGAAAGACCTGGGATTGGTGGTCGTCGACGAGGAACAGCGTTTCGGCGTCGAGCACAAGGAACACATCAAATCGTTGCGGACCCACGTCGACGTCCTGACCATGTCGGCCACCCCGATCCCGCGAACGCTGGAGATGTCGATGGCGGGCATCCGGGAGATGTCGACGATCCTGACCCCGCCCGAAGAGCGGCATCCGGTCCTCACCTATGTGGGTGCCTACCAGGAGAAGCAGGTGGCGGCGTCGATCCGGCGTGAGCTGCTGCGTGACGGTCAGGTCTTCTACGTCCACAACCGGGTCAGCACCATCGACAAGACCGCCGCCGCGATCAAGGAGATGGTCCCCGAGGCGCGGGTTGTGGTGGCACACGGGCAGATGGGTGAGGATCTCCTCGAACGCACGGTCACCGGATTCTGGGATCGCGAATACGACGTCTTGGTGTGTACCACCATCATCGAGACCGGCCTCGACATCTCGAACGCCAACACCCTGATCGTCGACCGGGCCGAGGTGCTGGGCCTGTCGCAGCTGCATCAGCTGCGCGGACGAGTCGGTCGAAGCCGGGAACGCGGGTACGCCTACTTCCTCTACAACGGCGATAAGCCGCTCACCGAGACCGCGTATGACCGGCTGGCGACCATCGCGCAGAACAACGACCTCGGTGCGGGTATGGCCGTGGCGCTCAAGGACCTTGAACTCCGCGGTGCGGGCAACGTGCTCGGTGCCGAGCAGTCCGGACATGTGGCCGGTGTCGGTTTCGACCTCTACGTGCGGCTGGTCGGTGAGGCCGTCGAGGCCTACCGAGCCGCCGCCGATGGACGTCCGATCGCGATGGAAGAGGAGAAAGAGGTGCGGGTCGATCTCCCGGTCGACGCGCACATCCCCGCCGACTACGTCGATTCCGACCGTCTGCGGCTCGAGGCCTACCGCAAGTTCGCGTCGGCGAGCACCGACGACGAGATCTCCGGAGTGGTCGAGGAACTGATCGACCGTTACGGCCCGCTGCCCGAAGAGGTGTTGCGGTTGGTGTCGGTGGCGAAGCTGCGCCTGCTGGCGCGGCAGATCGGCGTGACCGAGGTCGGGGTCGCGGGCAACCAGTTCAAGGTGTCCCCACTGAAACTGCTCGATTCACAACAGGTCCGGCTCAAACGCCTGTATCCGTCTGCGACATACCGGGGCACCACCGGTGTCGTGGGCATCCCGATCCCGCGGACCGGTGGAGTCGGCAGCGACCGGGTGCGCGACGTCGAACTCGTCCAGGTTGTCGCGGATCTGCTGCTGGTCATCGACGGCCGCAATCCGGGCAGCGTCAACATGCGGGTCGATGCCGGTCAGAGTGCCGATGCCTGATCAGCCGAGCGGATGGGAGTTGCTGGCGTCCGTCGAGTTGATGGACCGGCTGCGCCGCGACGGTCCGTGGGAACGGGATCAGACACACGAGTCGTTGCGTCGGTACCTGGTGGAGGAGACGTACGAACTCCTCGATGCGATTGATTCCGGAGACCGGGACCATCTGCTCGAAGAACTCGGCGACATTTTGCTGCAAGTGCTGTTCCACGCCCGGATCGCGGCCGATCGCGACGACGACCCCTTCGACATCGATGATGTGGCACGGGCTTTCACCACGAAGGTCTCCGCGCGAACCCAGGGTGTGCTGAGCGGCGACAACATCGATCTGCAGACCCAGCTCGACGAATGGGAAACGCGTAAGGCCGCGGAGAAGGCGCGGGGGTCGGTGCTCGACGGTATCGCCACGAACCAGCCATCGCTGGCGTTGACGCAGAAAGTGCTGGAACGTCTTGCCGCAGCGGACTTCCCGGCCGATCTCATTCCGGCGGCCGTCACCGGGGTACGGATCACCGCGGACGGCCCCAGCGTCGAGGATCAGCTGCGCCGGGATGTGTTGGCCTTCATGGCCGATGTCCGCGTCGCCGAGTTGGCGAAGCCCGCCACCGCCGGCGATTGGCGCGCCGCCTACCCCCACTGACCGATCTTGGTGGGTTGTGGTGAGGCTGACCTGGGGTTTTGCTCGCCAGAACCCACCAAAATCGGGGGTGGCGGGGGGTCACTCAAACAGGCGCTGGCCCCAATACTCACCCTCGGCAAGACCGGGGGGACAGGCGTAGAGGGCACTGCCGGTGTGCATGAGGTACTCCATCATCGCGTCCTTCGTCGCCAGGGCGCGCTGCATCGGGACGAACTGGGTGTGGGCGTCACGGCAATAGGCGATGAAGAACAGTCCGGCGTCGAGGTGCCCGAACCCGTCAGAACCGTCGGTGAAGTTGTATCCACGACGCAGGATCCGGACGCCCCCGAGATTGTCCGGATGTGCCAGGCGCACATGGGCGTTGTTGGCGATCATCGGCCCGGAGCCGTCGCCGATGTTGAAATCGGGTTCATCGAATTCGTGGACCTTGCCCAGCGGGGCGCCATTTCCCTTGAACCGTCCGACGATCTGTTCCTGTTCGAGCAGCATCGCCCGGTCCCAGGGTTCGATGTCCATCCGGATCCGGCGGGCCACCAGATACGAACCGCCCGTCATCCACTGCGCGGCCGGCGGGTTGTCGCTCTCGGCAACCCAGACGTGGGCGTCGAGGGCCGCGGCGTCGTTCGACTTGATGTTCGCGGTTCCGTCCTTGAACCCGAACATGTTTCGCGGGGTCGCCTGGGTGGTGGTGGTGGACGAGGTGCGTCCGAATCCCAGCTGGGACCAGCGAACGCTGACAACCCCGAATCCCATCCGCGCCAGGTTGCGGATGGCATGGACGGCGACCTGAGGGTCGTCGGAGCAGGCCTGCACCCCGATGTCGCCGAAGCTGCGGGATCGTTCGATGGCATCGGCCACAAACGGCGGTAGGTCGGTGAGCGCCGCCGGCTTCTTGTCGGCGATACCGAATCGGTCTGTGCCGGTGTTGTTCGCAGCATTGGGTCCGAACAGACCGGGACCGAATCCGATCGTGATCGTGAGCGACGACGCCGACAGTCCCAGGGCCTCACCGGTGTCGGCGGGTGGTGTGTAGTCGCCCATTTCGAGCGCCCCACCCTCGACGGTGTCGAGGCCCTTGGTCATGCGTTCGGCGGCCGCGGTCCAGCGTTTCAGCATGTCGATCAGGTCGTCGCGGTTGTCGGTGATGACGTCGAACGACGCGAAATGGAGGCGGTCCTGGGCCTCGGTTGTGATGCCGGCCTGACGCGGACCGCGGAAGGGGACGATGTGGTCGGCCGGATCAGGGCGTGACTCCGGCGCGGTGACGCGGCCGACGGCGAAGCCCCCGGCGGCCACCGCGGCTGCCGCCCCCACACCCGCGGTCCCGAGCAGCACACGGCGACTGACGCCGGTGCGCTCGGTGCTCGTATCGGGTGTGGGTGCGGTGCCGTCTGGTTCGGTCATTACTGCGTCATCACCAGCCCGGGAACGAGTGACAGTGACTGCGAGAGCGCGTCGATCTGATCGGAGAAGGCTTTACGGGCCTCTTCGGGGACCTGGTCGTAGGACTGGTATCCGTCTGCGGTCTGGTACTGGTCGATGGAGGCGCGCACGGCGGCGAACTGTTCGGTGATCTTGTCCATCAGTTCGGGGTTCTTGGCCGAGATGATGGGTTCCATGGCCGCGATCAGGGTTTCCGATCCGTCGACGTTGGCCGCGAAGTCCCACAGGTCGGTGTGGCTGTAGCGGTCTTCCTCGCCGCCGACCTTGGTGGCCGCGACCTCGTCGATGAGGGCTTGGGGGCCCTTGACAAACGAACCGGTCTCGAACACGAAGTCGGGTTTGTCGACCTCGGTCTTGAGCGAGTTGACGTCGACCAGCAGCTGATCGGCGGCCGTGTCGGCGGCGGCCTTGTTGTCGGTGGCGACGGCGTTGTCGTAGTCGGCCTGGGTCACATCGCCCGGGTTCTCGCCGATGTCGGTGGTCTGCGGAGGCCACAGGAATCGCTCGAGGCGGTGGAATCCGGTGAACGGCGCGGCGCCGTCCTCGGTGTCGTCCCAGCGCATGTCGATGGCGGGGTCGAGGTCGGGGAACGACTCGGCGACCGGCTCGATGCGCTCGTAGAAGGTACGGGTCTGCCCGAACTGGGCCTTGGCGGCCTCGAGGTCACCGGCCTTGATGGCGGCGACGAAGACCGCGGTCTGGGCGGCGAATCCGTTGACCTGGCCGCGTACGTAGTCCAGGTAGGAGGCCTTGGCCTGTTCGACGTCGGCCGGGGCCTTGGCTTTTTCCTTGGTCTCGCCGGTGACGGTGAGGTCCTGGCGGATGCCGGTGCCGACCATGCCCGGTTTGCACGCGGTCTGGTAGGTGCCCGGCTCGACGATCTCGACCGTCAGCTTGCCGGTCAGTCCGGGGCCGATGTTCTCGACCTCACCGAGCACACGATTGTTGTTGCCGTAGACGTAGAACTCGGTGATCTTGTCGCCGTTGTTGGTGACGTTGAACGACACGTTGCCCGTCTGAGCATCGGCGGTCGCCAGATCGCAACTGTCGTCGGTCGAGGTCACTGCGATGTCGCCTTCGGAGGCCTCGGTCTTGTCGGTACACGCCGACAGGACCAGCGGGCCGGCCAGCGCCGCGCACAGCAGGACCGCAGCCTTGGCGGATCGGGTGGGGTTCATGGGATGGGTGGTGCCTTTCTCGAAAGGTGATGATTCAAACGGGTGCGGGAGTTGTCCTCGCCGCGGCGGGTGCGGGTGTGCGCGGCCACAGGAAGTACGTCATCACGATGAGGAGATAGGCCGACCAGCCGATCACCTGCAGCACGGTGGGGTCGGGACGGAAGTTGAAGATGCCGGCCAGAATCGTTCCGTACCAGGACGACTGGTCGTAGTGCGCGGTGATGTCGAAGGCGGTGTTCGACAGACCGGGCAACCAGCCGACGGTTTGCAGCGCCCGGATCGCGTAGGCCAGCATCCCGGCGGCGACCACGATCAGGAACATTCCGGTGTATTTGAAGAACTTCTGGAAGTTGATCCGGACGGTGCCCTGGTACAGCAACACGGTGACCGCCACGGCTCCGACGACGCCGAGGATCAGTCCGACCAGGGGCCAGTTGCTGCCCGAGGTGTTCTCGGCGTATCCCACCATCAGCAGCGCGGTCTCGACACCTTCGCGGCCGACCGCGAGGAACGACAACAGCACCACCGCACCGGCACCGACCTCGAGGGCTCGAGCCATCGACTCCTTGAGTTCGCCGGAGATCGAGGCGGCCGCGGTGCGCATCCACAGCACCATGAACGTCACGATGGCCACCGCGGCCAGCGAGCTGACCCCGGCAATGGCTTCGGCGGTCAGTCCGGTCACCGTCGACGTGCCGTAGTGGATCACGGCGAAGATGACGAGCACCATCGCGATCGCTGCACCGACCCCGAGCCAGACCCACTTGAGGGCGTCGCGCCGGTCCGACTTCACCAGGAAAGCGACCAGGATCATGACGACGATCCCGGCCTCGAGTCCTTCGCGGAGTCCGATCAGTCCACTCCCGAACAGTTGTGTCGCCACCGAGGGTGCCGAACTGCCGTCAGCGACGTTCACCTGAGCTCCTTCGATATACCTGGATCCGGAAGGCCTGACGGTAAGGATCGGGTTACCTAAATGCCTGTCCAGAGGCCGACTGTACAACGGAATCCCGGGAACTCAGAAGGGCTCTTGGAGAGTTGGGACATGTTGGGGACTTGGTTCACGAACCGGCCGCGACCTGCGCATTCGGTCATATCGGACAAATGCGAACGATCTTCGGTGTGTCGTGCGGCGTTTCGATTCGGGGAAGTCGGCGAGGTTCGGGCACAGTGGAGCAGTGGCCGCATACTTGGCGCCATTGTCGAAGATGACGAAGTGAGGATTACGGTGGTGTCTGGGCGCGGGCGAGAGTCGCGGAGTGGCCGGCGATCGATCGCCCGACGGGCGGCGCTCGCGGGTATCGCCGCCGGCGTCTTGGTCATGACGGCCGGATGCCTCGATCTGCCCTCCAAACCGGACGTTGTCATCCCGGAGGGGATTCCGCCCAATCCCGGTGCGCCGGTCCCATATTTCGACATCAACGCACCCGGCCGAACCGCCGAGCTCGTTCGCGAATGGGCGACCCCGATCTCCGAACAGACCAGCATCCCGCTCGTCGCGGTCGAGGCCTACGGCAACGCCGCGGAGATCCAGCGTCAGCAGCACCCCGAATGCGGTATCGCCTGGACAACTCTCGCCGGCATCGCCGGTGTCGAGAGCAAGCACGGGCAGTACCGCGGGGCGCAGGTGGCCGCCAACGGCGACGTCTCACCGGAGATCCGCGGGGTACCCCTGGACGGGACCGCGGGGAACGCCAAGATCCACGACACCGACGGCGGTCTGCTCGACGGCGACGATCAGCTCGACCGGGCGATGGGACCGTTCCAGTTCATCCCGGCGACATGGGAACGTTTCGGGGTCGACGCGAACGGAGACGGCGTGGTCGATGTCGACAACATCGACGACGCAGCGCTGTCGGCCGCGCGTTATCTCTGCGTCTCCGGTGGCGACCTGACCACGCCGGAAGGGTGGGAGAAGGCGGTCAAGGTCTACAACAACTCGATGCAATACGTCCTCGACGTCCGGGACCACGCAAACGCCTATTCGGTGAACGTCGCCTACTGAGCAGATCGATATCTCGCCGGCATCGGTGCGTCAATCGATGTCTGGCCCGGTTGGGCACTACTCTCTAAAGCGATACGCGCCACCTCCTCGGTGCGGGCGTGAACGTGCAGTGATCAACAGCTGAAGGAGATGAGCCGTGGCCAGCATCGATCAGGTCGGAGCCCGCGAAATTCTGGACTCGCGGGGCAACCCGACAGTCGAGGTCGAAGTTGTACTGGACGACGGGACATTCACCCGCGCGGCCGTGCCCTCGGGCGCGTCGACCGGAGAGCACGAGGCAGTGGAACTCCGGGACGGTGGCGATCGTTACGGCGGCAAAGGTGTCCTGAAGGCCGTGGAGGCCGTTCTCGGTGAGATCGCCCCCGCCGTGATCGGTATCGAGGCCGACGACCAGCGACTGGTCGACCAGGCGCTGCTCGATCTCGACGGAACCCCCGACAAGTCCCGTCTGGGTGCCAACGCACTCCTGGGTGTCTCCCTGGCCGTGGCCAAGGGCGCTGCGGAATCGGCCGGACTCCCGTTGTTCCGCTACGTGGGCGGACCGAACGCACACATCCTGCCGGTCCCGATGATGAACATCGTCAACGGTGGTGCCCACGCCGACACCGGCGTCGATGTCCAGGAGTTCATGGTCGCTCCCATCGGTGCGCCCACGTTCAAGGAGTCCCTGCGCTGGGGCGCCGAGGTGTACCACTCACTGCGGTCCGTCCTCAAGTCCAAGGGTCTGTCGACCGGTCTCGGTGACGAGGGTGGCTTCGCGCCGGACATCGCCGGAACCCGCGCAGCGCTGGAGCTGATCAGCGAGGCCATCGGCAACACCGGCCTGAAGCTGGGAACCGATGTCGCGCTCGCACTCGACGTCGCGGCCACGGAGTTCCACACCGAGGGCAAGGGTTACGCATTCGAGGGCAGCACCCGCACGGCCGCGGAGATGGCCGAGTTCTACGCACAGCTGCTCACCGAGTTCCCGCTGGTGTCAATCGAGGACCCACTGTCTGAAGATGACTGGGACGGCTGGATCGCGCTCACCGAGGCCATCGGCGACAAGATCCAGCTGGTCGGCGACGATCTGTTCGTCACCAACCCCGAGCGTCTCGAGGACGGCATCAATCGTGGCGCCGCCAACGCCCTTCTGGTGAAGGTCAACCAGATCGGCACCCTCACCGAGACTCTCGACGCGGTGGCTCTGGCACACAACAGTGGCTACAAGACGATGATGAGCCACCGTTCGGGTGAGACCGAAGACACCACCATCGCCGACCTGGCTGTGGCGTGTGGTTGTGGCCAGATCAAGACCGGCGCGCCGGCTCGCAGCGAGCGTGTGGCCAAGTACAACCAGCTGCTCCGCATCGAAGAGGGCTTGGGAGATGCCGCCCGGTACGCCGGTGATCTTGCCTTCCCGCGCTTTTCGTTCGAGGGCTGAGCGGACCCTTCCGAGAAGTTGACGAAACGCGCAAGCCATGGCTGAAAGACGAAGTCGCCGAACGGGATCTCCAGAGGGACCCCGTCGTGGACGTGGACCGGCCGACGGCGGAGCGGGCCCGACCCGGTCGGGGACACGCAGTCGCGGTGTCCTCGGCCCCACCCGGGCTCGTGAGAGCACGCGTACCTCTGCATCGCCGACGATGACGTTGCCGCGTACCGCGGCAGCGTTGTCGTCGCGGTGGGAGGCGATCAACCCTAAGCGTGCTGTGGTGCTCGCGGCCGTTCTCAGCCTGCTGGCGCTGTCACTGGCCGTTCCCATGCGGACGTACCTGTCGCAGCAGACCGAGTTCGACCAGGTGCGGGCGAGCAACGCGCAACTCGAACAAGAGGTTCGGGATTACGAAGAGAAGGTCGCAGAACAGAGCGACCCGGCGTACATCGAAGCGCAGGCGCGCGAACGGCTGCAGTTTGTGATGCCAGGGGAGAATGCCCTGCTGATGCAGTACCCGGTACCGCCGGGCAAGACGGACGAAGAGCGTGAGGCGGAGAAGCAGGCCGCGAACCCCTGGTACACAAACCTGTGGGATTCGGTATCGGTGCCCGAGAAAAAATGAGCAATACAGAAGCCAATCAGTCAGTCTCCCAAGGTGACCTGGACGTCATCGCCAAGCAGCTCGGACGGTTGCCGCGCGGAGTCCTCGAGGTCAGCTACCGCACCCCCGACGGACGGCCGGCGGTGGTCAAGACCGCGCCCCGGTTGCCGGACGGCACACCGTTTCCCACGCTCTTCTACTTGACCGATCCACGGCTGACCGCGGAGGCGAGTCGCCAGGAATCGGCCGGTGTGATGCGGGAGATGACCGCCCGTCTCGCGGCCGATCCGGACCTGGCGGCGCAGTACCGCCGCGCACACGAGTCGTACCTGGCCGAACGCGACGCCATCGAATCGCTGGGCACCGACTTCACCGGCGGCGGCATGCCGGACCGGGTGAAGTGCCTGCACGTGCTGATCGCGCACTCGCTCGCGAAGGGGCCCGGCGTCAATCCCTTTGGCGACGAGGCGGTGTCGCTGGCGGCCGCGGCCGGCCTGCGCGGCAGTGCCATCCCGGCGGATTGGCCGGAACTGGCTCCGCGCGAAGAGGATTCATGACCGACATTGTCGCGGCGGTTGATTGCGGCACCAACTCGATCCGACTGCTGGTCGCCCGTGCCGGCGATGGCGGGCTGATCGATCTGCACCGCGAGATGCGTGTTGTCCGGCTCGGGCAGGGTGTGGATGCGACGGGCTCGTTTGCCGAGGAGGCCATCGAACGGACCCGCGTCGCGCTGGCCGACTATGTGACGATCATGCAGTCCCACGGCGTCGGTGCGGTTCGGATGGTCGCCACATCGGCGACCCGCGATGCCGCCAATCGCGACGAGTTCTTCGCGATGACCCGCGAGCTGCTCGGCGCCCTCGTCCCGGGTGCGATGGCCGAAGTCATCTCCGGTGACGAGGAGGCACGGTTGTCGTTTGCCGGTGCTGTCGGTGATCTCGACCCCGCAGAGGGTCCCTTTGTGGTTGTCGACCTCGGCGGTGGATCCACCGAGGTGGTGATGGGCGATGCCGACGGCGTGCATGCCGCGTATTCGGCCAATGTCGGCTGTGTCCGGTTGACCGAACGATGCCTGCACAGCGATCCGCCTACCGATGCGGAGATCGACGATGCCACCGACATGATCAAAGATCTTCTCGGCGAGGCATTTTCACACGTCGACATCAACGGCGCGAAGACATTTGTGGGTGTTGCCGGAACGATGACCACGTTGGCCGCACTGGCCGCAGAGATGCCGGAATACGACTCCGAGTTGATCCATCTGTCGCGGATCAGCTTCGAGGACTTGTCGAAGGTGTGCTCGGATCTGGTCCGGATGCCGCGCGTGCAGCGTGCGGCTCTCGGCCCGATGCATCCCGGACGCGTCGACGTCATCGGCGGTGGATCGCTCGTCACCCTCGAACTCGCCCACATGATCGGCGCACGGACCGGTATCACCGATCTGGTTGTCTCCGAACACGACATCCTCGACGGAATCGCGCTCTCCCTGCTCGATTGACCTCGACCGGGTTCGCGTCAGGATTGCTGGCCGACCGGCGGGCGCAGCGGGATGTTATTGCACGCCTCGCACACACTCTCCGGGATCACACCGGCGCGCTGCAAGAATCCGAAGATGGTGCAGCCCAGGCAAAATCCGAATACAGCTTCCAGCAGCGCCGCGACCACGAGCAGTCCGGTCACGATCTGCGCGGCGAGTCCGAAGCCGAGGAGCGAGAGGACCAACGCGGAACCGCTGAACACCAGCCCGATCGTCTGGGCGAAGCGTTTCGGCGGCCCGGGGACCAGCTTTGTCTTCTTGATGAGGTGCGGGACGATGACGCGCACCGACAGTTGCCCGAACGGTGAGAGCGTGGGACCCGACGCCACCCGCAGGGCGAAACCGATCGCCAGCAGCGAGTAGACAACGGGATTGTTGATCACGATCGCCACGATGGCGAGCACCACCACCAGGCCCGCGGTCGACCGTGCGGCGTAGTCGTTGACCGGGTTCGGAAAAGTCAGCACGATCCCTAGGCTACCCATCGGTCAGCGGCACCCCAACACTTGGACCCACCGCGCCCCAAACCCGATGATGTGCCGTTTTGGCGAACAAAAGGCCAGGTCGGCGCCGCCAAAAGACCACATCATCGGGTTTGGGAGGGGATCAGGCGGGGGTGGGTTCTTCGAGTTCGGCGAGGCGTTCTTGTTCTTCGGCGTGCTTCTTGACGGCACCGAGTCCGGGGAGCAAGAAGCTGGCCGCGGCACAGAGTGCGTAACCACAGATCGGGACCCAGGCTGCGACCGTCAGCGCGTGCAGAAGTTCTGGCTGGGTGTAGGTTCCGGCCTCCCCGAAGAAGAGGACGCCGGTGACGGCCACCCCCACGGCTCCGCCGACCTGGGCAAACGTGTTCAACGTGCCCGATGCCGCGCCGGAATCGGACACGTCGACCGTGGACAAAGCGATATCGAGAAGGGGGACCAGCATGATGGTCAGGCCAAGGCCGGCCAGGGCCATCGGCACCACCGTGTCCCAGCTCGAGAAGTCTGCGTCGGCGGACCGGATCACCAAGATCGTCCACGCGGTGCCCGAACTCATCATGATGCCGCCGATCAACGGCAGCGTCCGTCCGAGTTTGGTGGTCAGAGCCGCGCCGATGCCGGCGGCGATCACCGCACCGATACTGAACGGCAACGTCATCGCGCCGGCCGTGATCGCCTCGAAACCGAGTCCGACCTGTACGTAGAGCGCCAGGATCAGGAAGAAGGACGTGATGGAGCCCTGGAACAGAAATTGGATGGCGGAACCACCAACAAATCCACGGTTGCCGAACAGTCGCAACGGGATGAGCGCGCTGCCTTCGGCCGTTCGCTGGCGTTGCTGGAAAACAAAGGCCGTCAACACCACCGGAGACAGTGCCATCAACACAAACGACCAGGCGGGCCAGCCCAGCTGACGTCCCTCGACCAATGGATAGACGAGCAACAGGACACCGCCTACGGCAAGCACAACACCCACGAGATCAAGATCGGTGACCGACTCGGACTTGGTGTCGGGGATCAGGAGCCATCCGGCCACTGCGATGATCACACCGATCGGCACATTGATGAAGAAGATCGCGCGCCACTCACCACCCAGCGGATTCTCGGTGACAAGCCAGCCACCCAGGACCGGACCGATGACGGCCGCCATGGCGGTGATGGTCCCGAGGATCGCAAACACTGGTGCGCGCTCTTTGGGACGGTAGAGCACCTGGACGTTGGCGAGTACCTGCGGCACCATCAGCCCGGCGAAGAACCCCTGGAGTACCCGCGACGCCACCAGGATGTCAGCGGTCTGCGCGGTGGAGGCCAGGACCGACGCCAGGGTGAAACCGATGATGCCGACAAGGAAAACCTTCTGGCGCCCGTAGCGGTCGCCGAGGCGTCCGGCCGTGATGAGGACTGCCGCGAACGCGAGCACATAGCCCCCGACCAGCCATTCGATCTGCGCCGGTGACGCGTCGAGGTCGTCACGGATCGAAGGGATCGCAACATTGACGATCGTGACGTCCATGAGATCCATGAACATTGCGAAGGCCAGGATCGCCATCGCAAGATTGCGCCGAGCGTATACCGGCGCGTTCACTATGTGACCGGACGGTCTGTGGGGTCGACCTCGTCGAGGCGAGCCCGCTTGGCGGCCTCGCGCATCTCGAAACCGTCTGTGACCAGGTCTCCGATCTCCCGGGTCACGTCGATGACGGCTCCGGTGATGATCGACGCGATCCGGCCGACCCGATGGGCGGTCTGCTCGATCAGCTCCTGGGCCATGTCTTTGTTGCGTTCGAATTGCGAGACCATGAGGGCCTTCCGTGGCGATGTCGGGATTGTCCCGATTCATCGGATTATGCGGTGTCAGGCGGCAACTTTCGCTTCGACTTTAACACTGAACTGCGCGTCGTCAGAGACCCAGGAGTTGGGGAGTGAGAGCCGGGCGATCTTCCGCCAGGTCGACCCGATCTGGTGGCTGAAACTGCCCGTGTTGTAAGGCAATCCGTAACGTTCGCACAGCTCACGAACCTCCCCGGAGATCTGCGGGTAGCGATTGGCCGGGATGTCCGGGAACAGGTGATGTTCGATCTGGTGGGAGAGGTTGCCGCTCATGATGTGGAACAGCGGGGTGCCGGTGATGTTCGCCGAACCCAGCATCTGTCGCAGGTACCACTGGCCACGGGTCTCGTCCTTGGTCTCCTCCTGAGTGAAAGTCTGTACACCAGAAGGGAAATGGCCGCAGAAGATGATCGAGAACGTCCACAGGTTGCGGGCGATGTTGGCGCCGGCATTGCCCACCAGGGTGCTGACGAAGAACGGTCCGGTGAGCGCGGGGAAGATCACGTAATCCTTGAGCACCTGTCGGCTGGCCTTGCGCCACATGCCCTTCACCAGTCCTTTGACGTCGGTCCACTTGCGTTTGCCGCTCAGGAGGTTCTCGGTCTCGAGGTCGTGCAGCATCACGCCCCATTCGAACAACATCATCAGGGCACTGGCCCAGGCGAGGTTGCCGAGGTAGTAGGGGTTCCACTTCTGGTCGCGGTCCATGCGCAGGATGCCGTAGCCGATGTCGCGGTCCTGGCCGAGGATGTTGGTGAAGGTGTGGTGCATGTAGTTGTGGCTGTGTCGCCACTGATCTGCGGGGCACACTGTGTCCCATTCGAATTCCCGTGAGTTCAGGTCGGGTTCGCGCATCCAGTCGTATTGGCCGTGCATGACGTTGTGCCCGATTTCCATGTTGTCGAGGATCTTCGAGACACTCAGTGCCCCAACGCCTGCGAGCCAAGCCGGTGGGACGAACGGGAAGTACATCAGCGCGCGGCCGGCGACTTCGAGGGCCCGCTGCGTCTTGATGATGGAGTAGATGTATTCGCGATCGGCATCGCCGAGATCGGCAACGACCCGGGCGCGCAGTGCATCGAGTTCGCGGCCGAGTTCTTCGACCTGGTCGTGGGTGAGTACGAGTTCTTTGGTCATGGTGACTCCTGAGGGTGTCGAGGGAGAAGGCAAGGCCGGCGTCGCGGCGTCAGATGTCGATGACGCAGTCGCCGACCGGCTTGCTGATGCAGAGCTGGATGTGTTGGTCGGATTCGGCGTCGGTGTCGCCGGTGAGGATGTTCTTGGTCAGACCGGATCGTTTGACCGCGGTGCACGAGAAGCAGATGCCCATCCGGCAGCCGAACTCCGGCTGAAGGCCCACACTCTCGGCCTGCTCGAGAATGGAACCGCCGCTGTTGGGGGTGTCCTTCCCGCTGGCCGCGAAGCTGAGCTGTCCGTGTGCCGGTGCGTCGTCGTCGGCAGCCGGTGGGATCAGCACGAACTGCTCGGTGTGCAGGTTGTCGAGCGCGCCGATCTCGGTCAGGTGCTCGCGCACGCTGCTGTGGAGGGCGGATGGGCCACACAGGAAGATCGGGATGGCCGGCGTCAACGGGCTGGGGAGGTGATCGGGACGGAAGTGTTCCGACAACGAGGCGTCGCCGGCCGGGCGCGTGAAGCGGGTGTCGATGTTCCATTCGGGGTGGTCGGCGGCGATCGCCTCGAGCTCACGCGCGTACGGATGATCGGTGGTGTCGCGGGCGTAGTGGATGAAATCGACGTGGCCGCGGTAATTTTCCGCTACAAGTGTTCGCAGCATTGAGAGCACAGGTGTGATGCCGCTTCCGCCACTGATGAACGTCATCTGCGAGGGTCGCGTGGCTGGCATCGTGAACGTTCCGGCTGCGGGGGACAGTCCGACGACCTGTCCCGGACGCGCATGGTTGCGCAGGTGCCGGGACACGAAGCCGTCGTCGTGTGCGGTCACTGTCAGTTCGATGTGATCGCGATGGGTGGCACTGCCCGCGGGCGAGTAGCACCGGGTGTGTCGAACGCCGTCGATCACGACGCTGAGCTGGATGAACTGCCCGGCGTCGAATCCGGTCCACTGTCGGGTCGGCCGCAGCAGCAGTGTCACCGACCGATCGGAGCGATGTTGGACGGCGATCACCTGCGCGCGCAGTTCGGACCAGGTGATGCGAGGGTCGACCAACTCGAGGTAGCGATCGACGGGGTGAGGGGTCAGGGCGGCTTCGAGTACGGAGCCGAGGAGCTTGGAAATAGTTCTCGACATGCTCGCGTCCTTTCATTCAGTGCACGACTGTTCACCAATAGTGTGGCACCACCGCACCCCCTGCAGTCAAGAGGTGTTTGTGTAACGCCCAGCACGTTCCGGGCAGGTGTCGCCGAAGTTGCTGGTGTACGGACGTACACTCAACTGCGTGTCACGGAGTTCCAAACATCACAGCCCGAGCGTCCATGCCGGAGCCCGGCGAGGTGCTGCGTCATCCGAGCGTGTTGCCGAGGTGACCCGGACCCGCGCGGAGCAGAAGAGCCGGACACGGCAGGCGTTGCTCGACGAGACGCTCGAACTGGTGGGTGAACGCAGCTTCGCGTCGATCAGCCTGCGAGAGGTGACCAAGCGGGCCGGCATCGTCCCGACCGCCTTCTACCGGCACTTCGCCTCGATGGAAGAGGTCGGCGTCACACTCGTCGAAGACGCGATGCGGACCCTGCGGCGCATGTTGCGTGACGGTCGCCGCGACCTCGCCGCCCGCGCCGCCGTTCCCACCGCGAAGGAATCGCTGGCCGTGGTGGTCCGTCAGGCCCGCGCCAACGAATCGCAGTTCCGGTTCCTGGTTCGCGAGCAGTACGGCGGGATCACCGAGGTCCGCCGCGCCATCGACACCGAGCTGAAGCTGCTGTCCCGTGAGCTGGCCATCGACCTCTCCCGTATACCCGAACTGGCTGACTGGCCGGCCGACGACCTCGAGATCGCCGGCGACCTGATCGTCACGGTGATGCTCCACGCCGTTGCCGAGCTCGTCGAACTGGATCCACGGAACACCCGCGAAGAAGAAGAGCTGATCCGCCGGACGGAGAAACAGATCGTGATCACGTTCCTGGGAATGGGAGTGTGGCGTCCGTCCGAAGGATGAGATCAGGGTCATTCGTCGACCCGGGCACGATGGACACCTGCCAAACGCCGTCGATTTCGACGTCGCCGCGACAATCCTCGGTACAGTCGCCACGTGAATATCAGAAAACCTCGACCAGTTGCCCGCGGGCGCGTGCTGAACCTTCGCCGACACCGCCGCCAGGCCGTCCTCGCCGTTGCCGGTTCGGCCGTGTTGATGCTCGGGCTCGCGGCGTGCGGTGACGACAAGCCGTCGGATCCGGTGAATCAACGGTCGGTGACGGTGGTCGGCAGCGGAGAGGTCAAGGGCGCCCCCGACACACTGCGCGTGGACATCGGTGTGGAGGCAACCGGAGACGACGTCTCGAGCGCGATCAACGCGGCCAACTCCCAGATCACAGCCGTGACCGATGCGGTGGTCAATGCCGGTGTGCCGCGGGAAGATGTTCAGACCCAACAGGTCACGGTCTCACCCGACTTCACCAATCCGGCTCCGGGTGGTTCGAGCCAGATCTCGGGTTACCGGGCCACCAATTCGATCCGGGTGAACATCCACGAACTGGCGAAGGGCTCTGACGTGCTCAAGGTTGCGGTGGAGGCCGGCGGGGATGCCGTGCGGATCAGCAACGTGTCGTTTGTGATCGAGGATGATTCCCAGCTTGTCTCGAACGCCAGGGAAGAGGCCTTCAACGACGCCCGTGGCCGTGCCGAGCAATACGCGAATCTCTCGGGTGACGACCTCGGCGCGGTGCTCACCATCGACGAGACAACATCAGGACAGGCGGTGCAGGCGTCCGAGCAACAGCGATCAATGCTCGACAGCTCGGTTCCACTCGAACCCGGCCAACAGACAGTCAGTTTCTCGGTCACGGTGAAGTTCCAGTTGAAGTAGCGCCTAAATCGGCGATCCGGGCACCCAGGCGCCGTGTAGTCCGGCCGGCACCCTGATCGGGAGTTCCACCGAGCACAACGGACCGGAGGCCGGATCGTCGGTGGGGAAGACGTAGAACGCCGACGTCATGGTGGCCCGGTCGGTGCCGATGGTGCCCCAGTAACCGTGCGCGTCACCTGACATGAAAATCGGCTCACCCACGCACACTGTCCCTGAGTCCCAATGGGTTTGGCGACCGGCGGCCAGGTCGTGGACAAACAGAGTGTCGGTGCCGGGCAGCCCGCCGGGGAGTTGTCCGGAGCAGGCGATGGCGTTGTGCGGCCGCGTCAGCGCCCGGTCGTCGATGCGGGGGAACTCGACCATCGAGTCGCTGAGCGTGGTGTGGCTGATCCGGCCGGTGGCCGGATCGAGCACGGTCCGGGTGATGTTGGCGACCGCCGGTGCGGCCGTGAAACCGAGGTGCGTCGGCTCGTTCCAGCGAACGTAATCGACTGCCACCTCGCCGTTTTCGGTGTCGAATGCGTTCGCGAAGTGCCATACCCAGAACGGGTCGGCGTCCACCCACTTCACGGGCGAACCGTCGCGGGGGACCAGGGCGATCCTGGTTCCCCGCTCGGGAAGCCATTCCAGGGGCGACGCGCCGGTGGTGAACGAGGCGATGATGTCGAACTTGAGCGGGCACACAAAGATCACCACGTAGCGCGAAGTCAGGGCCATGTCGTGGATCATCATCGGCATGTCGACACCGCTGATCGCGGTGGGCGGGCGCGTGCACCGACCGTCCGGGCCGACCACAGACCACGTCAGGTACGGGGCTTCGAACGCATAGTTGAACAGCAACATCTCGCCCGTTGCGGGATCGATCTTCGGGTGCGCGGTGCTGCCGCCGAGCATTGCGCCATCGCAGGATTCGGCACCGATGGTCGACAGATCGGACGGATCGAGCGCATAGGGCCGCGCGGCTTCGGCCATCGCCAGCAGTCGGCCGCCGTGTCTGACGACGTGGATGTCGGGGAGGTCGCGGCCGGTGTTCTCGGCGCCGTCGAGGTCGTCTTCGTTCGGGAAGTACGGATCGAACAATCCCGACCACAACGCCCGCCCGACCTCCTCCTCCGCGATCACGGCCGGTGTGCGGACGAACCGGTTACGGTACGACACCGTGGAGCCGTCGAAGTCGATCTGATGGATCATGCCGTCACCGTCGATCGGATAGGTGTAGCTGCCGACCGGATCGAACCGGGGATTGGGGCCGTTGCGCAGATAACTGCCGACCAGGTCTGCCGGCAGGTCGCCGACGACTCTGAGCCCGGTGACGTCGACCTCTTGCCGTTGGGGCGCAAACACTCCCGACAGGAATGGGTGCTCGGCCATGTCGACGGGCGCCGGTTGGGTGGGCTGTGAAGGGGTCATGGTCGGCTCCGAAAGTCAGCTGTCCAGGCTTCTCAGCGACGTTACTCTTCCTCGCGCGGACGTGGCAGACCCGGCAGTCGCCAGGGAAATGGTGCAGAACGGGGTGATAGGTGGAACCGTGGGAGGGATGAGCACACAAACCCCCGAGCTCGTTCTCGGGCCGATCCTCCGATACGTCGACACCAGCCGCGCCACCATCTGGGTAGAAACCGATGGCGAATGCACCGTCGAGGTCCGGACGTCCACCGGCCACAGCGGAGTGGAAAGCACATGGGCCGTGCACGACCACCACTTCGCCATCGTGCGGTTGGTCGACCTTCCGTCCGGCACCGCCATCGACTACAGGGTCTCGCTGACGACCTCCGACACCTCGGCCTCGACGGAATCCGCCGAGGCCGGCGGAACGCTGCGGACCGCCGCACGCGACGACGCATTGACCGTGGCCTTCGGTTCGTGCCGTCGGGGCGACACGTATGACACCGACCGACTCGATGCGATCGGTGCCGACGGGCTCGCCGGGTTGGCTGCACGGGTGAAGGAGCAAGACGCCGAGTTGTGGCCGCAACTGCTCCTACTCCTCGGAGATCAGGTGTACGCCGATGACCCCTCGCCGGAGATCAAGGAGAAGCTGCGACAGCGGCGGGAGTCGCAGAACGATCCCGAACTCGGGGAGGAAGTCTTCGAGGAGATCTGCGATTTCGAGGAGTACACGTGGCTCTACCGGGAGTCGTGGGGAGCCGAGCAGGTGAGCGGGCTGATGGCAACCATCCCTAGCTGCATGATCCTCGACGACCACGACCTGCGCGACGACTGGAACTCGTCGCTGGACTGGCGGGAGGACATGGAGCAGAAGTCCTGGTGGCCCAGACGCATAGTCGGTGCATTCTCGTCGTACTGGATCTATCAACATCTGGGCAACTTGTCCCCGGACGAACTGGAGAAGGACGAGCTGTACCGTGATGTCCGATCGGCGAAGACCCCGCAGGATCGGGAAAAGCTGCTGGCCGACTTCTCACTTCGGGCCGACAGCGAACCGAGTTCGGCCCGCTGGAGTTACGTCCGGGATCTGGCCAACACCCGAATCATCATGATCGATTCCCGGTGCTCACGCGATCTGACCCCGGAGCGGCGAACGATGCTCGATGAGTCCGAATGGACGTGGTTGCGTGAGCAGGCCCTGACCACGGAGGCGCGGCACATCGTATTCGGAACGTCACTGCCGTACCTGATGCTGCCTGCGCTTCATCACCTCGAACAATGGAATGAAGCTGTGGCACAAGGTGCTTGGGGTCGCCGCTGGGGCAAGATCGGGGAAAAGTTGCGCCTCACGCTCGATCTCGAGCACTGGGCTGCGTTCGGAAAGTCATTCGAGGACATGGCTGGTCTGGTCGGTGAGGTCGTCAGCCGTCCGCGACCGCCGGCGACAGCGATGTGGTTGTCCGGCGATGTGCATTGTTCCTACGTCGCCGAAGCGGATCTGGGGGAGGGCGTCCCGAAGACCACCAGGTTGTATCAATTGACGATGTCGCCGTTCCGAAACCCACTGGACCTGCCGATCCGCGTGGTCAATCGCCTTGCGATCAGGCGGCCTGTGGTGAAGTTCCTGCATTTCCTCGCGCACCGGGCGGGCCTCGACGACCACGCGATCTCTTGGCAGACAAAAGCCGGGCCGTGGTTCGACAACGGCGTCATGTTGTTGCGGCTGGAAGGTGAGACCGCGTCAGTACAGATCGAACATGCTCGGACAGGCCCGGGTGGTTCTCAGGAACTCTTGCAGACACACGAGATGGCGCTCACCGGCGATTGACATCAGTTAGGTCAATGCCTGTGCGGGCGAACCACTTTGGGTGGTGCGTGCGGCGAGGTCGGTAGTCACGCTACCGACCTCGCAGATGCAAAAAAAGTGGGCGACCGGCGATTTCTCGCTGGTCGACCCACTTCTTTGAAGTCTGGCGATCTTAGATCGCGGTCACTCCGGTGGCCTGGGGGCCCTTGGCGCCCTGGCCGATCTCGAACTCGACTCGCTGGTTCTCCTCGAGGGTGCGGAAGCCGCCGCCCTGAATCTCGGAGTAGTGAACGAAGACGTCATCCGAACCGCCGTCGGGGGCGATGAAGCCGAAGCCTTTTTCGCCGTTGAACCATTTCACAGTTCCCTGTGCCATATTAAAGTACTTCTCTCTTTTTTCCTGCAGAACGCATTAACACGCCCCTGCACATAGTGTTGCACGGATTGGCTGAAACCGATAGCGCAACGGCGAATTTTGATCCGAAACTATTCGTGCGGTGCGCTGACCTGCGGTTATGCGCGAAGTTTCTGGTGGTCGAAGCCTTGGGCGAACGTGCAAGTTCTTTGTTCGGACCTGGCCGTGACGCGAATCGGCCGGTGCATCGGCTCCGACCTATGCGCTCGGCCGGGATACGTCGACCGCCGGAGGGCTGTCACGCGCGCGACTGAACACCCGATGTTCGGGTTGCTGATCATGATGTGTGACAAGGATTTTCGAATGGCCGACCAACTTTGCGTGCCTCGCCGGCCATCCGCTTCGTTCAGATGACGGTGCCGACGTCCTCGCGGACCAGGTAGTCCATCGCGCGTTCGGCGACAGCCGCGATGGTCATCGACGGGTTGCACGCTCCGGAGTTGCCCGGCATCAGTGCGCCGTCGAGGACGTAGAGACCCTTCTGGCCGTGGACCCGGCCCTCGAGGTCGCAGACCGAACCCATGCTCGCGCCGCCGAGTGGATGCCACGTCGACGGGAAGACGAGGTTGGTGTCGGTCAGCACGCTTCCGGGGCCGGCGATCTTTTGTACCGCCGGTCCGATGTGACCGTTCTGGATGGCGGAGTCACCGTCCCTGGGCCAGTGCAGTGTCGCGTTGTCCGTTGCCGCGTCGTAGGCGAAGCGCCCACGGGAGCTGCTGACGCCGAAGCCGACCATCACCGTGGTGCGTGCGTCGATCCCCAGATTGGGAATCGATGCCTGGATGACCGTGAACGCGGATGTCGGGCTGTCCCAGTTACGGCTGCCGTAGACCACCGGGCCGCCCTGCGGGGTGCCGAAACCGGACGCCGGTTTGGTCCACAGGTAGATGCGGTCCGCATTGGAGCCCCAGTTTCCGCCGAGTTCGTCGGGCATGTCGCCGATCGCTCCCTTGCCGGCGGCCCTCATCAGCAGGTTTGTTGTGTTCATGCTGCCTGCCGCCATCACCAGTGCGGTTGTCGTCAGGATTTTCGTCTCGAGCACGGTGCCGTCGGTGTCGGTCCGTTCGACGTGCAGTCTCCACCGGCCATCAGTGGTCTTTTCGATGTCGATGACCTCATGGAGGGTGTGCAGGGTCGCCAGGCCCGTTGCCTCGGCAGCGGCGATGTACGTGACATCAACCGAGTGTTTGCCGCCGTTGTTGACGCCCAGTGCGCCGTCGCCGTTGGTGTACGACGGCTTCATCTTGCCGCGGAGCTCGTCGAGTGCGTAGTTCCAGTCGATCGGCATCGGGATCTTCGACACCGGGAGGCCCGCGCGTCGTGCGCTCTCGGCAAACATCCTGGGAGCTTGGTAGTTGGGGGTGGCGATCAACTCATCAGGCGCCACCTGGAGCTTCAGCATCTGCGCCACACGCGGATAGTGGATCCGATCCATTGTCTTCCAGTCGAGGGCCTCGGGGAAGTTGGCATTGAACACGGATTCGGCGGGCTGCAGTGTCATTCCTTGGTACACAAGGGATCCGCCGCCGACGCCGGCGGCGCACAAGGTGGTCATGTTCTCGCCGATCACCGCCTCGATCAATCCGGTGTACGGCTCGAAGACGGCCGGTTTGCCGAACAGTTGTGGTGCGCCTTTGTGCCAGAGAATGCGTTTGTCGGGCGCCGTCGCAACTGGGAACGTCGTGGAGTTCGGCCCAGTCGGCCACCGCCGGCCGCGCTCGAGAATGGTCACCGGTACGCCCGCTTCGGTCAGACGTAGGGCGGCCACACCGCCGCCGAAGCCCGAACCGATCACGATGACCCGGTGGTCTTCGCGGGTCACGGGTGTGCGGGCGACCGGGGTGCGTGGTAGC
>NZ_DATCVM010000133.1:0-23346 GCF_036566845.1 Williamsia sp.
GTCCCGAGAGGAGGCCTGCGAGGAGCTGGCAGCGACCATCGCGTCCACCGTGGCTCGCCTTCGCCGGTGAGACGGGAGCGTCGGTGATGTTCGGCAGGCCATTGTTTCGCGGACAGCGGAACCTGGCGTCAGATGCCTGGGGCCTGCACGTCGAGATGTGCCAGTACTGCTCGCGCAGCTTCCAGCTCATGGCTGAGCTCGTCGATTCTCTTCTGGGCAGCCGCCCTCGCAGACTCGATCACCGCGTCGACTGCCGTGATCGCGGCGTCGTCACCGAGCATGCGCATCGCTCGCGCCACCCGATCCGAGGTGACCTCGGCGGGCTTCCCCTGCCTCTTGCTGCCGTGCGACAACGACACCGTCCAGGCGTTCTCGCTCACCGACGTGATCGTGACACTGACCGCCGCGGTGGAAGTCTTGGCGCGCCGCGGCGATTTTGACGGAGCGGCTTTCTGTTCCACTGGTTGTGGGGTGACAGGCTCCGGTGCCGGCGTCGACGGCGTCGCAACGATTCTCGATGGCCTCGTTGCAACTGGTGGTGTGGGCGTCGCCTTCACTGGACGCTGACGCGCCGGAGTCGTGGAACGTGCTGGTACCCGAGTCTTCTGCAGTTCATCCGCCTCGAACGGCAATTGGTCGTTGACACCTTTCGGGCTGACCGTCACCGTTGTCCCGTCGACGGACACCACGCGCGCCGAGGCGCCGGCAGCGAGATCCAGTGACGGCATCGGGTCGCGGAGGTAGACAGTGACCCGCTTGCCTGCGGCAAGCGCCGCGGACAGCGATTCCAAGTCGTCGGCAGTCAATCCGGTCTTCGTACGCGAGTTCACGCCAACTATGTTCGCACATGCGTGCGAATAAGGCACGGGCCGGCGCAGTACCGACCAGTTGTCGACTGAGGCGTACGTCTCTGTCACGGGAGGAGCATTGCAAGGACCAGTACCGCTCCCCTTTCCGTGCATTGGTTTACCCGAGAGCTGCCCGACGCGGTTCTAGACGCGAATGTGCCGGATTCCCACTGAGACCCGTCGCAGCTGGTACCGGACACGATTCAGACGTGGGCGCACGAGTTCGAGGCCGGCATCTGAAGCTATGTGCTCCACGACCTCATCGACAGAACGCTCGTCGGTGGGAATGTGGGTGGCAAAGCGATCATCGCGAAGAGCTGTGACGCACCGGTCGGTCTGCTGCATCGCCCAGGTTTCGTCGACGCCAACGGCACGGCCGAGCGCATATGCAATCCGTGCCCGTAGGCGATCGTGGATCACATCGACAGAAGCCGTCAGGGAGAAGTGCCGGACGTCGATTCCCCGGCGTGCCAGCCCTCCGGTGATCTCGTCAAAGTAGTCGAGGTTGACCACAGTCATCGGACGATCACGGGATGTTCGGCTGCGAGCTCGGCCTGGGACAGTGTCTCTGTGATTCCGGACCGCCACTGAGGCAGGTCTTGAAAGTCTCCACGCTGTTCAGGTGGAAGCATCTTGTGCATGGCGAAACCGAGGAGCTCGGGGTCGGCTACGTGTGAATCCCGCAGACGCCGATGGAGCTCATGAGCGGTCTGCGTCTTGCCCACGCCGAAGGCACCGTTGATCCAAATCAGCACAGGGCAAAACTACCAACGGTCGTGTTGGTCCATGCGGCACACGATTCGAAAGTGCTCGACTTGTGGTCGGTGCCGAAGCTAAGGCGCGGCGGCCGCGTCAGGCTCAAGTGAGCTCTCGATGCCCGAGCGAAGTTCGTCCGAATCGGTGTGACCATGTGACGAGATGGCGTGTTCCACAGCGGCTTTGAGCACCTCCTCTCGTTCACCGGCAATCGTCAGCGTGCAGTTGTTCTCGCTCGGTTGATTGCGGCAATCCACTACGTAGCGCATGATGGGCGGGCCTCCTAGACTGTTGTGACCGCGTCTCGAAGCGTCGTCGGGAAGCGGTGATCAGGGC
The DNA here is from genome assembly GCF_036566845.1 of Williamsia sp. Taxonomy (GTDB): domain Bacteria; phylum Actinomycetota; class Actinomycetes; order Mycobacteriales; family Mycobacteriaceae; genus Williamsia. Next base: position 1,941 of record NZ_DATCVM010000133.1, read on the forward strand.
CCCTTCAAGTGAACGCCGCGTGCGCCGATAAGACAACCTCGCCGTCGTCGGAGGCCCCGGCCGGTGGGCTGCCTTCGCCGCCTTGCGGTTCGTTTATCTGCTGGTCCATTCGCCACCATTGACGACGAATGTCTGTGCGGTGATCTGTCGCGCATTGGGTGATGCCAGCAACTCGACCATGCCGGCGATGTCGTCGGGAGCTCCGGCTCTCTTGGTGATCGCGGCGTCGATCAGGCCGGCCTTTCTGTCATCGATGAGTGCATCTCGGAAGAACTCGGTTTCGGCGATGTAACCGGGTGCCACGGCGTTCGCGGTGATGCCGCGAGGTCCGAGTTGACGTGCGAGGTCCACATTCCACGCGGCTACGGCGGCTTTCGCCGCTCCGTGCTTGCAGTCGTCTGGTCAGGAGCGCTATGGGTGTGGCACTCAAGGTGATATGGCCGGCTGCTCCTTGATGGGTTGGAGTGCCTTTGTACCTGCTACTCGGTTGGGCGATGTTGCCGGTGGTGGTAGTTGGCTGCCAGCATCCTGCACCACCGCGCTCCCCACTACCTCAGAACGTCACCGTGCGAGTTGTGGGTGATCACTGCACAGTCGCAGGCGCCAGGCTGTTGCCGGCGGGGATGGTCGCACAGTTGCTGTGAGTCGGTAGTCCGCTGAACCGTTCGGTGAGGTATGGCAATGCTTGGGCCTCGAATGGCGGGAACGCCTCTTGATGGGTCAGTCCGTTGTACTGCGCGTAGGTGACGTCGACGCCGCGACGGCAGTACTCGTGGGCAAGGGCCTGAACATCGCCGGTGACCATGACGGTGTCGCCGATGGCGTTGGCATGGCCGACCGCCAGGAACATCGGGGCCTCGGGTGTGCCCTGGCTGCCCATGATGTTGTCGTTGATGGCGTCCACCACCTGCGGCACGTCGAGCAAAGACGTGTACGGCGCCTTGACCATGTCGGCATCGGTCAAACCGGGGTAATCCGAGGCGAACTCAGCGATACACAGCGAGCTCACGGCCTCGGTGACCTGCTGGCCCTCCGCGGACAGGAACGTGCTGGTGTCGATGTCGTAGGTGCGCTGGTAGGCGACGACGAGTGCCGGGATGACGCCTGCCCACTGCGCACTTCCGCTGACGTACGGGAGATTGTGAGCGAGGTCGACTGGTAGCCCGCCGGCCGCTACACCGACGATGTTCAGTTCGGGTGCGTACTCCGGCGCGATCTCCGCACCCCACTGTGTCGGAACCGAACCGCCCGAGTAGCCGAGCAGCCCCACCGGGGTCGATGACGGCACCGAAAGGAAGGTTTCGGCGGCGCGGATCCCGTCGAGCGCCGCGTAGCCGGACTGCCGGCCAATGGTCCATTCGAGTTGCTCACCCTCGTAATCGGGCGCGACCACGGTGTATCCGGCAGCGAGATAGCCTGCGATCACTACCTGTTCGGCCTCGGCGATGGTGCTGGTGGAACCACCACTCAGAACGTACGAAGGATCGCACTGGGATCCGAGGGCGTCATACGCCATGTGGTACGAGATGAGCTTGGTGGGTCCGGGCACCAGAGGACGCAGGACTGTGGCAACAGTGACAGCGCCTGCACCGAATTGATCGGTAGTGCGATAGAGCACCTGGGTGCCGGTGATGGGCGTTGTGATGGTGGGTGTTTGGAAGGTCATCGGCCGGGTCCGCAGGATTGCGCCGGGTGCGATGTCGGTCAGCGACCCGTCGTACGAGTAGAACGGATCTGCCGACGGCAGTGGCGACCCGGGACCGGGTTCAGCTTGTGCGGCAGGCGCCGAAGCCACAATCAAGGTGGCGAGGAAAAGAACAAATGCGGAGACGACGCGCAGGGCGATGGCCCGACCAGCAATTGGCATGGTGTCATTTAAGCACCGACCCAGCATTCGTGGGCGCCCGTACATGTCGGGCGGATTGAAAATTTGGGTGCAAGCTGCCGACCGGCTCAGAAATACCCGTTGTTGGGCAGTTCGGTGTTGTTGGCGTAATGGTCGCCGATGGTCCGGGCCTTGTAATTTGTCGGATTATGGGACGCGAGAGTCCGGATGTTTCGCCAATGGCGGTCGAGATTGAACTCCTGCTTGGTTGCCGAAGCGCCGCCCACATCGAACAGCTTTGCAGCCGAACGAATGCCGAGCTCGTCGACCACGACTCCAACGCACCCTTTCGCTCTGCGCGACGGCTTCCGTGATCTGTCCTTGACCTCGAGTGCGGTTGAGGTTTTAGAGTTGTCACCCATGACCGCTGCGACGATGTGGACACTTGAGGACCTGCCCGGCCAGGCACTTGGCCTCATGCATCTCTCCGACGACGGGTGGGGCGATGACGACCGCGATCCCGCTGGGCTGATCGTGGCCGCAATCGACGCCGGGGTGACGATGATGGACACCGCGGAGATGTATGGAAACGAGCAGATTGTTGGGCGAGCGCTGGGCGTCAACCGTGACCGAGTGACTCTGTGCAGCAAGTTCGGCGTCTACTGGGGCTCATCGGGTCGTTCGGATGACTGGAGCATTCGCGCCGACCCGGCAACGGTTCGGACCGCGATCGAGGGATCTCTGCAACGACTCGACGTCGACCACCTCGACCTTTACTACCTCCATCACCGCAGCGACGACACGCCAATCGAAGAGACCGTCGGAGCAATGGCCGAACTTCGTGACGCGGGGAAGATCAGGGCTCTGGGGCTGTCCAACGTCACCGTAGACGACATCCGACGCGCACACGCGGTGCATCCCATTGCCGCAGTGCAGCAACAATGGTCGCTGACGCACCGCGACGTCGAATCGTTCATCCCCACGCTCGTCGAACTCGGAATCGCTCTCGTCGCGCACTCGCCGCTGGGCCACGGCAGCCTCACGAACTCAAGAGACGATGCACTGGCGAGAGCCCTCTGTGAGATCGCGTCCTCCGCAGAGGCCACGCCCGCTCAGATCGCTCTGGCCTGGGTCCACCACCGGGGTCGACTCAGCGGGGCGACGGTCATTCCCCTGCCGGGAACCACCAGCGTTGGTCACCTTCGCGCCAACGTTGCCGCTGCACGACTCGAACTCGGCGAAACCGACTTGGAGAGTCTCGAGAACGCGGTCGCGTCCTGAAGACCTGGAAATATCCCCCGCTGACGCGACCGCCCGCGTCTGTATTGCCCAGTGTTTTTTGTTAATCATCTTTTGATTGTCGAGCAATGCCAGCGCGTGAGAAGCGATTGCCGCAAGGATGAACCGGAAAACAAAACAGATAACCCGGAAAATTACAATATCTCCGTCAAGCCTGTATTAGATTCGAAATCGCAGCCGTGCGAAAGTGCGCACCTTCGTCCGAAGCCTGGCCTTTCGGACGTTAGGGGTTTGAGGTGGTTCGAAAGCGACGTCTGATCATGGCTGCGCTCACCCTCACCGCTGCCGTGGTTGTGAATGCGACCTGGGCGGGCGCGCAAGCCGCCCCACTGATCAGTGCCGTGCCCGTGCCGCACCGGATCGTCGTATCCGGCTCCGTGCCCGGGCTGGTCGAGGCCGGGTTGTCGCAATCGCTGCTCGACGAGGCCAACAACCCATCGACGCTGCTCCTGGTGAAACACGTCTATACGAACAGCTCTTTGCCGGACGGCACACCGACCTTTCACTACCGCAGTTCCACTGAAGTGGCCCGCGCGCTGAGGTCCGGCGAGGTCCCCGATTCGATGCACTGGCTCCTACTGGATCTGGAGGGATCGTCGTTGACGCCGGAATACGAGCAACGAGATCCGATTGCCGCATTACGTCACGCAACAAATGTCGCCCATCAGTACGGCAAGAGCGTGATCTTCGCGCCGGCGATTGATCTGATGAACGTGCTCGAACCAGGGCTGACCGGGGATGCGCTCTATCAAGAATTCATCGACCGATTGATCACACCGGGTGCCGCGATCGCCGACGGCTTCGAAATCCAGGCGCAGCGCACAGAGGCGACCGAGTATGCGACCTCGTTCGTCAGCGCCGCTGTGAAGGCTGCGTACGCCGTCAACCCGCCCGGTGCGCCGGTTCTGGCAGGCGTCAGCACCAACCCAAACGGTCGACGGGTCACGGCGGACGACATGCTCACGGTCTATGACGCCGCAATGGACGCCGGTGCCACCGGATACTGGCTCAATATCCCCGGCGGGGGCGAGGAATGCCCGAACTGCGGAGAACCTCAGTACCGGGTTGCGGTCGAGTTCCTCGAAAAGATCTCGTCGGGAGGTGGCTCGTCGGGTTCGTCGGGTGGAGGTTCCTCGGGTGGTGGTTCATCCGGTTCGTCTGGCGGTGGATCTTCGGGTGGTGGTTCATAGAATCCGTCAGTATCAGCCCTACGTTATGCGGGTGACAGTTTCAGTGGTGGCACCGTATTCGAACAGCGGCTGATGTGGTCGACCGCCTCGGCGAGGGCTTCTGAACTCCAGAAGTCGTAGGCGTGCCGACCCTGATCCGCTCCTGCAGGTCCTCGATCGTCAGGGCCTGGATGTCGAAGTGATGGATCGCTATCGGATCCGCGCCATTTCTGGTGGTGTCCACTTCATCGACGCCGGCGATGGTACCGAGGAGATAACCGACACTCCCCCCGGCCCGGTTGGTCCGGACGTCGCTACCCCAGGTGCTGAGGTTCGCTCCACGAGATCGATCAACAGTGAGGCGCCCTGAAAACGGAGGCCGACCACGTCGATGTGCCCACCAGCATCTGCGTCGCTGCCCGGCGTCGCGGCCAGACTGCACAGCATGGTGCACGCAGATACTGCGGCGGTCAGCCCGGCCGGTGATGTTGTCGACCCCAAGGCGATCTCGAGCCGTGTGGCCGCCAGGACATCATCGGGGAGCAGAAGTGGTTGCGGTACCGGGTCGGATCTACCGATCGCCCGCGTCATCAACGCGCCGGACAGATTGGTGTGTGGTGCCGGCGTGGGTCAGGTTCGCGCCGTCCAGGTTGGCGCTTGTGAGGATGGCACCGTCAAGGGTGGTGCCGGTCAGATCGGCGCCGGAGAGGTTGGCGCCGGTGAAGTCAGTGTGGCTCAGGTTGGCCCAGGTGAGATCGGCATTCGTGAGGTTGGCGCCGCGAAGGTCGGCGGCGGTGAGGTTGGCATTGGTGAAATCTGTTCCATCGCAGACCGATTCGCTCATCGCCGCGCCGGTGAGGTCGATACCGGGCAGATACGCTCGGTAGAAGTCGACGTCGGTGAGGTCGGCGTCTGCCAGGCTGGCCCGCACCAGATTGACGGCGGACAGATCTGCGCCGATCAGGGACGTGCCGGACAGATTGACTCCGTCGAGCTCAATCGGCTGGCCACGATGGTTTTCTCGCCACGAATTCCAGCGGCGGGGATGCCCATCGGCGAGCAACCCGATCGGGATGTACGTCATTTCAGGAAACCTCGTACGCGGGAGGCCTGTGGCGTCCCATGTGGCTCAATTATCGCCGCCCTCGACGGCAGATCTGCGGTGCTTGTTCCAGAACGATTTGGCAGGTATGCGGCTGTGGTCGAGGAGGACATCGTCACCGGTGATGAGTACCAGCACGTCGGCCACCGGTGCGCCGAGAACCAGCCGGCATCACCGGAAACGCGCACGCCGTCGAAGGAGAGACCGGGCGCGATGCCGATCCCGGCCGTGATGGTGCCGTCGGCGAGTTGCGGGAGGAGGGCGGACTTGGTCTCATCGGCGTCACTTCGGGCGATGATGGGTGACCCGATCACGGTCGGCAGGATGGGCCGCGGGGCGATTGCGCGTCCCAACTCGGCGACTACCACGACGAGCTCGGGGATCCCGCAGCCGGACCCGCCGTACTCCTCGGGGAGATGGAGTCCGAGCCAGCCGACCTCGGCCATCTCGCGCCAAAACCTCGGGAGTCGATCCTCGGGCGCGTCGAGTAGTGCCTGGGATTCGGCTCGGAGTTTGCGCCCGTTCGTGAAATCTTCTACCACCGAAGACAACTCGATGTGTTCGGTGGTCGGGGCAATACTCATCTCGGCTCCCGCATTCGGTCCGTCAAGCTCGTCTGTGTTCGTCGGTCAGCCTGATTGCACCATCTGCGGACGTTCAAGACATACGGACTTGTGCAGAGTCAGGGTCCATCACGGCTGATGACGGAGGAGCTGCCTGACCCGAGCGGCCTCGCGAGTGAGATGGTCGCGTTCGGGAACGTTGGTGGCGCTGTGGGATGCCTGGGTGTAGAGATCGGCCGCCTGGGGGAGATCGCCGGCTCGCTCATGGAGGTAGGCCGCCGCCGCGCTACGGCGGGGAAGATCGGGGTCGAGACCTGACAGGGCCGCCAGTCCGGCCTGTGGTCCGTCGGCCTCACCCACCGCCACAGCGCGGTTGAGGCGGATCACTGGGCTGTCGGTGATGAGCAGCAGTTCGTCGTACCACTCCACGATCTGGACCCAGTCGGTCTCGGTGGTACTGCGGGCATCCGCGTGGAGGGCGGCAATGGCAGCCTGTGCCTGGTATTCACCCAGCCGATCCCGGATCAGCGCGGCCTGAAGAATGGCGACACCCTCTGCGATCAGGACTGTGTCCCACCGTGATCGGTCTTGCTTCGCGAGCGGGACCAGCTGACCGCCCGGGCCGGTCCGAGACTCGCGTCGGGCGTGATGCAACAGCATCAGTGCGAGTAGCCCGGCGGCCTCCGGTTCGTCGGTCAGGGTGATGAGTTGACGGGTGAGGCGGATCGCCTCGGCTGCGAGATCGACTTCTCCGCCATATCCCTCGTTGAAGACAAGATAGAGGACCCGCAGGACGGTGCCGAGGTCGCCGGGCCGGTCGAGCGGCAGGCCGGCAATCTTCTTCTTGGCGCGGCTGATTCGCTGCGCCATGGTCGCCTCGGGTATGAGATGCGCCGTTGCGATCTGCCGAGTGGTCAAACCACCCACAGCGCGCAGTGTCAACGCGACCGCCGATGGCGGCGACAACGTGGGATGCGCGCACAGGAAGTAGAGGTGCAGTGTGTCGTCGATAGCGGGTGCCGGCCCGGGTCGGGGTTCGACCTCCACCGCGAGTTCTCTCCCCCGCCGCGACGTCTCGGAGCGAATCGAGTCGAGGAATCTGCGCCACGCGACCGACACGAGCCATCCTTTCGGATCGCGGGGTGGATCGTCGGGCCAGATTTCCAGGGCTCGGATCAGGGCTTCTTGCACGGCGTCCTCGGCCGACGCGAAATCTGCTCCGCGACGGACGAGGACACCGATCACCGCGGGCACGAGTTCCCGCAGCAGAGACTCGTTCACTCGGTCACTGTGGGTGGCTCGGTGAGGAATGGCCGAACCTCCAGCCACTCGTGAATGGGCTTGCCGCCGGCACCGGGTGCTGCCGACAGCTCCCCCGCCAGTTCCACCGCGCGATCCCAGGACTCGACGTCGATGATCATCCACCCGGCGATGAGGTCCTTGGTCTCCGCGAAGGGGCCGTCGGTCACCGGTGGGCGGCCTTCACCGTCGTACCGCACGAACGTCCCTTCTGGCGCGAGGGCTTGACCGTCGACGAATTCGCCTGTGCCCTCTAGTCGATCCGCAAAATCGCGCATGAACTGTATGTGCGCGTCCACTTCGTCCGGCGTCCACTGGTCCATCGTGGTCCAACCGCCCACGGGGGCCGGACCGCCTCGGTAGTGCTTCAGCAGTAGGTATTTCATGGCGTTTCTCCTTCGTCATCGCGGCTTCTGGTGTCCGCTCTGACCCTGGGACGGAGCCACCACCTCGTTCTCGACATACCGATCTTCTTCGCCTGAGTTTTTTGGGCAAGTAGATGCTACCGATCGACGCGATCAGGTTTTCTCGATCCGGGGCCCTGCTGCCGGGATTCAGGTCGCGGCGCAGATGACAGCTGGTGAAGGTCAGATCGAGGATCAATTCGGCGGCGGCCCCCACCGGCGGTGGTGGCGTGTGTCGTCGAGCTTCTCAACGTCTCATTGTGCTCCGACCGCATCGTGACGATTGTCGACATCTTCGGCCTCCCCGTGGAAGTACCGATTCCCGAGTCGGTTGCGGAAGCTGAACGCCGGGTTGCAGGTGCCACCCGTGTTCTCGAAGTCGACGACAGATTCAAAGCGGCACAACGCAACAAATCACTGGCCCGGAGGGTTGCCTACGCGCTGGCGGTGACACCTGACCGGACGGATCCATACGCTGTGACCAATTCCCAGGACCGAACGGAACCCGTATGTCCGCACAGCCGACCAGGCCCGTCAGGTACACGCACTGTATTCGGACAGCGGTTCGGTGACCGACTACCAGGATTTCGAGGGCCACGGGCATTCGCTGACCATCGAAGACGGCTGGGAAGAGATAGCCGAAGCAACCCTGGCCTGGCTCGACGACCGCGACTCATAGCCACGCGCGATGGGTGCGTGCCCTCCTGCTCGATGAGCGAATTGCGGTGCGCCACTGTTTTTTCTCGCTACCATGGCGCTTTCGGAAGAATGGGAGTACGAGATGCCGGAGCTCACCGGACGGGTGGCCCTCGTCACCGGGGCGACGAGTGGAATCGGAAAGGCCATCGCCGCCAGGCTCGCGGCCGATGGCGCGTTTGTGATCGTGTCAGGCCGCGACCCCGATCGTGGCCATGCGGTGGTCGAGGCGATCGCATCCGCCGGTGGACAAGCCGAGTTCATCAAAGCGGATCTGGCCGACGCCGAATCGGCCATCGCGCTGGCCGGCGAGGCCCTTGCGGTGAAAGGGCATGTCGATGTTCTCGTCAACAACGCCGGCATCGCGGTCTACGGATCGACACCCGAGGGCACACAGTACGATTTCGACGCGCTGTATGCGGTCAATGTCAAAGCGCCGTATTTCCTTGTCGGTCAGATCGTTCCGTCCATGATCGAACGTGGGTCCGGTGTGGTCGTCAACGTGAGCACGATGGTCGCGAGCTTCGGGAGTTCATCGACGGGCATCTATGGTTCCAGCAAAGCGGCGCTGAACCAGCTGACCAGGGACTGGGCGGTCGAATTCGGTCCCAGCGGTGTGCGGGTCAACACGGTTGCCCCCGGTCCGACACGGACGGAGGGAACCGAACGAGTTCTTGGTCCCCTCCTCGACAAGATTGCCGCGAAATCACCCCTGGGTCGTCCCGCCACGACCGCCGAAGTCGCAGCGGTCGTGGCGTTTCTGGCAGGCGACGACGCGGCGATGGTTCATGGACAGCTCATCCACGTCGACGGCGGTCGCAGCGTTCTCTAGCCTCAGGCCTGGGTCGCGGTGGCGGCGGTCAGGATGGTCGCCGCGACCTCGCCGGGCCTGGACACCAGGGAGGCATGCGAGGCGTCGACTTCGGTGACGTGGCCCGCTGCTGCGCGGGATGCCATGAAGCGCTGCAGAGCCGGCGGAATCACCTGGTCCTGCTGGGAGACGAGGTACCAGCTGGGGACCTTCGCCCATGACGGGTCACCGGACGGTTCGAGGTTGGCCACCAGCGCAGCGGACTTCTGATGGGCGAACATGTCGGCGGCGGTGACGGCGTCGACATCTTGCGCGAAGATCTCATGGAAATACTGCTCCGCGATGTATCCGTCGACGTTGTATCCCCCGAGCCCGGTCTCGTCTTCGACAACCTTGAGTTGCAGGGCCGGCGGGAGCAGCCGGCTACCGGGATAGGTGATCGGGTTGAGGAGACCCTGGACGAACTCTCCGCGGGCGGGTGCGAACGCAGCGATGTACACGTTGGCGACCACGTCGGGATCATGGGTGTTGGTGATGACGGCGCCGCCGTAGGAGTGTCCGACGAGCACGATCGGTCCGCTGATGGTGGTGAGTTGTTTCTCGAGTTGGGCGGAATCATGGGCCGGTCCACGCAGCGGATTGTCGAACGTCTGAACCGGATAGCCTTCCGCGGTCAGAGTCGCGGCCACGTCCCGCCAGCCCGAGGAATCGGCGAACGCCCCGTGAACCAGGACAATCGTCGGTTTGGCTGAGGGCTGGGCATTGGCGGGAACCGCCGAGAAGCACAAGGCCGCGATGAACAGGGCGATCACCGCCACCACTCGAAAACGCGGCGCCGGCCGCGTGGGACTCATCTGGGCACTCGTGGACAGCATGATCGATCCCTCTCGTCGAGACTCGGATGGAGTCAACATAGAGGTGATCGCACCGGGTGAACTGAATGTGAGTGCACTTCCCTGTTCTCACAGCGCACCCGCGGCAGGGACGGTGACGTCAGTGCTCGCTCAGTACATAACCGTGCACACACCTTCAGATCCGCGTGCCGACGCGATCCTATGTTGTTCTCCGGCAGGACATCTGTCTTCGACGTCTGACTACTGCGAAGGACGAATCATGGCGACGTACACCGCTCTCGATGGCACGGAGATCTACTACAAGGACTGGGGTTCCGGCCGGCCGGTGATCCTGAGTCATGGATGGCCGCTGAGTTCGGACAGCTGGGAGGCCCAGCAGTTGTTCTTGGCGTCCAACGGGTACCGCGTCATAGCCCATGATCGGCGTGGGCATGGCCGTTCAAGCCAGACATGGGAGGGCAACGAAATGAACACCTATGCAGACGATCTCGCCGGGCTCATCGAGTTCCTCGACCTCCAGCAGATCACGCTGATCGGTTTCTCGACCGGTGGTGGCGAGGTGTCCCGTTTCGTCGGCCGTCGCGGAACGAGCAGAATCGCTCAGATCGTGCTCGTGTCGGCGGTGCCGCCGTTCATGCTCAAGACCGCGGACAACCCCGGGGGCGTGCCGGCCGAGGTGTTCGACGGGATCCGGGCCGCGTCGTTGGCCGATCGCTCGCAGACATATCGCGATCTGGCGGACGGACCGTTCTTCGGTAACAACCGCCCCGGCCAGAACCCGTCTCAAGGTATGCGTGACGCGTTCTGGCGCCAAGGACTTCAATCCGGCGCCCGCAATGCCTACGAGAGCATCGCCGCATTCTCGGCCACCGACTTCCGCGAGGACCTCGACACCTTCGATGTGCCGACCCTGGTCATCCACGGAGACGACGACCAGGTGGTCCCGTTCGAAGTCGGCGGCAAGGCGTCGGCCGAACGGATCAAGGATGCCGAACTCAAGGTCTATTCTGGTGCGCCGCACGGAATCACCGACACGCACAAATCGACTCTCAACAACGACCTGCTGGCCTTTCTGGATGCCTACGTCGCGCCGTGAACATTCCGTGCCCACTCGGGGCGCGGGATGAGGGGAATCGGCGTAGCGTGTTTCCAGTTGTCGGTTCACCGAGGTGGTGCCCGTGGTTTTCGGCAGTATCGAGCGGACGAGGTGACGCATGGCTGTCATGTTTCACTCTGCCCAGCTTTCCGCGCATGAGCGCGCGGATGCGCTGAAGTCGGTCTTCTTGGATCAGAGTTGGCCCCAGGACGTTGCGATCGGAAATCCGACGGCCACGGATGCCGTTCTCGAGGCCTCCGCGATCGGGCGGACAAGCGTCTTTCAGGCGCATATCACCGGAATCACGTTGAGCCGCACCTCAAAACAGATTCGGGCCAGTCCCTCGGACATGCTCGCGGTGGCCAGGCAGCGGCGGAGCGTAGGCCGGCACGATCAGTTCGGTGTTCAGCGTGAAGTGTGTCCCGGTGAACTGATGGTCATGGACATGAACGCGCCCTATTCGTTCGGCTGGGACGGCCCGGGTGCTTCGCAGGCCCTGTACGTCCCGATCGAGGAACTCGGACTCGCACATGAAGTGATCGCCAGGGCATCATCCCGGCTACCGGCGAGTCCGCTGTACGCATTGATCAGTTCGCATATCGCCGACCTCGCCGCCGCCGGAGACTCACTCACCAACACGCCGGCGGCCCGCGACGTCGACGGCGCCACGATCGACCTCGCCCGGGCTCTCCTCGCGTCGGCGTACAACGCGGATTACGCCCGCGGGATGATGGCCGAAGTCCTGCTGCCACGAATACGCGGGTACATCCGACAGCACCTGTCGGACACATCGCTGTCGCCTGACCGAATCGCGCGTGCCCACGACATCTCCACCCGGAAACTCTTCCGGCTCTGCGAAGATGCCGATTTCAGCCTCGAACAGTGGATCATCACCAGTCGCCTCGAAGGCAGCCGCGACGAACTCACGCGACCGGAGACGCAAGGCGTCCCGATTGCGACCATTGCCCGGCGCTGGGGATTCAGTAATCCGTCGTATTTCACGCGCCGCTTTCGGGAGATGTACGGCGTCACTCCCCGCGCATGGCGAGACATCGCGGCCCACGAGGACAGAAGCCGATGAGATCTTCGGCCCGACTGCCGACTGCGCCCCGTCCCGGGGTGGATCCCGCCCTCGTGATCACGGAAACACATCGCGGTCGCGGCCGTACCGCCGTCGACACGTGGGTCCTGGCCGACGGTTGTTGGCTCATGAATGTCCGATATCAGGCGCTGGCGGTGTCCTGCCCGCGCACCCGGCGCAGTGACCCGTCCGCTCGGCTGCTCACCCTCGCTGCCGTCGATCCCGGCGATTGGTCACTCCTGCGAGGTGGACGTCTTGCCGAGCGGCCCAGCGATGGTCGCACCCTTCTCGGTGTCGACCAGTCGACGGCTTTCGATTTCCGGGGGCACGGCGGCGGATCTGCGGTCGCCGTCCACATCATGCACGCCAGGCTGACGCTGTCCGTGGAGACCGTGCGCCGGGGTCTCGAGAATCTACATCCCGGTCTGCCGATGTATCCCCTTGTGCTGCATCATCTCCAGCACCTCGGCAACCTCACCACCACCAGCCCGCAGATGTTCGGCAACCTGGGTATGGTCACGATCGGTCTCGTCCGGTCCCTGTTGATCAGCTCGGCAGACGATGTTCGATCTGTCCGGGCAGCGGGCGATCTGGTCACCCGGATCGAGCGCTACATCGATGAGCACATCGACCACCACGATCTCGGCGCCGACACGATCTCCGCGGCGCACAACATCTCCGTTCGCCAGCTCTACAAGATCTGGCCGGCCGAACACGGCAGTCTCACCGGCCATATAGCGTCCCGGCGTCTCGGACAAGCCCGGACCTCGTTGCTGACTCACCAGCACCTGAGCATCGCCGCGATCGCCCAGAAGCACGGATTCACCCACGCCACACATTTCACCCAGCGATTCCGTGCGGCATACGGGGTCACGCCCTCGGGATGGCGGCGCCGTCACCAGGCAACCGTCGGTGTCGGCAAAGTCGGTGTCACCAAATAGGTGACCCTCTAGGGTGAACGGCGTGACGGCTTTGCGGCGCGTATGCGCGCCTGAGCGTGAACTGCGGCAAACGAGGGCCTGGGACCGACTCGACCTGCTCGCCGATGCGGCACTTGCGGCCATGATCGCACCGGCGGGTGCCGGCAAGAGCACAGCCATCCGATCCTGGTTGGGGTCACGGGGATTCGATCACATCCTGATCGAGATCGTGGCCCCAGGAGACATACGAACGGCCATCGACGTGCTGTCGCGGCCGGGCGGCGACTTGGTGGTGATCGACACCCAGACTCCCCTGCCCCGGGCGCACGAAATTCTCCGATCTCGCGCTCACCCGGGAACAGGTGACCGAACTCGTCCGGCGCGGCGCGCCGGAAACACCGGACGACGCGATCGAGTCTGTCCATGACCTGACAAGGGGCTGGCCCGCCTTGATCGCCCTGCTGCTCGACGTGCGGATGGCTCCCGAGACCGCGCGGTCCATGCACCTCCAAGGGCATCGCGATCGTACGGCCGCCGAGAGACCCCCGTCGTTCCAGCAGTGTCACTCGATTCCCCGCCTCCGAAAGCCACATCGTCGATGCCAATCCGGCCAATCCCCCACCGATGACCCCACAATGCGTGGGAGAAGAGCATCCTGCGCATGACTGAGCACACGCGTATCCCGATGCGCTTTCAGAACAGAACTGTGCACGCTGCACGCCGTTCCGCGGGCGTCCCGACCACTAAATTCTCTGAAATCGGGCATACGACCGACTCAGCGCCACGCTTGGTATCTGCGAGAAAGGACCACGCCATGACCAGTTCTGCAGCAACCCCGGACACGATCGTCCTGATCCATGGACTCTGGATGACCCCACGTAGTTGGGAAGGCTGGGTGACGCACTACCAGTCCCAGGGCTACACGGTGCTGACCCCGGGATATCCGGGATTCGAGATCGAGGTGGAAGCTCTACGTGAGAACCCGGAGATCATCGCCGATCTCACCGTGCCCGACACCGTGGATCACCTTGCGGCAGTGATCGAATCGGTTGCCACACCCCCAATCCTCATCGGTCACTCGTTTGGCGGCACCCTCACCCAGTTGTTGGTGGCCCGTGGCCTCGGTGCCGCGGCGGTGGTGGTGGACTCCGCGCCCACCGAAGGCGTTCGGGTGAACCCGCCGTCGCAGATCAAATCCCTGTTCCCGATCCTGAAGAATCCGGGGAATCGTCACAAGGCGGTCGGATTCTCTCCAGAAGAGTTCCACTACGCCTTCACCAACACACTGTCGGCAGAGGAATCGAAGAAGGTCTACGACCGATATCACATTGCTGCGCCTGGCAATTGGGTCTGGGCGTACGGTCTCATCGCGAACTTCAAACCGGGTCATCAGGAGACCTGGGTCGACTACAGCAAGGACGATCGTGCGCCGCTCCTGTTCATCGCCGGTGGCGCCGACCACATCATGCCCGCGTCGGTGAACAAGTCCAACGCGAAGCACTATCACAAGTCGGCGGCCGTGACTGATTTCCACGAGTTCGAGGGTCGATCACACTGGACGTGCGCCGAGCCCGGCTGGGAGGCAGTGGCCGACTACGCACTCGAATGGGCGCTCAAGAACGCGGCACCGCCAGCCGCCACCGCGTAAGCGCGGCGGGTGGATCACCGGCCGAGCGCGCGCACGAGCCGGACGAATCGCTTGTTGTCGGCGAGATCTTCGACCAGGACCGGCTTCTCGTCACCGTCGGCCAGTGGGATCGACCAATTGGAATACTGGCTTTCGTCGGTGCCGGGTTGATTCTGGATCCGGCGCTCACCCACCGCATCGACCAGTGCGACACCGAGGAGTATGGACGGACTGCGCGCGATGAGAGCGTGCAGTCCGTCGACCACGGCCTCGGTGTCGCCGTCGTCGGCGATCAGCCCCCGGTCGCGGGCCATCTGGATGATGGCGTCCCGATCGCGCGCATCGACCGCACGTTCGATCTCCTCGTCCTGTTCGAGCAGTCCGAGTTCTGCGCGTAGTCGAATATGTTCTCCTGCAAGGTATCCCGCGGTGGGGGGCAAGTCGTGGGTGTTGACCGACGTCAAACACAATCGCCGGTACGACTCGGGCGGAATCGGCGCGTAATCTCCGTGCTCGAACCACAGGATCGATGTCCCGAGAATGCCTCGAGCGCTGAGATAGTCCTGCACCATCGGTTCGAACACCCCGAGGTCTTCACCGATGACCACGGCTCCGGCGCGTTGCGCCTCGAGCACCAGGATCCCGATCAGGGCCTCGTGATCGAAGCGCACATAGGTACCGGATGCCGGTGATTCGCCGGCCGGAATCCACCAGAGCCGAAACAGGCCCAGGATGTGATCGATTCGCAGACCACCGGCGCGTCTCAGGATCGTCCGGAGCATGTCGCGGTACGGAAGGTAGCCCTCCTCGGCGAGGCGCCACGGATGCCATGGCGGCTGATTCCACAGCTGCCCTTGCTGATTGAAAGCATCCGGCGGCGCGCCCACCGAGACACCGGTGGTCAACGCATCACCGAGGGCCCAGGCGTCCGCACCACCCTGCTGCACCCCGACCGCCAGATCGTGGATGATGCCGATGTCCATACCTGCGTCGAGCGCAACCTGCTGGGCCGTGGCCAGCTGTTCGTCACAGATCCACTGCAGCCAGCTGTAGAACGCGATTCGGTCGGCGAGTTTGATCCGTAGATGGGCCACACCTTCGGGGTCGCGCAACGACTTTCGCCATTTCGGGCTGGCGGCACCGTACTTCTCGATCAGCGCGCACCACGTCGCGAACTCCAGCAGCCCCTGGCCCTCCTCGGCCAGATACTTGTCGAACCGGCCGCGGCGCCGCGGACTCAGCGGTACCCGGAAGACCGACTCGAGGATCTTCAGTTTTGCCCGATACACCGAGTTGCGCCGGATCCGGTGGGGATCGGTGTTCAGCTTCGCGAGCTTGGAGGCGAATGCCCGCATCTGGTGGTGCGCCTCATCGGCGAGCATCGACGCTTCCGGTATGTCCTCGATGTGGATGTAGATGGGATTCACAAAGCGTCTGGAGGTGGGCAGGTACGGCGACCTCTCCATCGGCGGCTGCGGCTCGGCTGCGTGCAGCGGATTGACCAGGACGTAGTCGGCGCCGTGGACCGAACCTGCGACATGGGCGATGTCGGCGAGATCTGACAGATCGCCGATCCCCCACGAACGCCGCGACCGCACCGAATAGAGCTGGGCCGCAAGCCCCCACCGCTGACCATCGGACAACCTGTCGGCCGTCGTCAGTCGCGCCGGCGTCACGACGAGGGTGCACTGCGCGATCGAGAGCCCCTCGGGGTCGTCGCCGAGGGCAGCGTGGAAGGTATGCCAGCCTGTCGGCAGCCCCGACGGAACGGCGAAGGTGGCGCGGCCGACGAGTTGTCCGTCGATCTCCTTCGGATCCACCCAGACATCGAGTTGAGGGGCCTCGATCCGGTCACCGTCTTCGGTCTCCACCCACACTCGTACCGCGTCGCCGTGTGGCACATGGACCGCGATGGTGGCCTCGGCGCCCTCGATGACCACCACAACCGGTGGGAGTGTGCGGCGCCACGGACCGACTTCAAGATCTGTCCCGGCCTGATCGACCTCCTCCGGCGACGAAGCCGGAACACCGAGTGCTGCGAGGATGTGTTGAAGGGTCTCGACCGAGACGTCGTGGGGTAACTTGTCCCACCCCTCGTAGGCCGTGGCGACTCCACAGCGTTCGGCGAGGTCTCTCAGCTGCTCGACGTAGCCCACGATCACGATGCTGCCAGGTTTCGGCAGGTCGCGCTGGCCGAGCAACTCACGGTTGGTTCGGTGTTCGCACATCCTTACGCAAAGGGTGATCTGCGGGTACCTGCACCAGGATGATGGACGTGCCGTCGGGATCGGCGATGTGCATCTCCACGAGTCCCCATGGTTCGGTGCGGGCCTCCCGGACGATCTGGACCCCGCGGCCCTCCAGCTCCGACTGGGTGGCCGCGATGTCGCGTACCTGAAGCCACAGCACGGACGTACTGGGCCCGGCGCCGGCGGCCATATGGGCGGCGACCTCGATCAGGGTGCTACCGCCGAAGAAGACCGTTCCTCCCGGATACTCCCGGGCGATGGCGAGTCCGAGCTGATCTCGATAGAACTCCAGCGTCGTGTCAGGGTCAGCGGGGCGCAGGATGATTCGGCCACTGAGAACGTCCATGTGTCTTGTCTACCGGACGAATCGGTCATCCCCGGGCAGGTTCGGAGATGGCGCGTGGGGGCATGAGGTAGACCGGTGGGATGGGCACACACCCCGAGTCGAGTCGGTTGACCGACCTCACGGTCGATCCGCTGCCGGTGCTGAGGATGCGTCGCAGCACCAAATGGTCGATCTTTCCCGACGACGTACTCCCGCTACCGATCGCCGAGACGGATTTCGCGCTGGCCGATCCGATCGCGGCGGCCCTCTCCGAAGCGATCGAGCGTTCCGATACCGGATACGCCTCACCGGTTCCCGATCTGGCCGAATCACTCTCGGAGTTCGCGGCGGCCCGGTGGAACTGGCAGATCGACCCGGGCCAGGTCACGTCAGTTCTGGATGTCGGGGTCGGGGTGGTCGAGCTCTTGCGCGTTCTGGCATCGGGTGGCGGCACTGTGGTCATCAGCCCGCCGGTGTACCCGCCCTTCTATCACTGGATCGACGAGGTCGGTGGCCAACTGCGGGAGGTCCCGTTGGTGCAGACCGGGCAAGGCTGGCGTCTGGATCTGCTGGCCCTGGAACGCGCGTTCGCCGACCGGCCGGCCGCGTACGTGTTGTGCAATCCGCACAACCCGGTGGGGCGCGTCCACGATCGGGAAGAGCTCGCCGCGCTTGTGCACCTGGCCACCCGCTACGGTGTCACGCTGGTGAGCGACGAGATCCACGCTCCGCTGATTCTCACCGGCGGCGAGTTCACGCCGATACTGACGATTCCCGGTGCCGCGGACGTCGCAGTCAGCCTTGTCTCGGCGAGTAAGGCGTGGAACCTGGCGGGCTTGAAGTGCGCGACGGTTGTCACGGGCAGTCGGCCGATGGCGGACCTGGTCGAACGATTTCCGGCGGATACCCGATGGCGGATCGGGCACTTCGGCGTCTTGGCCTCGGTTGCTGCCTATCGGGACGGTGATGTCTGGCTCGATCAACTGATCGGGACCCTCGATCGGCGTCGCGAACAGATCGACGGGTTCGTCCGTGCCACACCGGGCATCAGTTGGCATCTCCCCGAAGCCACCTACCTCGCGTGGCTCGACTGCTCGCGACTCGATCTCGACGACCCCCAGGCGCATTTCCTCGAGCACGGAAAAGTGGCGGTCGAATCCGGGTTGCGCTTCGGGGGCCCTGGGCAGCACCACGTTCGACTGAACTTCGGTACCAGTGAGGAGATCCTTGACGAGGCATTCCGTCGGCTGCGGAGCTGCCTGTAGGAGCGCGGCTCCTCGTCGGATCGCCGGGCAGGTGGTAAAGGTGGAGGTCGGAGTGCACGTGATGCAGAACCCTGTCCCTGCGCTCCGGTCGAAACCGGCCGGCACACACGTGCCGCTTGATGTGAGGAGTTCGACTGTGGGACAACCTATACCAGCCCCGGAGCCACCTCGGCCCGAGCCGGGTACCGAGCCGCCGACCCCGCCGACGCCGGCGCCGGAACCGCCGCTGCCCTCACCGGATCCGGTGCCCAGCCCACCGGGTCCGGACCCGGTGACCCCAACGCCCGAACCGAAGGTGATCTAGAGTCGCGACCTCGGTGCCGAATTGGTCGCCAGAGGAGCAATGGCGACCGGATCGGCGCCATAGATCAGCGGTACACCGTGAGCGCGCGAGGTTCGAGCTCCAGGACGATCGTGTCCACGGGATCCTCGACCTCGCCGTCATGTGCGGACAGGATGGGGCCGGAGTGCGAACGGACCTCGATGCGATCCGACTGGACCGAACCCAGCACCCGGCTACGTTCCACGGTGCCGAACAGGGATGCGATCACGGCCGTCGTGCGTCCGAATCGGCGGTCCGCCCGGAGGTACTGCAGGTCCAGGATGCCGTCGGCGAGATCAGACCGGGTGGCGGGATTCAGACCGCGCGGGAGGTAGGTCCCGTTGCCGACGAAGACGGCCCACACCGGATGCTCTTCACCGTTGATGTCGAGCCGGATCGGCTTGGCGCCCTTGAGTGTCCGGTACATCGAATACGCGGCCGCGGGCCACTTGCCGATCCGGTGTTCGAGGCGGTTTCGGAGTCGTACCATCCCCGGGTACACACCGAGGCCGGCGGTGTTGAGGAAGACCTTCCCATTGACCCGTCCGACGTCGACGGTTCCGGCGGAGCCCGAGACCACCGCGGCAACGGTATCCGCGAAGGCTTCGAGGTCGAGCGCACGAGCGAAGTGATTCAGCGTCCCCGATGGGAAGACCGCCAGCGGAATACCGCGGACCAGGGCCAACTCCGCGACGGTGGCCACTGTGCCGTCGCCGCCGGCCACCGCCAGGGCGCGGGCATCGGGGTCGATCTGATCAGCCAGCGGTTTGTCGAGATCCCAATGCACGATCCGGGCCAGCGGCAGAGCCTTGGCAATGGTGACCTCGGCTCCGCTCGAAGTACCCGAAAGGCCGTTGACCACCACGGTCAATCCCTCGCCGTCGGGTAGTGCGGGCGCTGTCCCAGGTCCCGTCCGGGCCGCGCCCGCCGGCACCGCCGGCCAGAGATGATGGCCGGCCAAGGCGACCCCGGCCCCGACCGCCACACCGGCAAGAACATCGCTCTTGTGATGGACGCCGAGGTAGACACGCGAATACGCAACCGCGGTGGCCAACGGTGCGAGTACGAACAGCGTCCGTGGGCGCTCCAATGCCGCGCCCACGGCGAAGGCAGCGGCCGACGCGCTGTGCCCGCTCGGAAACGACGATGTCCAGGGCATCCGGCGCAGTGGAGGCGGGAGCAGCGGATCCACCGGCGGACGCCCCCGGTCGAAGAGCGGCTTGAGCACCGCGTTCGACAGCAGACTTGCTCCTGCCAGGGAGCCGACGCCACGCAGACCCGCTCGGCGATAGCGTTTTCCGCTACCGGCGAGAACGCCCGCGACGGTGAACCAGAGTTTGCCGTGATTGGCCGACAAGGTCAGGTACCGCAGTGCGGGTTCGGCTCGACGCGGATCACGCACGACGGTTGATCTGCTGCTTTGCCTCACCAGTGCATTCTAGGTACCGCAATCGGTCCCGGTTGCGCCATCGCCCTTTCAGCTGTGGATGATGCAGGTGGTGGTGGCGTGGGCAAGCAGCTTGCCGGCCTCGTCGTAGACCTTGCCCTCGGCCGTTGCGGTCCGGCGGCCGACGTGGATCACGTTGCCGTGACCGATGATTCGACGTCCATCAGTGGGGACTGATCGGATGTAATTGACCTTGAGCTCCAGGGTTCCGTAGCCCACGCCGGGCGGAAGCGTGGTGTGGACTGCGCATCCCATCACAGAGTCGAGAAGTGTGGCGCACACACCCCCGTGGAGCGATCCGATGGGGTTGGTCATGTCTGGGCGCGACGCCAGACTGAATCGGACAGCGCCCTCTTCGAGGCTCTCGAGCTCCATCCCCAGCAACTGGCCGATGTTCGGGGGCTGGTCCGTCAGTGAGGCGAAGTGGCGAAGGACCTCGAGCCCGGTCATCTCCTCGATGAGCGGCGATGGCTTCGCCGACGCCACGGCTTCTGGCGGTCCGGATTGGGCAGTCATGGACATTCCCTCCTGGTAGGTTGGTAGACCAATTGGTCCATGTGGGCGAGCCTAGCATCCTCGTGGACCGACCGGTCTATTCAAAGGTGGCGAACATGCGAGACGAGACATCGACCGGCGATCCGATCCAGCAGTTCGACGGCACGTCAGGGCCGCGGGAGCGTCTGGTCAGCACGGCCATCGACCTGGTTCGGCGACGAGGAGTGTTCGCAACCAGCGTCGCGGACCTGCTCAAGCGCAGCGGGTCTGCACGAAACTCCATCTACCAGCATTTTCCTGACGGAAAATCTGAACTCATCGCCAGTGCCACCACGGCTGCCGGCGAACAGATGACGTCATTCATCGCTCATCTGACGGCCACGCGGACGCCGACCGAGGCCATCGATGGACTGATCAAATGGTGGAAGCGAGAACTTGTCGACTCGGAGTTCGCACTCGGCTGTCCGGTGGTCGCCGCGGCGATGTCTGCGCCGGACGAACCCGAGGTCGCGGCCACGGCCAACGTCGCGTTCGACAAGTGGCGGGAATTGCTGGCG
>NZ_DATCVM010000134.1:0-15372 GCF_036566845.1 Williamsia sp.
TACCAACGCATCGACAAAGAAGGCGCATTCCACACACTCTGGAGCGAAGGCCGCACCGAAATCCAGGCCTGACCTCCCGACACCCGCAGCCGCTCCGCCTATGCGAAGACGCTCCACAAATACGTGGAGCATCTTCGTGTATGTGGAGCATCTTCGTGTATGTGGAGCATTGACGAACGGTCTGCACGGTCGTGTCCACCGCTGCGTAGTATTGACCTACGTGCGATTCCTCGATGATCATTTCCCGAGTCATGACCTGACCTACGACGACGTGTTCCTGGTGCCCGGTCGCACCGACGTCACCTCCCGTTTCGACGTCGATCTCTCGTCCGCCGACGGCTCGGGCACCACGATTCCGCTGGTTGTTGCCAACATGACGGCGGTGGCCGGACGCCGGATGGCCGAGACCGTCTCCCGCCGCGGCGGCCTGGTGGTGCTACCACAGGATCTGCCGATCACCGCGGCCGCCGAGATGATCGAGTTTGTCAAAGGACGCCACCTGGTCGCGGACACCCCGGTGGTCCTCGGTGGGGAGGCAGCGGTCTCCGATGCCGTGGCCCTGCTGCCCAAGCGCGCCCACGGAGCCCTGATCGTGCTCGACTCCGATGCCGCGACCCCGATCGGGGTGGTCACCGAAGCCGCCTGCGCAGACGTCGACCGGTTCGCCCGGCTGACCGAGGTCCTCGACCCCGACTTCGTGTCGGCGCCGGTCGGCACACCCGCACGTGAACTGTTCGAACTCCTCGACGCCAGGCACGCCGACCTCGCGGTGCTGACCGAAGCCGACGGCTCACTCGCGGGCGTGTTGACCCGGGTCGGCGCCGTCCGGGCCGGCATCTACGAACCCAACCTCGACGCGAACGGCCGGTTGCGGGTCGCCGCCGCGGTCGGTGTCAACGGTGATGCTCGTGGCAAGGCAATCTCGCTGATGCAGGCCGGCGCCGACCTCATCGTTGTCGACACCGCGCACGGACATCAGGAGAAGATGCTCGCGGTCCTCGAGCAGATCGCCGACGCCGACCTCGGTGTCCCGATCTGCGCGGGCAACGTCGTGTCGGCGCAAGGCACCCGGGATCTGATCTCCGCGGGTGCCGACATCGTCAAGGTGGGTGTCGGGCCGGGCGCGATGTGCACCACCCGCATGATGACCGGCGTCGGTCGTCCACAGTTCTCGGCAGTCGCCGAATGTGCCGCTGCCGCAAAGGAATCGAACGCGCACGTGTGGGCGGACGGCGGTGTGCGGCATCCGCGCGACGTTGCCCTCGCCGTGGCGGCCGGGGCGTCGAACGTGATGGTCGGCTCGTGGTTCGCCGGCACATACGAAAGCCCGGGTGACCTGAAATGGGACCGGTCGGGCAAACCGTACAAGGAGAGTTTCGGGATGGCGTCGAAACGGGCGGTCGCCGCGCGCACCGCCACCGACAGTGCCTTCGACCGCGCCCGGAAAGCACTGTTCGAAGAGGGTATTTCGACGTCGCGCATCGCACTCGACCCCGAACGGCCGGGCGTCGAGGACCTGATCGACCACATTTGTTCGGGTGTTCGGTCGACGGCAACGTACGTCGGCGCGCGATCGCTCGACGAACTGCACGAAAAAGCGATCCTCGGGGTCCAGTCCGCGGCCGGGTTCGCCGAGGGACGCCCGTTACCTACGGGCTGGTAACCCGATACGATCGACCCGATGTCCCAGGCGACATCCTCACCTGATCCCCTGAACATGGAGGCTGGATTGGTGCCCATGGCACCTCGAGGCGTCACTCACCGCGGTGACCGCTGATGCAAGCACTGATATTGATCGGCAGCCTGCTCGGCTTCATCGCTCTCACACTGGGCACTGCGCTGTTCGTCGCCGCCGAGTTCTCGCTCACCGCGCTCGAACGGTCCACCGTCGAGAACGATGTCCGGACCCGGGGTGATCTCCGTTCGCGTCAGGTCAGCCGGGCGCACAAGACACTCTCGTTCCAGCTGTCCGGCGCCCAGCTCGGGATCACCATCACGACCCTGGTCACCGGGTACATCGCCGAGCCGGTGCTGGCGCAGCTCTTCGAGCCGCTGTTCGAGGCACTCGGGGTTCCCGATGGCGCCGACGCCGCGATCTCGCTGATCCTCGCGCTGGTTATCGCGACGTCACTGTCGATGGTTCTCGGGGAGCTCATCCCCAAGAACCTGGCGATCTCCAGGCCGCTTCCGACCGCACGCGCCACCGCCGGACCGATGAGCATGTTCTCGGCGGCGTTCCGGTGGCTCATCAACACCCTCAACGGCACCGCCAACTGGCTGGTCCGCCACCTGGGTGTCGAGCCCGCCGAGGAATTGCGGTCGGCGCGGTCGCCGCAGGAACTGGGATCTCTGGTGCGCAACTCGGCACGTCAGGGTGCACTCGACCCCGGCACCGCGGCGCTGGTCGATCGGTCGTTGCAATTCGGGAAGCTCACCGCGGAAGATCTGATGTCGCCGCGGGTCACCGTCGAATGCCTCGACATCCACGACACCGTGCGCGATCTGATCCTCGCGTCGTCGCGGACGGGCTACTCCCGGTTCCCGGTCCTCGACGGCGGCGACCTCGACAACATCAGCGGTGTCGTCCACGTCAAACAGGCGTTCACGGTCCCGATGGCTCAGCGCGGCACCACTGAGCTGCACACCCTCGCCCGGGCCGTCTCCGTCGTACCGGCCAGCCTCGACGGCGACTCACTCATGGAACAGATCCGCGCCGACGGCCTCCAGGTTGTTGTCGTGGTCGACGAGTACGGCGGAACCGCCGGGATCGTCACCACCGAGGACCTCATCGAGGAAATCGTCGGGGATGTCACCGACGAGCACGACGACGAACAGGCCGACGTCCAGCGTGAGGGCGACGGCTATCTGCTGACCGGGTTGCTGCGTATCGACGAACTCCTCGATGCGATCGGCTATCGCGCACCCGAAGGTCAGTACGACACCCTCGGTGGACTCCTCATGTACGAACTCGGCCGGATCGCCCGCGAAGGCGACGTCGTCGATCTGCCGGTCCGTTACAGCGGAGCCGACGATGACGATGATGACGATGACGCCCCCCAGCAGCGGTGGCGCGCCCGGGTGGTCCGGATGGACGGACGCCGGATCGACACGGTGGCACTGACCCCGCACCCCGATTCCGACGACTCGGAAGCAAACGATCGGGTCACCGATGAATGACCTCTGGGGCGTGCTGCTCGCAGTACTGTTGCTCGCCGGCAATGCATTCTTCGTGGGTGCCGAGTTCTCGCTGATCTCCGCTCGCCGCGACCGGCTCGAGGCCTTGGAAGAGCAGGGTAAGCGCCGAGCGCGCACGGTCATCGAAGCGGGCGAGCATCTCTCGCTGATGCTGGCCGCGGCACAGCTCGGCATCACGATCTGTTCGATCCTCCTCGGACGTGTCGGTGAGCCCGCGATCGCTCACTTGATCGAGAAGCCGCTGGAACTCGCGCACGTACCTCACGGCCTTCTGCATCCGATCGCGTTCGCCCTGGCACTGTCGCTGGTTGTGGTGCTCCACATCCTGCTCGGTGAGATGGTCCCCAAGAACCTCGCGCTCGCCGGTCCGGAACGTTCGGCCATGTTCTTGGTGCCGACACACCTCATGTTCATCAAGCTCGCCCGGCCCCTGATCGCGTTCTACAACTGGGTGGCCAATCTGTCACTTCGACTGCTGCGGGTCGAGCCGAAGGACGAACTCGACGCCACGGTCTCGGCCAATGAACTCGCGCAGATGCTCGGCGAATCCCGGCGCGAGGGCCTGATCGACGAGGAGGAGCACACCCGGCTCACCCGGGCACTCCAGACCTCGGGACGTACCGTGCTCGAGGTCGCGATACCGCTCACCGAACTCCGCAGCGTCCAGGTGACCGCCGATCCGGAGACCGGCCGGGTCGGTCCGACTCTCGGCTCGGTCGAGAAGGCCGTCACCGACACCGGATTCAGCCGTTACCCGGTCCGCGGAACCGACGGCACCTACACCGGCTATCTGCATTTGAAGGACGTCCTCGACGAAATCCTCGACGAGAACGTCGGCCCCGACACCATCATCGGCGTCGACAAGATCCACCCCCTGCCGGTCCTGGCCGACAGCACCGCGCTCGACGAGGCCACCAATGCGATGCGCCGCACCAGTTCGCACCTGGCCGCGGTCGTCGACACCAACGGCCGCACGGTTGCCGTGGTCGCACTCGAAGACCTCGTCGAGGAGTTCGTGGGAACGGTGCGCGACGAAACGCACCGGGTATGACCTCGCCCGGTGCGCTTCTCGACCGACTCGCCGAGTCGGAGTGGCAGGGCGCGGCTGACGAGCACCGGCAGCGGATCGATGAACTCCTCGAACGCCATCCATCCCGGTATACCACCCCCGACGTCGGTGATGCCGTACATCCGGTCTGGGGATTCCTGTTCACCTACTACAGCTTTCGGCCGGCACAACTCCGGCGCTGGCATCCCGGGTTCGGGGTCGGGTTGCAGGGGCGCTCCGCCCGGCACCACCTCGACTACCGCGGATATGTGCGTTGCGGAGACCTGGTGACCGTCGGCCGCGACTTCCTGGACAAACGCCGCGAGACGATCGACTACGTCGTCCATCTGCTCTCTGCGACCGCAGAACGGACGCCGCGCCTCAACTGCTTCGGGATGCACGAGTGGGCGATGGTCTATCAGGCATCACCCGAACAGATCCGTCATGCCGGCGTTCCGCTGCGTCTGAGTCCCGCCGAGA
This sequence comes from Williamsia sp., assembly GCF_036566845.1. Taxonomy (GTDB): domain Bacteria; phylum Actinomycetota; class Actinomycetes; order Mycobacteriales; family Mycobacteriaceae; genus Williamsia. The sequence goes on from NZ_DATCVM010000134.1 coordinate 4,724, forward strand.
CAGACGAGGTGGTGCGGTCGCAACCGCCGCGCTGCACACACTTCGATGCCTTCCGGTTCTTCACCCCGCCTGCCCGGCCGCTGAACCTCACAGTGTTAAATAGACGTACACAGCCAGAGTTCGAACAACCAGGCTGTCTGCACGCCGGCATGGACCTCTACAAGTGGTCGTACAAACTGGCACCTCTGCTCCCGTCGGACGTGATCGCCGACGCATTCGACTTGGCGCTCCACCATCGCGAGATCGACATGCGGGCGAGCCCGTACGACCTTTCGGAGTTCGGCATGGCGCCGATTCAGATCGAGGAACCGGCGGGACGGGCGGAGTACATCGGGGTGCAGTCCGGGCTCGCCCGCCGGGCCCAGGCACTACGCGCCGACCTGCTCGAGCGCTGCCGGAGCCTGTCCGATCGGACAACAAGTGCCTGAACTGCGGGACAAGCGATCCTTGCCCAGCTGAATCCAATTGCTACCAACGAGTAACATATGCGGCATCAGTGCCCTTGATCGAAAGAGAGTGAGGCCGGTTATGGCTCAGCGCGTCACCGTGGACGGCGGCTTGCAAGTTGCGTCGGTTCTGTACGACTTCATCAACAACGAGGCCCTGCCGGGTACCGGAGTGGACCAGGAATCGTTCTGGTCGGGTGCAGCGGCGGTCATCAACGATCTGAGCCCCCGGAACGCCGAACTCCTCGCGGTTCGCGACGACCTGCAGGCCAAGATCGATCAGTGGCACCGCGACAACAAGCCGGCCACGCCGGCCGATTTCGACTTCGCGGCCTACAAGGCCTTCCTGACCGAGATCGGTTACCTCACCGAGGTGCCCGCCGATTTCGAGATCAGCACCACCGGTGTCGACACCGAGATCACCAGCACCGCCGGACCTCAGCTCGTGGTCCCGATCCTCAACGCCCGGTTCGCGCTGAACGCATCCAATGCGCGCTGGGGGTCGCTCTACGACGCGCTCTACGGAACCGACGCCATCTCCGAGGCCGACGGTGCGGAAAAGGGTAAGTCGTACAACAAGGTTCGCGGTGACAAGGTCATCGCGTTCGCCAAGAACTTCCTCGATGAGGCCGTCCCCCTGGAAAGCGGCAAGCACGCCGACGCGACCTCCTACGTCGTCGACGGAGCCGCGGTTGTGATCTCCTTCGCCGATGGTTCGACCACCGGATTCGCCGACCCGGCCGCATTCGCGGGCTACACCGGCGAGCCGTCGGCGCCCACCGGTATCCTGCTGCGCCACAATGGACTTCACCTGGAACTCCAGATCGACGCCGAGTCCCCGATCGGTTCGACCGATGCCGCCGGCGTCAAGGATGTGCTCGTCGAGTCGGCGATCACCACCATCATGGACTTCGAGGACTCGGTGGCCGCTGTGGACGCCGACGACAAGGTGACCGGCTACCGCAACTGGCTGGGCCTGAACAAGGGTGATCTTGCCGAAGAGGTCACCAAGGGCGGCAAGACGTTCACGCGAGTCCTGAACCCGGACCGCGAATACACCGCGCCCGACGGTTCCGGTCTCCTGCTGCACGGCCGCTCACTGCTGTTCGTGCGCAACGTCGGCCACCTGATGACCAACGACGCGATCATCACCGCCGATGGCGACGCGGTGCCCGAGGGCATCCTCGATGCGCTGTTCACCTCGCTGATCGGCAAACACGGCCTCGAGGTCCACGGTCTGCAGAACTCCCGCAGCGGCTCGATCTACATCGTCAAGCCCAAGATGCACGGTCCCGACGAGGTGGCGTTCACCGTTGAACTCTTCGGCCGCGTCGAGGAAGTCCTGGGACTGCCCACCGGCACCCTGAAGGTCGGCATCATGGACGAGGAACGCCGCACCACCGTGAACCTGAAGGCCTGCATCAAGGCGGCCGAAGATCGTGTGGTCTTCATCAACACCGGCTTCCTCGATCGCACCGGCGACGAGATCCACACCTCGATGGAAGCCGGCGCCGTCGTGCGCAAGGCCGAGATGAAGTCGCAGACGTGGATCAAGGCCTACGAGGACTTCAACGTCGACACCGGCCTGCACGCCGGCCTGCAGCACAAGGCACAGATCGGCAAGGGCATGTGGGCGATGCCCGACCTGATGGCCGACATGCTCGAGACGAAGATCGGTCACCCCAAAGCCGGCGCCAACACCGCGTGGGTGCCGTCCCCGACCGCCGCCACCCTGCACGCCCTGCACTACCACCAGGTCGACGTGTTCAAGCGTCAGTTCGAGTTGGCCAAGCGTGACCCGGCATCGGTCGACGACATCCTGACCATCCCGCTCGCGCCGAACACCAACTGGTCGGATGAGGAAAAGCGCGAAGAGCTCGACAACAACTGCCAGTCGATCCTGGGCTACGTCGTCCGCTGGATCGACGCCGGCGTCGGTTGTTCGAAGGTGCCCGACATCCACGACGTCGCCCTGATGGAAGACCGCGCCACCCTGCGGATCTCCAGCCAGCTCCTGGCGAACTGGTTGCACCACGGCATCGTCACCGAGTCCGATGTGGTCGCCGCACTCGAGCGGATGGCACCGGTGGTCGATCAGCAGAATGCCGGCGATCCGACGTACCGACCGATGGCTCCCGACTTCGCGTCGAACATCGCGTTCAGCGCGGCCAAGGAGCTCATCCTCGAAGGCGGTGCGCAGCCCAACGGTTACACCGAGCCGATCCTGCATCGCCGTCGTCGCGAGTACAAAGCAGCCAACGCCTGACCGTTTCGACCGAGTCAGCCGATCGCGAACCAGAGGTAAAGCTCTGCTAACTTCAGTTGTGGCCCGGGCAATTCGCCCGGGCCACAACTGATCAGGGAGATTGACAGTGATTTCTGGTATCCGTCGGTGTGTGGTGTTCACATTCGGTGCGGTGTTGGTGGCGGCACTGGCCACCGGTTGCGGCGACGACGAAAGCGGTACGGCCACACCGGTTTCGGGCGCATCGTCAATCGCGTCGGAATCGGCTGAATCTACAGAGTCCGCCTCAACGTCGACGACCATCGAGGACAGCGGCGACATCAGCGAGATCGATGCCGAGGTCGGTGATTGTGTGAATCTCGGCGGCACGATGATGGATGCCGAGATCGACTCGGCGACTTGCGGTACCACCGATTCGCACTACGTCATCGTCGCGAAGGTCGCCACCGAGGATGCCTGTCCCTCCGATGTCGACCAGACCTACTACGAAACACTGGCCGGTTCCACCACCGGTGTCCTGTGCCTCGACGTCGACTGGGTTGTCGGCAAATGCTTCGACATGGCCGTCGGCTACGAGAGCACAACCCAGGTTCCGTGCACCGATCCCAGCGGTGAGAAGATCCTCGCGGTGCTGACCGACACGGTCGACGAGACCGGTTGCCCGGAGGAAGCGGAGACCTATTACACGTACGACGAGCGCCGGAAGGTCGTGTGCACCGCGTCCCCGGTGTGAGCTCTGGGGTGTGACCTCTCGCACGTACGCATAGCGCACCGCATAGACTGCCCCACGACAGCTCGCGCTTTCCGGACTGGTGATCACTTCACCGGTCCGGAAGTGCGCAGGTCGGGTTGTCACATCGACGTGGATCGAGGTGTTTGTGGGCGAGCATCGCAGAGCCGGCGGCAGTAGGGGTATCAGCCGTGGCCTTCTGGTTGTGGTTGCCATCGTTGTGGTGCTCGTGGTGGTGGGCTTCCTCTGGTCGATGCTGGGTGATCGACTCACCAAGCAGGGCCAGGATGCCGCCAAGCGGTGTGTGGAAGGCGATCTGACGGTCGCGGTCATCAGCGATCCGTCCCTGGCCGAACCGCTGAAATCCGTCGCGACAGAATACAACGCCACCAATCCGGTCAGCCGCGACTGGTGTATCACCATCGATGTCCGCCCGTCTGATGCGAAGGTGACCCTCGAAGGACTCACGGGGACGTGGGACCCGGCGTCGCGCGGTCAGTATCCGGCAGCCTGGATCCCGCAGTCGTCGGTCTGGAGTTCACAGCTGACGGCCGCCAAACCCGAGATCGTCGAAGGCGCACCCGCGTCGCTGGTGACCTCGCCCGTGGTCCTGGCCGTGCCCGCCGAGGCCAAAGAGGCCATGACGGGCAACGTCGGATGGATCGAACTCCCCACCCTGCAGCGGTCCGAGACCGCGATGCGGCAGCTGGGCCTGCCGGGCTGGGGCTCCTTGAAGATGGCCATGCCGATGGGGCCGCAATCCGATGCGACGGTACTCGCCGCCCAGGCGATCGCGATGGAGGTCTCCCGGACGCCGAGCGGTGCCCTGTCGGTCGAGGACGCGACCTCTCCGCTGGTGACCTCGACGCTGCAGGCCATGCAGTCCCAGGCGCCACCGACCGACCTCGGGTCTTCGGAGAGCGGGGTACAGATGATCGCCGAGCAGACGGACCCGGCGTCCGGCGCAATCCACGCCGTGCCCATCACCGAGCAACAGCTCTACAAGCTCACCAAAGACGGAGCCAACGCCGGTGTGGTGTCGCTGCTGCCGACCGGTCCGACACCGGTGGCCGACTTCCCGGTGATCACGTTGACCGGCGAACAGGTCGACGTCGCTCAGCGCGACGCCGTCAGCACCTTCATCAGCTATGTCCACGCGCCCGAGCACATCTCGGCGATCACCCAACTGGGTTTCCGTGGCGGAGGCGAACTACCGCCACCGACGGCAGCCGTGGACTTCCCGGAGACACCGACCCCGATGCCCGCGCCCCCGGCAGAGGCTCAGAACGCGATCACCGAGACACTCGCGCGGCGCACCTGACCCCTGCCCGATCGGAAGTCAAGATCAGGCGAAGGCCTCGATCGGTGGGCAACTGCAGACCAGGTTCCGATCGCCGAAGGCACCATCGATCCGGCGCACACCCGGCCAGACCTTGGGGCGGCCACCAGCGGACGGCAGCCCGTTCGGGTAGACGGCAACCATGCGGTCGTAACCGTGATCCCACTCCCCGACCAGGCACTCTGCGGTGTGCGGCGCCCCCTGCAACGGGTTGTCGTCGAGCGACCAGTCGCCGGACTCGACCTTGCCGATCTCAGCGCGGATCGAGATCATCGCGTCGCAGAATGCATCGATCTCGTCGAGGTTCTCGCTTTCGGTGGGTTCGATCATCAAGGTCCCGGCCACCGGGAAGCTCATCGTCGGAGCGTGAAAACCATAGTCGGCCAGTCGTTTTGCGACGTCGTCGACCGTGACACCGCTGCTCTTCGTCAGCGGGCGCAGGTCGATGATGCATTCGTGGGCCACGCGGTGACCGGCACCGGTGTAGAGCACCGGAAAGTGATCGCGCAGCCGGACAGCGATGTAGTTCGCCGAAGCAATCGCCGTCAGGGTTGCCTGCCGCAGTCCCTCGGCACCCATCATCCGGATGTAGGCGTAGGTGATCGGCAGAATCGATGCGGACCCATAGGGGGCACCCGAGATCGTCAGCTCGCCGGGCAACTCGTCGGCCAGTGGATGTCCGGGCAGGAACGGCGCCAGATGCTCGCGCACCCCGATCGGTCCGACTCCGGGGCCGCCGCCGCCGTGCGGGATGCAGAAGGTCTTGTGCAGGTTGAGGTGACTGACGTCGCCACCGAACCGGCCCGGCCGCGCAACGCCGACAAGGGCATTGAGGTTTGCGCCGTCGACGTAGACCTGGCCGCCGGCGTCGTGGACCGCGGCACAGATGTCGCCGATCTCGTGTTCGAAGACTCCGTGAGTGGACGGGTAGGTGATCATGATCGCCGACAGTTCTGCGGCGTTGGCCTCGATCTTGGCACGCAGGTCGTCGACATCGACGTCGCCGTTCTCGCGGCAGGCCACGACCACGACCCGCATCCCGGCCATGACGGCCGATGCCGCGTTGGTGCCGTGAGCGCTCGACGGGATCAGGCAGACCGTGCGGTTCTTGTCGCCGCGGCTGCGGTGGTATTCACGGATCGCGAGCAGCCCGGCGTATTCACCCTGTGAGCCGGCGTTCGGCTGCAGGCTCACCCGGTCGTAACCGGTGATCGCGACGAGCCACTCTTCGAGCGTCGCGATGATCGTGCGGATCCCCGTCACCTGATCAGCGGGCGCGAACGGGTGCAGCTTGGCGATCGTCGGCCAGGTGATGGCCTCCATCTCCGCGGCGGCGTTGAGCTTCATCGTGCATGAGCCCAGCGGAATCATGCTGCGGTCCAACGCGATGTCCTTGTCGGCGAGCATCCGCAGGTAGCGCATCATCGCCGTCTCGGTGCGGTAGCGGTTGAAGGCCGGGTGCGTGAGGAAGTCGGAGGTGCGGTCGGCGACCCCGGCACCGTCGGCGTCGGCCACCGCCCCGGCCGCGGGCACACCGAACGCCTCGAGCACCGCTGTCACGTGTGCGTCGGTTGTCGCCTCATCACAGGCGACCGACACGTGATCGGTGTCGACCAGCCGCAGGTTGATACCGCGGGTACGGGCGGCGACGACCACGGATTCGGCCTGTGCCGGTACGCGGGCGAGCACCGTGTCGAAAAAGTTGGCATGGACGACCTTGCCTCCGAGTGCGTTGGCGATCGAGGTGGCATGTCCGTGGACACGCCGCGCGATCGCACGGAGTCCGTCGCCGCCGTGGTAGCTGGCGTACATCGCCGCGAGGATGGCGAGCAGCACCTGCGCAGTGCAGATGTTGCTGGTCGCCTTCTCCCGTCGGATGTGCTGTTCGCGGGTCTGCAGCGACAACCGGTAGGCGAGATTGCCGTCGGCGTCCTTGGAGACTCCCACGAGCCGGCCGGGGAGCTGACGGGCATGCTTGGAATGCACAGCGAGGTATCCGGCGTGCGGTCCGCCGAATCCCATGGGGACGCCAAAGCGCTGGGTGGTTCCGAAGCAGACGTCTGCACCCTGTTCGCCGGGAGGGGTGATCAGCGTCATGGCCAAGAGGTCGGCACCCACGGCGACAAGAGCGCCTCGCTCATGGGCTGCGTCGATGAGTGCCGCACTGTCGATGACCCGCCCGGAGGCGGTGGGCGTCTGTGCCAGGACACCGAAGAACTCGCCCTCGGGCAGACCCGCGGTCAGATCAGCGGTGACGACCTCGATTCCGAGCGGCTCCGCGCGGGTGGCGATCACCGCGGCGGTCTGCGGGAAGAGATCTGCGTCGACGAGGAATCGCGGCGACTTGCTCTTGCCTGCGCGGCGTAGAAGTGTCATGGCCTCGGCCGCGGCCGTCGACTCATCGAGCATGGACGCGTTGGCCACCTCCATGCCGGTGAGGTCGGAGACCATCGTCTGGAAGTTCAGCAGCGCCTCGAGACGGCCCTGACTGATCTCCGGCTGATACGGCGTGTACGCCGTGTACCAGGCCGGGTTCTCGATGATGTTGCGGATCAGGACGGGCGGCGTCAACGTGTCGTAATAGCCCAGACCGATCATCGAGGTGGCGACGGTGTTCTCGTCGGCGAGTGAAGCGAGTTCCGCGAGAACCTCGTGTTCGGAGATCGCCGGCGGCAAGACGTCGAGACCGTTGTCCTCCGGGGTGTCGAGAATCCCGGACGGCACGACCTGCTGCGCCAGGTCATCGAGTGAGGTGGCGCCGACAACTGCCAGGATGCGGTCGAGTTCTCCCGCGTCGGGCCCGATATGACGGTCGGTGAAAGGGGTGCCGCTCATGGATAGGACCTCCGCGGTGGTCCGCCACGAAGGGCCGACCACGTGTAGTGCCGACCTGTCGGCCGGACGCCGGTCCTCCCCCTCTGTCCTATCCCGCAGGGCCGAGGCCTGCAGAACGCCTGAGAGATTCAGCCGCGACGAGCGCGACCTTTCACCATGGGCGGACGGTTTGTACCGTCACTCTCCAGAGACGCCGACGTCGACACGGTCCTTGTTGCCTGAGAGTTTGACGGAGAGGTATTGCTCCTTCGGCGGTCATCTCGCGGATGACTCTCTCCCGTGTCGCTGCGACGCAGTCCCAGTGTACGGGCAGCGGTCCTAACCGGTGCGACGGGCGCGGCTCTTGCGACGCGACGCCAATTCGTCCTCGGGAGCAGCTTCCGTGACGCCGCCGTCGGCGCGTTCGGCGGGAAAGTCCGCGATGGTTCCGGTCAGCTCACGCATGGCGCCACTGACGGCGATACCGAACACACCCTGACCGCCCTGCAGCAGGTCGACGACTTCTTCGGCGGACGTGCACTCGTACACGGTGGTGCCGTCGGAGAAAAGGGTGATGCGGGCCAGATCCTCGACACCACGCTTGCGCAGGTGATCGACGGCAACCCGGATGTTCTGGAGGGAGATGCCGGTGTCGAGGAGACGCTTGACGATCTTCAGGACCAGGATGTCCTTGAACGAATAGAGCCGCTGGCTACCGGAGCCGGCAGCGCCCCGGATCGACGGCACCACCAGCGAGGTGCGGGCCCAGTAATCGAGCTGCCGGTACGTGATCCCGGCGATCTGGCAGGCGCTGGGGACGCGGTAGCCGACGAGTTCATCCGGAACGGTGTCGTTCGGGAACAGGCCCGGCGCGATGTCTTCCAGGGAGCCCTGGCCTAGCCTGTTCGGGCCGCCGATCGCGGTGTCTGCCTCGGGGGTCGCAACCTGCGCCCCCAGGTCGCCGTTCTCACCGTCGTGTGGCTGATCGCCCACTGGGTTCTCCTCGCGTGCTGGTCGGTGACCGCCAATGTGCGCATCCTGGCTCCGACGGGCCAAGTTTACGCGTACTGACTGATCAAAATCACATCTCCGCAACTTCCGCGGTTATGAGAACCGTATGGCCGCAGCGGGTCCGGATCAACGCGACTCGCCATAACCCTGAACCTAAACTTGAGCTTTAGGCAATTCGTGACCCGTCGGTTTCCGTTCTGTGACCAGACTCGCCAGAGCGAAATGCCGCCTCACGGAACGGATTCGTGTGTTACCGCAACACCGGGCTATGCCCCGCCGGACGCCTTGAAATCGTCCGGCGAGACCGAGTCGAGAAACTCTTTGAACTTCTCGACCTCGTCTTCTTTGACCTCGGACGCCGGCTCCGCTTCGTCCGTTTCTTCCGGATCATCCGAGGGCATCAGCAATCCTGCTTCGGCCAGTACGGACTCTTCGGCGAAAATCGGGACCTCGGCGCGCAGCGCGATCGCCACCGAATCCGACGGCCGGGCCGAGATCCGCAGATCTCCGGCGAACACGAGGTCGGCGTAGAACGTGCCCTCCTGCATGTCCACGATCCGGACCTCGAGCAGTTCGTGGCCCAGGGCACTGATCAGATTGACGATCAGGTCATGGGTCAGGGGACGAGGAGGTTCAACACCCTTTTGCCGCAAGGCGATTGACGCTGCTTCACTCTGACCGATCCAAATCGGCAGGTAACGTTCACCGGCGGTTTCCTGCAGGAGCAGTACCGGTTGACTCTGTGGAGGTTCCACACGGATACCTACTACGCGCATTTCACTCATGCGGTCGGCCCTCCCAAGCTTGTGCGGGGCGAATTCTTCACCGCCCTAATCCTATGGCAAGGATGCCTGCCGGACGACCGAGAACCTCCGGACTGACCGGAGAACGGGCCCTCTGATCGAGAACTTCGCGCTAATCGAGAACTTCGCGCACCGCTTGCTTCACGAGCTGGGTGTGCAGGGTCACCGACAGCGCTGCGATCTCACGAACCATCTCTTCGGCACGGTCTCGGGCACCGGTTCCCTTGCCTTTGGCGATGGGGTTGGCGATCTGCGCGACTAGGCCGGCCTCTCGGTCGGCCGACACCTTGAAGGCGCGAAGGTGCCGCGCCTGAACGCCGAAGTTGGCGAGCGCGGACGCAGCCGTCACCAGCCGCACCGCGTCTTCGTCGAAGAATCCCCGCGGTCCGGGGACAAGAAGTCCGTTGTCGACGAGTTCGGTCAAGAATGCCGAATCGACCCCGGTACTTTCGAGCAGCGAGTCGCGGCTCAGGCGGCCGCCGCCGTCCTGCGAGAAATCCGTGGCCGGAGCCACCCAGTTCTTTGCCGACGACAACAACCGGGTACCCGTCGGTGCATCAGGACGGGTACCGCGGTCGATTTCGTCGAGCTGTTCTTTGATGACCTTGAGCGGCAGGTAACGATCACGCTGAGCGGTCAGGACAAACCGGAGCCGCTCACAATCCGCTCTGCTGAATCGGCGATACCCGGACGGAGACCGCTCGGGGGTGACCAGACCTTCGGACTCGAGAAATCGGATCTTCGAGATCGTCACGTCAGGGAATTCACCGCGCAGCTGATCGAGGACCGAGCCGATGGACATCGATCCTTCAGAATGCTGCCCCGCCGCCGGAGAGGTCACGCGTCCGCGGAACCTTCGTCACCACTGGGGCCGGTCAGGAAGACCAACCGGAACTTACCGATCTGAACCTCGTCACCGTTCGCCAGAACCGCGGAATCCACTGGCTCGCGGTTGACATACGTGCCGTTCAGGCTGCCGACATCGACCACCTGGAACTCGCCTGCGCCCAAACGGAACTCAGCATGGCGACGGCTGACGGTGACGTCATCGAGAAAGATGTCGCTGTCGGGATGCCGACCGGCCGAGGTGGTCGCTTGATCGAGCAGAAAACGAGAGCCGGCGTTGGGGCCGCGCTTGACGACGAGCAATGCAGTGCCTGCTGACAGGCGTTCCACTCCGCTGTCCGCGGAGGTGGTCGCAGAACCACCGGTCGACTCCATCTCTTTGATGAAATCGGCCCGGAAGACCGAGGTGGTCTCT
>NZ_DATCVM010000135.1:0-1926 GCF_036566845.1 Williamsia sp.
ATCCGCCGCACCCAACTCACGCAACAGAATGTTGAGCGTGAAGCTCACCAGCACCGTGAACGGAATCGCCACCAGCAGCGTCGGGGCCATCGACACCTTCGCCACAAACCAGCACTGCTCCAGAAACTCCCGCCACTGAAACGGCCGCACAAAAACAAACCGCACCGCATCCAACGCCATCGAGAAGAACCCACCCACAGCCGCCATCGCACCCGACAGCCCATTCGGCAACGCAATACCGGTCGACCAACGCTCCGGCCCCTTACTCGCCATCAGTTGAGTCCTCCGGGTCCTTCTAGGATCGTCACGGCCGATACGGCTGTCGGGCCGCCAAGGTTGTGCGCCAGGGCGATTCGGGCGCCGTCGACCTGGTTGACGGCCTCGCCTCGCAACTGTTGAAACAACTCGACGCACTGTGCCACACCTGTGGCCCCCGGCGGGTGACCTTTCGCTTTCAGGCCGCCACTGGGGTTGACGGGGAGCCCCCCGCCGACGCTGGTCACCTCGGCCTCCAGCAGTTTGTAGCCACCGAACCGTTCGGCGAAGCCCAGGTCCTCGTAGCTCATCAGCTCGATTCCGGTCAGGAAGTCGTGCACCTCGGCGACGTCCACATCCGCCGGGGTCATGCCGGCCATCGCGAAGGCCTGCTTGGCCGCGCGGGTGGTCGCGGGCAGCATGGTCATGTCCGGCTTGTGCTGGTGCATCACCGAGTCCAGGCCCAGCCCGACGCCCCGGATCCAGACGGGCTTGTCGGTGAAGCGGTCGACGACGTCTTCGGCCGCGATCACGAGCGCTGCGGCGCCGTCGCTCTGCGGCGCGCAGTCGTAGAGCCGGAACGGGGTCACCACCATCGGTGCGTTCAGGGCCTGCTCCATCGTGATCTCGAAGCGCGACCGCGCCTTGGGGTTGTTGACTCCGTGGCGGTGGTTCTTGACGGCCACCATGGCTAAGTGTTCTTCAGTTGCCGGAGATTCGTGGAGATATCGGCGAACATGTAAAGCGAATCCCGCAGGCGCGACCAGACCGAGAGGATAATCCCAGGCCATGTCGCGCGCCATGCCCTCCCATTCCCACAGCATGTCGGCCGATGTGGTGTCCCGCAGCTTGTCGGCACCCATCACCAGCGCCACGTCGAACGCACCGGACGCGACGGCGAACAGCGCGTTGCGAATGGCGTCGTGTCCGGTTGCGCATGAGTTCTCGATGCGGGTCACTGGCAAATCCGGTAGGCCCAGCGTGTCGGCGAGGATCCCGGACGGAAACCCGTCGGCGGTGCCCATCGCGCCGAACCACGCGGCCTGCAGATCGCCCTTGGCCAGACCCTTGTCCACGGTGCCTGCGCACTCGGAGAAGGCCATCGGCAGCAGGTCCTTGATGCCGAGCGCGAAATGTTCCGCGAACGGCGTCATCCCGGCGCCGACGATCGCGACGTTCCTCATGCGGCCGCCCTCTCGGGCTCGAACGCATATCCGTAGTCCGGCACCCCGGAGCGCACCGCGACCCGGCGAAGGGCCAGCCGACCGCGGTCACCGATGTCCACCGTGCCTGCCGGGGCACCGGTGACCTTCACCAACGCGCGCACGTCGACACCGTCGAGCTGGACGATGACGAGCGAGTACGGCGTTCGCAGACCGGGCACCGGGATGTGCACCGTGGTCTCGGTGTAAACCGTGCCGGTGCGCGGTAGCGGCACCAGCTCGTAGTCGGTGGCCAGGGCGCCGTCGGCGCGGACGCGATAGCGCGGCGGGAAGTCCAGCTCGTCGGAGTCGGCGAACTGACCTGCCTCCCAACGCACTTTCGCCTCGAACGCCCGCTCGTAGGCGGCCAGCGAGATCGGGATGTCCGCGTCAACGCTGAAGGTGCTCGCAGGCGCCGGACTCGGGGTCGGTTCCCTGCGGTGGATCTGTGCGGCGCCGCCGCTGACCG
>NZ_DATCVM010000136.1:0-52901 GCF_036566845.1 Williamsia sp.
CCCCCGCCCCACCCGCCCCTCGAATCACTGCCGGTGGAACCGGCCCGGAGTGTGTCAATTGATCACCCTTGCAGACGCCGCCCTCGATCCGGCGCTGACCAGAGACGGCACCCAGCCACTTCTGACCTATTACAACGACGCCACCGGTGAACGAACCGAACTGTCGGGTCTGACGGCCGCCAACTGGGCGGCCAAGACCGCGAACATGATTCGCGACGAGTTCGGGCTGATGCCCGGCGACGTCGTCGCGGTCGACCTGCCCGCCCATTGGCAGACCGCCGGCGTACTCCTCGGGGCGTGGTGGGCCGGTATGCACGTGCGGCTGGGTTACAGCGACGATGCCGCGCTGGCGTTCTGCTCGATGGACAGTCTGGACGGCATGGATCAGGCGCCCGAGATCGCGGTGGTCTCACTCGACCCCTTCGGCATGCCGCTGCGCAATCTACCGATCGGTCTGACGGACTACGCGGCATCGGTTCGGGTGCACGGAGACCAGTTCCGCCCAAGCGGCCCAGCCGATCCGGCACTCGATGACCGCACCGTGGCAGAGATCGTCGCCGCTGCCACCGCGTCAGCCGGCGCCGCGGCGATCGTGGCGGGTTCCCGGGTCCTGTCCACCGGCCTCTGGGATACCACCGACAACCTCATCGTCCATCTGCTGACGCCGCTGATCGCCGGCGGCTCCCTGGTGCAGGTGGCGCATCCCGATGAGAGCAAACTGCCGTCACGCGCAGCCACCGAGAAGGTCACCACCACCCTGTCCTGACCTCAGAACAGGGTTGGCTGAAGCTCTTTCACGGGCGCATGCGTCTGCGCCGCCCGGCGCAGCGGGTTATCCCCTGGGCCTTCGTCGGGAGGACCGGCGAGCCCGTGTTTCTCGATCAGGGGTGTCATGCGCTCGCGCAGCCATTTCTGATATTCCGAGGCCGCGTAGGCACCACGGCCGTAGATCTGGCGGTAGGTCTTCAGCAGCGCGGGATGGTTCTCGCCGAGCCAGGTCAGATACCAGTTGCGGGTCGGCCCACGCAGATGCAGAGGAATCGCGGTCACCGACGTCGCGCCGGCACCGGCCAGCGCCGCGAACAAGTCGTCGAGTGCGGCCCGGGAATCGGTGAGCTGCGGCAGGATCGGCGCCGCCATCACATGACAATCCATACCCGCGTCCCGCACCGCGGTGATCAGATCCAGCCGCGCGCGGGCCGACGGAGCCCCCGGCTCCACATGCTTGCCCAGGTCTTCGTCGAGAAGCGCCAGTGAGATCCCGATCGACACCGGTACCTTCTGGGACGCCAGTGACAGGAGCGGAAGGTCGCGGCGGAGCAACGTTCCCTTGGTGAGGATCGACATCGGCGTACCGGAATCGGCCAGGGCTCCGATGATCCCCGGCATCAGCCGGTAGCGCCCCTCTGCCCGGTGGTAGGGATCGGAGTTGGTGCCGAGCGCCACCGGTTCCCGCTTCCAGCTCCTGCGCGACAATTCCTTTCGCAGGACCGCGGCGACATTCATCTTCACCACGATCTGGGTGTCGAAGTCACGGCCGGCATCGAGATCGAGGTATTCGTGTGTACCCCTGGCGAAGCAGTACACACACTGGTGCAGGCATCCGCGCATCGGATTGATCGACCACGTGAACGGAACCTTCGCCCCGTCGGGCACCTTGTTGAGCGCACTCTTACACAGGACCTCGTGAAAGGTCACGCCCTCGAAGTCGGGGGTTTGAACCGACCGCACCAGACCGGCCCTCTCCAGCCCTGGCAGGGCCGGAGAGGCCGAGTCCTCACCCGATTCGGGTTCGGAGGCCAGAAGTTGACCGTCCCATCGCATGGGGACAAGTCGAACATCCGTTCTATTCGATGTCAAGTCCACCGCACCCAGACATCGAGATCCTGCCAATCATCAAGCCGCGCCGAAGTATCCGCATTTTCCGCACGGCAGCATTCGCATTCTCACAGTGCCGCAGCCGGATCCGCACGCAGTGCGTGCCGGGCCGGGAGCGCGGCGGCGAGCAACCCGGCGAGTCCACCGACCACCACGATGCCCGTCAGCACACCCCACGGCATGTCCGGAGCGGCGAACTTCTCGGTGCCGAGCACGGCGGCTGCACCGGCAAGACCATAGCCGGTACCCAGGAGCACACCCAACGCGGAGGCCACCGCCGCCACCGTGGCGGCCTCGATCAGCAGCATGGCCTGGACTCCGGATCGACTCAGACCGACCACCCGCAGGAGTGCGTTCTCACGACGACGGTCGATGACCGACAGTGCCATCGTGTTCCCCACCCCGATCAGCGCCACCATCACCGCCACGGCCAACAGCGCCAGCACGATCCGCAGGACCAGTGTGACCACATCGTCCAATTGCTGTCCGATCTCGACCCCGCCGGAGAACGTCGCGTCGGGCGTGGAGGCGGCAACGAGGTCACGCAGCGATGCGACGACATGGTCACTGTTCTCGCCGGTCGAATCGAGCCGGACCGCCACCGCAGTCGGGGCATCGGAGGCTGAGACCGCCCCACGATCGGCGAAGGATCCGCTGTCCCCTTCGGTCACCCGCATGACGCGCGTGACGCCGCCCGCCACCACCGAGACCTCCTGTCCCACATGAACCCCCGCCATTGACATGTCCTCCGGCGCCAGCGCGATCTCGTCGGACAACGGTGCACTGCCGCTGCGCATCACCTTCTGCAGCTGCGCCGTGTCGACGGCACCCACCGCGATCGGGACGCCGTTGACGCCGATGTCCGTGCGGGTCACCGCAACTGTGCCGGAGACACCCGATGTCCTCCGGATCCCCTCGACGACGTCGTCGCCCAACGGACTGCCCGACGACATGATCAAGTCGACCGGATGCATGTCGGCGATCAATGCGGAGGCACTGGACCGGACCGCCCCCGCCCCGGTCACCATCATCGTGGTCAGCGTGATCCCGATGATCAGCGCCGACGCGGTGGCCGACGTACGGCGGGGAGACCTGCCCAGGTTCGCCGCCGCGAGTTCGGCCACCGGCCCCACCGAGGTCCGGCGCAGTGCCCGCGCACCACCCATACCCACACCCCGGATCAGTGGCGGAAAGACCACGACACCGATCAGCATGACGGCTAGAAATGTCATCGCACCACCGAATCCGGCGGCCGCGCCCGACCCCTGGGTCAGGCCGAGCACCAGAACGGCCACCCCCACCACACCGAGGACCGCACCGCACCACAGGCGCGCGACCGGTCGGCCACCGCGTCCCGACGTGTCGCCGGCGGCAAACGCGGCGAGCGGGGACACCTTGGTCGCCATCCGGGCCGGCACGGTCGATGCCACGAGCGTGATCACCACGCCCAGCAGAAGAGGCACGATCACTGCGGTGACCGGTATCGACAGGTCTGTCAGCGGAACCCGGGCGCCGGTCAGCCGCACGAGGGCCGTCGCTGCCGCCACTCCGCCGATGCCCAGCACCACACCGATGATCGAGGCGACCACGCTCAGGATCAGCGCCTCCAACCGCACCACGGAACGTATCTGGCGCACCTCTGCTCCGGCGCATCGCAGCAGTGCGAGCTCACGGGTACGCGAAGACACCAGCACGGCAAAGGTATTGGAGATGACAAGTGCAGACACCAGCGCAGTGATGGCGGCGAAGCCCAACAGCACGAGTGCAAGCATGTCGTTTTCACCGGTGTACCGCGACAGCACCTTGTCTGCCGCCGCGGTTCCGGTGACCACCTCGGCGCCGGGTACCGACGCGACCTGCACGCGAACGGCGTCGAAAACCATTGCGGGATCGGCCGAACCGTCGAACACGGACCGGATGACCACATCTTCGCCGCGCTCGGACTCCCGGCCCGGAGCGACAGCGGCCACTGCTTCCGAGGGCGCGAAGAGCTGCGTGGTGCCGGCTGCGGCGCCGTGGGACTTCAGCAGTCCCACCACCGTCATCTCGGTGGCGACCCGATCGGTGGCGGTGTCGACGTCCGGCCGCACATAGAGCCGTTGTCCGACAGCGAAATTCGAACCCGCATAGGCCACCGCCTGCGCCGGCCCCCGGGGCAGCTCTCCGACCGAGAGCCGCTGCCACCGCAGCGCGTCATCGTCGGCCATCGTCCCCAGACTCACCTGGTTGTACGACTTGTCGCCACTGGTGACGCTGACCCATCGGACCCGGTCCACGGTCGCCGACGCGACCCCCGGGACACCGGCAACCTGCCGGCCGGTGTCATCGGCGAACTCACCGGGGACCAGTACGGCGGCATCGACACCGGAGAACTGACCGGCCACCGCGTCCCGCATCGATGCCTTGGAGGTCGCGTTCAGGGTCAACGTCGCTGCGACGAACGCCACGGAGACCGCCACCGCGAGCGCCGAGGCCAGGTAGCGTCCCTTGTTGGCGCGCAACTGCGCCCAGGCGAAGCCCCTCATCGCAGTCCTCCGGTGACAGGTGCGGCGGCAGGTCCGAGACGGACCATCGACGCGAGGACCGATTCCGCTGTGGGCGAGACGATTCGATCGACCAGTTGACCGTCGGCCATCACCAGGACCTGATCGCAGTACGCGGCAGCAACCGGATCGTGGGTCACCATGACGATGGTCTGCCCGTCCCGTCGACTGCTGTCCCGCAGCAGTGACAACACCTGCGCGCCCGACGTGCTGTCGAGGTTGCCGGTGGGTTCGTCGGCCAGGATGAGTCGCGGCCGGCCCAGCATCGCCCGTGCGATCGCAACCCGCTGCTGCTGCCCGCCGGACAGTTCCCCTGGCATGTGGTCGAGGCGGCCGGAGAGACCGAGGACATCGACGAGTTCGTCGAACCAGGCCGGATCAGGCCTGCGCCGGTCGAGCGTGAGCGGCAGCACGATGTTGGCGCGAGCGGTCAACGCCGGCAGCAGATTGAAGGACTGGAAGACGAAACCGAGTTCCCGGCGCCGCAACCGGGTCCGCGCAGAGTCGTTGCAACGCCCCAGATCTGTGTCGCCGACCATCACCGTGCCGGCGGTGGGGGTGTCGAGTCCGGCCAGGCAATGCATGAGTGTCGATTTCCCCGACCCCGACGGTCCCATGATCGCCGTGAACCGTCCCGACGGCACATCCACACTGACGTTGCGCAGCGCGTGGACCACCGCGTCACCCTCGCCGTATGACTTGTACATCTCTATCGCGCGTGCCGCAATTGCCACTTGCATCGCCGTACCTCCCGATTGTTCGCACCCCACTGCCGGTGCATCCGATATCAGCGCGCTCTATTGAGCTGCGGGACAAACGTATTGCCGGAAGTGGTCATCGATCATCGGCGCGGCGAGGTATCTGTTGGACCGCTGGGCATCATTCCACGGTCTGATACTCCCCCACCGGTGGGACTACTCGTGCAGTCGCAGAAGGTCGTCGAGACCGACCAGTCCGGTCCGGAATGCGAACAGCACCACCTGCACACGGTCCCGCGAACCGGTTTTGGTCAGGATTCGGCCGACGTGGGTTTTCACGGTCGCGAGCGACAGATGAAAATCCGCGGCGATCTCGCCGTTCGACTTCCCGATCGCAATCGCTTGCAGCACTTCGGTTTCACGCGGGGTCAGCGCATCGATCAGGTTGACGTCCTGCGGCCGGGCCACCGCACCCACCTCCGCCGGCGGTAGCGAACCTGTGGCGGCCACGTGCGCCAGCAGGCGGCGGGTCGATCGTGGCGCGATGACCGCGTCACCCGCGTAAACGGTACGGATCGCTCCGAGGAGGTCTTCGGGCTGCGCATCCTTGAGCAGGAATCCACTTGCGCCCGCCGCAATGGCGGCGAAGAGGTATTCGTCGGTGTCAAACGTGGTGAGAACCAGGATCTTCGGCACCTCACCGGCAGAGGCGAGTATCTGCCTGGTCGCGGAGATGCCGTCGACGCCGGGCATCTGCACATCCATGAGCAGCACGTCGGCACCGCTCACCGAGAGGCGGGCGACCGATTCCGCACCGTCGCCGGCCTCGAACACCACGGACAAGTCGGGCTGGGAATCGATGACCATGCGAAAGCCCGCCCGGACCAGTGCCTGGTCGTCGACGAGGCCGACCCGGATCGGATCACTCACCGGAATCCACCGATCGGCAGGACAGCACTCACCTGGTATCCGGGTCCATCCGTCCGCGCACCGGCTCGCAATGTCCCCCCGTGCAATTCCGCGCGCTCGCGCATACCCAGCACACCCTTGGCTCCGGACTCGACCTGTCCGGGGCCACCGCCGCGGCCGTTGTCCGTCACCGTGATCGTCAAATCCACTTCTCCCCACTGTAATTCGACATCTGCCGCAGCATCGACTCCGGCGTGTTTGAGTATGTTGGTCAGCGATTCCTGCACGATCCGGAAAGCGGTGAGCCCGCAACCGGTGGATACATCCCGGGGCCCGCCCACCGACTCGAGGCGTACCGGCAATCCGCCGGCCCGGACGGCATCGATCAGTTCGGGTAGATCGCCGATGCCCGGCACGGCCCGGGTGTCGCGCGGACCGTCGTCGCGCAGCACACCGAGCAGCGATCTCATGTCTGCCAGGGCCTGTCTGCCGTTGTCCGCGATGGTCGCCAGCGCGCGGGTCGCCGCCGCCGGATCATGCTCGGCCGCGTAGCGACCGCCGTCGGCCTGCGCGATGACCACCGTCAGGGTGTGGGCGATGATGTCGTGCATCTCGCGGGCGATGCGGGTGCGTTCACCGACCGCGGCGAGCTCGGCTTCCTGCGCCCGCTCGAGTTCGAGGAGCCGGGCTCGCTCCCTGAGCGAGTGGACCTCGCGCATCCTCGAGCGGCGGAGCATCCCGACCGCCCACACACCGGCGGTGATCGCTGCGAGGAATGCCGCACCGATGAAGTTGTATTCGAAGGAGCGCGACTCTGGGGCCTCGGAGTAGAAGCGTCCAGAGGAGCCCATGCCGGCGAGGACCCCCAGGACGAGCGCCGCTCGGGTGCCCCATACCGAACCGTAGGCGGCCATCGAATACAACCCGATCACGCCGGTAACGCTGACGGCGGGACTGAGTTGCTCGTCGACCGCGATATGCATGAAGGCCGCGGCGGCGATCACCAGGCCGGACGCGTCCGGACGAGTTCGACGGAACGCCAAGGCCACGCAGACGACGGTCCCCAGCGTTATCCGCCACCCGGTGTTCGCGCCCATGTGTTCCCACAGTTCGGGTACCACCGCGACGAGCGCGATCGCCGCGGCGAGTAGCGAGTCGAGGAGCAGCGTCTTCGTCTGCGCAAACCGGTTCCAGCGATCGAGGAGCCGCTGGGTGTCCATTCCGGTCAATCTAGTACGTCACCGCGCGGCCCGGCATCAGACCACGGGTGGATCTGAGAGCCCGGAGTTGGTGGGTTCTGGTGAGGCCGACCTGGGCATATGCTCACCCGAACCCACCAAGATCGGGTCAGCGCAGGAGTGCTCGTGACATCACGACGCGCTGGATCTGGTTGGTGCCCTCGTAGATCTGGGTGATCTTGGCATCGCGCATCATGCGCTCGACCGGGAAGTCGCGGGTGTAGCCGGCGCCACCGAAGAGCTGCACCGCATCGGTGGTGACCTCCATGGCCACATCCGAGGCGAAGCACTTGGCGGCGGCGGAGATGAACCCGAGGTTCTTCTCACCACGCTCGGCGCGCGCGGCCGAGGTGTAGACCATCAGACGAGCGGCCTCGACCTTCATGGCCATGTCGGCGAGCATGAACTCCACACCTTGGAAGGTGCTGATCGACTTACCGAACTGCTTACGGTCCTTGGTGTACGCGATCGCCTGATCCAGAGCGCCCTGAGCGATACCGACGGCCTGGGCGCCGATGGTCGGGCGGGTGTGATCGAGGGTCTCCAGAGCGGTCTTGAACCCGGTACCCGGTTCGCCGATGATCCGATCACCCGGAATGGTGCAATTCTCGAAATACAGTTCCGCGGTCGGCGAGCCCTTGATGCCGAGCTTCTTCTCCAGCGGGCCGACGGTGAAGCCGGGGTCGTCCTTGTGGACGATGAACGAGGAGATGCCATTGGCACCCTTGTCCGGATCGGTGACGGCCATGACGGTGTACCAGGACGACTTGCCGCCGTTGGTGATCCAGCACTTGGAACCGTTGAGGACCCAGTCGTCGCCGACGGCCTTGGCCCGCGTCTTCATCGACGCCGCATCGGATCCCGCCTCCCGCTCGGACAACGCGTAGGACGCCATTGCCTCACCCGAGGCCAGGGTCGGCAGGACCTGCTGCTTGAGCTCTTCGGATCCTTTGAGGATCAGACCCATCGTGCCCAGCTTGTTCACCGCCGGGATCAGCGAGGACGAGGCACACACGCGGGCGACCTCTTCGATCACGATGCACGCGGCGACCGAATCACCACCCTGACCGTCGTACTCCTCGGGCACATGGATGGCATTGAAACCTGACGCGTTCAGCGCGGCGAGAGCTTCCTCGGGGAACCGGGCCTTCTCATCGACGTCCGCGGCGTGCGGTTCGATCTCTTTCTCCGAGAGCGCCCGGATCGCCGAACGCAACTCGTCATGCTCGTCACCAAGCTTGAACAGATCAAAGTCCGGGTTACCGGCCATCAGAACACTCCTCGTAGGCGCCAGCGGATAATTTGTTCGCCCAATTCTAATACCGCCGAGATCTTCAGTTACTGGCGGGTAACTAGCCTTCCCAACGCAGCAGCCAAAGCTAGCCTTGGGTCAACCCCAACCCAGCATGTGGAAGGCGAACCCCAGATGAGCCATAAGCCCTCACCTGCAGAAGCACTCTCCGATTTCGAGAAGACCGACTTCACCCACTTCGGCAGAACCCGGATCATCTACCGCCGAGGACAAGGCCCGGCGGTGATCATCATCGCCGAGATTCCCGGGATCACCCCGAAGGTCCTCGAGTTCGCCCGCAAGGTCTCGGACATCGGTTGCACCGCAGTACTTCCCAGCCTTTTCGGAATCGACGGCCTCGATCCCCACCACGCGGCGCCCGCCGACCTCGGAAAGATGGTGGCCTCCCTGGTCCCGGCCTGCATCAGCAGCGAGTTCACCACCCTGGCCACCGGGAAATCCTCGCCGGTCGTCGCCTGGCTGCGCGCACTGGCAGCGCACGAGCACGCGCGTTGCGGCGGACCCGGCGTCGGCGCGATCGGCATGTGTTTCACCGGCGGATTCGCGCTGGCGATGGCCACCGACGAGCGCCTGCTCGCACCGGTACTGGCGCAACCCTCGCTGCCCGGGCGGCCGATCAACGCCTTGGCAGGCAACATCGACATCTCGCCCGAAGAACTCGAAACGGTCAAGGGGCGTTGCGCCCGGGGGCTTCAAGTTCTCGGCGTCCGGTTCAAGAATGACCGCTTGTCTCCGCCAAAGCGATTCGAGTTCCTCCGCGAGCAACTCGGCGACGCCTTTGTGGCGATCGAACTCGACGACAGCGCTGCCGGTCCGTCGCCGATACCGCCGCACTCACCGTTGACCGAGCACCTCATCGACGAACCCGGTCAGCCGACCCGTCAAGCACTCGATGAGGTCCTCGACCTCTTCCGGCGACGCCTGCTCACCACCGCGGGTTGATCGCCGGCCCGGATGGCCGGGGCCGACATCTCAAGACCTCTGTTGCTGACCCAATGGTTAGGTTAGGCTCCCCAATTGCGCCTGATCGACCTTCGCCCCTTGTCGCTGTGCACTCAGCGCATCCGGGGCCGGCCTTCGGCAATTCATGACACGAGCGATTCATGGCAACAGAGGAGCACGATGACCAGATCTCACATGCGGGCGCGGGATACGCGACGACGCGCCAAAAAGGCACTCGGCATCGTCGCCGCGCTGACCCTGCTGACCGGTCTGGCCGCCGCCTGCTCGTCCGACAGCTCAGCGGACGAACCGCAGACATCGTCGACGTCCGAGACCGAGGCAACCGATTCGTTCCCGCTCACGGTGGAACACGAGTTCGGTTCCACCACCATCGAATCCGAACCCAAACGGGTGGTCAGCGTCGGGTACACCGAGCAGGACATCCTCCTGCAACTCGGCGTCGTACCGATCGCCGTGACCGAGTGGTACGGCGACCAGCCCTACGCGGTCTGGCCGTGGGCCCAGGAGCTCCTCGGCGACAACAAACCCGGGGTGCTCTCGGTCACCGATGGTTTCCAGTACGAGAAGATTGCCGCCCTGGAACCCGATCTGATCATCGGGACCAACGCCGGCATGGACCAGACGAGCTACGACCAGCTCAGCCAGTTGGCTCCCACCGTGGGCACCGTCAAAGACGCGTCGGCCTTCTTCTCCAACTGGCAGGCACAGACGCGACTGATCGCGTCCGCCGTGGGTCGTTCGGCGGCCGGTGACGACATCGTCACGGAGGTCGAAGACGCCTATGCCCGAGCACGATCTGAACACCCCGAGTTCGCGGGGCTCTCGGCGACCTTCACGCAGGGCGCACCCTACGACGGATCGCTGTACACCTACCCGGCCGGGTTGAACACCGACTTCCTCACCGATCTCGGGTTTGTCATCACGCCGGGCCTGGAGAAGTTCTCCCCCGAACCCGACAGCCAGGCATTGATCTCGGCCGAGAACGTCGAACTCCTCGATGCCGACGTGATGGTGTTCGCCACCGAAACACAGGAGGGATTCGACGAACTGATGAAGTTCGGTACGTTGCCGAATCTGAATGCGGTCAAGAACGGCAACGTGGTCTACACCGATCCGACTCTGGCCGGGGCCATCTACTTCCTCACCCCGCTCAGTCACCTCTACTCCATCGAGAACCTGGTCCCGGCGCTCAGCGCGGCGGTGAAAGGCGAAGCACCCCAGAGCTTCCCGGCGTAGTTCAAGTGACGATGCCCCGTCGCCCGGATCCCGGGCGGCGGGGCAACGGGGCCATTCAAACGATTCAGCCCAGCAGTTTGTCCCGCAGCGCTTGATCTTTCGCGAGGACCATGTCCGACAGGCCCGCCTGGAACCGCTCCATCGCGGCCCGCAGAGCCGGATCGGCGGCGGCCAGGATCCGCACGGCCAGCAGACCGGCGTTGCGGGCGCCGCCGATGGACACCGTGGCCACCGGGACACCGGCCGGCATCTGCACGATCGACAGCAACGAATCCATGCCGTCGAGATACTTCAGCGGCACCGGCACGCCGATGACGGGCAGCGGCGTCGCCGACGCCACCATGCCCGGCAGATGCGCAGCACCACCGGCACCGGCGATGATGACGGAAATTCCTCGTGCGGCAGCATCTTTCGCGTAGTCGAGCATGCGCTGCGGGGTCCGGTGAGCCGAAACGACACCGACCTCGAATCGCACACCGAACTCAGCCAGCGCCTCAGCGGCCGCCTCCATCGTGGGCCAATCCGAATCGCTGCCCATGATGAGGCCGACCTGCGGCCCCGACGTCGTCGCTGCTGTCACGTCCCGTGTATCACTCACCGTGTACATCCCATCCGTCGGTCCAGACTCCCTGCGACATCCAGTGTGCCGCGCGTTCCGCGATCTCCCGGACACGTGCAACGTCGTCCGGATCGTCGATGTCGTCCGATGCCGCGCCGAGCACGTTGATGTGCCCGATCTTGCGGTCGCGCCGCTCACCCTTGCCGTAGAGATGCACCCTGGCCTGAGGGATCCGCGCGAAGAGGTGGTGCAGTCGTTCGTCCATGGACATCTCCGGCGGGTTCTCCGCACCCAGGATGTTCGCCATCACCGTGATCGGGGCCCGCGGACCGGTATCTCCGAGCGGGTAATCGAGCACCGCCCTGAGATGTTGTTCGAACTGGCCGGTGACCGCGCCGTCCATGCTCCAATGTCCACTGTTGTGTGGTCGCATGGCCAGTTCGTTGACCAGCAGATCACCATCGAGAGTCTCGAACAACTCCACTGCCATCACCCCCACGACCCCGAGCTCACCGGCCAGCGACAACGCGAGTCGCTGGGCCTGCGCGGCGACGTCGGCGTCCAGCGACGGCGCCGGGGCGATCACGACTGCGCACTGACCTTTGCGTTGCACGGTCTCGACCACCGGCCACACCGCACCCTGACCGAACGGCGACCGGCCGACCATCGCCGACAGTTCGCGGCGCAAGGTGACCTTCTGTTCGGCCATCAGGGCTGTGCCCTCGGGCGCTCCGGCCAGCACATCGAGCGCCTGCCGACGGTCGTCGATCAGCCAGACACCGCGACCGTCATAGCCGCCGCGGATCGCCTTGATGACGATCTGCCAGTGATGTCGGTCACCGAACTCGATGAGTTGCGCCTGCGGATCTGTGCCCGCCAGCTCGACGTAGTCCGGGATGGGTGCGCCGAGCGACGCCAGTTTGCGGCGCATCAGCAACTTGTCCTGGGCGTAGATCAATGCGGTTGGCGGCGGCAAGACCTTGACGCCCTCGGAGACGAGCA
Organism: Williamsia sp.; assembly: GCF_036566845.1. Taxonomy (GTDB): domain Bacteria; phylum Actinomycetota; class Actinomycetes; order Mycobacteriales; family Mycobacteriaceae; genus Williamsia. The sequence goes on from NZ_DATCVM010000136.1 coordinate 12,339, forward strand.
CCTCGAGATATTCGACGGGCACACCCTCGTGATCGAAGGTCAGCGCGTGGCAACCGCGGGCCGCCTCCCGGAGGTCGTCGAGGTCGGTGTGCGAACCCAGAACCAGGTCAGGGGTCACCTGACCGGCAGGTTCGTCAGCCGAACCGGCCAGGACGCGAAGACGCTGTCCCAGCGCGATCGCTGCCTGGTGTGTCATCCGGGCCAGCTGCCCGCCGCCGATCATGGTCACCACGGGCATCCCCGACCCCGCGGCCGTGCGGCTGCCGGTTGTCGCGGCGCCGCGCTCTGCGGAGACCGGGGCGGGGGCCGGGGGAACCGTTGCCGCGACCGATTCGGGAGCTGGGCTTCGATCACTCGTCACGGCTACCAATCGTGTCACGTGCAGCCCCGAACGCATGACACGGGCAGGGTCTCGAGGTGCGGGATTCGTACCCGGACGAAAATATTTCGTAGACTGCATCCTTGTGTCATTCATCGACGGGCTGATGTCCCGTACGCCAGCGCCGATCCGAGCGCTGTCGATGCGTCACCACGAGCTGATCAAGTTCGCGATCATCGGCGGATCGATGATGCTCTTCGACATGGCGATCTTCTATTCGCTGAGCTTGACGGTTCTCGAAGCCAAGCCGGTCGTCGCCAAGATCATCTCCGGTGTCCTGGCCACGATCGTCAGCTACGTCCTCAACCGCGAGTGGGCCTTCAAGAACCGCGGCGGTCGCCAGACGCACCACGAGGCCATGCTGTTCTTCGCGATCAGCGGCGTCGGTGTCGTCCTACAGGCGGCCCCGCTGTTCGTCGCCAACAACCTCTTCGACGTCCGCAACTCGGTGGACGTCAAACAGCTGGTCATCATCGATTTCGTCCTGGGTTACATCATCGGCAATCTGATCCAGATGGCTTTCCGGTTCTGGGCGCTGCGCCGCTTCGCGTTCCCCGAGACCGACCTGAACAGCACCCCGTCCGACGCGGCCGGCCTCGAACCCGCACCGGCACCCACGCCCGAATAGGCCTGCCCACAGCAAGGCGTCAGGTGCGCTACCGAGGTTCGCTCTGATCGCTCAGCCCGGTGGCCGCACTGAAATCGTCGAAGTCGTATCTCGGCACCACGATCGCGAAGGTCGGTGGACGACGGTGCAACAGATCCAATCGCCCTCCATCGGCCTCGATGAGTGCCCGCGCCAGCGACAGCCCGACACCGCTCGAACCACCTTCCGAATAGCCCCGCGCAAACACGTGCGGCGCACTCTCGTCGGTCACCCCAGGCCCCTGATCGGACACCGAGATCCGGATCATGCCGCTTCCCGGTAGTTCCCGGGTGTCCACGACGGTGTCGCCCTCGCCGTGCTGCAGCGCGTTGTCGACCAGCACCGCGAGGGCCTCTCGCAGCCGGGTGGGAGTCACCCGTGCGGCGGCCTGTCCGGCCGTCTGTGCGGTCAACTGGCGCCCCCGCACCTCGAATGCCTGATGGAAGTCCGAAACCACCCGGGCGACCTGCTCCGGGATCGCCACCGGATCGAGCGTGGCCACCCGCTCTCCGCGTGCGGCCGAGATCAGCTCGTCGAGGTCGTTGGCCAGTCTCTCGACCTGGCCGAGAGCCGCTTCGGCCTCGTCCACCACGGCAGTGTCGGGATGGATCGACAACTCGTCGAGCCGGAGCCGGATCGCGGTGAGACGGCTCCGGAGCTGATGGGACACCTCACCGATGATCCGGCCCTCCCGTTCGAGCCGGGTGATGATCTCACTGTTCGCGGCATCGAGCGCCGACGACATCCGGTCGAGTTCCTCGATGTCGTAGTGCCGGCCCGCGGTCCCGAAGTCGCCCTGGGCCATTCGCGCAGCTCGCTCGGCGACCTCTTCGAGGGGATCGGAGAGGCGTCCGGCGGTCACCGACGCCACCACGACACCCGCGATCACCGAGATCGTCACCACCAGCGAAACGACGCCCACCGCGCCCCACTGCCGGCCGCGCACCTGCGTCTGCGGAATGGACAGGGTCAGTGTCCCGGCCTCACCCAAGGCGAGCGACTCGCTGACCGGAGCTTCCTCGAGTTCGGTGCCGATGCTGACCTCACGTTGCACGGGGCCCGCCGGGGTCGACTGCGGGAAATCCATCACCAGCAAACCCTGGTCGGGCACGAGCAGCCGGAACTTCTCCCGATCCAGAGTCCCCGAGACCGTGCCGTCCTCGCCCTCCTGGCGGAGCAACTCGCTCGAGATGCGTTCGAGTCTGTTGTCGAGATCCTTGTGGACGGTGTCGTCCACCCACCACCACGCGGTGAACATCAGTGGCACACCGAGAAGCAGTCCGATGCCGACGACCATCCCGATCATCGACCGGAGTATGCGGCCGCGCACGTCTAGTCGGGATCGAAGCGGAAGCCGACACCGCGGACGGTGACGATTCGCTTCCGGCGGCCGGGCTGGTCGTCGCCGATCTTGCGGCGCAACCAGGAGATGTGCATGTCGAGTGTCTTGGACGACAGCAGATCCGGTGTACCCCAGACCTCGGTCAGGATCTCCTCGCGGCTGACCACTTCTCCGGCGCGCTCCATCAGATAGCGCAGCAGGTCGAACTCCCGGTTGGCCAGGGTGGTGTCGACCCCGGACACCAGAACCCGGCGACCTCGCGCATCGAGGTGGACGTCGCCCGCCTCGATCACCACGTCAGCGGTCTGTTTGCGGCGTAGCAGCGCCCGGACCCGGGCCAGGAGCTCGGCGAGACGGAACGGTTTGCCGACGTAATCGTCGGCACCGGCGTCGAGACCGACAACGAAGTCGACCTCGTCGGTCCGGGCGGTGAGCATCAGCACCGCCAGCTGCGGCCGGGTCTGCCGGATGCGGCGGCAGACCTCGAGTCCGTCCATCTCGGGCAGCCCCAGGTCGAGCACCAGCAATTCGAACCGTCCGCTGCCGGCCAGGCTGAGCGCATCGGTCCCCGTGGTGACGACCTCACAGCCGTAGCCCTCGCGGTTCAGCGCGCGGGCCAGCGGCGTGGAGATCGCTTCATCGTCCTCGGCGAGCAGTACATCGGTCACGTGACCAACCTAGGCCCCTCGCCCGCCGATGTTCACCGACGTCCGCGGAAGTCGTCGCCGTCAGCAGTGTCGAAGACCTCGTGATAAAGCAGCGAATGGACTCGTTCGACCTGTGGGATGTCGTTGAACTCGAGCGGATCCTCGGACGCCGACTCGATGATCAGCGTTCCTGTCCGCAGGATCCGGTCGACGAGACCGTGCCGGAACTCGACTGAGTTGATGCGCTGGACCGGGATGTCGATACCGGAGCGGGTGATGATGCCGTTGCGGTAGGTGACGCGGCGATCGGTGAGCACAAAATGTGTGGTCCGCCAGCTGATGAACGGGCGGACGAAGAACCACAACACGATACCGACCCACAGCACCGCGATGATGATGCCCAGGGTCGTCTTGGTGGATGACCCGAGATCGGAGGTCGACAGGTATCCCCCCGCGGCACCGGCCAACGCGGTCCCGACGACAAAGACCAGCGTCGGCATCAACAAGCACTTCCAGTGCGGGTGGTGGTGCAGGACCACGCGTTCGCCCTGGGCCAAAATGCTCTCCGGATACCCCATCAACAGGCCTTCCCATTCGACTCGCATGTAAACCCGACGCAGGGTGCGCCACAACTCGACGTGCCGTAATCAAACCACCCCGGATCGCCCCCGAGCGGACGTCGCGCCCAGAAATTCGCGAACATGGGGTTACGGTTGTCCCCTCATCATTGAACACCGCAGGTATCACGATCAGTAGACTCACCTGCAAGGGAGGTGCACGATGTACCCGAACGACCCGAACAAACCGCGCACCCAGCGGTTCGACCAGGGATACAACGCCGATCCGCAGGCGCCCCAGGCCTACCCGGATCAGGGCTATCAGCAGCCCTACCGTGACAACCAGTACCGGGACGACCAGTACTACGCCGCCGCGCCGCAACCGGCGACCCCGCAACGCCGGCCCAAACCCCGTCGGCCACAGGTCAATCCAGGGATGTACATCGGCGGCGTCCTGGCCACCGCAGTGGTCACCGCCCTCGCGGCCTGGCTTGTCGCCTGGATCATCCGGCTCATCATCACGCGGGTGAACGAGACCGGCGCCCTAGGTGTCTGGAATCCGATGGCCAACGACGAGTACTGGTTCGGCGTCGTCGCGTTCTTCTGCGCCATCTTCGCCGGAGCGCTCTGGTACGTCCTGCAACTGGCGACGCCGGCGCCCAACCAGTTCTTCAAATGGATCGTCGGACTGCTTGTGGTCGCGGCCATGCTGATCCCGCTGCTGCTGTCGCTCGAATGGGTCACCGGTATCTCGACGGCGATCGTCCACGCGGTGATCGGCCTGCCCATCATGTTCCTGATCCCAGCGATGGGAACCAAGAGCATGGAACATCACTGACGTGAACTGATTTCAGCCTGAACCGATCTCACCGTGAACTGATCACATCCGAACTCGCCTGCAGGATTCGCGCAGGCGAGTTCGTCCATTCCTGGGCCCGGGCCCGACCGGGGCTCAGTCCGTGACGCGCAGGTGCGTCACGTCGCCGGCTGCCACCGCCACCCGCTTACCCGTGGCGTCCTCCACCACCACCCGCCCGGTGTTGTCGATCTCGACGGCCGCGCCCTCGAGCTGCTCGTCGAGTGGCAGCTCCACGCGTACCTGATGACCGAGCGTCACGCAGTTGTCGCGATAGTCGCGGCGCAGGCCGTCGAGATCCTGCGGCCACTGTTGCAGGCGCCGGGACAGCGCGGTGAGAACCGCCGCGGCCAGGTCCTGCCGACTGACGTCAGCGCCCGCCAGGTCCAGCGAAATCGCGGTCGGGACCGGCAATTCGGCCTCGGTGAGGCTCACGTTGATCCCCATCCCGATGATCGCGACCGTCCCCGACGGACCGCGGGTCAGTTCCGCCAGGATCCCGCAGACCTTGCGCCCGCCGACGCCGTCGGTGGTCCCACCGGGCTCGGGCAGCAGTACGTCGTTGGGCCATTTGAGTACCGGCGCGAGGTCGCTGACCGCCCGGATGCCCTCCACCACCGCGAGCCCGGTCAACAGCGGCAGCCAGCCGAGCGCGGACGGGGCATCCGGAGAATCCGCGGCGACCGCGACGGACATGGCCACCTGCGTGCGCGGTGGGCTCTCCCAGTGCCGGGCATGCCGTCCGCGTCCCGCGCTCTGATGTTCTGCGACCAGCACCGAACCGACGCTGTCCGTGCTCGCGGCCAGGGCAACCAGGTCGGCATTGGTCGAACCGGTTTCCTCGACCACCCGCACCGACTGCCAGCGCGTACCGGCCACGGCGTCTCGAAGTGTGTGTTCGTCGATGGGGACGCGGTTCGCTGCCTGCGGATTCATACCCTCAGCCTATTGGCCCGACCACGATTCAACGTCGGTTCCGGCCACGATTCGGCACCCGGATCCGCCCGTGTCCGGCACCCCCCACCTCAAATGTGAGTTAAACCTCAGGTTAGCCCGGCGCGCACCGTCTTCACACGGTGTGGATAGCATCAAGGCCATGACGAGTTCCCCCCAGGACGCGCAAGCGGCGCCGGACATCCACACAACTGCCGGAAAACTCACTGACCTGCACAATCGCCTTGCCGAGGCCAAACACCCGGTCGGCGAAGCAGCAGTTGAGAAGACCCACGAGAAGGGAAAGCTCACCGCTCGTGAGCGCATCACCCATCTCCTGGACGACGGTTCGTTCGTCGAGCTCGACGCACTGGCCCGTCACCGCAGCACCAACTTCGGACTGGGAGATCGCCGTCCGGTCGGCGACGGTGTGGTCACCGGATACGGCACCATCGATGGCCGTGAGGTCTGTGTGTTCAGCCAGGACGTCACGGTCTTCGGCGGCAGCCTCGGTGAGGTCTATGGCGAGAAGATCGTGAAGGTGATGGATCTCGCGATCAAGACCGGCCGACCGCTGATCGGCATCAACGAGGGCGCCGGCGCCCGCATCCAGGAAGGTGTGGTCTCGCTCGGCCTGTACGGCGAGATCTTCCACCGCAATGTGCGCGCCTCGGGTGTCATCCCGCAGATCTCGCTGATCATGGGCGCGGCCGCCGGTGGGCACGTCTACTCCCCCGCGCTCACCGACTTCGTGGTCATGGTCGACAAGACCAGTCAGATGTTCGTCACCGGCCCCGACGTGATCAAGACCGTCACCGGCGAAGACGTCACGATGGAAGACCTCGGCGGCGCCCACACCCACATGGCCAAGTCCGGTGTTGCGCACTACGTCGGCACCGACGAAGAAGACGCCCTGGATTACGTCAAGGACCTGCTGAGCTACCTGCCCAGCAACAACCGTGGCGAGGCCCCGCGTGTCCCGGTTGCCGCACCGGCCGCCGGATCGATCGAGGACACCCTGACCGACGAGGACCTCGAGCTCGACACCCTCATCCCGGACTCCCCGAACCAGCCATACGACATGCACGAGGTCATCCGCCGTGTGCTCGACGACGACGAGTTCCTCGAGGTCCAGGCCGAGCGCGCGATGAACATCATCGTGGGCTTCGGTCGTGTCGACGGACGCAGCGTCGGCATCGTCGCCAACCAGCCGACCCAGTTCGCCGGCTGCCTCGACATCGATGCCTCCGAGAAGGCCGCACGCTTCGTGCGGACCTGTGACGCCTTCAACGTGCCGATCATCACCCTCGTCGACGTCCCGGGCTTCCTGCCCGGAACCGATCAGGAATTCAACGGCATCATCCGCCGTGGCGCGAAGCTCCTCTACGCCTACGGCGAGGCCACGGTCGGCAAGATCACCGTCATCACTCGCAAGGCGTACGGCGGCGCGTACGACGTCATGGGCTCCAAGCACATGGGCGCCGACGTGAACCTGGCCTGGCCGACCGCACAGATCGCCGTCATGGGCGCCTCGGGCGCGGTGGGCTTCGTCTACCGCGGCAAGCTCAAGGATGCCGCCGCAAACGGCGACGACGTCGATGCATTGCGTCTGCAGTTGCAGCAGGAGTACGAGGACACCCTCGTGAACCCGTACGTTGCCGCCGAGCGCGGATACGTCGACGCGGTCATCCCGCCGTCACACACGCGTGGACAGATCGCCACCGCGCTCAAGCTTCTCGAGCGCAAGATCGTGAACATGCCGCCGAAGAAGCACGGAAACATCCCCCTATGAGCGACGACACCACACCCGCGGGCGACGAGACCGCGGCACCGGCTGCACCGTTCCTCACCGTGGTCAAGGGCAACCCGTCCGACGCCGAGGTCGCTGCGCTGGTCGGCGTCCTCGCCGCGGCGAGCGGACCAGGTGCGCCCGCCGATCCCGGTCCCCGCGAACTCTGGGGTTCGCACGCCGATCGGCTCCGGCCGGCAGGTGGGTTGGCGCCGAGCGCATTCCCGAACCTGCGGTGGGACTACTGATCCGGTGACGCTCGGGAATCGCCGATGACCCGGTTCGTCCTGGCGTCGGCGTCACCCGCACGCCGAAAGATCCTCGGCGCCGCCGGCATCAGCCCGGTGGTATCGGTCTCCGATGTCGATGAGGACGCGCTGCTCGCACAAGCGGGCAGCGCGTCCTCACCGCCCGAGATCGTGACGATGCTCGCCCACGCCAAGGCGATCGACGTCGCCGGCCGCCTCGACGAGGACATCGCCGCGAATTCGGTTCTCATCGGCTGCGATTCGATGCTGCTTCGCGATGGCTCCCTCTCCGGCAAACCGGGTAGCGCACAGGTCGCGCTCGCCCAGTGGGCGCAGATGCGGGGTACCGAGGCACAGCTGATCACCGGCCACTGCCTGCTGCGACTGATCGACGGTGAGATCGTGGCCACCGAAACCGGCAGCGTCGCAACAACTATTCGTTTCAGTTCGCCCACCGACGATCAGATCGCGGCGTACGTGGGTACCGGCGAGCCGCTGCAGGTGGCCGGAGCATTCACACTCGATGGCCTCGGCGGCTGGTTCATCGACGGCATCGACGGTGACCCCTCATCGGTGATCGGTATCAGCCTCCCGCTGGTCCGCACCCTGCTCGATCGGGTCGGTGTCAATGTCACCGATCTCTGGACTGGCACTGATCTGTCGGCCACCGACGCGTGACGCCCGGCTCACCAGAATCTGTACGTCAGACCCCACCCGGTCAGTTCTTCGCCGAGTTGCTCACGGAGCAGTTCGTTGTCCCCGAAGTGGTCCGGATGGATGCCGAAGAACGTGATCGTGATCGTGTCACCGTAGTCGACCGCCCACGCCGCCACGGCCGGTCCCAGCGTCCGGCGATGCTCAGGTGGACGTCCGGTCATGATGGCGCGGATCGCGAACGACGACGCAGTCACTCCGCCCAGTTCGAGCGCGGTCGACGGCACCACACCAAGATTGGACACCGTCGTGTCCGGGCCCGGAATCGATTGCATCAGCTTCCCGACGAGCCGCTTGGGCAGCAATCGGACAACCGCCTGCATGTTGTCCGAGACCTGCGCCGAACCCGAGTTCGCATAGTCGGCAAACGCCTGCTTGCTCAGCGCCCGGATCTCTGCCAGACCTCGCCGGGGGTTCATCTCACCGGATAGCCGGATCCACACGCCACCCGAGGCATTCGCACGATCGTCGTCGTCCCCCCGTCGGTTCACCGCGATGCAGATCTTCATCTGCGAGCCGGGCGTCCGATATCCAGATCGCTGCACCAGTCCGGCGAGCAGGGCTGTGAAGAGGCTGTTCGAGGTCCCACCGTGCTCGGCCGCGCAGTCGAGCCACTGCTGTTTGTCCACATCGACCGTGGCCAGGGTCGGATCGGGGCCGCCGCGTGCGTCCGTGCCGGCCGGCGACCGCTTCTCCTTCGACTTCCCTTGTGCATCATGACGATTACGCCACAACTCGCGGGCAATGACAGCCAGGGAGCGGCCTGCGGCGCGGACCTGTCCGCCGGCATCGGAGAGGTCGGCTCGCAGCCCCTTGCGCCCACTGGCCTGCACCGCGGTCGGCAGATTGCTGGTCGACACCTGGGCGTGGGCTTGTGCCAACGCGGCGTACAGCCCCTGACCGTCCGAGAGCATGTGCGAAACGAGAAGTGAGACTACATATTTCCCGGAATCGGTGGCCACGGCATCGAGCTTCCAGCCATGACCGTCCGCCGGGCGCAGCGCCGATTCGCGCAAACGTTCGTCCAGCCACTCCCCGATGTCGGCATCGGGAACCGCTGCTCGCCCGAAGTCGACCCCGGGCACGACACCGGCCCGGACCCAGCGGTCGCGAGCAAACGGAACGCGAGTGCGAAGGACCCTGCGATCGAGGCGTCCGCAGGACAACTCATCACGGAGACGGACGATCGCAGCTCGACCCGGGTCCTCGTCGAAGACCCACATGAACTGTATCGGCGCCCCGAGACCAAAGAGGTCCTCTGCCAACAAGTACGACTCATCGGCACCGCCGACCCTGCCCGCTTCCACTGTGGGATGCATTGATTCACCCTTCGATCGTCATGTCACCAGATGCGATACGGCACGCCCCACGCATCGAGCTCCGCGCCCAGCAACCGATGCAGGTCCGCCCGACCGGGGAAGGCGGATTCGTCAAAAGCCACCACCGAGAAGGTGATCTGATCGCCGACCTCCAACAGCCACGATTGGACTCCGTCGCCGAATCGGTAGGGCAGCTGCGCGTTCACCCCCTGGGCGATACCCCTAAACGCCACACCGGAAGCTTGTACACCACCGATATTCGTGAGTTCGGCGGCGAACACACCAAGATTCGAGACCACCGCATCCGGCATACCACCTCCGGAGCTCACCGCCTTGACGATCAGCGACGTCGGGATGAGCCACATCAGGGGCATCAGATGGATCATGGCCGGTCTTCGGCCCTGCGACAACGCGGTGAACGCGGCCTTGCACTTTCGTCGTATCGGACCGAGGTCGCCGCCACGGTCGGGATCGTCGGTCAGGTACACCGACACCCCTGCGGTCGCGTTACCACCGGTGTCGCCCGCCGTACGATGACTCACCGGGATTCCCACCTTGATCGGCTGCCCGGGCGGCGAGTGTCCGCTCGACCGCAACAGTCCGGAGATCACCGCCACGAAGAGCGAATTGCCGGTACCTCCATGGTGATCCGCCACCGCGCCCCAGTCGCCACGATCCACGCTGACGATCGCCCACCGCCCGGTCGCCGTCGGCGATCTCACATCGATCGGCGAGCGGTCCGGCCGCACCGGCACCGGCGGTGTCGAGCGTCCCCGCGTAGTCGCCCACACGGCTCGCACCACGCCCGATATCGCCTCCGATACCAGCCTGACCCCGTCTGCCCCATCCGCCAGCAGTGAACGTGCGGTGACCCGCCGATCCCCCGCCACGGAGTCTGCACCGTGACCGGAGAGGGCTCCTGCCGCAGCGTCAACCATCGCCTGGCCATCGGTCACCAGGTGAAGCGCGGTCAACGACAGCACGAAGCCACCGTCGTCGGTCGGCGCTCCACGCAGGCGCCACGATTGACCGCGCTCGGCATCCAAAGGCGCCGTGTACATTTCGTCGGCTGCCCACTCTTCCACGAGATCGGCGATGATCGTGGAATCGTCGATGATCGCTTCCCCCGCGGACTCCGAGCGAACCCAGCGAGGCCGACCGAACGGAACCGTCGACCGGACAAGACCACGGCTCAGCGGACTCCGCGCCAGCTCTGCCGCGACCGCGGTCAATGATTCCGGCGAGGGTGGACGGTCGAAGGTCCACACCACCTGAAGAACCACCGACCAGCCGAAGGCGCGACGGACGAACCAATAGGTGAACTCTTCCGGAGCGAGTCTCATCTATCCGACGGACTCCGACGAGCGGCGATGCGCCGCCCGCTCGATCACGTCGACAGCGGCTGCCGTCGCCTGTTCTGCCGGGATCAGTCTGGTCGCCAGGTCCTGCGATCGCTGGGTGTATCCGGGTGCCATAACGGTGCGCAACCTGGCTTCCAATGTCTCGGCGGTGATCCCCTTCAAACGGGTCGACACCCCCACACCGAGGCGTTCGAGCTGCAGACCCCAGAACGGCTGATCCGAACCGACCCAGCAGACGACCGACGGCTTTCCGGCGCGGATCACCTCCGACGTGGTGCCCGCACCGCCGTGATGGACCACCGCCCGGCAACGGGTGAACACCCGACGATGGTCGACCGACTCCACGATTCGAATCATGTCGGACCGGCGCGGGTCGATACTTCCCGCCTCGGACTCTCCCAGACCCAGATCGCTCCATCCCGCACAGATCAGCGCTCGCTGCCCCAACCGTCGGCATGCCGTCTCGATTGCCGTCAGGACACCGGCGGTGTCCCGAACCGGCATGCTGCCGAATCCGAAGTAGATCGGCGCCGGCCCGCCGGCGATCCAATGATCCGTCGCGGGGTCGGGCACCTCGGTTCCGATCCGGCTCCGCAGTTCGCCCGGAAGATCGACGAAACCGACCAACGGGCGGCGGTTGTCCCACGCGTCCTCGAGTCCGGGACAGAACACCGGGTCGTACGCCTGGACCTCGGTCACGCCCGCTGCGGCCATCCTTCGGGACAGGACACCTCGCACCGGCCCCAGACCCAGGAGTGCACGGAGTCGATTCTCCCGTCGTCTGGTCAGGATCCAGAACAACCGGTCGACCAGACGCCAACTCAGCGTATTGACCCAGGGCGGAAGGGAGAGCGGAGCACCGGGGAACGGCGAGATCAGCGGATTGTCCGCGATCGGCGCGTGATGCAGCACGACCAAGGGCACCGAATCGCGCTGGGCAAAGGCGAAAGCGATCTGCTGGGTGGTGAAACCGGTCACGATGATGTCCGCGGTCGCACAGAGATCGAACATCTCGTCGACCATCTGTTGCCATCCCCGATCCCGGATCTCCGTCAAAGCGCGAAGCCGTGCGCGCGGTCCGCCCTTCCGCAATCCGTCTCGAACAAGATCTGAGTTCATGTGTGCGCGTGTGTCGTATCCGAAGGACCGCACGGCCAGGCCGGCGCCCTCCACGAACCCGGCCAGATTCGGCGGCGCCCCGACCACCACCTCGTGTCCCCGTCCGGCCAGCTCGACACCGAGCACCACCGCAGGCTGGACATCGCCACGCGTTCCGTTCAGCGCGAGCACAACGCGCATGCCACCTCCCCGGGTTCTGCGCACGAAACCTTCGACTCGACAACGATCCTAGGTGAGAGGTTAGGGTCGTGCAGTGTCAGCAGCCGTGCCCCAGACCGCCGGTGCGGACTCCTGACATCGGCACAGGGCGCGACCTTCGCAGGAGGTGCGATGAAGTTTGTACTGGCGTTCAACGGAAGTCGCGGTGATGTCCAGCCGGCGGTTGCCCTCGGTATCGAGTTGGACAGTCGCGGACATACTGTGACACTGGCGGTTCCACCGAACCTTGCCGAATTCGCAGGCGCCTCAGGACTGTCGACGCACTGTTACGGTCCGGACACGCGCACCCTGCTCGAATCCGAGTTGGTCTCCCGCGACCTCAAATCCGCGAATCCGGTCACCAAACTCCGCGCTGTGTCGGAGATCACGCTGCGGGGTGGTCGAACAATGCAGCGGGAGTTGATGGACCTGACGCCCGGGGCCGATGCGCTGGTCGGCGGCAGCGCCGGGCAGGAACGCGCGCTCAATGTTGCGCAGGTCCGCGAAATTCCCTACGTGCCGCTGCATTACTGCCCGGTCCGCCGCAATGGTCAGGTGTCGTTGGTCGCCCCCTCCCTCCTTCCCAAGCCGCTGATCCGCCCCGGCTGGAGGCTGGTCGAGCAGATCCTCTGGCGCGCCGGACGGTCGGCAGAGAAGGCACTTCTCGATGATCTGGGCCTCGACGACACCGGCGCCACCGTCGCATCCCGGATCGCCCGCCAGGGGGTTCCCGAGATCCAGGCCTACGACCCCGCCCTCTTTCCCGGACTCGCCGACGAATGGGGTGACGTCCGGCCACTGGTGGGGTTCCTGGGACTGGATCGATCAACCCGGACACGCATGGGAGACAGTACATCTGATCAGGACTTACTCGCCTGGATCGACTCGGGACCGCCGCCCCTCTACGTAGGTTTCGGGAGCATGACCGTCTCGGACCCCGAACGATTGATGCAGATCATCACCACTGCAACGGATCGACTCGGCCTCCGGGTTCTCCTGGCCACCGGGTGGAGCGGCCTCGAGCGGCCCGACGGCGGCGACCGGATGTTCGCGACCTCGACCGTCGACCATGATGCGATCCTGCCCCGTTGTATCGGCGCGGTGCACCACGGCGGCGCGGGTTCCACCGCAGCGGCCCTGCGGGCGGGGCTACCCACCGCGATCTACTGGGTCGGGGCCGACCAGCCCATGTGGGCTCGACAGGTTCGCAACGCCGGCGTCGGAGGCGGTGGCGCCCTCAAATCCATCGGTACGGAAGGCCTTCAGAACACCCTCGAATCGATCCTGACCCCGGAATACCGGCGCCGCGCGCAAGGGCTGGCCGAACGAATCGTGAGGCCGGAGAAGGCTGTCGCGCGGGCCGCAACACTGATAGAGAACGCGGCAGCGGGCCGGCGTCGACCCGGCGACGCCGGATGAAACTGGATACCATTGCGCAAGACGGCGTTCGCCGTAACCGACGTGCCCACGATCTCGCAGGGGGAGACAATGGATGCGAAGTGCCTGTCCGTGGTGGTGCCGACCTTCAATGAGGAAGAGATCATCGGGCAGTGCCTGACCCGCCTCACCGAGCAGTTGGATCACATCCTGGAAATCATTGTGGTCGACAATAATTCGACGGACGCAACCGTCGACATAGTGAGGTCCTTCGCCGACCGGTTCTCTGAGGTGATCCTGGTATCGGAAGAACGGCAGGGGCTGGTCTACGCGCGGAACACCGGGCTCGACGCCGCGACCGGACCGGCGATATCGCGCATCGACTCCGACACTCTGGTCCCCCCGGGCTGGGCCGAGACCATCGTCGATTTCCTCCACAGTGACACCGAGAAGCGTTGGGCTGCATTGTGCGGACGGGGCGAAGCGTACGGGCTCCCGTACGGCGATTCGATCGGCAATCTGAAGAAGAGGGTGGGTCTCCTGCGTCCACCACGTACCACCAAGAATACGGTCAAGGACGTTCCGGTGCTCTACGGATCGAACATGACCCTCCGTAGGGAGACCTGGCTCGAAGTGCGCGACAAGGTCAGCATGAGACGCGACGTGTTCGAGGACGTGGATTGCGGCCTGTGTGTGCAGGAATCCGGTGGACGCAACGCGTTCCTGGCCCACCTGACCGTGGGTGTATCCCCCCGGCGAATGGAGACGAGCATCCGCGGATTTGTCACCTACATGCTCTGCCTTCCTCGAACACTGCTCTTACACAAAAGGTTTGCACTTGCCGCAGCTGCGGCGACCATATACCTGCCGGCCATCACCATCCTGCATACCGGACGCTTGGTGATCATCCGCTCCTACGACAAGGAGACCGGGAGATTCTCGGCCAGGAACATCCTCCGGGCGAGTATCGACCGTGCCATGCCGTGATCGGTCGACGTGAGCAATCTTCGGTGCCATCACGTTTTGACCATGTACACCTTCAGAGTCAAGGGCGCGAATACCGCAAGAACCGCCAGCGCTCCGATCAGTGACCAGCCGATCTCAGGGCCGAATTGACCGTCGCCCGCCAGTTCCCGCACTGCTGTCACCAAGTGGGAGACCGGATTCACCGTCGCGAAGGACTGCATCCATCCCGGCATCGTGTCGATCGGCACCAGGGCATTGGACACGAACGTCAGCGGCATCAGCACAAGCATCGATACACCCTGCACGGTCGACGCCTTGTCCATCAGGACGCCCATCAGGGCAAAGATCCAACTCAACGCAAAGGCCACGACGATCACCAACAGGCAGCCTGCAAAGAGACCGACTGCACTTCCTGGTCGATAACCCATTGCAACACCGACGATCACGGTCACGGTGGTCGCTATCACGTACCGCACGACATCGGCGAGCAGTGAGCCCGCCAGCGGCGCGATCCGGGCAATGGGCAACGACTTGAATCGATCGAAGACCCCCTTGTCCATGTCTTCCCGCAGCTGCACTCCGGTGGTGACCGATGCCGCCACCGCGACCTGGACCAGGATGCCCGGCACCAGGGTCGGCAGGTATCCCGTCACGTCGCCCGCGATGGCCCCACCGAAAATGGTGGAGAACATGACGGTCAGGACGATCGGGAGGACCACCACATCGAAGAGCTGCTGTGGGTTGTGCTTGAGTTTGAGCAGACCTCGATGGGCCATCGTCCCGGACTGCCGGACGGCCTCTGTCATCGAGACATGCTGTGGCACTGCACGAGCTGACAACAAGGCGACAAGGGGATGCACCGATCGAACCGCTCGGGGGTCGGCCGCGCCGGCGATCGACACGTCTCCGGCGGTCACGCCGCATCCTCGTGCTGGGCGACGTCGGGTTCGTCCGACACCGGCTGCGGTTTCATCGGCTGGCCGGTGATCGAGAAGAACACCTCGTCGAGGCTCGGCTTCTGCACGCTGATCTCCTCGACGTCGATCCCGGCGCCGCGCAGGACAAAGAGCAACTCCGGCAACATCTCCAGGTCAGCAATCGGTGCCTCGATCTGCCCGGCAGGACCGGACACCACGATGTCGCCATCGACGAATCCGGCGACTATGGCTGCCGCGGCGGCGGCATGCGAGGGATCGGCGGGGACGAGAAGCAGTGTCGAACCCCCTACCGCGGCCTTCAGGTCGTCGGCTGTCCCATCGGCGACGAGGCGGCCGTGGTCGATGACGGCAATGCGGTCGGCCAGTTGATCGGCTTCCTCCAGATACTGCGTTGTGAGCAGGACTGTCGACCCCCCGGCCACGAGGTCGCGGACTGTGTGCCACATCTGAGCTCTCGTGCGCGGATCCAGTCCGGTTGTCGGTTCATCAAGGAACAGCAATGGCGGGCGGGAGATCAGGCTGGCGGCCAGGTCCAGTCGGCGGCGCATACCTCCGGAGAAGTTCTTCAGCGGACGGTCCGCCGCACCTTCCAGGCCGAACTCGTGCAACAGGTCCTCCGCCCTGACCTTGGCCCGGGTACGCGAGTGCCCCAGGAGTTTGGCGAAGACGACCAGGTTCTCGGTGGCCGTGAGATCTTCGTCCACCGACGCGTATTGCCCGGTGACACCGATCAGGGACCGAACGGCGGTGGCCTCACCGACCACGTCGAATCCGAAAACCCTGGCGCCGCCCGCATCTGGACGAAGCAGCGTGGCCAGCATTCGGACCGTCGTCGTCTTGCCGGCCCCGTTGGGGCCGAGAACTGCGTAGACCGAGCCTGCCGGAACGACCAGATCGATTCCGTCGACAGCTCGGAAGCCGCCGAAAGCCTTTGTCAGACCGACTGCTTCGATTGCCAGGTCAGTAGAAATGACGATGTCATCCTCCCTCGACTAGCGCGAGCCGCACAATCGTCGCGGCGCCGATGCTGACACGTCGCCTGTGCAGACAAATGTAACGATGCCGATCGTCGCTCCTTGGATATGACATACAGTTGGAACATCCACCCCAGACCCCCGAGCCGTTCTCCACAGCCCGCGGATCGGCTGCCAACAACAATAGGCAGCCAGTGCCGCCTCGGCAAGTACCCTCCGACGCCGTCGTGATCAGCTTCCTTCCCGATATTCATGCGAATATTCGGCCCTACCAGGCGAGTTCATGCCCTCGCAATATTCTTGTCATCACCCCGAAAACACATCGGAGGATTCGGCATTCACACGCACGTAACCGACAGGCGACAGCGCGGCGACCCGGTCGGTTCACGAAACACCCAGCAAGAAAGCGGGTTTCACGACGTCTTCTGATTTTTTCAATGGCTCGAGGCAACGCTCACCCCGATTTCCGTGACGAAGGACACTTTATCTGGCCGATGAAAAAATCGTAGTCCGGTTCTAAGCTTGAAAAGCGCACCCGAGAGCACGGCGCGTTCAGCAATCGCAATCATTCGACATTCTTCATTTGTCACACTCACTACCCGGAATCGGATGCAGACTCATGGAATTCACCGAACTTGCCGATTACGCACTACCGGCGGGGCACTTGACAGAATGGATCCCGACCACGGGCGACAATCTGAAGAGCTGGGCGATCGATGATCGGCCGCTGACCTACGAACACGAGAGCCACTACCTCCGGGGATCCGGTTCGTGCTCCGAAAATGATTGGCTTGGTGCAGTTTTCGAGATACATCATCGATACGACCGCGATGCGGTGCGGCGCACCCTGACAACTTGGATGCGCCGCCACGAAGCGTTCCGAACCACGGTCACCAAAGGTCCTGACACACCGGACGACCCGAACGTACTGCGCAGAAGCACCAACTCCGGCGAACAACTGGACGTCACACCCCTCGAGGTCGGGCTGCTCCGTACTGGTACGCGCGTACACCAACACCTGGCCGAACTCTTCGACACCAAGATCTCTCCCCTGCAGTGGCCTCATTGCCTGGCAGCAACGATTACCGGCGACAACACTTCTGGGCGATCCGGCTTCCTGCTGATCTTCGGTGCCGATCATTCGGTGATGGACGCCTATTCGATGCTGCTTTCGATCAACGAGATCCAAAGGATCTACGGCGCAGAGCTATACGGAACCGATGCGGGCCTTCCCGCGATCGGCAGTCACATAGACTTCAGCACCGCCGATCGTGCGATCGGAAGCCGACTGGACTTCGACGATCCGGTCGTCACCACCTGGAGGCAATTCTTGGACTCATCCGGCGGTGAGTTCCCGATGTTCTGCCTACCGGTGACGCCGAAGTCTTCGGCGATTGCACCCCATTCGCTTCAGAACGGTTCGTCGTCGTGGTTGTTGTCGGCGACCGAGGCCGACTCGATCAGCTCCCACAGCCGCCTGCTGGGAACCACCCTGGCCTCGGCGGTCATCGCGGCACTGGCGTTGGCGTCACGCGAACTCTCCGGCGAGGACACATTGCGGTTTGTCATGCCGATGCACACCCGCACCGAATCACAGTACGCGGAGTCGGTCGGGTGGTACGTCGGCATGATTCCAGTCGAAGTCGACATCACCGGTCTCGACACCTTCGCCGACTGCGTCGACGCGGCCGCAGACTCGGTGTCGTCCACCAAGAGCTTCTCCCGCTTCCCCTTCCCCCGCGTCGCGCAGCTCCTCGGCCACCATTCGGCGCCACGGTTCGTCGTGTCGTACCTCGACGTCAGATTCGTCCCGGGTGCCGGCGACTGGGAACAGTGGCATGCCCGCACGCTACGGAGCACGGCCTACTCGAACGACGAGGTCTACATGTGGATCGCGCGGACGCCGGTCGGGATGACGATCTCGGCGCGGTATCCCGGCAACAATGTCGCGACGACCAACGTCCACGGATTCATCGACGTGCTCGGCGCCATCCTGGGCGACGTGGCACACAGCGCGGTGGCAGTTCTCTCCGACAGCGTCGAGGGCAACCGCGCGGCAACACTTCCTCTGAGTTCTCTGACCGCGCTCGGGTCACGAGACAAGTTCCCGGCCTGAGGCGAAGCGAGGTAACTGTGATCATCACCGCGATGGACTGGTGGACACCCGAGGGGGGCACGCTCCTCGAATGGCATCCGACCGCCGCCGCCGCCGAACTCGCCGGCAGCGCGTTGCCGGATTGCGGCCCGGTGCCGTTCCTGCAGGCGAACCACGTCCGGGGTTGCCACACATCGGCCCTGGCGGGAGCTGACCACCACGCGTACCTGGGATCCGGCACCGACATCGACGGTGATCTGGACCGAGCCGCCTTGACCAGAGCCCTGTGCGCGTTCGTGAAAAGGCATGACGGGCTGCGAACCTTCTTCGGCACCAACGGAACCGAGGTGACACGCTACGTGGTCGCCCCCGCGGCGGTCGACTTCGAGGTCTCGGTTGCCGGCGCGTTCGACCAGGACTCGGAGTTCCGCGAGTACCTGCACCGGCGCCTGGCATCGGAGGCCTCCACCACCGACTGGCCCGGTTTCGCCTTCGGCGCCATCAGCCGGCCCGGCGGGTTCACCATCTACTACGGCTGCGATCACGCACTGACCGACGGCGCGTCCATGGCCATGGCCCTGACCGAGATAGCCGAGTTGTACGACTCCGATGTACGGGCTCACGCCCCGTCAGAGTTCGCGACGGCGGAGACCGCCGGCTTCATCGACTACGCCCGCGTGGAAGACCAGGTGGCACAGTCGTTCTCCCCCGACTCGCCAGAGCTGCGGGAGTGGGTTGAGATCTTTGACACGAACGCCATGACGATGCCGGGCTTCCCGTTGGACCTCGGGCTCGGGCCCGGCGAGAGCGCACCGGTGCGTCCGGTCGAACTCGACCTGCTCGATGCGACGGGTCTCGACGATTTCGATCGCGTTTGCAAGGCGTCGGGCACCAAGCTCATCAGTGGGATCTTTGCCGCGGTTGCGATCACGGAGTACGAGCTGGCCTTTCGCACAGACTATTTCGGCATCAGCGTCCTGAACACTCGAATGACCGCCGACTTCGCCCTGTCCCAAGGCTGGTTCTGCGCTTTTGCCCCGGTCGCATTCAACGTCTCGGGCTCACCGACATTCACCGACCTGCTGCCGTCCGCGCAGGCAGGCCACACCCGTGCGAAGCGCCTCGCTGCCGTACCCACGCCAACCGTACTGGGCGCGCTCCTCGCGGCAGGGGCCTCACCACAGGACGTTGCAAAGAGTCCAAATCTGCTGTCCTACATCGATTTCAGATGGTTCCCGGGCGACGGTACGCCGGCCTATGATCGTGGGGTCCTCTTCACGGGCGAAGGACGAACCTCGAACGCGTCGATGTGGTTCAATCGCGATCATTCGCGTCTGTACCTCGGCAGCCAGACACCGGACACCACCGTCGCCCGACTTTCGGTCAAGCGCTACCACGAACACCTCTGGACCGTGATCAACAGCGTTGTACGCGATGGGGACTACGCTGTACCCGAACCCTGCCCTGAGGAGTCCACGCTTGCACGTCACCACGATTGACCACTACACCCCCGCACCCGGCGGGCTGATGAGGTGGACGGTGGACTCGACCACAAGCGTGGCGATCGGCTCACAGGTACCCCTGTCGTTCAACCAGAGGTTTCACCTGGAAGCGGTCGACAGTGGAAGTGTCTGGCTTGCAGCCGCATTCGATGTCGACGGCCCGATTGTCCCCACCGCACTCGCTGCGGCCTACCGGCTGTTGATCAGCAGGCACGGTACGCTGCACAGCTCATTTGTGCGACGCGACGATCAGATCGATCGCGAGGTCCACGATCCCGACCGCCTGATCTTGCGGCCGGCTCCGACCATCATGACGTCCACCTCCGAAGAGTTGCGCCTGTTGCTTCGCAACGAACTCGACGCCGCGTGCCACCCATTCGACTACCCCGCATTTCTGCTCGCGGCGATCGACCGGGAGGACCGGTCGACGATCATCTGCGGATTCGACCACGTCCACGTCGATGCGTACTCGATGTCCATCATCGTCGACGACCTTCATCAGCTGTATCAGGGATGCCTGGCCACGCCGGATGGATCCGCCGCCGATTCACTGCCGATGGCCGGCAGTTTTGTGGACTTCTGTGCCGCAGAGTCGGAGGCAGCTGTCGTGACCTCCCGCGACCCGCGGATGCGGGCCTGGCTGACGTTCTTCGACGAACACGACAACACACCGCCCGCGTTTCCTCTCGAACTCGGGCTGTCGAAGGGACAGGTCGCTCCGCAGGCCGTTGATCTGCGCGGACTTCTGGACGCAGAGACGACACACGATTTCGAGGCCCTGTGCCGGCGAAACGGTGCCACTGTGTTCGCCGGCTTCCTGGCGGCGATGGCCTGGTGTATCCGCGAACTCGGTGGAGGGCCGCAGATGTCGTTGCTGTTCCCATTGCATACCCGGCGGTCAGAGGAGTGGCGTGGAGCAGTCGGATGGTTCACCACGAATGCACCCCTGAACGTCGTCGCGACCGACGACTTCATCGACTCGGTTCAGCGCACGGGACCGGCGCTGCGCAACGCGGTGAGCCTCGGTGAGATCCCTGTGCCCCACGTACTCGCGGCAATGGGCGGTCTCAGACCCCAACGAAACGACATCTTCATGGTGTCCTATGTCGACTATCGCCCCCTGCCGGGTTCGTCGGCGCACGAGAACATCAGTGCCCAGCACATCTCGAATGCGACTTCGGCCGACGATGCACAGTTCTGGCTCTCGCGTACCGACCGCGGATTGGCGTTGCGGACGCGGTATCCCGGAACACCCGCCGCGCAGGCTGTGATCGGAGAGTTCCTCGACAAGCTCGGTCAATTCCTGGCCAACATCAACTCCCCGCAACCGGCGCCCGGTTCTGGCACTAGTCTCATGGGGTAAACCAGCCAGTACCGCCCTGCGTCGATTTGGAGTGAATCCCGTGACCGTGGAGACCGACAACAACCCCGGCTTCGCCGACTACGTCCACCCCGAGCGTCTGGTGAGCACCGAATGGCTCAGTGCGCATCTGGGGACCAATGGACTGAAGATCATCGAGTCCGACGAAGATGTGTTGCTTTTCGACATCGGCCATATCCCGACCGCACAGAAGATCGACTGGCATCTTCACCTCAACGACCCGGTCACCCGCGACTACATCTCGGGCGAGCAGTTCGCGGAGCTGATGCGCAGCAAGGGTATTCGGCGTGACGACACCGTCGTCGTCTACGGCGACAAGAGCAACTGGTGGGCCGCGTACGCGCTGTGGGTGTTCACGCTGTTCGGGCACGAAGACGTCCGCCTGCTCGACGGTGGCCGCGATGCCTGGTTCTCCGAGGACCGCGACATCACGTTCGACGTGCCGTCGTACCCCGAATCGGAGTACCCGGTTGTCACCCGCGACGACTCGGTCATCCGCGTGTTCGCCGATGAGGTTCGTGGCCTCATCGGAACCGAACCATTGATCGACGTCCGGTCGCCGCAGGAGTACACCGGCGAGCGCACCCACATGCCGGAGTACCCGCAGGAGGGCGCGTTGCGTGGCGGCCACATCCCCACCGCCGTGTCGATCCCGTGGGCCAAGGCCGCCGCAGCGGACGGCCGGTTCAAACCGCGCGCCGACCTCGACACGTTGTACGCCGATTTCGATGCCGACGACCCGACAATCGTCTATTGCCGGATCGGTGAGCGGTCGTCGCACACCTGGTTTGTCCTGACCCATCTGCTCGGCTTCACGAAGGTCCGGAACTACGACGGATCGTGGACCGAATGGGGCAACGCTGTTCGGGCGCCCATCGCGGTGGGCGCCGAACCCGGCAGCCACAGCGGTCAGAGGTGACCGCGGCGCTCGACGAGATCGTCGAAGATTTCGCCGCCCTCTCGGATTCTGAAAAGATCCAGCTCCTGCTCGAGTTCTCGGACGACCTCCCCGAACTCCCCGAGAGTCTGGCCGAGGCGGCGATGGAACCGGTGCCCGAATGCCAGTCGCCGCTGTTCCTCTCGGTGGACAACAGCGACCCCGATTCGGTGCAGCTGTATTTCAGCGCACCACCCCAGGCTCCGACCACGCGCGGGTTCGCCTCGATCCTGTACCAGGGCCTCAACGGTGCCAGCGCGGGCGAGATCCTCGCTGTCCCTGCAGATTTCTACACCCGGCTCGGTCTGGACTCGGCGATCAGTCCGCTGCGGCTGCGGGGCATGTCCGCGATGCTCACCCGCATCAAGGCTCATCTGGGCGCCTCCGCCCGGCCCGCGGGGTCATGAAGTTCATCCAGATGATGGACCAGCCCGTCGAACCGGGTGGGCTGGTCGAATGGACGCCTTACACAGAGGGTGGGCTCGGCCGTTGGACCGAGGACTCACGCCCCACATCGCACAATCACGAACTGCATCTCCGCGGCGCGTTCGAGCACCGGCTCCGGACGCAGCGCGAGGGTGGTCGTGAATCGTGGCTCGGTCTGGCGATCGAGTTCGACGAACCCATGTCGGTGCCGGCCGTCCGGAGCACCCTCGCGGGTTGGATCGACCGGCACGAGGTCCTCCGCAGCCATGTCGTGATCTGGAGCGACCGGCTGGCCCGCATGACGACAGGGCCGGGCACCATCAAGCTGAGGATGGGCCGCGTGGGGTGGTACTCCGAACCCGCGCCGCTGCTCGATCAGCTCGGCGGCGCCTTCGACCGGGCCACCGCACCCCTGCAATGGCCCGCCTACATGTTCGCCACCGTTGCCCGGGAACGATCGTTCACGTTGTTGTTCGCCGGTGATCATTCACTGGTGGACGGCTATTCGCTGATCATGGCGCAGCACGAGCTGATCGCGCTCTACGGCGCAGCCCGGCGCCGGACCGATCATGCGCTCCCCGCGGTCGGTTCGTACGTCGACTTCAGCGCGTATCAGCGACGCGAGGCCGACGCAGCCGGCGCCGATCACGAAGCGATCGCGGTCTGGGCCGACTTCCTCAACGACACCGGCGGAAGACTGCCCGGCTTCGAGCTGGCGGACGACCCGGACGAGACCGGCGCACACGCCGATGCCGGTGACGCCGACCGCCAGGACGACGCCGCCCACAC
The DNA here is from genome assembly GCF_036566845.1 of Williamsia sp. Classification (GTDB taxonomy): domain Bacteria; phylum Actinomycetota; class Actinomycetes; order Mycobacteriales; family Mycobacteriaceae; genus Williamsia. The sequence continues at coordinate 35,832 of NZ_DATCVM010000136.1, forward strand.
CACCTCGAACCTGGTTCCGCAGGGCTCGCTGACCTCAGCGCTGCTCGATGACGAGCAGACCAACCGTTTCACCGCCGTGTGTTCGGCGGCGGGTGGCTCGCTCTCGTCGGGTGTGCTCGCGGCGCTCGCCGCGGTGTACGCCGAACTCGGCGGCGGTCCGGTGTTGCGGTGTGTGATCCCCCGCCACACCCGCGGTGACCAACAGTGGTTCGGTGCACTCGGATGGTTTGTGGCCACGGTCCCCTTCCGGCTCGACACGACCGGAGCGTCAGATTTCGGTCAGCTGATCGATCGGGCATCCGACGAGATGCGCCGGGTCCGCAAAGCCGGCACGCTTCCCTTCCTCCGGGTCGGCGAGATCCTCGGCCAGGAACCGGGCGCCGCCGACTTCCCGGAGCCGAAGTTCGTGGTGTCGTTCATCGACCTGCGGTTCGCACCCGGGCACGCCGAGGCCGATGCCGGCCGGGCGCGAGTTCTGCGGAGCCACAACTATTCCTGCGACGAGGTCTACATCTGGATCAACCGGACGGCGTCCGGATTGCGGATCTCCGCACGGTTCCCGGCGCACGGTCGGACCCACAATCAGGTCGGACGCTACCTGTCCCGGTTCGGCGACTTTCTCAAACAGATCGGTGATCAGAGCACATTCGGATCCTTACCCGTGAGTAGGTAAACGTGATCGAAGACCACGTTCTCGGTTACCCGTGAGTAGCCAACCCGGGCCGAGCGAGCGATCCGTGGGTTGGAGTCGAGACTGATCCGCGAGGTGCTTAGACTCCACTGGAGTGCTGTCGTCCATCCACCGATGGACCAGTGCGCCACACCACAAGACGTCGATATCCAAGATCGATATCCACCACAGTGTCACCAACGCGCAGACACCCGCGCCCGACAGGAGATCCAGTGCCAAGTCACGCCAGCACAGCACTCACGAAAGTCCTCATCGCCAACCGCGGTGAAATCGCGGTCCGCGTCATCCGCGCCGCAAAAGATGCCGGACTGACCAGCGTCGCGGTCTACGCCGAACCCGATGCGGACGCGCTCTTCGTGAAGCTTGCCGACGAGGCGTTCGCCCTCGGTGGACAGACATCGGCCGAGTCCTACCTCGTGTTCGACAAGATCCTCGACGCCGCCGCCAAGTCCGGTGCCGACGCGATCCACCCCGGCTACGGCTTCCTGTCCGAGAACGCCGACTTCGCACAGGCCGTCATCGACGCCGGGCTGACCTGGATCGGCCCCTCACCGCAGTCGATCCGCGACCTCGGCGACAAGGTCACCGCGCGCCACATCGCGCTGAAGGCCGACGCCCCGATGGCGCCCGGCACCAAGGACCCGGTCAAGAACGCCGACGAGATCGTCGCCTTTGCCAAGGAACACGGCGTGCCCGTGGCCATCAAGGCCGCGTTCGGCGGCGGTGGCCGTGGCATGAAGGTCGCCTACACGATCGAAGAGATTCCCGAGCTGTTCGACTCGGCCACCCGTGAGGCCATCTCGGCCTTCGGCCGCGGTGAGTGCTTCGTCGAGCGTTACCTCGACAAGGCCCGCCACGTCGAGGCTCAGGTCATCGCCGACCAGCACGGCAACGTGATCGTCGCCGGAACCCGCGACTGCTCGCTGCAGCGACGCTTCCAGAAGCTCGTCGAGGAAGCTCCGGCCCCGTTCCTGACCGCCGAGCAGCGCGAGCGCATCCACTCATCGGCGAAGGCCATCTGCAAGGAAGCCGGATACTACGGCGCCGGCACCGTCGAGTTCCTCGTCGGCAGCGACGGCCTGGTCTCGTTCCTCGAGGTCAATACCCGCCTGCAGGTCGAGCACCCGGTCACCGAGGAGACCGCAGGCATCGACCTCGTCCGCCAGCAGTTCCGGATCGCCGCCGGCGAGAAGCTCGAGTTCACCGAGGATCCCGCTCCGCGTGGCCACTCGTTCGAGTTCCGCATCAACGGTGAGGATGCCGGTCGCGGCTTCCTGCCCGCACCCGGCCCCATCAGCGTCTACAAGGAGCCGACCGGCCCCGGTGTGCGCGTCGACTCCGGTGTGGTCGAGGGCGACGTCATCGGCGGCCAGTTCGACTCGATGCTGGCCAAGCTGATCGTCACCGGCGAGAACCGCGAGCAGGCCCTGGAGCGTTCACGTCGCGCACTGGCCGAGTTCCAGGTCGAGGGTCTGGCCACCGTGCTGCCCTTCCACCGCCACATCGTCTCCAACCCGGCCTTCATCGGCGACGGCGAGAAGTTCGACATCTACACCAAGTGGATCGAAACCGACTGGGACAACCAGATCGAGCCCTACGCCGGCGCACAGCCGATCGAAGAGGACGACGCCGAGCCTCGCAAGACCGTTGTGGTCGAGGTCGGTGGACGTCGCCTCGAGGTCTCGCTGCCCGGCGATCTGGCCATCGGTAACGGTGGCGGCAACGGCGCGGTCAAGAAGAAGCCGAAGTCGCGTACCCGCGCCAAGGGTGGCGCTTCTGCTGCCTCCGGTGATGCCGTGACCGCTCCCATGCAGGGCACCGTGGTCAAGGTCGCCGTCACCGAAGGCCAGGAAGTCGCCGCCGGTGAGCTGGTGGTGGTGCTCGAGGCCATGAAGATGGAAAACCCCGTCACCGCACACAAGGATGGCGTCGTCACCGGCCTGAGCATCGAAGCCGGCGCAGCCGTCACCCAGGGCACCGTCCTGTTCGAGCTCAAGTAGGCGGTAGCCATCGAAGCGGTCGAGATCAATGCGGGCGCGTGGTATCTCCGCGCGTACCGCGACGATGATCGGGTGTCCGACCGGCCGGCGCTGGCGCTGGCCGGCGTCACCGATCCCGACTATGTCCGATCGTGTGATGCGGGCTGGGCCGACGAGACCCGGTTCACCTGGGCGGTCTGCGAACCGACCACCGGCGAGATGCTTGCGGAGGTCGCCCTCGAACCCGAGGGCGACACCTACCTCGCACAGCTGACCGGTTTCGCTCGTGACGGCCATCAGGTCGCGCTCGAAGCGGCCAAGACGGTTGTCCGCCGATTCGGTGAAGGCGCGCTCGGCTACACGATCCGGGACTAGCGCGCCATACATCCACAATCGCTCCACTTAAACGAAGGCGCTCCGGGTATTCCCGGAGCGTCTTCGTATAGGTGGAGCGTTTGGCTGTTCACGGGTAGTCGCGGTCGACACCGCTGCCGAGGTCTCCACATTCGACGTCGATGACGTCGGCGCGGCCGGCGAGGTACGGCCCGGCACCACGATCACCCGACAAGACCTCGAGCACCGCATCGAGGTGATCGGCGCCGAGATAGACCGGATGCCCGGCTGTGCCGGAATGTGTCGCCCTGGCCAGCGCTGTCCGAGTCGGGCCGGCCGCCTCCAACAGTCTGGCCACCTGCTCGGCGGTCGTGTCCGGGATGTCAACAACATGTAAAACCACTCCGGTCAGCCCCTCCCGTTCACGGGCCCGGATCAGGCCCGCCCGGACCGATTCACTCAGCCCGTCGTGCCACTTCTCCACCCGCACGGCCCGAGCATCGGGCGGCATCTCGGGTTCGGCGGCGCCCACCGTCACCAACACCTGCGTGCACCCGCCCCCGGCCAGTGCACGAACTCCCGACCGCAGCCATTCACCTTCTCCGGCAAGCACTTTCGGCATCCCGAACCGGGTTCCACCGCCAGCCGCGAGCAGCACACCCACCACCTCGGGTGGTGCGGTCCGCCCCTCATCACCGAGTCCCACGCGATTCACCGCCAACCTCTCCGGCCCCTCCCGCGACAACGTCTGCCGCGACAACCATCACACACGAATCGCGGGCCCGGGTCCGCCGCCGCCCGATATATCCGATCCGCTCGCCGAGCGGACGACTCCGGTTGGGGCGATCCTGTGATCCATGCGCATTGCGGCCGGACCTGCCGGCCGCTTCGCGCCGACGTTGGAACACATATCTCCGAGGCGGGCCGATGAGCAGCGAGACCGAGAACGACAGCACACCCGGCGACCCGACACCCGCGCCTGTGAAGCAGAAGAAGAAGCGCGTTCATCCGGTCGACGAGGTCCCGCCGGCCGGCAAACTCGTCACACTCGGCCTGCAGCACGTCATCGCCTTCTACGCCGGCGCCGTCCTGGTGCCGTTGATCATCGCGGGTGCGATCGGCCTCGATGACGAAGCGTTGACGATGCTCATCACCGCCGACCTCTTCACCTGTGGGATCGCCTCGTTGCTGCAGGCGGTGGGCATCTGGAAGATCGGGGTCCGGCTCCCCCTGTTGCAGGGCATCACCTTTGCCGCGCTCGCACCGGTCATCAAGATCGCCAACGAGAACGGCGGCGGCCGGGTCGGGCTCCTCACCGTGTACGGCGCCGTCATCTGTGCCGGCGTGTTCACGTTCTTCATCGCCCCGTACTTCGCGAAACTCATCCGGTTCTTCCCACCGGTGGTCACCGGTTCGGTGATCACCATCATCGGTATCGCGCTGCTGCCGGTGGGCATCGGTGACGCCACCACCGACCCGGCCACACACACCTCGGACCCCGGGAACAGTCGCTGGTTGATCTACGCCATCGGCACCATCTTCTTGATCGTCCTGATGCAGCGCTTCTTCCGGGGATTCCTCGCGACCATCGCGGTGCTCCTCGGATTGGTCATCGGCACCTTCATCGCGTGGACACTGGGCGACACGAGCTTCAGCCCGGTCGCCGACGCCGATTGGGTGGGTTTCACACCACCGTTCGCGTTCGGTATGCCACGCTTCGACATCATCGCGATCGTCTCGATGATCGTGGTCCTGATGATCATCGCCGTCGAGTCCACGGGTTCTGTCTTCGCGACCGGCGAGATCGTCGGCAAGCGCATCAAGAAGGACGACATCGCCGCGACGGTCCGCGCCGACGGTCTGGCCACGGTCATCGGCGGCATCTTCAACTCCTTCCCGTACACCGCGTTCTCCGAGAACGTCGGCCTGGTCCGGCTCACCGGGGTCAAGAGCCGTTGGGTGGTCGCAGCCGCGGGCGGGATCATGATCATGCTGGGCCTGCTCCCCAAGACCGCGAAGGTTGTCGAGGCGATCCCGGCGCCAGTACTCGGCGGCGCCGCGATGACCCTGTTCGCCACTGTTGCCGTTGTCGGCATCCACACGCTGGGCAAGGTCGACTTCACCGATCACCGCAACCTGATCATCGTGAGCACCTCGCTGGCGATGGGTCTCTACGTCGAGTTCTCGCAGTCGTCGGCACCCTCGCAGGCGATCGTGGACGGGGAGGTCGTCGACATCCCGGCCACGTCGGGCGTCGACCAGGCCGTCCCGGGACTCCTGGAGATCCCGTTCGGTGCCGGCATCACAATGGGTGCCCTGACGGCGATCCTGTTGAACATCTTGTTCTTTCACACCGGAAGTCGCGGTGTGGCCGTGGCCGGAAGCGGTTCGATACGGCTTGCACAGGTGAACGAGATGACCCAGGAGCAGTTCCGTGAGACGTTCGGCAGCCTGGTCCAGGACGTCACCTGGGTGCTTGACCGCGCGTATCAGCAGCGGCCGTTCGACAGCGCCCATGACCTGCGCGCCTCATTCCAGGAAGCCCTGCTCACCGGCAGCGACGACCAGCAACTCGAATTGATCCGGTCCTTCCCCGATCTCGATGCAGAAGACGAAGTCGGCGACATGGTCGCGTCCGATCACACCGCACTGTCCAATCTCGAAGAGGACGAGCACGATAACATCGTGGAGATGGCCAAAGCCTATCGTCAGCAATTCGGTTTTCCGCTGGTGATCTGCGCCCGCGAGACCGAGCGTTACGAACGGGTGCTGCGCAACGGCTGGACCCGGATGGACAACGCCGCCACCAGTGAGAAGTCGTTCGCCCTGATCGAGATCGCGAAGATCGCGAACTATCGTTTCGACGATCTCGTCGCCGATGCCAACCCCATCATCACGGCGCGGTTCAACCGTTTCCAGGACGTAATGGGCTGATGCACAACCTGATAGACGCGTTTAGAAGAAACCAGACGGAGGCACCACGTGCGACGAGTTGACTGGCGGGGCCTGGAGAGCTTCAACGAATTGCGCCAGAGCCAAGCGATTCATGCCCTGTACGAATGCTGCACTTCCCGGATCTGGGCGATCCGGGTGGCTGCCGGGCGCCCATTTGTCGACCAGGAGGCCCTGTTCGAGCGCGCCGACCTGATCCTGGCCGAGCTCACCGACGCCGACCTCGACGAAGCCCTCGACGGTCATCCACGCATCGGCGACAAACCGGACAACGCGTCGTCGGCGAGCGAGCAGTCCGGTGTCACCGGCGCCGAAGCCGAGGTCCTCAACGACCTCCGGAAGGGCAATGCCGAGTACGAGGCCAAGTTCGGCCATGTCTACCTCGTGTTCGCGAACGGTCGTCCGGCAGCAGAGCTCCTGGCAATTCTCAAAGAGCGCTTGCGGAACAGCCCCGAGACCGAACGGCGCGTTATGCGGATGGAGCTGTCGAAGATCAATCGGCGACGACTCACTGTCATGCTGGAACCGGCGGTGCGATACGTCACCGACGAAGACGCGCTCACCTCGTGATCCCAACCGGTCGAGGTGGGATGATCGGAGAATGTGGATGATGGTGGTCACGCGGTGAGCAGTTTGAGTACCCATGTTCTCGATGCGGTCACCGGTCTCCCGGCAGCTGGCATGCATGTCGAACTCTGCACATCCGACGGAGTCAAGATAGCCTCTGGTACAACCGATTCCGATGGCCGGATCGGCACATTCGGCGACGGCGACCTCGCCGCGGGTACATATCACCTGATATTCGGAACCGGAAACTGGTTCGGCGACCGACAGATAGAGCACTTCTACCCGGAGGTGTCCATCGCTTTCGCCGCCACCGACACCTCGCGGCACTATCACGTGCCGTTGTTACTCAGTCCGTATGCCTATTCCACGTATCGGGGTAGCTGAGCCAGAAAGAGAGCGACACAACACCATGGGCATCATCCTTGGCGAAAACCAGTACGGGAAAGCCGAGAACCGGGTGGTCCGGATCTACCGGGATTCACCGCGTCACGAGATCAAGGACATCAACGTCGGCACGTCGCTCCGTGGCGATTTCGCGGCCGCCCACTCCGACGGTGATCAGCGCAAGGTCCTTCCCACCGATACCCAGAAGCAGACCGCGTACGCATTCGCCAAGGAAAAGGGCATCGAGAGCATCGAGAAGTACGCCCTCGACCTCGCGTACCACTTTGTCGACAACAATTCGCCGGTCGACGGAGCCCGGATCGAGGTCGAGGAATACAGCTGGGAACGAGCGGTGGTCGACGGTGTCGAACACGACCACACGTGGGTCCGCAAGGGCCAGGAGGTCCGGACCGCGGACATCACGGTCGAGGGTAAGGGGGATGCTCAAAAGACCTGGGTGATAGGAGGTTTGAAGGATCTGGTGGTCCTCAAGTCAACCGGTTCGGAGTTCCACGACTTCCTCGAAGACGAATACACGATCCTCGAGCCCACCCGAGATCGGGTGATGTCGACATCGCTGGTGGCCAAGTGGCGCTTCACCACAACCGATGTGGATTGGGAGTCGGTCTACCCGGTGGTCAAGCAGATCATCATCGAAAAGTTCGCCACGGTGCACTCACTCGCGCTACAGCAGACCCTGTTTCAGATCGGCACGGCGATCTTGGAAGCGTTCGAGTACATCACGGAGGTCAGGTTGTCGGCTCCGAACATCCATCACTTCGTCTATGACCTCTCCCCCTTCGGCCTGGAGAACAACAACGAGGTGTTCAATGCCGACGACCGTCCCTACGGCTTGATCCAGGCCACGGTCACCCGCGACGACGCTCCGGACGCCGGCCCTTCCTGGACACCACAACGAGCCTGGCTGAGCTAGCCGATACCTGTCTCGTCACACCGCGGGTGCCGCGTGCACTATGGATGGATGAAGACGGTGCAATTGGTGGAGGTCGGTCCCCGCGATGGCCTGCAGAACGAGAAGACGGTGTTGCCGGTCGATGCCAAGGTTGAACTCATAAACCGCAGCGTTGCCGCGGGCGTGAAACGTGTCGAAGCCGTGAGTTTCGTGAATCCCGCGCGCGTTCCTCAGATGGCCGGCGCCGAAGAGGTGATGGCACAGGTCCCGCGGATCGACGGGGTTTCCTATATCGGGCTGGTGCTCAATCGTCGTGGCCTCGACCGCGCCCTGGCCACAGGTGTCGACGAGGTCAACGTGGTGGTGGTGTCAACGGACGAGTTCAGCACCAGGAACCAGGGGTGCACGGTCGCCGAGGGCGTCGCAGCATGGATCGACATCGCGGCAGCGGCACGGGCAGCGGGTGTGCGCACCACGGTCACCATCGCCACCGCCTTCGGGTGCCCATTTTCCGGCACCGTGGACGCCGCCTGGGTGACCGATCTGATCGGTCAGGTGGCCCAAGGGGGGCCGGACGAGATCGCATTGGCCGACACCATCGGTGTCGGGGTACCCGAGCAGGTTCGCACCCTCGCCGCAGGTGCGGCCCGCAGCGCGCCGGATGTGCCGTTGCGCTGGCACTTTCACAACACGCGCAACACCGGATACGCGAACGCGCTAACCGCACTCGAGCTCGGCGCCCAGGCGCTCGACGCCAGTATCGGCGGCTTCGGCGGATGCCCGTTCGCTCCGGCCGCGACGGGCAACATCGCATCCGAGGACCTCGTCTACGCCCTCGACCGATCCGGGGTCCACACCGGCGTCGAACTCGAATCGCTGGCCGAGACCGCGATCTGGCTCGGCGGCCTGCTCTCGAAAGATGTGCCCGGCCAACTCAACCGGGCGGGCAACTTCCCTCTCGTCTGATTCCACTCGCCCGATCCCGCTCGCCTGATCCCGCTCGCCTGACTGCCGAACTCCAGAGAATCGAGCCCCGTGGTCACCGACAGCACCCGGCGTGGGGCTAGACTCTCGATTGCAGTTGGTTTGACGCAGCCAGGTCATTCGCGGAACTCCGCGGAGATCGGCTGCCGATTCGAAGCGCCGAGGTATTCGGCGTGAGAGGGAACCCGGTGAGAATCCGGGACTGTCCCGCAGCGGTATACGGAATCGACCGCCGTCAGAGCACTGGGGGTCCCCCTGGGAAGCGACGGTCAGTAGGTTCGGCTCCGACGCCTTCACCGGCGCCGGGCCGAGAGCCGTGAGTCCGAAGACCTGCCGTCTGTGCCGGACACGCCGTGTCCGGCGGCTTGCCGCCTCGTGGACCGGGCGGGTTGGCGAAGACTGTGATCTCCGGGTGTCACGTTCGATGGCGCCGGGCGAGCTTCGGCGTACCCGTCTTCTGGTGGCAGACCTTCCGTGTGCACATTTGGAGGACGTCCGACGTGACTGCCGAATTTTTCACCACCACCATCACCGGTGCCGCCCGGATCGGGCCGAACCGTGAACTCAAACGCGCCACCGAGGCCTACTGGGCCGGACGGATCGACCGCGGCGAGCTGGAGTCGACCGCAGGAGCGCTCCGTCGCGACGGCTGGAGCCGCCTGGTCAGTGCCGGTCTCGACTCTGTTCCGGTCAACACCTTCTCCTACTACGATCAGATCCTCGACACCGCTGTCCTGCTCGGCGCGCTTCCCGAGCGGTACGCCACGATCACCGATGAACTCGACCGGTATTTCGCCGCCGCGCGTGGCAACAGCGAGGTGACACCGCTGGAGATGACGAAGTGGTTCGACACGAACTACCACTACCTGGTTCCCGAGATCAGCACTGACATCGTGTTCTCACTGAACCCGCAGAAAGTCCTGACGGAGCTTCGTGAGGCCCGAGCACAGAAGGTGCCCGCCCGCCCGGTGATCATCGGTCCGATCACATTCCTGTTGCTGAGCAAGGCCGTTGGGCAGGCGGCCGCACCGATCAGCCGAGTCGATGAGCTCATCCCGCTGTACGTCGATCTACTCGAAGAGCTGGCCGCCGCCGGTGCCGACTGGGTTCAGATCGACGAACCGGTCCTGTGTACCGACCTGACCGACGACGGCCTGGCTGCGGTCACCCGGGTCTACGACGCACTGGCCGCCGACTTCTCACGCCCGGCGATCTGTGTCACGAGCTACTTCGGTGAGCTCCGGGAAGCGTTGCCGCTCTTGGCCAAGACCAACATCGAAGCTCTGGGGATCGATCTGGTCAGCGGAGCGGCGGATGCGATCGCCACCGTGCCGGAGTTGGCCGGGAAGCATGTTGTCGCCGGTGTGGTCGACGGCCGCAACATCTGGCGGACCGACCTCGACAAGGCGCTGGCCACCCTCGGAACCCTGCTCGGATCCACCGGGTCCATCGCAGTGTCCACCTCCTGTTCCACCCTGCACGTTCCGTACAGCCTGACCCCGGAAGCGAATCTGGACGATGAGCTGCGGAGCCGGCTGGCCTTCGGCGACGAGAAGGTCGCCGAGGTGGTTGTGCTCTCGCGGGCGCTGCGCCACGGCCGAGATACGGTCAGCGATCAATTCGATTCTGCTGCAGCTTCACTCGCCACCAGGGCCACAGATCCTCGTCTGCACAATGGCGCGATCCGGGCACGGGTCGAGGCGGTGCTCGCCGGTGGTGTGGGCCGAGGTCCGGCTGCCGAGCGACTCGTCGCGCAAGAAAAGCGTCTCGACCTGCCGGTCCTGCCGACCACAACCATCGGTTCGTATCCGCAGACGTCTGCGATCCGGGTCGCTCGCGCGCAGCGACGCTCCGGCGACATCGACGATGTCGAGTACCTGCGGCGGATGAAGGCCGAGATCGCCCACGTCATCTCGCTGCAGGAAGAACTCGGTCTCGACGTCCTTGTGCACGGCGAACCGGAACGCAATGACATGGTCCAGTACTTCGCCGAGCAACTCGACGGGTTCTTCGCCACGGCCAACGGCTGGGTCCAGTCCTACGGAACCCGTTGCGTACGACCCCCGATCCTGTTCGGTGACGTCTCCCGGCCTACGTCGATGACGGTCGACTGGATCACGTACGCGCAGTCCCTGACCGCCAAACCGGTGAAGGGGATGTTGACCGGCCCGGTGACGATCCTGGCGTGGTCCTTCGTACGCGATGACCAGCCTCTGGACGAGACCGCCAATCAGATCGCGCTGGCCATCCGCGACGAGACCGTGGATCTGCAGGCCGCAGGCGTGGCGATCATCCAGGTCGACGAGCCTGCATTGCGAGAGTTGCTGCCGCTGCGGGCATCCGACAAACCCGAGTACCTGGAATGGGCCGTTGGCGCTTTCCGGCTGTCGACATCAGGTGTCGCCGACTCCACCCAGATCCACACGCACCTGTGCTATTCGGAGTTCGGTGAGGTGATCGGCGCGATTGCCGACCTCGACGCCGATGTCACGTCCATCGAGGCGGCCCGCTCGTCCATGGAGGTCCTCGACGATCTCAACGGGATCGGATTCTCGAACAGTGTGGGACCAGGCGTCTATGACATCCACTCCCCACGCGTACCGTCGACAGACGAGATAGCCAATTCTCTGCGACTGGCACTCAAAGCGGTGCCGGCACAACGCCTGTGGGTGAATCCGGACTGTGGACTCAAGACGAGGGGGCCGGTGGAGGTCAAAGAATCACTCCAGAACCTGGTGGCCGCAACCGTCCGGGTGCGGGGCGCGCTCGGCTGACACGCCACATGTGATTCCCCCCCCCGCTACCGGGACGTTGCAGCGTACAGGCAAATGCGCACGGTGCTGCCTGCAACGTCCCGGAGTGCGAACGCGATGGGTTTGGTCTCGAAGACGACGGGTCCTCGAAAAGGCGACCGCAGCGGTCCGATCCGTCGAGATCAGAATGCTGGCCGGTCTGACCGAGCCCGAGCGGTCAGCTGCGTTCCGAATCCTGCGGAGCATATGGCGTCCCTGCGGGGCCCAGATACGGACCGAATCTTCTAGCGACAGCTTGACGGGTGCCGTCTGGTCTGGACCCATCCCTGGATGAGCAACGGGTACCGCAACGCCGACGAAACGGGTGGTTGCGGTCTTGCCCTGGCGCATCATCGACCACTGGACCATGACCCGCCACGCCGATCTGTCGGAGTACGTCACCGAACCCGCCAAGCGGTAGAGACACGTTCGCCGGCGCCCTTGTCGGGACGCCGGCGAACGTGCTCGGGGCCAGGGTTATTCGAGTTCGACGAGTAGGTCTCCGCCTTCGACCTGCGAAACCGAGCTGATCGCAACACGTTTGACGATGCCGCCGGTCGGTGCGGTGATCGCCGCTTCCATCTTCATCGCCTCGATCGAACCGATCGCGCCACCGGCAGCGAGCTCATCTCCGGGTGAGACCACGATGGTGACCACACCACCGAACGGCGCGGCGATGTGTTTCGGGTTGCCGCCCTGGGCCTTTTCAGCCACCGATTCGGTGACATCGAGGCTGCGATCGCGTACCTGCACCGGACGCAACTGCCCGTTCAGGATGCACATGACCGTGCGCATACCCCGCTTGTCGGGTTCGCTGATCGCTTCCAGACCGATCAACAGCTCCACACCCGGTTCCAACTCGACACGGTGTTCATCGCCGTACCGCAGACCGTAGAAGAACTGGTTCGCCGACAACGTCGAGGTATCGCCGTACGCGGCCTGGTGATCCTCGTAATCTTTGGTCGGTCCGGGGAACAGCAACCGGTTCAACGTCTTACGCCGCGTCGCCGCATCGGTGGCCTGCAGGTCGGCGGTGTCCTGATCGGTCAGCGCCACTTCAGGTTTGGGTTCGGCCCGACCGGCCAAGGCCCGAGAGCGCAGTGGTTCGGGCCAGCCCCCGGCCGGATCCCCCAACTCCCCACGCAAGAACCCGATCACCGAACCGGGAATGTCGTAGGCGGTGGGATCATCAGCGAACTCTTTCGCCGACACTCCCTGCCCGACCAACGTCAACGCCAGATCACCGACCACCTTCGAGGACGGGGTGACCTTGATCAATCTGCCCAACATCCGATCAGCATCGGCGTAGGCACCTTCGATGTCCTCGAAGCGGTCCCCCAACCCCAAACCGATCGCCTGCTGCCGCAGGTTCGACAACTGCCCACCGGGGATCTCGTGGGTGTACACCCGCCCGGTCGGCGACGGCAACCCGGATTCGAACGGCGCGTACACCTTTCGCAACGCTTCCCAATACGGTTCCAGATCACACACCGCACCGAGATCCAGACCGGTATCGAACTCGGTATTGGCCGTGGCGGCCACGATCGCTGAGAGCGCCGGCTGACTGGTGGTCCCGGCCATCGACGCCGACGCACCATCAACCGCATCCGCGCCGGCCTGCCACGCCGCGTAGTACGTCGCCAGCTGTCCACCAGGGGTGTCATGAGTATGCACATGCACCGGCAGGTCGAAGTTCTCCCGCAACGCGGTCACCAACGTTGTCGCCGCCTGCGGTCGCAGCAGACCGGCCATGTCCTTGATCGCCAGCACGTGCGCACCCGCGGCGACGATCTGCTCGGCAAGGCGCAGGTAGTAGTCCAGGGTGTAGAGCTGTTCGCCGGGATCGGACAGATCCCCGGTGTACGACATCGCGACCTCGGCGATGGTGGTGCCGGTCTCGCGGACCGCATCGATCGCCGGCCGCATCTGATCAACATTGTTCAACGCGTCAAAGATCCGGAAGATGTCGATACCCGTCGCCGCCGCCTCCTTGACAAACGCCGAGGTGACCGACTCCGGATACGGCGTGTAGCCGACTGTGTTGCGGCCCCGCAGCAGCATCTGCAGGTTGATGTTCGGCATCGCTTCACGCAACTGCGCCAACCGATCCCACGGATCTTCCTTCAAAAACCGCAGCGCCACATCATAGGTCGCACCGCCCCAGCACTCCACCGACAACAACTGCGGCGTCGCCGCGGCCACGTATGGGGCCACAGCGATCAACCCCGACGTGCGGACCCGCGTGGCCAGCAACGACTGATGGGCATCGCGGAACGTCGTATCAGTGACCCCCAGTGCTTTCGACGCACGCAGATCAGCAGCGAAACCCTCCGGCCCCAATTTGAGCAGCCGCTGCCGCGATCCATCAGCGGGCGACGTGATGTCGATGTCGGGGAGCTTGTCGCGGGGATACACCGTCGCCGGTCGCTCACCGTGCGGCTTGTTGACAGTCACATCGGCCAGGTAGTTCAAAATCCTGGTGCCGCGGTTGGCCGAGACCCGCGAGGTCAGCAGCTGCGGACGCTGCTCGATGAACGAGGTGGTGACATTGCCTGCCTGAAAGTCCGGATCCTCCAACACCGCTTGCAGGAACGGGATGTTCGTGGCCACACCGCGGATCCGGAACTCTGCCACCGCCCGGCGTGCTCGCGCGACAGCAGTTTCGAAGTTGCGGCCCCGGCACGTCAGTTTCACCAGCATCGAATCGAAGTGCGCGGACACCTCCGCGCCGAGGGTGGCGCCGCCATCAAGACGGATGCCCGCCCCACCCGGGGTGCGGTAGGCGGTGATCCGGCCGGTATCGGGACGGAAGCCGTTGGTCGGATCCTCGGTGGTGATGCGGCACTGCAACGCCGCGCCCCGGATCTGCACCGTGTCCTGCGAGAGCCCGAGATCGGCGAGGCTCTGACCCGAAGCGATCCGGATCTGTGACTGCACCAGATCCACATCGGTGATCTCTTCGGTGACCGTGTGCTCGACCTGGATCCGCGGGTTCATCTCGATGAACACATGATTGCCGTTGCGGTCCAACAAGAACTCGACCGTCCCGGCACACGAATACCCGATCTGCCGGGCGAACGCCACCGCATCGGCGCACATCTTCTCCCGCAACTCCGGCGGCAAATTAGGGGCCGGCGCCAACTCGATGACCTTCTGATGGCGACGCTGCACACTGCAGTCCCGCTCGAACAAATGCATCACATTCCCGGAGCCGTCAGCGAGGATCTGCACCTCGATATGGCGGGGCTCGATCACCGCCTGCTCCAAAAACACCGACGCATCACCAAACGCCGACTTCGCCTCCCGGGCGGCAGCCTCGATGGCCTCGCGCAACTCGTCGATGGTTTCCACCCGGCGCATCCCCCGGCCGCCACCACCAGCAATCGCCTTGACGAACACCGGGAACGTCATCGACTCCGCCGCAGCCATCAACTCCTCAACATCATCGGATGCCTCCGAGGACGCCAACACCGGCAGTCCAGCTTCGCGGGCCGCCGCGATCGCCCGCGCCTTGTTCCCCGTCAGCTCCAACACCGCCGCCGACGGCCCGATGAACGTGATCCCCGCCGCCTCACACGCCGCAGCCAAATCCGGATTCTCCGACAAGAAGCCGTACCCCGGATAAATCGCGTCCGCACCCGCCCGCCGAGCCGCCGCGATGATCTCGTCCACCGACAGATACGCCCGCACCGGATGACCCGGCTCACCAATCTGATACGCCTCATCAGCCTTCAAACGATGAATCGAATTGCGATCCTCGTAGGGATACACAGCGACCGTCCCGGCACCCAACTCATACGCCGCACGAAACGCACGAATCGCGATCTCACCACGATTGGCAACCAGCACCTTACGAAACATCAACCCGCCTCCACCTTCATTCGCGCCGATCACTGCACCCCACCGTGGGGACCGGACAGAACCTTGCCCGGGCAGAACCTTGCATAGAACCCTACGACCCGCGAGCACCCTCACACATGTTCAGGCGGTGACTGTGCGCTGTTCGTAACCGCTGTACTCACTGAGCGGACGGATGAGCGCGTTGGATCCGGCCTGTTCAATGACGTGTGCCGTCCATCCGACAATGCGGCTCATGACGAAGATGGGGGTGAACGACCCGATCGGGAATCCCATCAGGTGATACGCGGGTCCGGTCGGGAAATCGAGATTCGGCTTGATCCCGGTGGCGTCGTCCATCGCCTTGGCCAGTTCCGCGGAGATCGCGAGCCAGCGTCCACCGTCTGTGACGGCGGCGACTTCCGCGAGCGCCGTGTTCATCGTCGGCACCCGGGAGTCACCGTTCTTGTACACCCGATGACCGAAGCCCATGATCTTGTCTTTGTTGGCCAGCTTCGTCGCCAGCCACTCGCCGACTCGCTCGGGCCGGTCGATGTCGATCATGTCGTGCATCACCGCTTCGTTGGCACCCCCGTGCAGCGACCCCTTCAATGCCCCGATGGCCGCGGTGACCGCGCTGTAGATGTCCGACTGGGTCGAGGTCACCACACGGGCGGCGAATGTCGACGCGTTGAAGCCGTGCTCGGCATAGAGCACCATCGACTTCTCGAAGGCCGAGACGATGGCAGGGTCCGGCACCTCCCCGAAACACATGTTGAGGAAGTTCTCGCTGTAGCCCAGGTGGCTGTGCGGGGCAATGGGGTCGAGGCCCTGCCGACGTCGCATGTCGGCGGCGACGATGGTCGGGAGCACCGCCATCATCCGCAGCGACTTGTCAAGATTCTCTGCGGTGTTGTCCTCCTCCGGATCCTCGGCACCGAGGTAACTGATCGCTGTGCGCACCACGTCCATCGGGTGACAGTTGTCGGGAAGCCGGGTGAGCAGGCCCAGTAGCCAGCGGTCGGCTCGGCGATACGCCCGCTCGCGCTGGGTGAACAACTGCAGTTGCCCGTCGGTCGGCAGCTCGCCGTTCCACAGGAGGTACGCGACGTCCTCGAAGCTGCACCGGGCGGCCAGATCCTGGACCGGATATCCGCGATAGGTCAGCGAGTTGGTTTCCTGAACGACCTTCGAGATCGCGGTCGTGTCGACCACCACCCCGGCCAATCCCTTGTGAATCGTTCGCTGGTGATCCGTCGCAGTCATCGTGTACCCCCCGGGATGGTGAAATCGAAGATGTTCTGGTCGAAAGTGTTGTAGTCGGGATAGCGCAGCACTTCGTAGAGGCGGCTGCGGTGCTGCATCGTGTCGAGCAGTCCGGATTGGGTTCCGGTGGAATCGATCTCGCGCAATCCCTGTTCGATGGCGAACATCGCGAGACGGAGTGTGGTCACCGGGTAGATGACGGCGTTGAAGCCGAGGTCCTCGAGTTGCTTTGCCGACAGCAGCGTGCTCTTTCCGAATTCTGTCATGTTGGCCAGCAACGGGATATCGACAGCCGCGCGAAAGGCCTCGAACTCGGCGGGGCCGGTGAGCGCCTCGGTGAAGATCAGATCGGCACCGGCGTCGGCGTAGGCC
>NZ_DATCVM010000137.1:0-4793 GCF_036566845.1 Williamsia sp.
CCATTTGATCTCCTCGACCACGTCGGGTTCGGCCTGCTTGATCAAGGTGCGGATCTCGTCGACCCGATCGATGCGCCAATCCTCACTCACGGTGCCAATGTACGACGATCTTCGGCCGAGATCACCCGTTGAAAAGGAACTCCAACACGCCACCGATGCGGGGACGATTTGCCCGGAGAGCGTCCAGGCAGACGTTTGAGGCGCGCGCGCTGCGGGGATTCAGTCTGCACGTCGGGGGGTCGTTTGCAGCCAGTGTCGTCCAGCAGCAGGGCGGCACCGGTCTTGAACGAGAGGTCAGCGCGGCATATGCCCGCTGGCCGACGAGTTGGACCAGGAGGTTCACGATGCAGATGAAGAAGCTAGTTGCCGGTAGCGCAACGGCCGCCGCGCTGGGTTTCGCCGCTTTCGGCGCAGTCAGTGGCGTCGCGCAGGCAGACCCCGACAAACCAGGGCCGCCGTGGAACCCGGGTCACGGCTCCGATGTCTGGCTTCCCGGAGACCCACCCGGGCACAATCCGTTCGGTCCGCCCGGACAGGTGATGAAGGGCAACCCAGTCGTCCCTGGTCTGACCGGCGTGCCGCCGGGTCACTGGGGTGACCCAGTGCGATTCGGGCTCCCGCCGACCTGGGTGCCCGACAACCGGGTGGAACTCGGTATTCCTGGGCCGCTACCGCTCGTGTGGAACATCGAGGCCAACTCTTGGGGCATCTGGTGGAATGACGTCTTCATCTCCTTCAATCCCTGAGTGACGCTCGCTGATGGCCGTCCTGCCCAGGCAGGGCGGCCATCGCTGGTTGTTGGGGTCCTCGCGCGCCGGGCGGCCACCTATTCGTCGACGCGGAACTGCGCCACGCACGCTGTCGTCGACATGCCCGGTAGGTGCCGGCACGCGTCCATAATCGGAGCCATGGGGATCGAAACCTGGTGGCCGAAATTGACGAGCGAGTCGCAGAACTGGCTTATCGATCACAATGGTGAGCCGTTGGACACCTCTGTGCGCCAGGACATCTTCGACGTGAACCAGGGCGGAACGGACCCGTCCTGGTGGGCAGGAGAATCGTCCGACGGAGCCTGCGAACTCACCGACGACGCCATCGACTGGATCGAGGCTGTCGCCAATGGGGAGCCGAATGCCTGATCTTCTTCTCAGCGCTCTAGACATTGAACGGGAACTCGACCACGTCACCGTCCGTCGCATTCGCGCTAGGCGTCCAGCGCACGTCGAAACTTGTAGACCGGCGTATTTTTGACCTTCGCCCAACGTAACGGCATCGGTCGTCATCCCCATCCCGCACAAGTGTTCTGGGACTAGACCATCCACCCTGGCCACCTGTCCAACGTCCTGCCCGGGATCGTCTCAGTCGACGCCGGCAAGGAGCCTCCGTATGCTCTTGGCGATCTCTGGCATGGGATCGTTCGGCATCAGCAACAAGTGGACCGGCGTGTTCACGAAAGTGGATGCTCCCAAGGTGTTGGAGTTCCGTATACGGAGTCCAGGTTCCCGTCACCACCATCGACACCTTGGCGGAGTTCCGGGCGGCACTCGCTACACCTGCAACGTCACTGGCGAGCCCACCCAGGGGGCATCTATCGGCCGGCTGATCGATGCCATGCTGTCGAGAGCCATGAAGCGGACGATGACGAAGCGCCGGGCAAAGCTCCCCGCTCACGTCGACGCATGGGCGCGATCAACTCGATCGACGGACAAGATTGCCGAGGTCCGCAAGAGTCGATCTCGCCCACTCAGCGACAGCGTTCGGGTAATTGTCGTCCGGCATCGTCACCACATCCGCCGCTGTTACCGACCAGGACCTCGGCCAATCGGGATCGACATGGCCCCGGTCACCCGGCTCGGCCTGACGACCCACCTTCCTAGTGCCAATAGACCGATTGATACCGCGGCGGAGGTGCGCGATGGGCCGCGCACCGTCGGCGAGTTGCTCGGCGACCGCACTGCCCAAGTCCGTCAATGCGTCTGCCGCCACCCGGAACGGGTGCTGGAGTTGATAGGTCGATACCGCGAAGAAATGCGTCCGCATCCCCAACTCGGTGTCGAGCAAGGGCAGCACACGCGTCTCGATTTCGAGAAGTTCGTGCACCCGCGTCCAACATTCGCCGGACGCAGGCAAGGGTGCGCCGCATTCGACGCAGAGACCAGCAGTCAACGCATTACGCCTTCTTCGGTAACCCTTCTGGACGTTGTAAGGGAACTCGGCCGAATACCGTTGCCATGCAACGTCTCACGTGCGGCACGCGTCCCGCCGGTGACGAATCGAACTGGCCTCGATACGGGCCCTGTCGTCAATGATGTCGTAGATCACCCGGAACTCACCTCTCCTCGCTGCATAGGTTCCGGCCAATTCATTCTGAAGCGGTTTACCGACACGCCGTGGATTGTCGGCCAGCGGTCCCGTGATGAACTCGAAAAAGGCCGCGGCAAGCGCCTCCGGAAGTTCTTCGGACAAAGCCCTCCGCGCTCTCGGAGAGAAAATCACTTCATAAGTCACCCGGGCAATCGCCCCTTGGCCCGCATCTCCTTCGTCGCGTCGTCAAGGGTGTGGAAGTCCCCGCGCGTGACGACGTCTGCGGTCATGAATGCCGTCAGACCGTTTCAGTCCTGGGTGTCGAGTGTGCGGCAGTTCTTGGCATTGGCTTGCGTCAGTTCGTAAGAGACGATCAACATTGCATCCCCGGTCATGTGACCGCCAGTTTCAGACGGTCGAGTCGGCGAACGAGGATGCTGGGAAGCCACTGCCCGACGTCTTCGGCGTGAATCCACTCCGTCTGTTCCAGCAGCATCCGCAAGACGATCTGGGCTTCCAAGCGCGCCAGTGCCGCCCCGACGCAGAAGTGTGCGCCCCTGCCAAAGCTGATGTGCCCCTTTGCTCCGCTGCGGTCGAGCCGGAACTGGTCGGGTGTGTCGAACTGCAGGGGGTCGCGGTTGGCAGCCCCCCACATCAACAGCAGGCGCGAATCGGCGGGCACGTCGACCCCCGCCAGCGTGGTGTCTCTCACCACATGGCGGTAGTGGCCCCGAAATGGTGACTCATAGCGCAGCGTCTCTTCGATGAACGCACCAAGCAGTTCGGGGTGGGCGCGGAGCTGTTCTTGAATGTCGCTACGGTTCACCAGGATCCACGCCGCACTGCCCAGTAACGACGCGGTGGATTCGCCCGCTGCGCTGAACAACGTCAACATGATTCCGAGCGCCGGAAGCTGCTCCAACTCGCCAGAGGCGTAGCGGGCGGCAAGATCACCAATCAGTCCCGGTGCGGGGCGTTCACCAGCCTTCGCGAAGTGCTCCATGACGTATCCGGCGAGCTCCATCGCAGCCTTGCCTGCGGCTTCGAGTTGGGCTGGACTCACGACACCGTCGAGCAGTGTCGTGGTAGCGAAACCCAGTCGGATCAGCGTGTCGACGTCTTGTTCAGGGAGTCCGAGCAGGCGGGCGACGACCATCATCGGGAGCCGGTTGGCCACCGCGCTCATCCATTCGATCTGGCCGTCGACCAGTCCTTCGGACCACAGCTGGATCGCCGTGGCTTCGGCGAACTCTTCGATGACGCGTATCCGTCTGGCGGTGAGATGCGGCACCAGCATCTTGCGGTGTGCGTCGTGCACCGGGTCGTCGGCGGTGGCTAGCGCGTGCATAGGCCCACCGAGAGTCCCCATGTCGAATGGGGTAACGGTCCCGTCGTCGTGGAACACCATCGTCGCAGTGAGGTTCGACGAAAAGTCCTCAACACGGTTGACGGCCTCCACGACGGCGTCCCAGCCGCACACCGCGTAGAACACGGAGTCGCCGATGCGGTGCACCGCTGCGTGATCGCGCATCCGGTCATAGAGCGGGTAGGGGTCCTGCAACGCCTCGGTGCCGAAGAAGTCCGTCGCGTCCGCCAACAGGGTCATGCGCTCAGGGTGAAGGGGGGCGGCCACCTGCGTCAACGGCGTACGGCGAACATGAAAGCCGGGTCGAGACGGGCACGGCTCCGGGGCTCTCACGCAAGCCGGCAAACCTGCACCTTCGGTGAGAAATCGGTCGCCAACCTTCTCACGATGATAAAAAGAGTTCATGACTTTGCGGCATGAAATCGACTGACCGATGGCGACCGACGACTGGCTGGTGGGGCGGGATCGCCATGACGCGGCGGCTGAGCGGATCTACGCCGCAGCCGCCAAGTTGATGTCGCGGCACGGCTACGACGCCTTCAATGTCGACGCCCTGGCTGCCGCCGTTCACTGTTCTCCGGCGACCATCTATCGCCACACCGGAGGCAAGACCGCGATCCGCGACGTCGTGCTGAGTTTGCAGGCGGAGCGCATCCTCGACTCGGTTCGTGAAGCCATCGCCGGGCTGACGGGTCCGGAGCGAATCGTCACCGCCACGACGGTCGCGTTGCATCGCCTGCGAACCGATCCGCTTGCGAAGATCATGCGTTCGATGGCCACGCTTCCCGGTGAGGAGTGGCTCACCGACTCACCCATCGTCTCCCGCTTCGCGACCGAAATGGTTGGGATGAGCACGCCCGATCCCCTTGCCGCACAATGGTTGATCCGCGCGTTCCTGGCACTGTGGTACTGGCCGCTCAAAGACGCCGATGCCGAGGAGCAGATGGTACGGCGATTCCTTGGGCCGCCCTACGCGGTCGACACCGACGGCACGGTCGCTAGCTGATCGACGGGTCGTCAGACGTTGAAACGGAACTCGACCACGTCGCCGTCGGCCATGACGTAGTCCTTGCCCTCCATCCGCACCTTGCCCGCGGCTTTGGCTGCCGCCATCGAACCCGCG
>NZ_DATCVM010000138.1:0-65080 GCF_036566845.1 Williamsia sp.
CCGCCACAGAATTCACGCTGCAAGCATGGTCGGGCGGCATCGTCGGTCTCGGACGGGGATCCCCCGACCGGGCTCCGGTCCACGTGGGTGGCCAGGTGGGTGAATGGCTCACCGGCGCCTACGCGAGCGCCGGCACACTCGCTTCGAAGATCGGAACCAGCGGCACCGGAGTCGGCGATCTTGTCGACGTGTCGATGCTGGAGACCGAGATCCTCTGTCTCACCTACTATTCCGTCAGCTTCTTCGATGTGTTGAAGCGACCCTTCCGGACCACCCGCGCCGCGAGTGTGCCCGGGGTCGCCGCAGCCGCAGACGGGCTGGTGGCACTGGGCTGCGGGACGATGCAGCAATGGTTCGACCTGTGCGTCATGGTCGGTCACCCGGAATGGATCGACGAGGATGCGACTCTCACCCTCACCGAACGGGCAAACCATCACGCACCGGACATCTACGCGTGGCTCTCCGAGCAGGAGATTGCCGGTATCCGCGACTTCGCCAGCGCACTGCGCATACCCAACGCCCCGGTCATCCACGGCGAGAACGCCGCCGGGCAGGATCACTTCGGAGAGCGCGGAACCTTCATCAATAATCCGCGCGACGGATTCGACCAGCCGGCATCGCCGTTCCGAATGCAACCGGCAGCACTCCGCACGCCGGAACCGGCGCCCCGCCTCGGCGAACACACCGATCTCTACCGCTTGGCGCCGTCCCGCGACCGCCCCACCGCGAAGAACGCCACAGCGAAGAACGCCACCGACAGCAAGCTTCCATTTGCAGGTCTACGTGTACTCGACATGACGGCGTACTGGGCCGGCCCGTCGTGCACCCATTTCCTCGCTCTGCTCGGCGCCGAGGTGATCCATCTCGAGTCCACTCGACGGCCCGACGGGACCCGGCTCATCGCGGGTGTGCCTGTCACAGAGGATCAGTGGTGGGAACGGTCGCCGATCTTCTCCGGCCTGAACACGAACAAGAAGAGCGTGACCCTCGACTTCCAGACCGACCGCGGGCAGCAATTGCTCCGTCAACTCGTGGCGACCGCCGACGTCATCGTCGAGAACTTCACACCGCGCGTGCTCGATCAGATCGGACTCGACTTCGCCGGCGTCCACGCGCTCCGTCCGGACGCCGTCATGGTACGGATGCCCGGCTTCGGCCTCGACGGGCCCTGGCGGGAGAATCCGGCGTTCGCCTACGTCATCGAGGATGCGTCCGGATTGACCTGGCTCACCGGGTATCCCGACCAGAACCCGCTCGAGCCGTATTGCCTCGGAGATCCGAATGCGGGTGTCCACGCGCTCAACGCTCTGCTGTTGGCGTTGGAGCACCGCAGGCGAACCGGTGAAGGTGTCGCGGTGGAGGTCGCAATGGTCGACGCGGCGCTGAGCATCGCCGCCGAGCAGGTCGCCGAGTATTCCGCGTACGGAAACACGTTGCAACGTGACGGGAACCGTGGTCCGAGTGCCGCACCACAGAACCTCTATCTGTCAGCAGATGTCGACGAGTTCGGGCGAGACGACTGCTGGATCGCGGTGGCCGTGGCAACCGACAACCACTGGGCCGGACTGCAAAAGGCGGTCGGCGGCCCGGCATGGGCGATGGATCCGAAGCTCGACACGGCCGTCGGCCGGCGCCGCCACCACGACCTCATCGATGCCGAGCTCGCCGAGTTCTTCCTGACGATGAGCAGTGACGCGGCCGTCGAACTGCTCTGCAATGCCGGAGTACCGGTGGCAAAGGTGCTGCAGCCGCATCGGATCACCGAGATACCCCAGCTCACCGCGCGCGGATTCTTCGAACAGGTGGACCATCCGGTGAACGGCCCCGCCGCGCACAGCACCACACCAATTCGGTTCACCGACACCATCGATCGGTTCCGGCCGGCACCGGCACCGCTGCTGGGACAGCACAACGGGCAGATCCTTCGCGAACTCGGCCTCACCGACGCCGACATCGAGGCCCTGCAGGCCGAGGGGATCATCGGTACCGCACCCGATCGGTGATCCCCTCTGCCCGCCCCATCGCAGACGCGCCACCTATACAAAGACGAGCCACTTGTATGTGGCTCGTCTTCGTACAGGTGGCGCGTTTGTGGGAGGGGCGGGGCGGCGCGGGGGGGGCTACCAGGTGACGGGCAACTGGTAGACGCCGAACGCCAGTCGATCGTGCTTGAACTCGACCTCTTCGAACGGGATTGCCAACTTCAGGTCCGGGATTCGCCGGAGCAATGTCTGGAAGACGATCTGCAACTCCACCCGGGCCAATTGCTGACCCACGCACTGGTGAACACCGAAACCGAAGCCGACCTGTTGGCGGGCAGGTCGCAGGATGTCCAGCTTTTCGGGTTCGGGGAACTCGCGGGCATCCCAGTTCGCCGGCGCGAGGTCGATGATGATGCCCTCCCCGGCCCTGATCGTCTTCCCCCCGATCTCGATGTCCTCCACCGCAACTCGCCGCTGACCGTTCTGGATGATGCTCAGATAGCGCATCAATTCTTCGACGGCGTTGGCAAGCACCTTCGGATCATCGGAATCGCGCAGCAGCGCAAGCTGATCCGGGTTCTGCAGGAGTGCGAGGGTGCCCAATGAGATCATGTTGGCGCTGGTCTCGTGTCCGGCAATCAGTAGTCCGGTGCCGAGCTGGGCGGCCTCCCTCATGCTGATCTCGCCCGCGCGCACCCGTTCGGCCAACTCGGTCACGATGTCTTCTGCCGGTTCGTCGAGCTTCTTCTTGACCAGCTTGATGAGATACCGGGCCAGGCCGGTTCGACCCTCCGCCGCCTGCTCGGCCGAGGCGAAACGACTCACACCCGTCGTGGCGTGGGCCTGGAAGAACTCGTGGTCCTCATAGGGAACACCCAGCATTTCGGTGATCACCAGGGACGGGACCGGCAGCGCCAGTTCTTCGACCAGGTCGGCGGGCGGCGGACCGGCCAGAATCGCGTCGATGTGTTCGTCGGTGATGCGCTGGATCGCCGGACGCATCGCATCGACCCGCTTGAAGGTGAACGGGCGGGTCAGCATTCGACGAAACTTCGTATGCTCTTCGCCGTCGGAGGTGAACACCGACCTCGGCCTGACGTCCACCGTCGACAGCATGCCCTCGTTCCAGTGCGGGAATCCCGGACGCCGATCATCGACGCTGACCCGGGGATCACTCATCAGCGCTTTGAGTTCGGGGTATCCGGTGACCAGCCACGGAGTGCTGCCGTCCCAGATCCGCACGCGGCTCAGCGGTTTCGTGTCGGTGAGCGCCCGGACCTCCGGCGGGGGCGCAAACGGACACTGGGCAGACCGCTCCATCGGATACTCCGGAACGTCTCCGGATTCGGCGATTGTTGTGCTGGGCAACGAGTCGGTCATGTCACTCCTTGAGTTGTCGATGCGAGGGCGGTATGCGAAAGCGCGGGGCCGCGCTCATTCCTCCACATGGATGGCCATCGCGGGGCATACCGACGCTGCTTCCCTGACGTGAGCATGCAATTCGGCGGGAGGGTGATCATCGATCAGCTGGACGATCCCGTCGTCATCACGCTGATCAAAGACCTCCGCTGCCTCGAAGACACACTGTCCGGCAGCGATGCACTTGGATTGTTCGACTGTCACTTTCATACGGGCCTTCTTTCTCCGTTGCTGTGGGCAGCGGCAGGCGTCTTGTCCGAGAAATTCCGCTTCTTCAGAACCTTGCCGGCCACCGTGCCGCCGTCGACGGGTAGCACCGTCCCCGTCACGTAACAGGAGCGATCGCTACCGAAGTAGAGGGCGACTTCAGCCACATCACCGGGTACACCCTCGCGTTTGAGGGGGCGGTCGGCCTTCATCGCCTCGCGTACGCCCCGGGTGAAACGCTCGCCCGCCTCCGGTGGCATCTTCGCCGCCGAGGTCGCGAGCAACGATGTGGGGATGTTGCCCGGTGCAATGCAATTGACGCGGATGTCGTACTCGGCCAGTTCGATGGCCGCTGACTTGGTGAAGTGGATCGCAGCAGCCTTCGACGCCCGATAGGTCATGACACCGCCGCCCGCCATCACGCCACCCACCGACGACACATTGATGATCGACCCACCGTTGTTGGCCGCCATGTAGCGGCCGGCGTTGCGCGTGCCGAGCATGACGCCCAGCAGGTTCACCCCCATCACGTGATGAAAGTCGGCCAGGTCGTCCTGCAGGAAACTCTTGTGCATGACGCCGGGAACCCCGGCGTTGTTGACCATGATGTCCAAGGCTCCGAACGTATCCACGGCAGCGGCGACGAGTTGCTCGACCTGAGCCGGATCGGACACGTCTGTTGCTTGGAAGATCGCCTCGGCACCATGGGCATTCGCCAGGGATGCGCCTCCGACCCGGTCGGTATCGGCGATCACGACCCGGGCCCCTTCGGCCAGGAACCTCTCGACCGTCGCGGCCCCGATACCGGCGGCACCGCCCGTGACCACTGCAACCTTGCCTGACAGTTCGCCCATCGTCATCACTTCCGTTGTTCGGTCACACGCGAACGCGCGCACTGGTTCTCGAAGAACTCGAGCAGAAGCCGGCTCACTGCGGCCGGTTGCTCAATCTGTGGGCAGTGCCCTGCCTGCGGAATCACCGCCGCCGTCCCATCCCGCACGCAGTCGGCCAGTTTTTTGGCCCAGCCCGGCGGCAGGAGCTTGTCACACTCGCCCTCGATCACCAAGGTCGGTACGTCGATGCGTTCGTAGGGCCGATCAGAAACGAGCCGGCCCGTACCTGTACCGGTGGCCTGCGCGAGCGCATTCGGTCTCCGGAACCTGGCTGCCGCCACCGCTTCCCACGCGCCGGGTGCCGTCGACGATTCGTAGCGGCGCCGGACGAAGTCGGCATCTGCGGGATACGAGTCGTCGTGGAAGAGCGCTTCGACAATCCTGCGCATGGCGGGCATCGTGGCGTCGTAGTCATACAACGCCCGCATGTGTTCGTTCTGCTGGATCTCGCCACCACCGCAGATGGCGACCAGGGTCCGCACCGGCAACAGCGGGCGCTCGGACGTCTGGTCGGCCAACAGCATCACCGCGCCCATCGAGTTCCCGACGAAGTGTGCGGAGTCGATGCCGAGCGCCCGGCACCAGGCGGCGAGGTGACGGATGCGCAGACCGCGTCCGTCGTTGAAGTCGACCACTTTCGCCGAGTGACCGAATCCCAGCATGTCGGGCGCCAGGACGTGATACCTCACGGCAAGAGCGTCGAGGACGCGTTCGAATCCCAATTCTGCGCCGGCGCCGAACTCTCCACCGTGCAAGAGCACGACGGTGTCGCCTTTGCCGGCTTCGAGGTAGCTGGTCTCGTGCCCGTCGACCACCACCCGTCTGCGTGAGACAGGTGGTGGTGACAGGAGGCTGGCGGAGATCGTCACGACTGCCTGCCGGCACTCGCAAACGTCAGCACCTGCCCGGCAAGCATGTCCAACTGGCTCCGAACCGCCTCGTCGGTCAATTCACCTGAGTCTTCCCAGATCTGGTCAGCCGAATTGATCGCCACACCGAGCGGCGTCGGCCAGGCTCGCAACGCGTGACCGATGGACCTGAGCTGCCCGAGCGTTCCGACGGCTGCCTGCCATCCGTACGCGCAGGAGATGCAGCCCCAGGGCGTGTTGTCGAGGTAGGTCCGGGGTTCGTCCCGCAGATCCTCGATGTAGTCGATCGCGTTCTTGATCAGACCCGAGACCCCACCGTGGTAGCCCGGCGACGACACGATGACCGCGTCGGCGTCGCGGAGGGAGTCGACGAGCTTGCGGGCCTGCGGTGTGCGATCCAATTCGTGCGGCGAGTACATGGGCATGTCGAGGTCGGAGCCGCTGTAGATCTCGGTGCGGCCACCTTGTCGCTCTATCGAGTCCAGGCAGTACCGCAGCACCCGCTCGGTCGACGAGTTCGTCCGCAAGGTGCCGCCGAGACCGACCACCAGGGGGCGATCACGCAGAGCTGTTGGTCCGGCCATGGCCGCTGAGCTGTGAGTCATCATGGCCTACTTGATCGCGATCGGGTTGACGGGCGATCCGACGGCACCGGTGACCCGCAACGGTGGCGCGATCA
Source organism: Williamsia sp. (assembly GCF_036566845.1). Classification (GTDB taxonomy): domain Bacteria; phylum Actinomycetota; class Actinomycetes; order Mycobacteriales; family Mycobacteriaceae; genus Williamsia. The sequence goes on from NZ_DATCVM010000138.1 coordinate 6,050, forward strand.
ACTGGAACTCGTAGATGCCGTCGGCAGCGCAATCAGCGGCCAACGCGTTCAGATCCCAGTACTCACCGAGCATCAATCCCATGTCCCTCAGGCACAACATGTGCATGGGGAGGAATGTGCCCTCCACCGCCGAGATCGGATCCTCGACCATCAGGTTGTCCGAGGCGACGGCCGCGACCTCGTGATCGTGGAGCCACGAAGCGCAAGACCAGTCGAGTCCGGCGCCTGGTTCGGATCCTGCTCCGGTGGTGAGGAACCGGGCCCACCAGCCTGTTCGGACGAGGACAACATCCCCCCGTCTGACCGTGACACCCTGCGCTTTGGCCACGTCGTCGAGTTCGGCCGGCGTGATCGTCTGACCGTGTTCGAGGTACAGTTCGGCGCCGCGATGCCGGACGACGTCGAGCAGGACGCCGCGGGACGTGATGCCCTTGCCGTCCACCTTGTCGATACCACAGTGCTTGGCACCCAGGCTGGTCACCGAGTCGGCGGGAAAGTTGTTGTACAGCTTGTCTTCGTAATACACGTGCGACAGCGCATCCCACTGCGTCGCGGCCTGTAGCGGCATGATGATCATGTCGTCGTTGAACCGGAAGGGGTTGTCTTCGCCTGCGAAGAAGCCGCTCAGTTCCTGGCCCACCGAGTTGATGTCCCAATCGGTGCAGTACTTCACCAGGGCTTCGGCGTCGCCTCCGTCCACGGTCATCACGTGAACCGGGTTCTGGCGGAACTTGAAGGCACCCTGTGGCCCTGACGAACCGAAGTCCACACCCAGCGGGAACACCTTGCCCTGCTTGGCCAGGGATGCCCCTTCGGCCACCTTGTCGGCGGTGATGAAGTTCAGGGTGCCGAGTTCATCCGCGCTGCCCCACCTGCCCCAATTCCTGACCTCGTCGGCCACCCGGCGAAAGTCTTTCATCGTGGACATGGTGGTCGGTTCGACGGTACTGACTCCACTGTGGTCGCTCATGTCAATTCCCTTGCGTCACTTGTTGTGCTCGGTTGTCGGCGGCCCCGCTCGTTGCGACCGGGTCACGCATCTCATTGCTGTTCACTATCCCGCCGTCGCCCCAGACCACTTGGCCGGACACGTAACTGGCGGCATCGCTGCCCAGGAAGACCAGAATCGCGGCTTGCTCTTGCGGGTTCGACACACGCCCCAACGGTTTCGGTATGCCGTCAAGATACTCCGGGCCGTACGCCGTGCGCAGCTGATCGAGAATGGGCGTCTCTGTGACACCCGGGGCCGTGCAGTTGATGCGAATTCCTTGTGCACCAAGCTGTTCGGAGTTCTGGATGCAGTAGTGGATGATCGCCTCTTTGGACAGGGTGTAGCCGCCGTTGGCGTGCGCATCGGGGTGATCGCGGCACCACTGCACGCCGGCCTCCATGGACGTTGTGGCGAGTAGTTCGGCAACGGTTTCCCGGTTGTCTCGATACCCGGATGCGGCCATCGACGACACACACGTGACCGACGAACCGCTCGGCATCCGCCCGACCAGCGACTCGGTGAGATGACGCATGCCGAGGAAGTTGATCATCACCACGAGAAGCGAATTCCCGATACCCGAGGACACGCCTGCCACATTGAACAGGGCGTCCACCGCACCGCCGCCGAGTGCGGCGACGGTGCAATCGACCGATTCCCGATCAGCGAGATCCACCTGATGGAACTCGCTGATCAGATAGTCCGACCCGAAAGAGTTCGGCCCAGAAGGATTCGGCGCAGATATGTCGAGTCCGATCACCTCGGCTCCGAGCTCGGCGGTCTGCCGCGCGACCTGTGCACCGATGCCCGAAGAACATCCGGTGACCACCACACGGCGACCGTCGTAGCGCAAGAGTTGATCTACGTAGCCCATGACCCGACCACCTGCACCGTGGTGGTCACTGTGCCGCAGCTTCCTTCGCAGCCTGCGCCGCCTGGACCCGTCCTTCGTTGATCTCGGCCATGGCCTCGGGAATCTCACTGGCGGTGAAGCTTCCACCACGACCGGTCGGCAGTCCACCGAACGAGTAGTTCGGGTCGAACTCCGGGGCCCGTGACTCCGGACGGCGCGCCTCGACCTTTTCGATGACCGGGGCGAGCCGCTGAGCCTTCAGCTTGACAGCCTTCTCGTCCCGCTCGATGAACTCCGGCAGAACCTCTTTGCCCATGAGCTCGATCGATTCCATCGTCGCTTCATGACAGCGCGGATTGAGCAGCAGGATGATCTCGTCGACGCCGCTTTCCTCGTATCCTCGCAAGAACTCGCGAACCATTTCCGGCGATCCGATGGCTCCGCGTCCGGGACCGTAGGCGAGTGTCTCGTCGTTGGCCACCTCTTCGAGGTAGCGCTCCCACACGCCCGTACGACCCGGAACGTGTTGCCCCGTCATGTAGTAGTGCATGATGCCGAAGGAGAAGAAGCCACCGCCCACCCCGAGTCTGTCGAGTGCCTGCTTCTCCGTCGGCGCGACCATCATCGAGAGATCACCGCCGATGGCGAGGATGTTCGGGTTGATCTCCGGGGTCGACGGAACTCCGCGCTCCTCGAACTCCTTGTAGTAGGAGGCCACGCGGTCACCGAGCGGTCCGGGACCGGTGTACGCGAAGCTCAGTGCGCCGATGGCCTTTTGAGCCGCCATCTGCACCGACGACGGACGGGTACAGGCAACCCACACCGGCGGATGCGCCTTTTGCATCGGCTTCGGGATCACGTTACGGGCCGGCATCTGGATGTGCTCGCCCTTGAATCCGGTGAACGGCTCCTCGGTCATACACCGGATGGTCACCTCGAGGGCTTCCTCCCACTGCCCGCGCTTGTCCGCCGGATCGATGTTGAATCCACCGAGTTCGGCCACCGAGGATGATTCACCGGTTCCGAACTCCACGCGGCCACCGGAGATGAGGTCCAGCGTCGCCACCCTTTCCGCGACACGTGCGGGGTGATTGATCAGCGGCGGCAGGTGCATGACTCCGAATCCGAGCCGAATGTCCTTGGTGCGCTGGCTCGCAGCGGCGAGGAACATCTCCGGTGCCGTGGAATGGCAGTACTCCTCGAGAAAGTGGTGCTCGGTGAGCCACACTGTCGAGAAGCCCGCCTTGTCGGCGGCCTCCACCTCGGCCAGACCCTCCTGGAACATCTTGTATTCGTCGTCCTGCGTCCAGGGACGTGGCAGCGCGAACTCATAGAACAGGGAAATCTTCATTGGTTACCTCCGATGGGAATGAGATGTTTGTGACGACGCAACTGAATCGTGTTGTTGTGTAGCGCATTCGGCCATAGCCGCGTCGGCCGCGATGTGACGTGCGGCGACATATCCGAACGTCATCGCCGGCCCGATGGTGGCTCCGGCACCGGCGTAGCTCCGGCCCATCACCGCCCCCGATGTGTTGCCGACCGCGTACAGCCCGCCGACAACGGATTCGTCGTCGCGCAACACCCGGGCGTATTCGTCGGTGCGGAGTCCCCCCGAGGTTCCGAGGTCCCCGAGGACCATCCGGAAGGCGAAGTAGGGCGGTTTGACCAACGGGTACAGGTTGGGATTGGGCAGTGTCGGGTCGCCGTAGTAGTTGTCGTAACTACTGTCACCGCGGTTGAAGTCGTCGTCATGTCCTCGCCGGGCGAGTTCATTGAAACGCTCTGCGGTCCTGATGAATTCGTCGACCGGTACATCGATCTTGTTGGCGAGTTCGGCCAAGGTGGAACCTTCTTGGACAACTCCTGACTGCAACCACTCCTTCGGCATCTTGCGTCCGGTGGGTACCGGCGCGAACGGAATCTTCGGTAGTGGCAGATGTCCCGCCACCACGTACTTCCCCCACGACCGTGAGTCGGTGATGAGCCAGCAGGGGATGTGGGCAACACCCGTCTCCTCGCCGGCGATCATCGCGTGGCTGAAGTCCATGTACGGCGCGGCTTCATTGCAGAAGCGGCGGCCTGATCCGTTGACAACGAACTGCGACGGCATCATGCGTTCGTTGAGCATGAATTGCATCCGGCCGTCGGGCCACTGGATCGCCGGGAACCACCATGCCTCATCGAGTAGTTCGGTTGCGGCCCCGACCTTTTCAGCGGCCCGGATACCGTCACCGGTGGCCAGCCGATTCCCGAAGCTCCAGTCGTCCGTCAAGACGGGCTGGTGCTCCCGACGCCAATCCATGTCGTGATCGAATCCACCGGTCGCCAGGATGACCGCCCGCCGGGCGCGGATCCGCAGCGGGGCACCTTCGTGCTCGACCACCGCACCGAGCACGGTGCGATCAGGTCCCTCGATCAGCTCGGTCATCGGTGAGTCCAGCCAGAGCGGGATGTTGTGTTCCTTCATGGCCAGCCGCAGCCGAGCCACCAGCGATTGCCCGATCGCCGCGATCCGATCACCGAACACGTGTGCCCGGAACATCCTCCACAGCAGTCTGAGGAGCACCACCTTGCCGTCCCACGACTGCCGCATCCGGTAGAAGGCACGCAGGTCTTTCGGCCCCAGCCACACGCCCTTCGGCGCAAGTGCCAAGGGCGTCAGCAGGTTCTGCTCCTCGGCGCCGAGTACCCGGAGGTCGATGGGCGGAACGTTGATGGTGCTGCCGCGCTCAGACCCGCCAGGCAGTTCCGGATAGTAGTCCGCATAACCCGGTTTCCACACGAACTCGAGCCAGGAGCTCGACTTCTCCAAGAAGCCCATCATCTCGGGGGCGGCCTTGACGTACTGGGCAATCCGCTCGTCACTGACCAGACCGCCGGTGATCGCCCGCATGTAGTCTTCGACGCCGGACGGATCCGGTGAGTAACCTTCGCGACGCTGGGCGGGCGCACCCGGAACCCAGATGCCGCCACCCGAGAGCGCAGTGGACCCGCCGTACTGCTCGCCCTTCTCCACCACAAGGGTTTCCAGACCGGCGGCGGCCGCCGCCAGCGCGGCAGTCATCCCGCCTCCGCCGGAACCGATCACCAGGACGTCGACGGTCTTGTCGTAGTCGTCCCGGGATCTGGTCTCGCCTGTTCCAGAAGCCAACGTCGTGCCCTTCCCTCCGGTCATCGGTTCTCTTGTCATGCGCGGCCGTCCGGCACCGTCAGCTGCGCGGACCGGATCGCGAATCCGGCAATCAGTTCCGGCGCGGCACGGTAGTAGCGCACCGGCGTCTCGTACGGACCCTGGGTGGACATCGCGGCAAAGGCGGCCACCCAGGTGCGGACCTCGTGGGCCGAACTGCCGGCTTCGCTGGTGATCCGCGTATTCGACCATCCGTCGAACTGGTCGAGCCGGCCTGAGTCGATGATCTCCAGGAACTCCCGGTCCCAGTCCGGGTTCAGCGGCCGCAGCGGCCCGCGGCCGGCGGCGAAGTCCTGGGCGGCCTCGATCACCGCGCTCTGCCGGGACGCGCGTTGCTCCGGTGTCTGGCTGCCGCCGTGGACCAGTCGTTCCCGGACGCTGCCGCTCGCGGTGGCCAGCGTCGGAACCGGTGGATCATGGGACAGTCCACCCGACCCGACGATGAGAACCCGCTTGTCCAATCCGGTCAGATGGCGCCCCACCGCGGTGCCCAATGCCCGCACGCGGCGCAGCGGACCCAGTGGCGCCGCAACAGAATTGACGAAGATCGGGATCACCGGTCGAGCCCGTACGTCACCGAGCAACCGCTGTAGTGGCTGGACGGTGCCGTGGTCGACATCCATCGATTCCGAAACCGCGACGTCGACACCGGCTTCGAGGACGGACCGGGCGCAGGCGTCGGCGAGGTCGCGTGGAACATCGAGCGGTTCAGCCGACGTCCCGTAGTCCCCGACGCCGCGGGCAGCGTTCCCGATGCAGAACGGAGGCATCACACGGTAGAAGAATCCGTTGTAGTGGTCGGGCGAAAAGATCACCACCAGTTCGGGATCCCAGTCCCGGACAAAGGCCGCGGCCTCCTCCAGCGCCGCCTCGACCTCATCGACGAGCCCCGGTGGCGTTCCCGGGAGTTCAAGCAGGGGGCTGTGCGACACGCAGCAGAGAGCCAGCGGCATCAGTGTCCCCTCCTTCCCTTCCTTCGTGTCCCGAGCCGAGGACATCCATGAGTGCGGCACTGATCTCCGGCGCCCGCTGGGCCACACAGGCCGCCGCGATGCAACGATCGGGCCGCAGGAAGAGGACCGAATCGGTCTGCGCGTCGAACCAGCGCTTGACCTGACCGCCGGTGTCTCCGATCACGATGACGTCGGGATCGTCGTGTCCCGTCCATTCGAGCTGGCACGTCGGCCTGGCGGTGATGAATGTGGCGCCTTGGGCCTTCCACGAGGCGAACTGTTCGTCGCCCAGAACGGTGCGTGGATGGTTGTTCCAGCACAGAACCGAAAACCAGTTGCCGAGAACATCATCGAGCAGGACATCCCGCTGATCACGGGTATCGATACGCGGCTGGATGAACAGAGTCCCCACCGCTGATCGTGGTGGGCGTGGATCGGCATGGACCACCGCCCCGCGGTCATAACGAGGCATCGGCTTGAATCGCATCGTCAGCACATAATTCTTCAGTGCGGGGAGCACCGATGCACCGCGGATGAGCAGGTCGCGCGCGGCAGCGACCCGGCGGTTGGTCGGCGAAATGACCCGGCCCACCATCGTCGACAGGTCGATCATCGCCCGGGCGTGACTGCGACGTTCGGTGTCATAGGTGTCCAGGAGCGCATCGCCGGCGCGACCGGTCACCACCGCCGCAAGCTTCCAGCCCAGATTGGCGGCATCCCGGATCCCGCTGTTGTAGCCCTGGCCCTGCCACACCGGCATCAGATGCGCGGCGTCGCCCGCCAGCAGGATCCGTCCCTTCCGGAACGCACCTGCGATCCTGGAGTGATGGGTGTACACCCGGCGCCTGATCACATCGAGTTGGTCGGGGTACGGCACGAGTGGCGCAAGGAGTTTCGCGAGGAACTCCGGTCGCTGCGCGTCCTCGTCACTCTCATCGGCGTGGATCATGAACTCGAATCGGCGGATGCCGTGCGCGATCGACACCGAGACGTTGGGCCGGGCCGGATCGGCGGCGACCTCGATATTCGGATGTCCGAGTGGATCGGTCGCCAGATCGACGACCAGCCACCGTGTCGGCGATGTCGTCCCCTCGAACGACACCCCCATCAGGTGACGTGTTGCGCTGCGCCCGCCATCACATCCGACGACATACCGGGCGGTCACGGACCGCGGCCCCTCGGCCCCGGAGAGTTCGACCGCTACGTCGTCACCGATGTCATGGGCGTTGACCATCGGCGAGTTCCAGACCACCTGAACATGGTCGAAACGGTCGAGTCCGCGGAGGAGCTCCGCATCGACCAGCGGCTGCACGAAGGCGTTGCGCTTGGGCCATCCGAAAGACGTGTCGGTGGGCGCTATCTCGGCCAGCAACCGCCGCTTCGCATCGACGAACCGCAAGATCTGGTTCGGGCTGGTGTGTGGGAGTACCTGCTGCACAAGACCGATCGCCTGGAACGTACGCAGGGATTCGTCGTCCAGGCCCACTCCGCGCGGATAATCGATCAACGCTTCCCGCTCATCGACCACCAGTGTGCGAACGTTCTGGAGGCCGAGGATGTTGGCGAGGGTGAGGCCCACCGGGCCGGCACCGACGATCACCACATCGACATGCTGTGTCTGCGACGCGTGGCCGATCCGGTCGCCCTCGATCGCTGCACCGTCGATTGCTGACGACACTCCTCAACACCCCAGCAGGAATTCGAGATGGAGCGCGTTGAAGGTCTTGGCGTCCTCGTATTGCGGCCAATGTCCGCAACCGGTCATCACCTCGAAGCGAGAGCCCGGGATCATCGATGCGATCCGGCGTCCCTCATCGACGTCGGCGGTCGGATCATCGCTGGTCCACAGGACCATCGTCGGCGCCTCGATGCTCCCGTATTCGCTGGGCCCCAGCAGGTTCCGGGCCCTGATTTCCGGGTCCTGCAAGGCCATGATGTCGCTCATCGCGTCGACGAACCCCGGTTGACGATAGATCCGCTGCCGACTGGCGACGATGTCGTCGTAGTCTTTCGACTCATCGGCCATCAGCCACTTGATGCGGGCCTGCACGGTCTCCCACGACGGATTCTGCGCGGCGGCCATCGACAGGTCGATGATCCGTTTCATCACAACCGGATCGGCCTGTGATCCACCGGCGGTGTTCAGCACCAACCGGTTGATCCGGTCGGGATTGTCCGCGGCGGCGCGGGCGGCCACCCAGCCACCGAGGGACTCGCCGCTGAGGCTGGCCCGCTCGGCGCCGATCGCATCGAGGAACTGCAGGAAATGGTCTACGTAGTGCGGGATTTCGAGAGGGTGGCCCGGTTTTCCGGTATAGCCGTGTCCGAGCATGTCGATCGACCAGGTCGAGAAGTGCTCGGCGTGCGACTCCAGGTTGCGCACATAGGCTTCGGCGTGGCCGCCGGATCCGTGGAGCAGCACAAGGACCGGCTTGCTGTGGTCACCGGCGTGCAGGTAGCGCGTCCGGATGCCACCTATCGTCAGGTATCCCTGTTCGAAAGCGACACCCTGCAGGTCGATCCAGACGCTCTCATGTTCTGGCACTTGTCATCTCCAGTGTGGTCGGTTCGACACTGCGCCCTCAGCGGGTCACGGCGGGCATTGATTCCCAGCCCCGAACGGTCGACGTCGGCGACAATGTCGCCGCCCCGAGGTCCACGTCCCACTCCGGAAAGCGTTTGAGGACTTCTTCGAGTGCGATTCGGCCTTCGAGGCGAGCCAGCGCGGCACCCAGGCAGAAGTGTGCTCCGACGCTGAAAGCAACGTGCGGACGCGATTCGCGATGGATGTCGAATACGTCTCCATCGGGTGGAAACTGCCGATCATCGCGATTGGCCGAGCCGAGAAGCAGCGTCATGACGCTACCCTCCGGCACGGTCTGACCGTAATACTCGACGTCACGAGTAACGTATCGGGACGCGTGCGGTGCCGGCGGTTCGAAGCGGAGCAGCTCCTCAATGGCCTTGGGAATCAAGGTATTGTCTTCCGCCAGCTCTCGACGCTGGTCCGGATGCTCCGCGAGCACCTTGCCGGCCCACCCAATCAAGCGGGTGGTGGTCTCGTTCCCGGCCCCGGCAACGACGTTGACGTAGGTGAGCAACTCCCCGCGGGTCAGCTTTCGGACTTCGCCCGTCTCGTCCGTGAACTCGACGTTGAGCAGTTCCGTCATGATGTCGTCGGACGGATTCTCCGCACGCCAATCGATGTATTCGGCAAATATCTCTCCGGTGTCCAGGCCTTCCTCTGCGGCCTTCATCGGTTTGCCTGCCTCGGTGCGCATCTGAGCGTTCGTGTGGTCCCTGATGGCTTCCTGGTCCTTCTCCGGGATCCCGATCAGCATGCCGATGGTCCGCATCGGCATCTGGGCTCCGAGGTCGGCAACAAAGTCGAACTTCCCGGTTCCGACAAGCGGATCGAGGCTGCGGGCGCAGAACTCGCGGATCTTGGGCTCGAGATCCAAAATCTTGCGCGGAGTGAACATTCGCGCGAGGAGCTTGCGGTGAACCGTGTGGATCGGCGGATCCTCGAAGATCAGAACGCCTGGCGGAATCGGGATGTTCGCCCTGATCAGCTCAAGAATCGCACCCCGGGCAGAGCTGAAGGTCTTCGGGTCGGTGAGAGCACCATTGACGTCGGCATAGCGACTGAGTACATAGAAGTCGTGTTCGTTGTTGTAATACAGCGGCGACTCTTCTCTGAGCCGCCGAAACATCGGATAAGGATCGGCATTCAATTCCACATCGTATGGGTCGAAATGCACATCACTATTCGCACTCACCGTCACCGGATTGCCCCTCCCTCTGTGCCGTTAACGCAGGCGTCGGCACGCTTCGCAAACCACTCTTCAGAACAAAAGGTGGCTGATTTATGAACACGGTCGATCTCCCGGGAGCAGCTTCCCTATTTACGGCTATTCGCTGCTCCGGGCATTTCAATTTGCCGCAAGACTATTTTCGACTGAGTAGGAGCTTACACGCGTAAGTGACTCGCGTCACGAAAATTCCACAGTTAGTTCTCTTGACGGCGTCGGAGCGTCCTGACCAGCGACGATCAGGTCGATTGACGCTGGATCAGCTCGAAGACGTTCGCGCTGCTGGGGTCCTCATCCGGCTGATATCCGAGCTCGCGCATCATCGCGACCACCGCGGCGTCGACGATCGCGCCGGCATGGATCTTCACGGTGGTGAGCGGCGGATTGCTCACCGGCCCGAGGGGACTGGCCTCCCCGCCGATGACAGCGAGGTCCTGCGGGCACCGCAGTCCCGCTTCACGCATCCCGTGGAGCACCACAAACGCGGCATCGTCGCTCGCGGCGTACACCGCGGTCACACCCTGCCGCACCCAGTCGGTGACGATTGGGGCCGCGTCGGCACCACTGGGCTCGAACGACCCGGCCGGGATCTCGGGAAGTCCCCGCTCGAGCGCGGCGGCGCGTACGCCGGCACGCCGAAAGCCGTTCAACGCCAACTGCTTGGGCACGTCGATCCCGGCGAACGCCAGCTTGGTGTGACCTTTGGCCACCAGGTGATTCACGACCAGCTCACCAACCGACAAGTTCAGAGAGTCGAAACCGTCGAGGTGGGCACTGACCACGTCGATGTGCCGGATACCGGCCGCGTCGACAACCGCGCGTGGCTCGGCGGCGAGCGGAAAGATACTGGTCACGGCGATCGGGTTCAAGTTTGCGATCGCACCGGTCATGCTCGCCGGATCTTTCGTCTCGAACTGCAAGGAGACGACCACACCGTGCTTGGCCAGTGCCGCTGTCAGTCGACTGCCGACCTCGATCGGCAACTCACTGAGCGCCATCCGGGGCAGGACGTAGAGCACAACACCGCTGCCACCGACCGCCAGATTGCGTGCCGCCAGATTCGGTCGGTAGCCAAGTGTCTCGGCGGCACTGCGTACCGCTGCCTGGGTCTGAGCGGAGATCTTCTGACCTGTGACGTTGTTGAGGACATAACTGACCGTCGCCGGTGAGACCTTGGCCAGGCGGGCAACATCGGCTTTTGTCGGCCTCGACGGCCCCTTGACGGCCACTGCCACCTCCGACTTCACACTCAGGCGCCACCGCCACCCGCCGAGCACATACAGCGCCGGCGGGGGTGTGCCTGGGGGCGAGATTATCAAGACCCCGAACGCCGCGCCGTACGCGACGCCTCCGAAAGGCGACGAACCCGGCTCCCGAAGGTTACAGCGACGTGCCGGTGGCCGCCCTGTGACCTGCACGAAAACCCCAGACCATGGCCGGGCCGATCGTGCCACCCGCTCCTCCGTATGCGCGTCCTGTCACGCCGGCCATGGCGTTGCCGACAGCAAACAGACCGTCGATCACCGCGCCATCGACATGCATGACCCGCGCATCCCGATCGGTCCGCGGCCCACCCTTGGTACCCATCGCACCAACAGTCACCGGAACCGCGTAGAAGGGACCGGTGTCCAGCGGACCGAGAGTCCGTCCGGCCAACGTCGGAGCGGTCTCGTCGCCCCACCATCCGTCATAGGCGCTGGCGCCGCGACCGAATTCCGGATCGATCTCCGCGGCGACATTGCGATTCCACTCCACAATTGTTCCTTCGAGGCCGTCGGAATCAATTCCCACCCTGTGCGCGAGTTCACGCAAATCCCGCGATTCCGAAAACCATTCAGGCACCGAATCACGCGGATCAACTCCCAGAAAGCCGAACCTCTTGAGATGCAACGCGTCGAAAACAATCCAACCCGGATCATTGACGTAACCACCCTTGGGGTCCAGATAATGAAATGCACCGGCCATTGAATTATATTCTGACGCCTCGTTGACAAACCGTTTACCGGCCCGATTCACCATGATACTGCGTGGACGCGTGCGCTCGAGTCGCACACTTCGGCTGCGCGGCCTGCCCTCGATCGTGTCACCTGGGATCCGCACGATCGGCACCCACCAAGCCTCGCTCATGTTGCCGAGATCGGCGCCGAGCGCCATCGCCATCCGAAGGCCGTCGCCGGTGCCGTTGGGCGGGGACACCGGGCCGTGCATCGGTCCGCGCAGGTAGGTCTTCACCAACGCCTCGTCCCATTCGAAGCCACCGGTGGCCAGGATGACGCCGCCTCGCGCCCTGACGGCGAAATCATTGCCCCCCTTGGTCATATGGGCTCCGACAACACGGCCTGCCTCCGTGATGAGGCGGCGGGCCTGTGCGCCGGTCTCGGGGACCACCCCGGCATCCAGTAGCCCCCGGAGGAGGCCACCGATCAGCGCCGCACCCGCCACGCAGACATCGGAGTCAGCCGAGATATCCACCGATGCGTTGAGTCTGGCCCTGGTCTCCGCGTCGAAACCGACGTTGCTCCAGTCGGCGGGGAAGGTGGTGATCCGATTCCTCCACTCCCCCAGCCGGTTGAGATCAAACGGGATCGGACTCAGTGATCGGCCACCCGAGGGCCGGCCGCCGGGCAGCTCGGGCTTGTAGTCCGGGAACCCTTCCGCGATCTCGAAACGGAGCGCACTGTGCGCCTCCACGAAGTCGATCGTCGCCTCGCCGGTTCGGACAAAATCCTCTACGAGGGCGTCATCCATCGAGTCCAGCGACTGCGCCCGGAGGTAGCTCAGCGCATCCTCGACGCTCAACTCGCCGTCGGGGCTGCGATGATGCGCGGGGATCCAGGCGATCCCGCCCGAGACGGCACTGGTGCCCCCGACGGTTGCCGCCTTGTCGTAGATCGCCACGTCCGCACCGGCATGCACCGCGGACAGCGCGGCCGTCATCCCGGCCGCACCGGTGCCCAGGACGAGTACATCGACCTCACGGTCGAACGACACTGTTTCCTCCCCGGGGGCGCGCTCACCGACCGGGTGGCCATCATCAATGTCAGACACGAGTCTTTCCTTTCAATTCATCGGCGACAACGGGGCGCCGATAAGGTCGGAATATCAATAGGTTTGCTGTGGCGAGAATAGATTCTGGCGCCGAATCAAGTGCTTTTGCACTTTCCCACTCGGAGTCCTCGGAAGATCATTCATCTCGACAATCAGTTCAGGCCATTTATGTTTTACAACCCGCATTTCCTGGAAATGCATACGAACGTTTTCCAATGTCGGGAGTTCATACCCGTCGCGAATCCGAATGACAGCCGCCGCCCGCTCGCCGAGACGGGGATCGCGCACCGCGAGCACCGCCGCCTCCGCCACCGCGGGCATCTGCAACAGCACCTCTTCGAGCTCGAGGGCACTGATGTTCTCACCACCCCGGATGATGATGTCCGCCTTCCGGTCCGTGATGGTGAGGCATCCGTCGGAATCGATCAGACCCACATCGCCCGTCCGGTACCACCCTTCGTCGTCGAATGCTGCGGCCGTCAACACGTCGTCGGTGTATCCCAGGAACAGGTCGGGACCGCGACTGAGGATTTCGCCATCGTCGGCCAGCCGGATCTCGACGCCGGGCATCGGACGGCCGTCGGTCAGCAGTCGGTGCCGCTCCGGAGCGTCGAACGGTGAGCCCGTGATGGACGGATGCTCGGTGCTCCCGTACGCACGAAAGGCAACTATTCCCAGGTCAGCGAGCCTCTGCGTGAGACTCGGCGAGACCGCGGCACCACCGAGACCCACACATCGAACATGGGACAGGTGTTCCGCGGAGAAGTCGGGATGGTCGAGCAGGCTGGTCACGAAGTACGGCGGTCCACCGCCGACCGACAGTCCGTCGCGCAACATCAACCTCAGTGCGTGACCAGGATCCCAGACGTCCATGAGATTGACCGGCTTCCGATTGAGCACCGGGATGAGCAGGGCGCCGACCATGCCGATGAAATGGCCCACGGGCGTTGCTGTCAGCTGGCAGCCCGCGTCCTGAGCGTTCTGCGCCGCCAACTGACGTGTCTCACACCCGAGTGTCTGATGGGTGTGGACAACCCCCTTGGGCGCACTGGTGGTACCGGAGGTGAAAGCGATGAGGGCCGGCCCATCCGGATCCACCGGAACTGCCCCAGCCATCGGCTCCGCGCCCAGCAGATCATCAAAATCACGGCCGACCACGCCGACAATGGGAACGTCGGCGCAGACCTCGGGGTCATGGACAAGGCGACCGAAGCGTTCGGCTGTGATGAATGCGGCAGGCTTCGACACCGCGAGAATGTGTACGACTTCGCGACGCCCGTATATGTGGACTATCGGCACCACCACCGCGCCGATCAGGCTCGATGCCCAGAAGGTCGCCGCCGCCTCCATCCAGTTCGGCAATTGGAATGCCACCACATCACCCGGCTTCACACCGCGGGAGCGAAGGCCTGTCGCAAGCCGGCGAGCGACGTCCTCGACGTCGGCGTAGGTCCCCGTCCACGGCGAGATCTCCGAGTGCACACAGAACCGAAGGTCTCGCACCTCGGCGAGTCCGGCGTCGAGAATCTGCCCGATCGATTCACCGCTCCACCATCCTTCCGCCGCATATCGGGCTCGCTTGTCCTCCGGGATATACCGCATCGTCGACTCTCCTACCATTGGCCTCGAGACCTATCGCGGTCGAACAGCACGGCCTCACATCGTGTGAAATTTCAGTACGGGTGTCCCAATACCGGTTTCGCAATCAGCGGTTTCGGACGAACTCACGCACCCCTGCCCAGCCGGTCTCAGATGACCAGAAACCTTGTTGCCGAATCGACCGTAGAGTAGCATTCTCACAAACCGCAAGATCGTTCTTCTGGCATGAATTAACGTTCCGAATACCGGGGTAACTTCGGCCCGAGGCCCGTCGATAAAAGTTACCGAGGCGTACAGTCCAGAGCTACGAGAAGTCGATTGAATCGGCGAAAGGGAACTTTTCTTGAGGCTTATCGACGACGAGTTCCCAACCGGGTCAGCCCACCAAACTTTCACCACTGTGACGGAAGGAAGGACACCTCAACCGTGACCACCGAACAATCCACCGACGACCACGCGGCGCGCAAAGGCCTGCACTTCGATCGCCACACACCCGAGTATCGACACCAGTTCGAATCGATCACCTCCGAGATGCATCAGAAGTGTCCCCTCGCCTGGACTGAGACCTACGACGGACACTGGGTGGCCGCGGGGAACAACGAGGTCTTCGAACTGGCGCGTTCACCCTTTGTATCGAACGACAACGATCTCAACGGAGTCCGCAAGGGGTACAGGGGAATCAGCATCCCTATACCGGAGCATGAACTGATCGCACGCGGTGGCATGCTGGAAATGGATGAACCCGAACACCATCACTACCGCCAGGTTCTCAACCCGTACCTGTCACCGGCCGCGGTGAAACGGTGGGAGCCCTTCATCAACGAAGTGGTCAACGCAAGTATCGACGAGAGAATCGAAACCGGCACAATCGATTTCGTCGACGACCTGGCGAACGTGGTACCTGCCGTGCTGACGCTGGCGATGCTCGGGGTCTCGCTCGACAAGTGGTCCATCTACTGCGAACCGGTGCACGCCTCCGTGTACACGCCCGCCAACACCCCTGAATACGCCCGGGTGCACGAGCAGTATCAGGAGATGGGCCTCGACCTGATGTCGAACGTGGCGGAGATACGTGAACAGCCCCGACCTGGCCTGATCCAGGCGCTGGTCGACATGCGAATCGACGGGCAGCCGGCGCCGGACCTCGAAGTCCTCGGCATGCTGGGCCTCATCATCGGCGGCGGCTTCGACACCACTACGGCGCTCACCGCGCACGCACTTGAATGGCTTTCGGAAAACCCGGACGAGCGCACCCGGCTCAGCGAGGACCGGGACGACCTACTCAACTCGGCAACCGAGGAGTTCCTTCGCTACTTCACGCCGGCTCCCGGTGACGGGCGGACCATCTCGTCAGACTGTACCTATTCCGGTACAGACCTGAAAGAGGGTGAACGGCTGTGGATTTCGTGGGCGATGGCCAACCGTGATCCTGATGTCTTCAACGAGCCCAACAGCATTCAGCTCGACCGCGGGGCCAACCGGCACTACAGCTTCGGCCTCGGAATCCATCGCTGCATCGGATCAAATGTCGCACGAACTGTTTTCAAATCGATGCTCATCGCCGTACTCGACCGCATGCCCGACTATCGTTGCGACCCCGACGCCGCCGTCCATTACGACACCATCGGCGTCATCCAGGGCATGCGCCATCTGCCCGCCACATTCACGCCCGGCCCCAAGTTGGGCCCAGGCCTGGACGAGACTCTCAAAAGACTGCAAAAGCTCTGTGCCGAAAAAGAACTCGCGGCACCCGTCACCCCGCGCCGCACTGCCGGCGACATCGATCGCTGACCCGTGCCCGAACACCCGAGGTCCCAGCCCCATCACCAGGAGGCCAGCCGATGAGGACACATCCAGACGGCACCACCACACCGGTCATCGACACCAGTGTGCACATCTTCTTCACGTCGAACAAAGACATGCGCAACCATCTACGCGAACCGTTCAAGAGTCGCGGCATCCCCGACGTCGAGATGGATTGGTATGGCGCACCGGGCGGTGAGTACGCGCCGGGTACCCGCGGCCCAGACAAGGGATACCCGGGCTCGGATCCGGCACTGGTCGCGCAGCACCTGTTCGCCGACCGCGGAATCGACGTGGCGATCCTGCACCCGATGACCCGTGGCATCCTTCCCGACCGCCATCTCACCAGTGCCGTCCTGGCCGCGCACAACGAGATGATGGTGTCGCGCTGGCTGGAATCGGCGGAGTACGGTGATCGCTTCCGCGGAACAATCCGGATCAATCCCGAAGACGTCACCGGTGCCCTGCGAGAGATCGAGCGCTGGCGCAGCCATCCACGGGTGGTCCAGATCGGTATCCCCCTCCAGTCACGCGAGCTGTACGGCAAACCTCAGTTCTGGCCGATCTGGGAGGCCGCCGCGGACGCGAACCTCCCGGTGGCAGTACACATCGAGACCGGTGAGAGCATCGCATTCCCTCCCACCCCGTCGGGGCACGCACGGACCTATGAGCAATACCTCGGGTTCATGGATCTGAATTACATCTATCACCTGATGAACATGATCGCCGAAGGTGTCTTCGAGCGGATCCCGACGCTGAAGTTCGTCTGGGCCGATGGTGGCGCAGACCTGCTGACGCCGTTCATCTGGCGCATGGACACCTTCGGCCGCCCGCACCTGGAACAGACTCCGTGGGCACCCCGGATCCCCAGCGACTATCTGCCCGACCACGTCTACTTCGTCCAGAGCAGCATCGACGGCCCCGGCAACACCGACTTCGCCGGCCAGTGGCTGGGCTTCACCGGCAAGGACGACATGGTGATGTTCGGTTCGAGTTATCCACATTGGCACTGCAATTCACCCGCCACGTTGCCGGACTCACTGAGCCCCGGGCAACGCGACAAGCTCTGTTGGCGCAATGCCGCCGCGATCTACGGCATCGACGTCGCGGCCGGGCTGGCGACCCCCGGGCCGGCGTGAAGGGAAAAACAATGACCACCACCGAAGTTCACGAACGCACACCCGACACCGAGATGATCCCGGTCCGGGTTGTCGATTCCGATGTCCACCCGGTCCCGCGGCGGGGCGAACTCGTCGACCACATACCCGAGCCGTACCGGAGTCAGTACTTCCTCAGTCACCGGGTCGGGGACACGATCGTCTACGACGCACCCGACTATGCGCACTCCTACGCGATGCGGGTCGATTCGTTCCCCACCGACGGCGAGTTCCCGGGCAGCGACCCGGAACTCGCGTTCCGACAGCTGATCATCGACGCCGGTTCAGACATCGCAATCCTGGAACCGACTGTCAAGGCGACACGGCTCCCCGAGGCCACACAAGCTCTCGCCGCCGGCGTCAACAGCTGGCTCGCGGCCCACTGGCTCGACCCCCACAACAACTGGCATCAGCGCTGGCGCGGTTCCATCTGCGTCGCCATCGACGATCCCGCCGGTGTGGCCGCGGAGATCGAGAAGTGGGCAGGCCACGAGTACATGTCCCAGATCCTCATCAAGGCCGAGCCGCGACCGGCCTGGGGCGACCCGGCCAACGACTCGCTGTGGGCGAGCGCGGTCAAGCATGACCTCCCGGTCAGCTGCCACCTGAGCCGCGGTGCGTTCGAGACCATGCCCATGCCGCCGGTCGGGTTCCCCAGTTACAACCACGACTTCATGGTCACCTACTCGCTGCTGGCCGCCAACCAGATCATGAGCCTGATCTTCGACGGTGTCTTCGACCGATTCCCGGCGCTGCGGGTGGTGTTCGTCGAGCACGCGTTCACCTGGATCCTGCCGTTGATGTGGCGGATGGACGCCATCTACGAAGCCCGCAAATCTTTTGTGTCGATCAAGCGCAAGCCGTCGGAGTACGTGAAGGAGCACATCAGGTTCACGACCCAGCCGCTGGACTATCCGGAGGACAAGACCGAGCTGACCCGCGCATTCGAGTGGATGGAGGCCGACAAGATCCTGCTGTTCTCGTCGGACTATCCGCACTGGACGTTCGACGATCCGCGCTGGCTGGTCAAGCATCTTCCCCGGCACGCACGCGAAGCTGTCATGTTCCGCAACGGCATCGAGACCTATCACCTGCCCGAATTCGTTCCGGCCCTCAAAGATCAGGTCCGGGTGCACTGAGATGACGGACGAGACAACGCCAGAGAACGCCCCATCGCCCCGGCTCGCCCAGGGACGTGAACACGTGGTCGCCGCGGTGACCGAGATTCCGCCCGGCTCATCAAAAGTCGTCCCGATCGGGCGCCACGGTGTTGGTGTCTACAACGTGGGCGGCACGTTCTACGCGATCGCCAACTACTGCCCACACGAGGGCGGGCCGCTGTGTTCGGGGCGGGCCCGCGGGCGAACCATCGTCGACGACAGTGTGCCCGGCGACGCGGTGATGGTCCGGGACATGGAGTTCATCTACTGTCCCTGGCACCAGTGGGGCTTCGAATTATCCACCGGGACAACCGCGGTGAAGCCGGAGTGGAGTATCCGTACGTACCCGGTGCGGGTGGTCGGCGACGAGGTCCTGGTCACCGCATGAGCGCAGGAGAACCATTGATCAGTCCGCAGAGCAGTACCATGGAGATCAACGGTGGCAACGTCGTCTACGAAATCCTCGGCACGTCAGATGAACTCATCGTTCTGACCCCCGGCGGCCGATTTGGCAAAGACATTCCGGGCCTGCGGCCGTTGGCACAGGCCCTGGTCGACGGCGGATACTCGGTCCTGTTGTGGGACCGCCCCAACTGCGGGGCTTCCGACGTCCAGTTCTATGGCCGGTCCGAATCCCACATGCGCGCCGAGACACTCGCGAAGCTGCTCCGCGGACTCGGCCGCGGACCGTGCATCGTGGCCGGCGGATCCGGTGGTGCCCGGGACTCGATGTTGCTGACCATCCTCTACCCGGAGCTCGTGCGCACATTGGTCCTGTGGAACATCGTCGGCGGCATCTACGGAACGTTCAATCTGGGTGCGCACTACGTACTTCCGAGCTTGCAGGCCGTCAGAGGGCTCGGCACCGAGGGGCTGCTACGGCTCCGCGAATGGCGCGAGCGGATAGACGAGAATCCGGCCAACAAGCAGCGCCTGCTCGATCTCGACCCGGACGAGTTCGTGAAACTATCGCTCCGGTGGCTCGGCAGCTATGTCCCCAAACCGGGCCAGACGATCCCCGGTGTCGAAGACGAACTGTTCGACCGAATCACGGTCCCCACCCTCATCATCCGGGGCGGAGAAAACGACCTCGATCATCCCAAGCGCACATCACTGGAGGTCAGTTGCCTGATCCGCGGCAGCACCCTGATCGACCCGCCCTGGCCCGAGGATGCCTGGGAACGTGCGATGGAGGACCGCGCATCAGGTAGGTCTAACGGCTTCAACATGTTCGACACCTGGGTCCAGGCCGCTCCCGACATCCTGAAGTTCCTGGCGGACACATGACTCGAGACGACGTGGCGCGTTCACACCGCGCGAATCCAGACCTCGCAATTGAGGGACGCCTCCAGCGCGGTGTGGATACGGCTTTCCGGAACCCGATCGAGATCGGCCTCGGCGATGGAGACAACCACCACATCCCAGCCGTCCGGTCCGGCCGTCCGCACGATATCCGCGGTCAGTCCGAATCCGGCGAGCACACCGTGCGCGTCGTCATCGGTCCCCCGGCTGATGAAGGTCACCACTCCGGCAAGCGGAACCACACCAAAGACACTCTCGCACAGATCGAGCCCCCGCCCATGCAGGACGTCCGGGTTGTCCCCCGTCATCAACAGTTCGATCTCACGGCGACCGGCAGGTGCCAGCGCGAGATTCACGTCGATCAGTTCTGCGCCCAGGTGCGCAGCCTCCGAGCGGAGCGCAGCCATGCCCGCCGATAACCGCTGTCCGTCCAGTACACCCTCGGGATCAACGTTGATCCGCAACACCGCCGTTCTCATGGGGGTGAGCCTAACCGGGCAACTCCGTATCCGGCGAGGATCATCCCGACGCGGCCTGGAGAATCGAGGGAAATGAGTACCGCCCCAACGAAAGCGGCTACCGACCGGCCCGTGCCCGTCGACGTCGCTTCCATGCCTGGGACCACCCCGAGGCTGGTGCACACAGATCGTCACGTCGAGGATCTTGCCGACTACCGCCTGGGCGGCGGATATGCGCCCCTCGAGACTCCCGACCGGTTGCTGCGGGAGGTGGACGACTCCGGACTTCGCGGACGCGGTGGTGCCGGGTTCCCGCTGGGGATCAAGTTGCGGTCTGTGGCCGCACACGGAGTGCGTGCGGACGGGGCCATCGTCGTCGCCAACGGCGAAGAGGGAGAACCCGCTTCGGTGAAGGACCGGTGGCTGATGCGGCACCGCCCCCACCTGGTTCTCGACGGTCTCCGGCTGGCGGCCGCCGCCGTCGGCGCCCGCCGGGGCCACGTCTATGTCTCCGACGCCGAGTCCGCGTCGGCCATCGAAACCGCGGTGAGCGATGCCGCCGAGATTCTCGGCAACCTCGAACTGTCGGTGCTGGTGGTCGGAGCCGGATATGTCAGCGGCGAAGAGACCGCCGCGATCCGGGCGATCAACGGTGGTCCGGCCAAGCCCAGCGACAAGCCTCCGCGGCCGTTCGAGCAGGGTGTTGCCGGGATGCCGACGCTGGTCAGCAATGTCGAGACGCTGGCACACATTCCGTACATCGCCCGCCATGGCGCCGGGGCATTCCGGTCCCGTGGGACCACGTTGTCGCCCGGTACATTCCTGGCCACGGTCACCGGCGCGGGTAAACCTCCTGTCCTGTACGAGATCCCGCACGGTTTGCCGCTCACGGATCTGCTCGCGCTGCACGGTGTGTCACCCGAGGACGTTCGAGGCATCCTCATGGGCGGGTATTTCGGCGGGCTGCTCGGCCGGGATGTCCTCACCGGCACCCTCGACCACGAGAGCATCCGGTCGCTGGGCGGTGGGCTCGGTTGCGGCGCCATCTCACTGATCACCGATGAATGTCCGGTGGCGGTCGGCGCATCGGTGATGAGCTATTTCGACCGCGAAAATGCCGGTCAGTGCGGATCGTGCTTCAACGGCACCGCAGCCATGGCAGCCGTGCTCAACGGGCTGCGTGATGGGATCGCCGACGCAGATGACCTCGCGCGTCTGGAGCGGTGGTCCGTGGTCCTGAGAGGCCGCGGCGCGTGCGCAACGCTGGACGCCGCCACCAATGTCGCCGCCACGGTCCTGTCCGGGTTCCAGGATGCCGTCGCCGATCACCGGTCCGGTCGATGCACCACCTGCGCCGAGGCGCCCTATCGCACCCTGCGGCCGTTTGCGGTCGAGATCGGAGCCCCGCTGTGAAGATTCGGCTCGACCGTACGATCTGCGACGGGTTCGGCACGTGCGCAAAGCATGCGCCCCAGTACTTTTCGCTCGACGACTGGGACTACGCGTCGTTGATCGGCAACGGTGAGGTCCCACCGGAAGACCGCGACCAGGTCATGCGCGCACTCCTGGATTGCCCCGCGCACGCAATCATCGAGATCTCAGAGGCGCGGGCGGGTGACGGCGCCCCTCCCGGCCCTGCAGTGACCTGATCGCCGACGCGCGGGCTCCCGCCGCAAATTGCCCCTTGTGTGTCACACTCTGCCAATGGCACACTATGCCATGTGACCTCTGCCACTCCTAGCAGTGCGGAACTGCCCAGGTATCACCCCCGATCCACCGAGGAACGCGCCGAACAGACCCGCCGCGCCATTGTCGCCGCGGCGTTGGAGGCGTTCCGTATCCACGGATACGAGGCAACGACGATGGGGGCGATCGCCACCCTGGCCGGCGTGTCACCACGCAGCCTGTACCGGCACTACGGAAGCAAAGACCGGCTCTTCGCAGAAACCGTCGCATTGGGCACCGAAGACCTCTTGACGTGCTTCGCAGCCAATCTCGAACGTATGCCGCTGCGCGAGGCGATTCTCGAGGCCGCCTGTGGCGCGACCGTCGATGCACACGAACGGAATCGAGCACTCCTGCACCTGGCATCGACACAACGGGAGATGTCGCGATATCTGCACCTGACCACCCGGCGGATGGTGCCGCCGCTGGCCGCCATTCTGCGCGTCTGGACCGGTGCGGACAGTGACGACGACGACCCGATTGTGTGGGAGACCCGCGCCACCGCGCTGATCGGCGCCCTGACATGCGGCTTCGGACATTGGGCGGCCACTCCGGATTCAGATGTCCGAGAACAGGTTTCCCGGGCCGTTGACACCGTTTTACCCATACTGCACAGTGCATCCGGCCACAAGGAGACAGATCGATGAGATATCAACTCAATGTGGTGGGCCGGAGCGTCACCGACGTCGTCCAGCATGCCGGTGGGCTCGTCTACGACCGGGTGATGGCCGGGTGGGACGTCACCGTGATACTCACCGACAACTGCGATACGCGGGCGGTGCAGATCCTCGGCGCAGATGTCGCAGACCTCGAAAATGCCCTTGCCACCGAGGGTTTCGGCCGCATACCTCAGGCAATCGCCATTGCCACCGACCTCTTCAAGAGCGACGACCGCGTGCAGGGCGGTGTCGTGAGGGCGCTCGCCAGCGGCACCGTTGACGTGTCTTTCTGGGGTGATTCCTGGCCGCTCGACTCCGACATCAACAACACCTCCGTCGTTCACCAATTGAGCTTCGCTGCACAGGCGTTCAAGTCTCATGCCCTGGCCGCTGCCGCCATACCCGCCGGCATCGCCGACCATCCCGAGGTGTTCCACAGTCGCGCCACGGTGTCGGCCGCCTGACCGCGGTCGGACTATCGATTTCGGCATGGCGATTCGCCGAAAGTGCTAGCGTCGCTAGCACGATAGAATTTTCTTGCGACCAGAACGGCCTGCAAGTGATGCGCCGGGGGGCGCCTGGAGGGCACGATGACCAAAGTCGACACCACCGATCTGGCAGTCCTCGAAGCCGAAGCGCTGGCCGAGGCCGCCGAGGCCAGCGCGGTAGCAGCTCGAGCCCGGGCACGAGCTGCCCAACTGCGACTCCGATCGCAATCACCACCAACCGATACCGAAGCGGCAGATGAAGCTGCGACCGGCTCCGGTGACATTCCGTCCGCGACCGAAGTGGCCGAAGATGTTGACGGACAGGAGATGGTACTCGGCGAAGACTCCGACGAACCACTCAGCGAGTCATCCGATCCATCCCCGGCAGAATCAGGGGACCAGCCGCCGCGCCCACGGTGGGCCCGACTGCGCCGGCCGGGCAGACGGACGATCGCCCTCGCGCTTGCCGCGGTGGTGATCGTCGCAGCACTGGGCACGAGCGGATATCTGGTCTGGCAACACCGCGACGTCACCGAAACACAAGAACTCGAAGCGGAATTCGATGCGGCAGCGCGCCAGGGCGTTGTCACCCTGACATCACTCGACTTCAATCGGGCTGCTGCCGATGTGCAACGGGTCCTGGACAATTCGACCGGCGCATTCTTCACCGAGTTCCAAAGCCGATCAGGCGATTTCACCAGCGTCGTCGAGCAATCACAGGTGACCACCAAAGGTCAGGTAAACGCCTCTGCCGTCGAGTCCATGTCCGAGGATTCGGCGGTTGTCCTGGTGGCCGCCACCTCCGAGGTCACCAATGCGGCAGGTGCTGAACAGGAATCCCGGGCGTGGCGGCTCAGCGTGACCGTGACCAGAGTTGACGGAGAACTGAAGATGTCGAAAGTCGAGTTCGTACCATGAGCGAATCCACGCCCGCAGTGACTCTCACCAAGAAACAAGGCAGTGGGGATGCCACCGAGGTGGATGCACCAGCGCAAGAATCGATGCCCGCCTCGGCTCGTGGACGCCTGTTCGGCACCGTGGCGGCCGCTTCGCTTGTTGCCGCCTCACTGGTCACGGTCGCGGCCACCTACTACTTCCTGTATGCACCGGACAATCACACCGACTCCGGCGCAAAGGAATCCGCCATGACGGCCGCAAACTCCGGCACGGTCGCGCTGCTCTCGTATTCGCCGGACACCCTGACCGACGATCTCGCCGCGGCCAAAACGCATTTGTCCGGCGAGTTCCTGGCGTACTACACCGAATTCACCGAGAAGGTCGTCGCACCGGCCGCGCAGGAGAACGCCGTGGACACTCAGGCCGAGGTTGTCAGATCGGCGGTCTCCGACATCAGCGAGAGTTCGGCAACCGTGCTGGTATTCATCAATCAGACGACCACCAGCACCGATAAACCCGATCCCGCACTGACAGCCAGTAGCGTGCGCGTCACATTGACCAAAGCTGATGACACCTGGAAGATCTCAGCATTCGATCCGGTGTGATTGTCCGGCCACCGCGACAAGGTTCAGCTCTGCGGCAACATTCCCTGCCACGTTGGTGACTCCTGGGATGTGGCGACATCGGTCTGCTGGTACAGGGCTCCATCGGGCCCGACGTAGGTGCCTGTGGTCGGCGAGTACTGCGCGGTGGCCACGCCCGAGGTAATGCCCTGCTGCTCCAGATTCGGATCCGGTGGATAGTCTCCGAGAAGCGGTTGCGATGGCGCCACCGGCACGAACTCCTCATCGCTGTTGCACAATTCGGCACTGGCTGCACGCTTCCCCGGAACGCCGAGGCACGGTATGTTCCGTGCGCCGCGCACCGCGATATCGGAGTCCTGCGGCAACTTGCAATACAAACCCTCGGGTGTGTCGATGGTGGTCGTGTCCGAGGGTGGGCGCCACTGATCGGGTGGGAGAAATCCCACGGTGCACGCCGGCGGATCGGAGACCCCGCTGATTCGGAAATCCCCCAACCCCAGGCCCGAGGCGTTGTTCTTGGGCTGTACTGCCTGAATCATCGCGATGGACGGTGGTAACAGCACCAACAGCTGTTCGAGACCAGCGTTGTAGGTGACCGCGAGTTGACCCACCGACGTCAGGTTTGCCAGCAGAACCGGCAAGGTGAATTCCACCGATTGCAGAAGCTTTGTAACCTCATTCGAGAATCCCGGCCCCGACGCCAAGATCGATCGGATCTGCGGGTCGTTGGTCACCAGCTGCCCGGTGACCCCGGCCAGCGAACGACTCCAGATCTCTATCGCATCAGCTGACCGGACCTGTGAGTTGATCAGCGGCTCCGCGTCCTCGATAAGGGCGCGGGTAGTCGCCCCGATCGCTGCGAAGTCACCGGCCAGTGTTGATGAGGTGTCGATGAGGGACTGCAGCTCGTATCGTTCGCCACCGAGGCCCCGATACAGCTCGTCCATGAGATCGTTCAGCTTGTCCTTCGGTATGCTCCCGAGAAGATCGCTGAGCTCATCGAGCATCGGTCCTACCGGCTGCGGGACCTCGGACCGCTCGACCGTGATGACCGATCCGTCGTGTAGGTAGGGCCCGTCATCAGTATTGGGTCGCAGATCCACGTACTGCTCACCGATGGCCGACATACTGCGCACCTGTGCCTGTAGGTCCGATGAGATCTCGAGACTGTCGTCTATCGACAGTGACGCACGGACGCCGTCGTCGGTGAGATCGACAGAGACAACTCTGCCCACCTCGGCACCCCGGTAGGTGACGTTCCCGAAGTTGTACAGCCCCCCGGCCGACGGCAAATCCAGTGTCACAGTCATCCGTCCGATACCGAGCTGCGTCTGGATCTGCATGTACGAGAACAGCATCACCACCATCGCAAGCGTCGACATGAGTGCAAACGCGACGAGCTGGAACTTGACAAAACCGGACAGAATCATCGGCCACCTCCAGAGATCGGCGCACTGAGTGGATCGCGAACGTACCGGCCATATCCCGGATCGCCGACCGCCGCCTGAACAACCGCATTCGGATCTCCGAGAGGTGTCCCCAGCAGCAACTCCCGCTGAAGACGTTCCACCGTGAGATCGACTGTGGCATGAAGGTTGAAGTAGTCGCCACGAACAGCACGATCAATTGTCTTCTGGCCATATGGGAACACGGTTGTGAAGGCGATTCCCTTGTCGAGTTGCGGGCCGACATCGGCGAGAGACCTCAGCGTGGGTGCCAGGTTCTGCAGATCGGTCACCAGATCCTCCTGCACCGACGATATGACACCGCCGGCGGTATCACTGAACACCCGGAGCTTCTCGAGCGCAGTGGTGAGCTGCGGCCGCTCCCTCACCAGCACTTCCAATGCCGGCGGTATCTTCTGCAATGCGACGGAGAGCACATCACGCTGCGTGGCAAACGTTTCCGCGAGACGATCGGCGTTCTTGATGGTGTCCACGATGTTGTCACGCTGCTGATCGAGGGCACCGACAAACGTGTCGAGCCGGGTGATCAGATCATGTACTGACTCTTCGCGTCCGTCCAGGGCCGTGTTGAGCGAGGAGATGATGTTGTCGATCTCCCCCAGTCCCCCACCGTTGACGATGGCCGACACCGAAGCCAGAGTCTGTTCGGTGGACGGATAGGTGGCCGTGCTGTCGAGCAGAATCGTGGCACCGGATAACAGTTGCCCCGTCGGCGATTCACCATCCGGAGGATTCAGCTCCAGGTGATTCGAGCCGAGCAGACTCGTCTGGCCGATACGCGCCTGCGCGTTGCCCGGCACGACCACCTCGCCATCGACCCACACCTCCACATTCGCGTGCCATGCGGACACGGTCATATCGCCGATGCTGCCCACCACCACATCATCGATCATCACCGGCGAATTCGACACCAGCGTACTGACATTGGCCATCTGAACGTGAAAGAGCTGGGAACCCGATCCACGCCCTTCTGTACCAGGCAAGGGCACTGAGTTCACTCCCTGCCAGCTGCACCCGGCAACTGCCAGCATCGTGCACATGAGCAGTGCCAGCGCAACGACGTCGATGCGTCTACGGGTCATGACGGCCGCCTTTCGACGGGCAGGAGCAACGCGTCGAGTGGACTTGCGGCAGCTTGCGGCTTCGCAGGCGTCGCCGAGGGAGGAACGAGGTGCGGTTCGGTGTAGATGAGGTTCTTCGGATCCGCCGTTGGACCGAGTATCGGATTGAGGGGTACCGGCAAGTAATTGAACGCCAGGAGCGGAAGTACCGGGCCGAGGTACTCGGCACACTTCTTCGCCCCTTCTTCGGAGGTCAGGTTTGCGACGGCTGCCACCCCCGAACAGATGAACTGGATGGGATTCGAGAAGTTGTTCAATGTAAAAACCCCGTTCTCAGTGCCGGTGTCGGGGTTGTAGATGTTGTAGAAGTTGGCCATGCTGGTCGGGAAAACGTGCAGCAGTTGCTCTATGTCGGCTCGGTTGTCAACCAGATTCTGCGTCACGTTCACCAGCCGCTGCACCTGTTCACTCGCCTTGTCGCTGCTCGACGCCACGAACCGCTGGACCTCGACCACGGCGACGGAGAGGTCTGTCAGTGCCGCATCAAGGTCGGTGCGACTCTCGTCGAGCACACTCGACAATGTGGCGAGCCGGTTCTCGAACTGGACGATCTGCTCTTCGCTGTCGCTCAGAGTGGTGACAAAGGTCTGCAGATTCCTGATGATGCCGACGATGTCCCCGCTGCCATCGGCAAGGATCCGTCCTACACCCGACAACTGGTCGACGGTCTGCCGGAGTTTGTCGCCGTTGCCATCCATCGCGGTGGCGGCACTGTCGATGAAGCGGCCCACCTCACTGTCCGACAGTTCACTGTCTGGTCCCAGATCTGTTGCCAACCGAGTCAATTGGGTCTTGATCTCGTCCCACTCGATCGGTACACCGGTCTGCTCGAGAGGTATCACACCGCCGTCGGGCATCACCGGCCCCTCTGTTCGATAGGCCGGCGTCAGTGCCACAACACGGTCGGCCACCAGGTTCTGGGCAATGATGATCGCCTGTGCGTCCGCCGGGATCTTCACCCCGCGGTCGACCTTCATGTCGAGTCGCACCGAGGTCCCCTGCGGTGCCATCCCGGTGACCGATCCGACCTTCACTCCGGCAACCTGCACCTCGTCACCTTTGTAGATACCGGTGGTGGCGGTGAAGACAGCACTGATCGATCGGGGCCCGAACATCTTCTGATACGCCAGCACCGAGCCGGCGAGCAGCATCGCGGCCAGCGTCACCACGAGCACGGCCGAGATGATCCGGCTACGAGTCATCGGCCCGGTCCCGTCGATGCCCCGACCGGGATCTGGCCTCCGGGGATCGGGAACGGTACACCCGGTTCGATTCCGAACGATTGATTGATGAACGGCTGGATCAGATGACCAGGGATGAGATTGGCAACAAATGCGTTGTAGAAGGGGCCACTGGATACCGCCTCGCCCTGGGTGAGGGCGACTTTTGCCAGACCTGGCAGTGCCTGGGCGATGTTGTCGCGATTCTTCTCCAGCAACGCGGCAACGGAGTTCAGCCGGTCGAGGGTCGGTGCCAGCTGCGACTCGTTGTCGGCAACCACCCCTGCCAATTGCTGTGCCACCGCGGAGGTGTTGGCCAACAGATCCACGATCTCCTGGCGCCGGTTCACCAGGACGCCCAGAAGCGAATTGGCGTTGAGGAGAAGGGAGTTCAGTTGTTCGCTGCGCTCGGACAAGATCGAGGTGACGTCATTGGTACTGCTCAGCAGATCACGCAATGACTCGTTGCGACCGTTGATCGATCGTGACAGCTCACTGAGCCCGTCGAAGGTCGGCCCCAATTGGGGCGCGATCAGATCGATGGTCGATGACAGTGTGTCCAGCGATTGGTTCAGCGCACCGGTGTCGATCGTGTTGACGTTTGTTGTCAAGTCCCCCAACGCATTGTTGAGCGAGTACGGCGAGGACGTCCGCGACCGGGGGATGGTGTCGGAAGGATCCAGGACACCGCCGCCCGCGCTCTCCACGGTGAGCATTCGCCGGCCCAGCAGGGAACCGGTCTTGATCTGCGCAGTGCTCTGGGTGCCCAGCCGAACACCGTCGTCGACCCAGAACTCGACCCGGACATCTCCGTTGTCCAGTGAAACCTCGGACACCTTACCCACTTTCACGCCGGACAACACAACATCGGCCCCCGACCGCAGGCCTGCGGCCTCTTCGAACACGGCCTGATAGGGCAAGGATGTGAACCAGGTGATGTACTTCTGTCCCTGCAGGCCGACAGTCACAAGAAGACAGATGAGGACCACGCCGATGAAACCGTGCCGCGCAAGGCGGCCTCCACGATATTTCAGCATGTCAGGGCGAGCACCTCCCGGTTGTCTGTTCGATCCAGGGCAGGACCACGACCTCACCGGCAGCATCGGTCACCCGAACCGTGATCGCACAGATGAAGTACTGGATGAAGTTCCCGTACGTGCCTGTACGCACCAGTTTCCGGAAGTTCACCGGCGCGTTCTGGAGCGCGGCGTCGAGGCGCCCTTTGTCATCGTCGACCAACGGCGCCAGGCGGGCGAGCTCATCCACCGATTGGGCCAACGACGGACGCGCCTGCGTCAGCAGATCGGCCACGGCCGCGGTACCCGAATCCAGTGCTGCGATGGCCGATCCGATCGGGTCTCTCTGTTCGGCGAGTTCACCGATCAATCGGTCGAGTCTCTCGATGGTCGTGGAGAACTCGGGCCCCTTGTCCGACAGTGTGCCCATCACCGTGTTCAGGTTGTCGATCAGATTCTCGATCACCACACCGTTGTCGGCCAGCGTCGAGACAAACGACGAGGTCTTCGAGAACAACGATTCGACTGTTCCTTCCTGGCCCTGCATGATCTGCAGCAACGACGACGTCAAGCCGTTGACCTCCTGTGGTCGAAGACCGTCGATAACCGGTTTCAATCCACCGAGGAGGACATCGAGGTCGAGTGCCGGGGACGTCTGATTCTCCGGAATCTCCGCACCGGGGCCCAATATTCGAGTTGTCCCCACGCCGTCGGAAAGTTCCAGGTAGCGGTCACCGACCAGATTGAGATACTTGACCGAAGCATGCGTGCCATCGGTCAGCCGAACATCCCGATCGGCGTTGAAGGTCACCGTCACGTCGTGGTCGGCCCGAAGCGATACGTCTTCGACCGTCCCCACCCGAACTCCGGCAACCCGAACGGTATCCCCCGACCGGAGTTCGGAAACCTCGGCAAACCGTGCGGAATAGCTGTTTGTGGAGCCGGTACGGAAATCCCCGAACACGACGATCAAGAAGGCGGACAACACCACCATGACCACCGCGAACGCGCCGAACTTCAGCGCTTGCGGGCTACGGAGAACGCTCATCGCACCCGCCCGTCCATGATCGGACCAAACAACGCGCGTTGGAGACTGTCGACGTTCAACTCCAGCCCCTCGCGGTCGCCGGCAAAAGGATTGGAGCCGACGTCGGCGACCACAAAGGGCGGCTTCTCCTGGTAGCCCACCGGCAGTCCCTCGCAGCGAGGGCCACCCGAAGCCGCCACCTTCGGAAGATCCTTGGGATGCTCGTACGGATCGGTACCCCAGAGAAAGTTCGCCGACAGCCCGAGCCCGGGAACGTCCACCGGCTCAGAATCAGAGAGATAGGCCATCCCCTCCATCGAGCAGGTCAGGGCCTCGTTGTATTCGTTGGACAGCTCGAGAGTCGGGACAAGGACTGCAAGTGTCGATTCGAGCAGACCACCGTTGGTCTGCAGAACTCTTTGTCCCACGTCGGCCAGGCCGATCACGCTGGCCAGGAAAGCATCCAGGTTATGTTGCTCCTCCACGATCGTCTGACTCAACGTTGTGCTGTTGTCGACGGTGGTTACCAGGTCTGGAGCTGCATCGGCGTACGTTCGCATGACGTCGGGTGCCACGGCGAGTTCACGCTGCAGCGCCGGCAATGAGGGCTCGACGGCCGCGAGGAACTCATCGAAGTCCACCAGCATCTGTCCGACCTGATCACCACGTCCGCTCAGAGCTGTCGAGATCACGCCCAGGGTCTCGTTCAGCTTCTCGGGTTCGATCTCGGTGAGTACCGAGGTCAACTGTTCGAAGACGGTATTGAGTTCAACTGTGACGCTGCGCGAATCGAACACCTGCCCTGAGTACATCGGCTCCGGGGACGGGGCATCCGGGGGCAGGAACTCAACGAACTTGGCACCGAAGACCGTCGATGAGGCAATCTGCACGGTCGAGTTCTCCGGGATCTTGTGCAGCGCTGACGGATTCATTGCGAGCTGAATAGATGCCTTCCCGTCGGGTAGCGAGTCGATCGAACTGACCTGGCCAACCGTGACGCCTCTCATCTGCACCTTGGCATCCGGGTACATCACCAGGCCCGCGCGTGGCGACAGCACCGTCACCCGAACCGTATCGCTGAAACCACCCCGGAACATCGTCATCGCGACCACCACAATCACTACTACCAGCAAGATCGATCCGAGCCCTACGAGAGGACGAATAGTATTTTGAGACATGTTTTTTCGCCTAGCCCGACAAGTTGAAGTTGCCGTTGGACCCGTAGACCGCCAGCGAGACCAACAAGGTGATCGAGACAACCGCGATCAGCGACGTCCTCACCGCA
Organism: Williamsia sp.; assembly: GCF_036566845.1. GTDB lineage: Bacteria > Actinomycetota > Actinomycetes > Mycobacteriales > Mycobacteriaceae > Williamsia. Next base: position 37,864 of record NZ_DATCVM010000138.1, read on the forward strand.
TTGCCGACCGCCACACCGACTCCGGCAGGACCTCCGGTGGCGAAGAAGCCGAAGTAGGTGTGGATCAGCAGGATCATCAACGCCATGAGAAACGCCTGCAGAAATGACCACAGCAGATCGATCGGATTCAAGAAGGTCGTGAAATAGTGCTGGTACAGGCCCGACGACTGCCCCAGGATCACCACCGTGGTGAACCAGCACGCAACAAATGACGCCGTCAGCGCGATGGCATACAGCGGCGCCAACACGATCATTCCGGCGATGATGCGGGTCCCGACCACATACTTCATCGGGTCGATACCCAGAGACTCGATGGCATCGATCTCTTCGTTGATCCTCATCGCGCCCAATTGTGCTGTGGCACCGGCGCCGAACGTCGCGGCCAATCCAATGCCGACCACCACCGGCGCCGCTATCCGGACGTTGATGAAGGCTGACAGGAAGCCGGTCAGGGCCTCGATACCGATATCGCCGAGCGAACTGTAACCCTGAACCGCAAGTGTGCTGCCCGTGGCCAGCGTCAGGAATCCGACGATGACAACCGTTCCACCGATGACTGCGAGGTTGCCGGTTCCCATACTGGTCTCGGCGATCAGGCGAAGCGTCTCCCGCTTGTATTGCCACGCTGCCCGTGGGGCGCCGACCAGCGCCTTCGCGTAGAAGATGGTGTGATCGCCGATGCCGCCCAGCGTCTTCACCGGCCGGTTCAGCTCTCGGACCGTCCGGCCGTACAACGTGCTCGGTGTCATGACGTCCCCCTCATCCTGCGGTCAATTGCACGCCGACCGCGGTGACCACAACATTGACCACAAACAACGCCATGAAGGCGTAGACCACCGTCTCGTTGACCGCATTGCCCACCGACTTCGGACCACCGGAGACCGTCAAACCCCGATAGCACGCCACCAGCCCTGCGATGAGGCCGAACAGCAGCGCCTTGATCGATGAGATGACAACCTCGTTGATCCCGGTCAGCAACGTGATCCCCGACGCGAACGCACCGGGATTGACGTTCTGGACGAATACCGAGAAGACGTAGCCGCCAACCACACCGATGATGCACACCAGGCTGTTCAGCAGGAGCGCCACCAAACCCGATGCCACCATTCGCGGGGTGACCAGGCGCTGCACCGGATTGATCCCGAGGACCTCCATGGCGTCGATCTCCTCGCGGATGGTCCGCGATCCCAGATCCGCACACATTGCGGTGGCCCCGGATCCGGCCACGATCAGGACGGTCACCATCGGGCCGACCTGCGTGATGGCACCGAATGCCGCGCCCGCTCCGCTCAGATCCGCGGCACCGAGTTCACGGAGCAGGATATTGAGGGTGAAACTGACCAACACCGTGAACGGTATGGCGACCAGGAGGGTCGGGACAAGCGAGACGCGAGCCACAAACCACGACTGCTCGAGCATCTCTTTGCCCTGAAAAGGTCTGCGGAACAAGAACTTCACTGCGTCGGCGGACATCATGAACAGGCCACCCACAGATTCGAACGGACCGGACAGGTCAGGTCCGCGGTAACCCCCGCGCCGGCCGGTGCCGCGGCTCTTGATCTGCCACCCGGCCATCAGAGTGCCACACCCTCACCGAATGTCCATCCATGCCAACCACTTCCCCACCCCGTCGACACCGTTGGCGATTGCATCCGTCCACCTCACTGTGCAAGAAATCGAAGCAGGCACAACTTCGCCACATACTCGATGCCATTGCCTACCAACTGATTTGATCCATCTGCGGAGTACTCCGAGATATCCGGGTCCGCGCGGCCCCCAAGAGCCGAAACGGACCCCACCCTGTCCAGCACCCCCCGAAGGTGCCACCCGACCAAGTCCGGGACGTCACGTATCCGACACGGCCCGGGCTGCGGGTCGATCGAATCGTCACGCCAGAAGGCGCTCACTACCACTGACTACACCATTGGCATTGCAGCCCAGTCGATTTCGACCGCGCACCAACAATGCTCGCCAGCGGTATCAACCACTCCTTTCGCGGCCGAAGACACCTGCACAGGCGGGTGGGACGGCGCCCCTGCGCCTACGTCCATCTGCCTGCGACGCTCAACTTACACGCATAAGTAGATGATGTGAGCAAATTCGCAGAGTTTTTTCTTTCAGCGTCGTAGTCGATTCAGCCGTTCGCGTCGGCGAGCTCCGGAAAGTGCCCGAAGATGCTCGGCGTGACTCGCCGATTACGCAGTGTCACAACAAGAATGCGAACACTTTTCGGAATCGCTAACCCCCGGCGATTGTGCGATATAAGCTCCGCACATCTGCAAGAGCCCCACTCCCGCGTAGGGATGAAGCCCTGTTGGGTCCGCCCTTCCTGAAATCAGCGACGTCCACTCCGAACATGGAGCACCGGACGATCGACCCCGAGACCGAGGCTCCGCAGTACGGGTCGCATAGACCTGGGCAAACCCTGACACCCGGTGCCCCAATCCCCACCCGGTGTCCGTCGGAGGAGGAAAGTCAGTTGAGAACTCATCGCATGCTTGTCGTCGCAATCGCGACGGTGTTGTTGGTGGCCGGGTGTAGCGACCGTGGGGAAGAAGGCGGCTCCGAAGACGGCGGTGGCGGTGGTGGAACCACATCCGCCGATACCGTGTCGAGCGCCTTCGGAACCCTGAACGACGTGTGCCAATCCGGCTCGCCCGCAGGCGCACCCACACAGGGCGTCACAGACGCCGAGATCAAGGTCGGCGTGTTCACCGATATTGGGTTCACCCAGAACCCCGAGTTCGTGAACGCTGCGAAAGTTTTCACCTCCTGGTGCAACGATCAGGGTGGGATCAACGGCCGAAAGATCGTCGCGAACACCCGGGATGCCAAGTTCATGGAGGCCCGCCAGCAGATGGTGACGTCCTGTCGGGAAGACTTCGTCCTCGTCGGCGGTGGCAGCGGGCTCGACGGGCTCGGAGTCAAGGAACGCCTGAACTGCCTGCTGCCGAGCTTTCCCGCGCAGGTCGCGCAACTCACCTCGGCCGGTGCCGACCTCGAGATCAGCGCAGATCCCAGCCTCACCCAGGGATACGACGCGTACTACGGTTTCCGTAGCTGGCTGATCAACGAGAAGTACCCCCAGTCGAAGGGTGCCGTCGGCTTCGTCAACGGCGACTCACCGGTCACCAAGGTCCTGGGCGCGCAGGCCGTCGAAGCCATGGAGGCGGCCGGCGCCAACATCATCTACAACGACCTGTACCCCGCCATGGGTGTCTCCGACTGGACACCCTATGCCCAAGCGATCAAGAGCAAGGGCGTCAAGGGCCTCCTGTTCTACGGCGACTTCAAACAACTCGCGAAGCTGGAAACCGTCCTGACCGGAATGGATTACAAACTCGACTGGATCGACACGAACAACAACGCGTACGGTCCCGAGTTCATCGATTTGGCCGGTACCTCAATCGAGTTCCAGAACAATTACCTCGACCTCGGCGGGAACCTGCCACTCAACAGCGATGAGCCCGCGATGCAGGACCTGCTGGCGCTCTACGAAAAATACGCACCCGACGCCAACCTGACCTTGCCGTCGATCCGCGCGATGTCATCGTGGCTCCTGTTCGCAAAAGCGGCCGCGAGCTGTGGCGACGACCTGACCCGCACCTGCGTCTACAACGCCGCCAAGCAGGAAACCGAATGGACCGGCGGTGGACTACACACGGCCCGCAATCTCGCCGCGCCGGTGCCTCCGACACCATGCTTCAACGTCGCTGAAGCAGAGCCGGATGGATGGATCGCTCCCGACTTCGGAGCCGACGAGGGCGCGTACCGCTGCAACATCCCGGTCTACAAGTTCACGGGTGACTATCCCAAGCCGATGACACTGGCAGATGTCGGCAAGACCATGGAGGACGTGCAGTAGACGGGTCCGAAAGGACCCTTCCACGTGGGACGGTGGTCGTGGCATGTGCCACGACCACCGATTTCTGCCGCTGAGCCGGGATTCGCGCCGGTCAGACGCCCTTGACGGCTTCGGCGATGGGGGTCTCCCCATTCACGAACTCGATGGTGGTACCGACGCTCGACGGCGTGACCAGAACTGCCGCCAACACAGCTGCCACATCGTCGCGGGTGATGTCGGCAGGTTCCGCGCCGCGCTCCTTGGTCGCGATCCGGCCGGTACCAGGTTCATCGGTGAGGGCGCTCGGCCCGACAATCGTCCACAGCAACGTGGTCTTCCGGAGATACTCGTCGACCTGCGCCTTGGCCTCGGCGTAGGCGAAGAAGGAATCGTCTTCCGGCACACCATGGTCCGGCCCGGCGCCGAAGTACGAGATGATGACGTAGCGCGGCACGTCGACCTTCAGTGCGGCGTCGATACTACGGATCGCCGCATCCCGGTCGACGGCGTACGTGCGCTGCGGATTGCCTCCGCCCGCGCCGGCGGCGAACACCACGGCATCATGTCCTTTGATCACCTCGCCGATCTCGTCGGTGGACAGGTCCTCGACGTCCGCGATCACCGGTGACGCACCGGTCGCGCGGACATCGTCGGCGTGGTCCGGGTTGCGGATCAGCGCACTGACCTCGTTGCCTTCGGCGGTGAGGAGCTTCGCGAGCCTGAGCGCGATCTTGCCGTGGCCTCCGATGATGGCGATCTTTGACATGTGAATCCCTTCGTCGTTGATGGGCTTGCCCGCTAGGACACCTGTTCATGCAAACAAGACCATCACCGATGGCATTCCACGGACGGCGTGCGCCCACACACCCATGTAGCCACACACAAACCCACCCGTTCCGGTCAAACCCAAGGGTTCGAACCCCGTGGCTTTGCCTGGAACGGGTGGGTTTGTTCGGGCGGGACTACTTCTGGGCGGGCAGGACGTGCTCGCCGGTCTTGTCACACGACAGGGCCAGAGAACTGATGTACTGCTTCTCGCCGTTCGGTCCGGGCTTGGCCGACATGAGCATGTCGGGACGCTCGAACTCGACTCCGGTGACACAGCACATCAGCTTGTCGTCGGCCGGGTTGCCGTGCTCATCGAACATCGGCAGATCGATGCCGTCGTCGGTGCGGCGCAGGTAGTACTTGCCTTTGGTCGCCAGTGCGATGATCGGCGGCAGGAACAGGCCGAGGATCACGGCAAAAAGCGGTGAGTACGGCTGGATGGTGTCCCCGAAGACATGGAAGAACACCATGATCGACAACCCACCGGCCAGGATCACGCTGACGAAGCCGACCGGATTGAAGTTGTAGAGCATGCCACGGCGGAACTCTGGGACCTTCGGCGAGATCTTCAGCACGTACTTGTTGATCGCTATATCCGAGGCGACAACGACGATCCAGGCGATGGCGATGTTCGCATAGAAGTTGAGGATGTTGTTCAGGAAGCTGAACATGTTGGCTTCCATCAAGACCAGGGCGATCGCGACGTTGAAGAACACGAAGAACAGGCGGCCCGGGTAGGTCTTGGTGACGCGTGTGAAGCTGTTCGTCCAGGCCAGCGAACCCGAATACGCGTTGGTGACGTTGATCTTGATCTGAGAGATGACGACCAGGATCACCGCGAGTGTCATCGCCAGCCAGTGCGGCATGAACTCCTCATACACCGCCAGGAACTGGTGGACCGGCTCATTGGCCACGCCGGCCTGGTCGGCGAAGTTCATGATCAGATAGACAGCCAGGAACAGGCCGACGATCTGCTTGATCGCACCAAAGAACACCCAGCCCGGTCCGGCCATGATGACCGCAGTCCACCAACGGCGAGAGTTCTCGGGGGTCTTGGGCGGCATGAAGCGCAGGTAGTCGATCTGCTCGGCGATCTGCGCAATCAGGGACAAACAGACGCCTGCCGCGAGCATGACGCCGGCGAAGTTCACACCGTGTCCACCCTGAGCGTCGGTGCCACCGCTGAACGCAAGGAAGTCACCGATGGCATCCGGATGCTTGATGACCAGATACAGGAACGGTAGAACCATCATGACCAGCCATAGCGGCGTGGTCCACACCTGTAGGGTGGCAAGCGTTTTCATGCCGTAGATGACCAATGGGATGACCATCACAGAGGAAATCAGGTAACCAAGCCACAGTGGTATCCCCAGGCCGAGCTCGAGGCCCTGCGCCATGATCGAACCCTCGAGCGCAAAAAAGATGAACGTGAACGACGCGAAGATGACGTTGGTCAACACCGAGCCGTAATAGCCGAATCCGCTGCCGCGAGTGATCAAGTCGAGGTCGATATTGTAGCGGGCGGCGTAATAGGCCAGCGGGTATCCGGTCAGGACGATGACAACCGCAAAAATGAGAATGCCCCACAGCGCGTTTCCGGTTCCGTTGGCGATACCGATATTGGCACCGATGGCGAAGTCGGCAAGATAGGCGATTCCACCCAGTGCCGACGTTGCGACTACAGCAGGCCCCCATTTGCGATAACTACGGGGCGCAAATCGAAGGGTATAGTCTTCGAGCGTCTCGCTCATTGCATTGATGTTGCTGGGTAATTCGGCTCCCGCGATGGGGTCGGCCACTTTCCCCGGGCTGTCCAAAGTCACTTGATTTCCCTCCCACGTCCGGCGAGCGCGCACTCTCGCGCGTACGGTCCGAGCCAACGTAAATCGATCACGTATCAGTGGCACGTCAGAGATGTTAAGGACAGGAAAACCCCGCGCAATTCAGCGAATCATTGGTCTGATTTGCAAACGAAAGTATTTGTGCAGTATCATTTTCCGATGAAATTGGGCGGGCGCTTTTCCTTGCGCGCCGCGCGCCCTTCGGCCATGTCGTTGCTCTGCCATGCCCGCACCATCGCGGCCACGTGGCCGGCGGGGGCCTCGTCGCGCGCACCGTCGTCGCCCAACACCAACTTGTAGTGCTGCAACGTCAGCGGAGCCAACGTTGCGATCATCGCTGCCCACCGCTGCGCCTCGCCGAGATCGCCTATGCGATTGGCGAACCCGACCACGTGTGCTCGTTCGGCGCTCATCGATTCGCAGCCGATCAGGATCCCCGCCGCATCACCGGCACCAGCCAGCGAAACCAGACGTTTGATCGTCCACTCATCAACCGTCACACCAATTTTCGCTGCCGGTATGGCACAGAACGACGACGACGACATCACGCGCAGATCGGCGGCGAGCGCCAATTGCAGGCCGGCACCGAGCGCCGGTCCGTTGAGAGCCGCGATCACCGGCACCGGAAGACCTTCGATCACACGCAGCATCGCCAGCAGATTGTCGAGAAACGACTGCTCGTAGACCGGACCCGAGAGGTCTGCACCGGCGCAGAACACGCTGCCCGCCCCGGTCAAGATCACGGCCCTGGCACCAGAATCGGTGGCATCGGTCAGGGCCACGGACAAAGCCTCGACCATTTCGTGGTTCAACGCATTCCGCTGCCGCTCACGCTGCAGTTCAATGGTCAGCACGTCGCCGTCTCGGCTGGTCCCAATCATCAGGTCAGCGTACCGCTACTGTTCGACTTGTGAACGCTAACCCCTTCGGCGGTTCAACCGAGACCGACATCCTGGTCATCGGCGGTGGCCAGGCGGGATTGTCCGCAGGTCACTACCTCGACAAGTTCGGTCTGAGACCGCGGACGTTGATGGTCGACCACTCCCCCGGCCCTGGTGGTGCGTGGCAATTCCGCTGGCCCACACTGACTTTGGCAGGAGCCAACGGCGTGCACGATCTACCGGGACTGGGGTTGGCGCAAGCACTGGGCACCGAATGCGATCAGTGGCCCGCGGCCACCGCGGTTCCGGACTACTTCGCGCAATACGAGCAGAAGTTCGGGCTCGACGTACACCGGCCGGTCGATGTTCGATCGGTCTCGCGCCACGGCGAGGGTTTCCTGGCCACCACGGCGGACGGAAACGAGATCTCGGCGCGCACCATCATCAATGCCACCGGCACCTGGGACCGGCCCTTCGTCCCGTACATCCCCGGTATCGAGACCTTCACCGGGACCCAGCTGCACACCCATGACTACAAAACTCCCGCCGACTTCGCCGGTCAGCGGGTCCTGGTGGTGGGCGCCGGGATATCCGCAGTTCAACTCCTGATCGAAATAGCCCGACAGGCCGAGGGTGTCCAGACGTTCTGGTGCAGCCGCACCGAACCGAGGTTCAACGACGAGCCCTTCGACCCCGAGCGCGGACGCGCCGCGGTGGCGCGGGTGGAACAGAGGGTTCGAGCCGGATTGCCGCCGGGTTCGGTGGTTTCGGTGACCGGACTGCCCGACAACAACTCGTTCCGGGCCGCACGGGAGGACGGGATCCTGGACTGGCGACCGATGTTCACCCGCATCACACCGGAAGGGGTCTGCTGGGACTGCGCCGTCGACGGCGAGGCGCCACACCACCTCGACGTCGACATCATCTTCTGGTGCACCGGGTTTCGCAGCGCACTCGACCATCTGGCACCACTGAGATTGCGCGCGCCGGGCGGTGGGATCGTGATGACCGGCCGACTCGCCACCGTGGTCGAGGCCCTCCCCCAACTGCAATTGCTCGGCTACGGCCCGTCGGCCTCCACGATCGGCGCCAATCGCGCTGGGCGCGAAGCCGCTCGTGTGGTGCAAACGTACCTGGCGGCGCGCTGACAAGCCTGTTGCGGCTCCGAAGTCGGCAACGACGTGCTCCAATGAGATGAGAGTTGTTCGGTCGGATCAGCGAGCTTTCGGATGGTGACGCATGCGAGCTTTTCGATGGGAGTTCATCGCGGCGGTGGCGATGAGCACAGCTCTGGCCATCGGGATCTCGTCCCCCGCTGCTGCCGACCCGGAACCAGTTGTCGCCCCAACGTCGTCGACATCCCAGATCCCGAAGACGGCCGGCCCCGCACAGATCAGCCACCCTGACGCATCACGATACGTTCGCAGTAATCCGGGCGCGGTTCCCCGGGGTGTCAACGACTTCACGTGTTCTCCATCGACGGACCGGCCCCGCCCGGTCGTGTTGCTACACGGCACCGATTCGACCGCGTACTCCGATTTCGCGGCGCTCGGGCCCCGACTGTTCGATGCCGGCTACTGCGTCTTCGCCCTGAACTACGGAGGGCGAGAGGGCGGGGCCAACTACGGCACAGAGGACATGCGGGCCAGCGCAGCGCAGGTGGCGGCCTTTGTCGATCAAGTACTCACCGCGACGCACTCGGAACGCGTCGACATCGTCGGCTACTCACAGGGCGCCACCGTCGGCCGCTACGTCATCAACGAACTCGATGGTGCCCGAGTCGTCGGGAGCTGGGTGGGCCTGGCCTCGCCGAGCTACGGGAGTGCGCTGTACGGACTTGTGCCCGTGGCAGAGAAGTTGCCCGGCGCCATGGATGTCGCGAGCACAGTTCTCCCCGAGGAGTTGGTGTCCACCGCATTGTGGCAGCAGGTCCAGGGCTCGGCGTTCCTCGAGCGCCTCAACAACCCGACCGACACGGTGCCCGGGGTCGCGTACGTCACGATCGCATCGCTGGTCGACGAGGTGATCCAGCCGTCCTCCAGCGTGGCACTCCGGGACCCTGCAGCCACCAATATCGTTCTGCAGGAGGTCTGCCCGCGAAACCTGACCGGCCACTTCCGGATGCCCTATGACGACCTCGCGATCAGCCTGGTGATGGCCGCGCTCGACCCACGATCCGAAATCATCGGCGAGTGTGTTGATGTGCTCCTGGGAGCGGGAATCCTGGACATGGTGATCGCGGAGAATTCCTGAACACCGCCCACGGGACTCACACCGCGGTGTGAGGGGTGCCCGCCACTCCGCCGACAACACGCCGTCTTCAGATTTTGACATTCTGTTGTGTTCTCACAACACTGGAGATCGTGAGTCCGGTGAAGAAGTCGGGACATTTGCCGATCCACAACCGCATCGGCGTGTTGCGTGCCGAGCGGCGGATGTCCCGTGCGCAGCTCGCCGAATTGGTGGGGGTCAACGTCCAGTCCATCGGGTCACTGGAACGCGGCGACAACTACCCCAGCCTCGACCTCGCCCTGCGAATCTGCGAAGCGTTCGGCCTGCCGGTGGAAGCCGTGTTCAGCCGGCGGGAATTCGGCGCCATGTCGACACAGCTCTATCGCAGCAACCCTGGCTATCACAAACCGATTCCGCAGACATACACAACGCAGTTGGCCGACAGTGCCACCGAGACAGGAGGACACGACGCATGACTGATCCGCTGATCGTCGACAGACTGACCAAGAGGTACGGATCCCTTGTTGCACTCGACGACATGAGCTTCTCCGTGGCAGCCGGCGAGATCTTCGGCTTCGTCGGATCGAACGGTGCCGGAAAGTCGACAACGATGCGGATCATCCTCGGCGTCCTCTCTGCGGACTCAGGCCGTGTCATGCTGGGCGAATCCCCCATCGACCTCGACACGCGGCGCCGTATCGGATACATGCCGGAAGAACGCGGCCTCTACCCGAAGATGAAAGTGGGCAAACAACTTTCGTTCTTCGCCCAGCTACACGGCCTGACCCGCCACGAGGCCGACGACCAGGTCGAATACTGGGTAGACCGCCTCGGTGTCTCCGAGCGCATCAACGACGACGTGAACAACCTGAGCCTGGGCAATCAGCAGAGGGTGCAGCTCGCGGCCGCGCTGGTACACAACCCGGACGTCCTCGTCCTGGACGAACCCTTCTCAGGACTCGATCCCGTCGCCGTCGACGTGATGAGCGAGGTGCTCGAAGAAAAAGCAGCACAGGGTGTTCCGGTCATCTTCTCGAGTCACCAGCTCGAACTCGTCCAACGACTCTGCCACCGGGTCGGCATCATCAGCCAGGGCACGATGCGCGCTCTTGGTACCGTCGACGACCTGCGTACCACCGGCGACATCCGCCTCGATGTCGTTGCACCGCAGGCACCTCGCGGATGGGCCGACCGGGTCCCGGGTGTTCAGGGCAGCAGCCACAACGGCACCACAACCACTGTCACCATGACCCTCGATGGCGACGAGCAGGCCGTTCTGGCCGCTGCTCTGAGCACTGGCCCGGTGACACACTTCGCGGTTTCCAAGCCCAATCTGACCGAACTGTTCCGAGAGGTCGTCAGCGCATGATCACCAACAAGCCTCACACACAGACTGGTGCGCAGACCTCGCCCGCCCACCAACTCGGGGCGGGCCGCGCGATCCGGCTTGTCGCCGGACGAGAGATCACCACACGCGCGGCGACGAAATCGTTTGTCATCACCAACGTGCTGCTCCTGGTGGTCATCGTCGCCGGCATCATCGTGCTGTCAATCTTCACCGGCGACAGCAAGCCCACCAAGGTCGGCCTCGTCGGTGACGACACCCAGATGTCCCAGACCATCGTTGCCGTCGGCGATGCCTCGGGCGAGAAGATCGAGATCGTTCCGATCAACGACGCCGCCGACGCCCGGCAACAGGCCGAGGACGGTGACGTGAAGGTTGCGCTGGTGCCCGGCTCCGGCAACAGCTACGAAGCGGTCACCAAGGACGACCTCGACGGCACCCTCGAGGGTGTGCTGCGCACCGCCGTCAGCCAGGACGGACTGAGCAAGGCGCTGGCGGCACAGAATGTCGACCTCTCCACGATCACCGCCGACTCGACTCTCACCGTCACCGAGACCAAGCCGGCCAAACCCGATGAGGGACAACGTATCGCGGTCGCATTGACCGGCATGTCGCTGCTCATGTTCGCAGTGTTGCAAGGCGGTGGGATGGTCGCAGCCGGTGTGGTGGAGGAGAAGACCTCCCGGGTTGTCGAGATCCTGCTGGCCACGATCAAACCCCTGCACCTGTTGTGGGGCAAGATCATCGGCATCGGAGCGATGGCCTTTGCGCAGGTGATCGTTCTCGGCGGGGCGGCACTGATCGCAGCGCTGGCAACCGGACTGCTCGACGTACCGTCAGCGGCGGGATCGATGTTTGTCGCCGTGCTCGTCTGGTTTGTGCTCGGGTTCCTGTTCTTCGCCACCCTGTATGCCGCCACCGGTGCGGTGGTCTCACGACAAGAAGAGCTCGGATCGAGTTCGGCTCCTCTGACCATCCTCGCGATGGCCGTCATCTACGCGGCCATCTTCGGCATCAACGCACTCGACAGCACGATCATGCAGGCCCTGGCGTGGATCCCACCGTTCTCGGCGTCCATCATGCCGATCCGCATAGCCACCGGTGACGCATCGGTCTTCCAGATCATCGGAACCGTGGTGTTGATGATCGTGGCGTGTGGGGTGGCCACCTGGTTTGCGGCTCGGATCTACCAGCGCAACATCCTGCGCACCGGGGCGCGCGTCAAGTGGTCGGAAGCATTCAGCGGCTGACCCCGGCCACCGTTAGTTCGACCAGGGAATCCAGACCGTCGAGTTCGACACCGCCACCACGAGCACTGGCCGCACCGAGCAAGACCTGAAGTCGCCGGTTCAGCGGCGCTTCCACACCATGAAGCCTGGCGAGCAGAACGATTTCACCATTGAGGTGATCCACCTCGTGCGAACGTGCACCGCGCGCAAAGCTCTGCCAGGTGGACTGTTGTCCGGCGACAACACCGAGCTCGGCGTCGAGGTGTGTCTGGTCGGGAGCGATGGCGAGCGCACCGGACTCGGCCGGTGTGATACCGGCCGCGGCGAGTACCACTCGCGTTTCGTCTGCGATTGCTGCGCCGACCCCCGCCCTGGTGTCCGGATCGCCGGCGAGCACTTCGAGCCCGTTCCTCACGCTGTGCAGGATCTTCGTCGCCTTGATCGCGGTGATGTCCTCGACCTCGGACACCACGAACTTCGACGCGCGCAGGTCCGCCGCGAAAGTCGTTGCAGCCGTTGCCCCGACCTCCGTCGAGGGGTACGGCTCACCGAGCAGCAGACTGCCCAGATGCGGTCGCCCACCGACCCGAACCTCACCGAGGGTGGTGTACCGCGCGGAGATCAGGACAGTCGAGGCGATGATGTGCGTAAACCAGCGCGCGAGGACCCGTTCGGCGTCAAGGCCGTTCTGTGTGGTCACGATCGGCAGGAGTTCGCCGGCCGAACCGACGACCTCTCCCGAGTCGGAATGCACCGGCAACCACGCCAATGCGGTCGCGACGTCACCGACGTGTTGCGTCTTGACCGCCAGGACCAGAACGTCGTCGGTCCGCAGCACAACCTCGTCGATGGCGGCGACGGGGAGTTGGACGTCGCGGCGACCGATCGAGGCATGGAACTTCAGTGGATGATCGCGCAGGTGATCGAGCGCGGCTCCCCTCGCGATCACGAGCACTTCGGTGCGTTCACTCAGCGCAGCAGCGAGGCTCGCCCCGATAGCGCCGGCTCCGACAATCACATATCTTGGCATCGTCCCACGTCCTTCTCGCCTAACAGATTCTTCGACGCTACGTTGCGGCCCAGCGAACCAACAGGCGGCAAACGGGTTTGAATCATCCTGGTTGAATCACCGTACCGATCAGAGATTGCGATCACCCGCAGCTGGGCTTATCACCGACTGCCGGACATGATGAACTGTGTCTTCTTTTGCGCTTTCGGATCAGTCGTTGACCGGCCAGGTACTGATCGGCGACCAGATTCCCGCCGCGTACCGCATCGACCGGTCCGGGTTCGTTCCAGACGGTGCACCGGCGGTCCTGGTCAAGGCCACATCAATCGACGATGTCCGCGATGCGGTACGTTATGCCGCGGCCTCCGGACTCGCTGTCGTGGTCCGCGGCGCCGGCACCGGATTGGCCGGCGGAGCGAGCGCCGGGACTGGTTCTCTGGTGCTCGATGTCAGTGGTCTCAACCGCATTCTCGAGATCTCCACCGATGACGAGCTCGCGGTCGTCGAGGCCGGAGTCATCACCGCTTCCCTCGATGCCGTTGTCGCGGAGTTCGGGTTGCGGTACGCACCGGACCCGGCGAGCGCCGCCATCTCCACCATCGGCGGCAACATCGCAACCAATGCGGGCGGGCTGCGGTGCGTCAAATACGGGGTCACCGGTGATTCCATTCTGGGCCTGAGCATCGTGCTCGCCGATGGCCGGCTGATCCACACCGGCCGCAGGACCGCCAAAGGTGTTGCGGGACTGGATCTCACCAGTTTGTTCACCGGTTCCGAAGGCACGCTGGGTGTCATCGTCGCGGCGACGGTCCGGTTGCAGCCCATTCCGGTGAACACGGTCACGGTCGCGGCGTATTTCGACGATGTCGATCAAGCCGCGGCGGCCACCACGGCAGGGTTGGCGGCCCGGGCGCGGCCCTCGCTCATGGAACTGCTCGACGAGGCGTCTTTGCGGCAGGCGCAGGACCATCTCGGAATCAATGCAGAGTCCGCGGGTGCGTTTGTGGTCGCCCAGACCGACGGGTTCGGCGCGCATGCGGAAGCAGAGATTCTCGAATCTGCGTTCGGACGGTTCACTTCTCGCGTCATGGTCGGAGACGATCCGCAGGCTGCGGATCAGTTGCTGGCGGTGCGCCGCGCAGCGTTGCCGGCACTCGAACGTCACGGCCGGGTGCTCATCGAGGACATCGCTGTCCCGCGATCGCGGATCGCCGAGGCCATCCGGGCAGTAACCGAGATCGCCGAGGGCCACAACACCGCGATCCACACCTTCGGCCACGCCGGTGACGGCAACCTGCATCCGATCCTCGTCGTGCCCGAGCAGGATCCCGACGCTTACGACCGAGCTGTGGCAGCAGCTGATGAAATCTTCGGTACCGCAATCGAATTGGGCGGAACGATCACCGGAGAACACGGAGTCGGTGTCCTCAAACGAAGTTGGCTGGAGCGCGAACTCGGTCCCGATGCCAGCGATGTGCAGCGGACCGTTCGCCGGGCACTCGATCCGAGTGGGTTGTTCAACCCCGGCAAGACGATCTAGCCAAGCATTGGGTAAGAACCCTGCCCCCGGGCAGCAGTTTCGGCACGGTCGGCGGTGATATGGGCACGGTCGGCGGCACCATCCGTCGACCGTGCCCCCAATGCCGTTGACCGTGCCAAAAGTGCAAACTGCACAAGCAAGCAAGGCACGTTCGACGGGGTTACGGCCCGGGAGCGACTAACCGGTGGCCACCGGGTTGGTGGAGTCTGAACTCCACTGAGACCACGAACCCGGGAACAGCGACGCATCCACGTCGGCAATCTTCAATGCGACCAGGTCCACCGCGGCGGTGACTCCCGAACCGCAGTAGACACCAACAGGACCGCTACCGTCAGCGCCGGCGCCCGCAAAGAACTCACGCAACTCAGCGGCGTCGCGGAACAGTCCGTTCTCGTCGAGCGTCGCGGTACTCGGCGCGTTGCCGGCACCTGGAATGTGCCCGGCCACGGCGTCGACCGGTTCGACCTCACCGCGGTAGCGCTCGGGAGCCCGGGCATCCACCAGCACACCGGCAAAGTCGGAGACCTGCTCGGCCGTCAGCGTCGGGAGCGCACCGGCATAGAGGTCCGTATGTGTGACCACGACGTCGCCGGCAACAGGGTTCTCGCTGCCCTTGTCGAGTTCGTTGCCCGCAGCAACCCAGGCGGTCAGCCCGCCGTCCAGAATCCGGATGTCGGCGATACCCGCGGCACCGAGCACCCACCACGCTCGCGCCGAGCCGGCGCGATTCCAGTCGTCGTAGACCACGAGTGGCACGCCGGCGCGCACACCCCAGCGCCTCGCCGAGGCCTGCAGTGCGTCGCCACCCGGAAGCGGATGACGACCACGACCGGTCACCGAATGATCCGACAGCTCGGAATCGAGATCGACGTACACCGCGCCGGGAATGTGACCGGTCTCGTGGTCGGCGCTACCGTCCGGTTGATCCAGTCGCCAGCGGACGTCGAGCACTGTTACCGGATCTGGCCCGGCGATCAGATCGGCCAGCTCTGCTGCCGAGATCAACACCTCATCACGCGCCATCAGGCAACACCCTGCAAGCGCCGACGGCCGGCGAAGTGGGCCGACACCGCATCCACGGCGGCATCTTCGACCTCGGTGTCGAGGCCCCGGCGAGCCACCAGACGTACATCGATCGCGCCCATCGCCGGCAGATCCGTGATCTCACGCAATCCCTCGGGAACAGCCCCATAAAACGGCAGCAGCGCGATGCCCAATCCAGCCCTGGTCCCGGCGAGTACCCCGTCGAGGTTGCCCGACTCGGCACTGACCGTCACTGCTTGCCCCAGTTCATCGAGTTGGGCGATGGCACGGCGCCGCAATCCACACGGTTCTTCAAAGGCCACGAGCGAGATCGGCCCGTCGATCGTCGACAGGTCCCAGCCTGACGCCGCGACCCACTTCAGGTTGAGGGAACCGACCTCGGCACCCACCTGATCGGCGTTGCCGCCCAATACGACTGCCAGATCGAGGGCACCTTTGCTCACCGATTCGGCAAGTGAGGTCGATCGATCTATCCGGAACTGGACCCACATTTCGGGATACGCAGCGCGCAGAGCACCGAGCAAATCCGGGAGCAAGCCGTCCGCTGCATGTTCGGTGGAGCCGATGGTGAGTTTCTCCGGCACCGACACCGAAAATCGCTGAAGCACCTCGTCCTGCGCGGTGAGCAGTTTGCGGGCTTCGAGAACCAGTCGCTCCCCGGCGCCCGTGAACCGGGAACCGCGACCGTCTTTGACCACCAGCGACTGCTTGAGCCGCTTCTCGAGCAGCCGGACATGCTGACTCACGGTCGGCTGACTCAGGTGCAACGAGTCGGCAGCACGGCGAAAGCCGCCGGTCTCGGCGATGGCCACCAGCGTGCGCAGGTGGACCAGATCGAGGGGGTCTGCCATCTCAGCTCACCTGTTCCTAGAAAGTTTGGGTCTGTCTATCTCTGTCATACCCGGCGTCGCATACATCTGCCCAATTGACGGGCGCTTTAGATTCTCCGCGATCGAAACCCTGGTCCAATCCCGATTTGTAGTCCCTTCTGATTGCATCAATGGGTGCGATGACCTGCGCAGACGTAATCAGAACCACGGATCGGTTGCCATCGGCAATACCAATCGAAAATGGTGATCCGAACCCTGGTTCCACCGACACAACGGCCCTAGCATCCCTTCACGAACCAGGCGCGGACACTCACCGGCCTGCTCCCAAAGTCAGTCCAGGAAGGACCACCATGAGCGCCGAACCCCAGTCATTGCCGGCCACCGCGGCGTCGAAGGTCGAGTTCATCAGCCTCACGCACCTCAATCCGTCCACCGAACTGAACCCCGTTCCGGCCCGCGGAATCGACCTCCCATTCTTCCGCCGCTACGTGCGGGCCCTGGAGGACGGCGGCTTCGACCTCACCCTGCTGCCCTACGGCTCCAACAGTGCGGACTCGTTTGTGCTCGCCTCCGCGGTCGGACAGCTCAGCGACACCATCAAACCGATTGTGGCGCTGCGTCCCAACACCGTCTTTCCGACCGTCGCCGCCCAGCAGCTTGCCACACTCGATCAGCTGACCGAAGGCCGCGCCGTGGTCCACCTGATCTCGGGCGGCAACGACGCCGAGCAGGCCCGCCAGGGTGACTACCTCACCAAGGATCAGCGTTACACCCGCACCGACGAGTTCGTGGACATCCTGAGGAAGTCATGGACCGAAACAAAGCCGTTCTCCCACAGCGGGACCCACTACAAGTTCGACAACTTCGGTCCCGGATTCGCCCCGTACGGCGCGCACATCCCGATCTCCATCGGCGGTCAGAGCGATGCCGCGTTCGAAATCGGTGGCCGCAAGGGTGATATCTTCAGCTTCTGGGGAGAACCGTTGGCGGACATCAAGAGTCAGATCGAGCGGGTCCACCAGATCGCTGCCGAGTCGGGACGTATCGACAAGCCGCGGATCTGGGTCACGTTCCGTCCCATCATCGATCGCACGGACGAGCTCGCCTGGGCCAAGGCCTACAACTACGTCGAGCGTATCGAGGCCAATTTCGCCTCGAACCCGGTGTACAAGGCCTTCGGTTCGCAGACACCGCAGAACGTGGGATCGCAACGCTCGCTTGACTTCGCCAACCGCAAGGACATCTACGACCGGGCTCTGTGGACTCGGACGGCAGCTGCTGTCAACGGCGCCGGCGCATCCACCGCGCTGGTCGGCAGCGCGGAGACGGTGGCTGCAGCCATCCTCGACTACATCGACCTCGGCGCCGACCTGGTCTCGATTCGCGGCTACGACACCCTCAACGACGCCATCGACTACGGCCGTTACGTGATCCCGCTCGTTCGGCAGGACCTCGCGCACCGGGAGGCGACCGGACGACGCGGCACGCTGCAGGCCGATCACCTCGGCGCATTCGCGACGGCGGCACAGGCATGACCGCCGTATCGGTCAGCCCGATCACGCTTACGGTGCCCGACGTCTCACCGGCCGGGCTGAAGGCGCTGACAGCTGAAGTCGCTGCCACCGCAGAACATTACGATCGCAGCGGTGACATCCCCGTCGCCGGACTGGAAGCGGCACATCGAGGCGGCTACCTCACCGCGTCCGTCGCCGCCCGTTTCGGCGGACCCGAACTGGGCCCGTTCGAGATCGTGAAGATCATCGTCGCCCTGGGTGAAGGTGATCCGTCGGTGGCCCTGATCGCCGCCAACAACCTGGCCCTGCATCAGATGCAGTCGGCCACCGACTCTTGGCCGGCCGACATCTACGCCGACCTGCTGCACCGGTCGGCGCTGGGACCCGCTCCGGTCAACGTGATCCGGGCCGAGCCCGAACTGGGCGCCCCAGCCCGCGGCGGTCTGCCCAAAACCACGTTGAGGCGCACCGACTCCGGGTGGGTCCTCAACGGACGCAAGACCTTCGCCACGGGCGGCACCGCGCTGGCGTACCACCTGGTGTGGGCCGTCACCGACGAAGCCGAGCCGCGAGTTGGGCATGTGATCGTGCCCGCAGAGGCGAATGGGATCACCTGGCACGACACCTGGGACCATCTGGGATTGCGGGCATCGGGCACCCACGACGTCAGCTATTCCGACGTCGAGGTGCGGGCCGAGAACTTCCAGGAGATCCCGAAGACGGACGGCGTCTATCGTGACCCGGCCACCGCCACCGGCCCAACGGGTTTCGGCCACCCCGCGCTGTACGTCGGAGTTGCGCGGGCGGCCCGTTCTGCATTCGCCACCTACGCCCGTGAGCGCGTGCCGACCGCGCTGGGTCGCCCGATCTCCGAGACCGAACGCATCCAGACCGTGGCCGGTGAGATCGAGGCCCAGATCGTGCAGGCCGAGACCCTTCTCTATGGCACGCTGCTGCGCGTAGAAGCCGACGATCCCACTGTTGCAGCGGGACTCTCGCTGGTGAAGGTACAGATCGCCCGCTCGGTGATCGCCGCGGTCCAGACCGCCGTCGCGGCGCTCGGCAATGCCGCACTCACCCGCCACAATCCGCTCGAACGACATCTGCGCGACGTGCTCTGTGTCCGCGTGCATCCACCCCAGGAAGACACCGCCCTGCTGGCGGCCGGGCGCGAAGCTCTGCGCGCCTGACTCCGGCTTCACACCATCAATTCGCTGAACCCTGAAGGAAAAACACGAAATGCGTCAACACACACGTCCGAGATCGGGCCGATTCAAGGTTGCCGGCGCGCTGGCGCTGATGTCCGCCCTGGTCGTCACCGCTTGTAGCTCAGGCGGTTCGGACGCCGACTCCGGACCCTCCGGCGAAGGCCAAGATCCGGTGCGCGGCGGAACGCTCGACATTGCCTACTTCCCCGACAACCCGACTTTCAGTTGTGTCGACCCGTTCCAGACATACTGGATCGAACACCGTTCGGTGATCCGCAACGTCGCCGATTCGCTGACCGACCAGAACCCGGACACCGGCGCGATCGTGCCGTGGCTCGCCAGCAAGTGGGAGATCAGCACCGACGGCCTCGACTACACCTTCACCCTCCGCGACGGTGTCACCTTCTCCGACGGCGCACCACTCGACGCGGCGGCCGTCAAGACCAACTTCGACGCGTTCATCGACCTGGCCAAGACCAGTGGCGGCACCGCCTTCGGGACGAGCTACATCCTCGGCCTCGAATCAACCACCGTGGTCGACCCGCAGACGGTGACGTTCCACTTCACCCAGCCGAACTCGTCTTTCCTGCAGGCGACTTCGACCACCAACCTTGCCCTGCTGTCCCCCGCGTCGTTCCAGAAGACGCCGGAAGAACGCTGCCTCGGCAATTTCGCCGCCTCCGGCCTGTTCGTCCTCGACAACTACACTCCCGGCCAGAGCATCTCGCTGAGCCGCCGAGCCGGATACAACTGGGGCTCGAGCCTGTCCAAGAACACCGGCGCGGCCTACCTCGACGCCGTCAAGTACACCTATGTCGCCGAGGACAGTGTCCGCACCGGCAACCTGGTCAGCGGCGCCATCGACATCGCCTGGCCGCGGAACCCGCTCACCGTCGAAGACCAGGAGCTCATCAAGAATTCGGGCGGATACATCGAGGCCCGGTCGCTACCCGGTGTGTCGAACACACTGTTCCCGAATGTCACCGCCGGCAAACCGTTGTCAGATCCGAAGGTCCGCCAGGCGCTGTACCAGGCCACCGACCTCACGACGAACGCGGCGACGGTCTTCGGACCTGACTACCCGGTGGTTGCAGGTGCCTTCAACAGCACCACACCGTTTTTCCAGTCGCAGGCCGACAAGCTTGGCTTCGATCCCGACGCTGCCGGCCAAGCGCTCGATGCCGCCGGCTGGACCCTGGCCCCCGGTAGCCAGTACCGTGCCAAGGACGGCAAGCAGCTGTCGCTGACCTATCCGATCATCGGGCAGTACGCCGCCGGCAATGAGCTCCTGCAGGACCAGTGGCGTCAGGTCGGCATCGACCTTCAGCTGAAGGTGGTCACCCAGGCGGAAGCTATCGGGCTCTTCAAGAGCGGTGACTACGATCTGACAAGTAACTACTTCACCCGCGCCGATCCCGGTGCGCTGCAGTTCATCCTGGTAGAGGCACTCGCGAATCAGAAGGCAGTGGCGCACAACGCCGCCACCCCTGAAGTTGCCGCGCAGATCCAGCAGCTGTTCGTCAAGGCCACGCAGACCACGGACGAGGCCCAGACCAAACAGGCGTATGACGACCTGCAGGCTCTGCTGATCGACCAGGGTGTGACGTTCCCGCTGTTCGAACGGCAGCAGCTTGCCGGACTCAGTAACAAGGTCAACGGATTCCGGTTCACCTCCGAGAGCTTCATGTCGCTCAACGACACCTGGATCCAGCAGTAACAACCCCAGCTCGGTTGGCCCCGGCCCACAACCGGGGCCAACCGGCACACATCGAATCGGCACCGGGTCGATCAGCACAGATAAGGAGCCACAGCCATGCCGAGGTATATCGCAGGCCGAATCGCCCAGGCGGTTGTGGTGTTGTGGGCGGCGTTCACCCTGACGTTCGTGATCCTGTACCTGCTTCCGAGCGATGCGGTCGGAATCCAGCTGGGTGCCGCCGGACTCGACCCGGACACGATGTCCCCGGCCGAATTGATTGCGGTCAAGTCCAAGTACGGTCTCGACAAATCGATGCTGGATCAGTACCTCACACTGCTCGGTGGTTCGTTGCACGGCGACTTCGGCCTGTCGATCTCCAAGCAGGCTCCCGTGTCCCAGCTGATCAGCGACCGGATCGGCGGAACGCTGCTTCTGGCCGCGCTCGCCGGAGTGGTCGCACTCATCGCCGGCACCACGCTCGCCTACCTGGCCGCGTTTGTTCAGAACAAGCCGGTCCGGATGTTCCTGGATCGACTGCCCGCCTTCGGAGTTGCGGTCCCCTCGTTCCTCATCGCGCTGATCCTCATCCAGATCTTCGCATTCAATCTCGGCTGGCTACCGTCGATGGGCACCGGTGGGCCGGAACATCTTGTCCTGCCGGTCATCACGATGGCGATCCCGACCACCGCCGCGCTGGCACAGGTATTGACTCGCAGCTTCAACGAAACCCTCAGCGAGCAGTACATCGTCACCGCCCGCGCGAAGGGGTTGTCGCGGAGTGCGGTCCAACTCAAACACGCATTCCGTAATGCCGCACTGCCGGCGCTGACCATCCTCGGCCTGCTCGTCGGCGTGACCGTCACCAGCGCCATCGTCACCGAGACCGTCTACAACCGCAACGGGATCGGCAAGCTCGCCCAAGAAGCGGTCCTGGCACAGGACATTCCGGTGGTACTGGCCATTGTCGTCTTGGCCGCTGCCGCCTTTGTGTTCGTCAATCTGATCGTCGATCTGCTCTATCCGCTGCTCGATCCCCGGATCGGCCACACGACCAAGACAAAGGTGAGCTGACATGACCGAGAAGTTGAAGGATCGCATCGACTTCAGTGGCTCGAGTGTCGGGGCACTGGGCATCGACCTCCCGGTGGAACGCCCGGTCGGACGCGACGACCATTCCCTGACACCGCCGAGTCCCAGCGAGCCCGGTGGTCGCTGGGGTCCGCTGCGGAACACCGTGGCCAAAGCCGTGCGGCGACCGCTGTTCATGATCACCCTGGCATTCATCGTCTTCGTTGGTGTCTCGGCATTCTTCCCGTCGTGGTTCTCGTCCTACGACCCGTACAAGACAGCGCCGGCGGACCGGCTCCAGTCGCCGAGTTCCACTCACCTCTTCGGGACCGATGAGATGGGCCGCGACCTGTGGACCCGAACGCTCTATGGATCCACGCTGACAATTCAGGCCGCGCTCATCGCGCTGTCCATCGCGATCGTCGTCGGGTTGACCCTGGGCGTGGTGTCCGGGTTCTTCGCCGGCATCACCGACTCGGTCATCATGCGATGCGTCGATGTGCTGCTGGCGATTCCGGGTCTGTTGCTGGCGTTGGCCATTGTCACCGCCCTCGGATTCGGCACCGTTCCCGTCGCCATCGCAGTGGGTATCGGGATCGTGCCCGGTTTCGCGCGAACCACCCGTTCCGAGGTGTTGCGCGTGAAGACCTTGCCGTACATCGAGGCCGCCCGGGCCGGCGGGGCCTCCTGGTCTCGCGTGCTGATCCGCCACATCCTGCCCAACTCCTGGGGCCCGGTGGCCGTGCTGGCCGTGCTCGACTTCGGTGTCGCGATCATATCCATCGCCGCGCTGAGCTTCCTCGGCTTCGGCGCCGCGCCGCCCAGAGCCGAATGGGGAACGCTCGTGTCGACCGGACGTAATTTCCTGGTCACTGCACCGTGGGTCTCGTTGATGCCCGGTCTGTTCATCGCGGCTACCGTTCTCTCGCTCAACCACATCGCCAAAACCTTTCAGGAACTCGAACGATGACCACCAACCTCTCGAAAGCCGTACCGGCCCAGGCGCAGACTTCCTCGCCGGTGGCCCCGCTGGTCGACATCAGCGGGCTGAACATCGGGTATCAGCGAAACCGAAAGATCGTCCCCGCGGTCCATGACCTGGACCTTCAGGTTCATCCCGGCGAAGTGGTCGCGGTGGTCGGCGAATCAGGATCGGGCAAGACCACGACCGCCAACGCGATCATCGGTCTGCTCCCGGCGAACGGACGGCTCACGTCGGGATCGATCAAGATCGCCGGCACCGAGATCGCCGGAGCCAAGGAGAAAGTCCTACGAACCCTGCGGGGTTCGGTGGTCGGCCTCATCCCACAGGACCCGATGGTCGGTCTCAACCCCACACAGCGGGTCGGGGTGCAGGTCGCCGAAGCGGTGAAACTCCGTGGTGTCAAAGGCCCGCAGATCGGCGACGAGGTCGCCGATGCACTCACCAAGGCCGGACTCGAGGACCCGCAACTGCTCGCCAAGCGCTACCCCCATGAGCTGTCCGGTGGACAACGCCAACGAGTGCTGATCGCCATCGCCCTGGCCGGCAAACCCGATCTGATCATCGCCGATGAACCGACCAGCGCCCTGGACGTCACCGTGCAGGCCCGCATCCTCGATCACCTCGAGTCACTCGTCCGGGACACCGGGATCGCACTGCTGATCATCACCCACGACCTCGCTGTCGCCGCCGACCGCGCCGACCGCGTGGTTGTGATGCAGCGCGGCCGAATCGTCGAGGAGGGCTCGCCCGCAACGATTCTGGTGGATCCCGCCGACAGCTACACCCGGCGGCTGATTGCCGCCGCACCCGCATTGGCGCAGGGCGGCATCATCAAACCGCGGTTCGCAGTTGCCGACGAGCAGGTCGAGGTGAGCAATCCGATCATCGAACTCACCTCCGTCGTCAAGAAGTTCCAGATCAGCCGCAACGGAACATTCACCGCTCTCGACGACGTCTCGGTGCGGGTTGCACCGGGTCGCACCCACGCACTCGTCGGCGAATCGGGTTCGGGAAAGACCACCACCCTGCGAGTGGCGATGGGGCTCGAGAAGCCCACGACGGGCCAGGTGCGGTTCGAGGGCACGGACATCACAGAGCTGTCGTGGCGCGAGCTCCGACCGCTGCGCCGCCGGTTCCAACTGGTCCACCAGGACCCTTTTGCATCGCTCGATCCACGATTCACGGTGCGCGACAGCATCATCGAACCGCTGGTGTCCTTCCGTATCGGTGACCGTAGTAGCCGTCACAAACGGGCTGCGGAACTACTCGATCAAGTCGGTCTGCCCCAGAATCATCTCGACCGACTGCCGGTCGAACTGTCGGGTGGACAGCGCCAGCGCGTCGCGATCGCCCGCTCGCTGGTCCTCGAACCCGAAGTCATCCTGCTCGACGAACCTGTGTCCGCGCTGGATGTCTCGGTGCAGGAGCAAATCCTCGCGTTGCTGGCCGAACTCCAGGAGCGCCTTGGCCTGACGTACCTGTTCATCTCCCATGACCTGGCCGTCGTCGCGCAGGTCGCGCATACGGTGTCGGTGTTCGAGAAGGGAAAGATCGTCGAATCCGGTTCGGTGGCAAAGGTATTCCAGAACCCCTCCGACCCGTACACCCAGCGGCTACTCGATGCGATTCCGGGTAAACGCGCAGCCGGGCGTGTCGTCGCTGAGGTCGCCCGTTGAACGCGGTCGAAGCGAGTTTTGCGCGTGACTACCTAGAAGGTGGCGCCGGAACGGTGCCCGCAGACAACGAACAGCAGTGGCAGCGCTTTGCGATCTATCCGCGCCCACTCGCCGGTATCAGTTCCGTCGACGTGTCGACTGACGTAGTCGGTCAGCGAATCGACCTGCCGGTGCTCGCCGCAGCGTCGGCCGCGCATGGTCTGTGGCACCCGAAGGGTGAGGTCGAGACGGCGCGTGGGGTCCGGGAGGCCGGTTCGATACTCGCCCTGAGCCAGGTATCCACCCGGGCGCCCGCGGAGGTGACCCCACACAGCGGCCCCTACCTACAACAGCTGTATCTGCCGCAAGAACGAGATTTCGCTCTGCCGTTCATCAGTGAGGTGACCGGCCTCGGCGCTATCGGACTGATCCCTGACAGTCGACCAGATTCCCGTGCCGTCCGAGCAGCGCTTCCGTCTCGCCGGTCAGGCCGGCGCCGTTGTGCCGCCCTGGCAGGCGTACCCACCGGGCACCCTGCCCGCGTCGTCGTTCAGCGTTGCCGACATCACCTGTGCCGCAGCATCCGTTCCTGTTCGACACCACCGTCGGCGACAACATCGCCTTCGGTGTACCCGGTGCCGGCCCGGCCGAGGTCATCGAGGTGATCGATTCCCTGGGACTGCGAGACTGGCGCCGCGCTGCCCGACGGGCTGAGCACACAGGTGGGACTGCGCGGTGACCTGTTGTCGGCCGGGGAACGACAACTCGTGGCGCTGGCCAGAACAGCGCTCGTGGACCCCGATCTGCTGATTCTGGACGAGGCGACCAGTGGACTCGATCCGGCGACCGATGTCCGGGTGCAGAATGCGCTCGCCACCCTCACCCGTGGCCGGACCACCGTCTCGATCGCACACCGGATGGTAACCGCCCGCGCTGCCGATCGGATCCTGGTGTTCGAGGCCGGAAGAATCGCCGAATCCGGTTCGCACGATGTTCTTCTCGCCGCGGGCCCCAGACCAATTCCGAAGATCCTCTATCCACCGAACAAGAGAGCGCATCATGACAACCTCAACGACCACCACACCCGATTCGTGGACCGACAGCTGGCAGGCCTGGCACGCCGAGCGCATAACCGCCGCAACCAGCACCCATGGGCTTGCGTCGGTCACCGGCACCCACTGGCTGGGTGAGGAACCCCTCGAGGTCGATTCGGTGCCCGGCACGTGGACGACGCGAGATGGCAAGGCCGTCAACGCGAGCCCAGACGGTACCGAGATCACACTGGCACCTGGTGAGACCTACGTGATCGACCGGCTTCGGCTGACCACCCTTGGACGCGACGGACAGATCGCGATCCGGGTGTTCGATCCGCAGGCTCCCACGCGCGCCGCCCTGGCCGGGATCGATGCTTTCGCACCCGATCCCGCCTGGGTGGTCACCGGGGTCGTCGAGTCCGTGGGCAACGACCTCCCGTTCAAGCATGTGGACGGGTTCGTCGCCGCGAAGAACATCGTGCAACTTCGGATCACGGTCGATGGCAGTGAGCGGACTGTGACGGCGATCGCCGCACCTGACGGCAGTGCCCAGATCGTGTTCGCCGACAGCACCAATGGCAACGAGACACAGCGCTTCCGGTTCCTGAAGGTGGAGGTCGGCGACATCGGCGACACCGTGACCATCGATTTCAACCGGGCATTCCTGCCGCCCTGCACCTTCACCGATCACTTCCTGTGCCCGCTGCCGCCGGCGGAGAACCGATTCGACTTCCCGGTACGTGCAGGCGAGAGCAAGCTGATCCAGCACTAGCCTGCCGCAGCGAGCCGGATGCCGGACGGCAACCGGCTCGTTGTGGGTGGTTGTGCCCTGAGATGATCCCGTTAAAGTCCCACCAGGGGCATAGTTCCCTCTGCAATCGCGCACGGTGCCGATCTCAGGGCCGGATGCGATGGCGCCCGGCCCGGGTGATCGCACGCACGTCGGCGAGCACGTCGTCCCAGCCATAGAGGACGTCGTCATAGGTGATCCGCATGGTCAGCCATCTGCCCAGGAGCGCCTTGCGGTCCCGGTGCCGATCATTTTGGTAGTCGGCCAGACTCGTGTGGTGCTCTTTGCTATCGCATTCGATGAGCAGCCGGCCCACCCGCAGGTCGACCCGGCCGACGTCGGGAATTCTTGGTTGCACGTACACTTTGAAGCCTGCCGCCCGCAACCTCAGCCGGGCAAACGACTCCGTCCCAGATTGGGAACCCGGATCACACTTCGCCATCAGCTCACGTATCCGATAGGGCACAGTCCCCATCGCGCTCTGGAGATCGGATACCGTCAGGTTTGCCGAGTTCAATGCCGAGTCACAGACCACGATCCAATCCTCGGCTTTCATGCATTTCACGGCGCAATCGAGCGCAACCGGAACCGAATCGAGCGCCGCGATCACCGGGAGTGGGCGCCCCGATCCCCGACAACTA
>NZ_DATCVM010000139.1:0-36264 GCF_036566845.1 Williamsia sp.
GGTTGACAACTGGATGCATTACTACAACACTACGAGGCGGCACTCAACGATCGGGATGCTCAGTCCGATCAATTATGAGATGTCACTGACCGCGGAGTTTATGGCCGCGTAACCACCCTCCACTATCCGGGGGAACCTCACTCACCGAATGTGGCATACCCGAAGGTGTAAGCAGAACCGGCAACCGGAACCGTCGAGGCGAACTCGGCGTAACACAGCGCTGCCAGCGCACATGCCACGGCCGCCATGACAAAGGACAGCGAAATCGCCGGTCCCGCTTTGTCTCCGGCCGTCGATGCGGTGATGGTGAAGATACCGGCGCCGATGACCACCGAGACCCCGAAGACGGTGAGGTCCCACCAGGTCAGACTCTTCTTCAGCTGTGAACCGGGTTCTTCGGTGTCAGCCATCGATTGCTCCACGGATTTTGTCCGTGTCAGCGGATTGCTCATCACAACTCCTCACGTGACTTGCGTTCACTGCGGCGAATGCAGCCTGTCTGCGAAACTATCGGACCACACCGCTGATCGTTGGTTAATCCACGGCGATGGGCGCGATCAATTCGCGAGCGATTCCGGGAAGACCCCGCTCGGCGCCGGCGCGCAGTCCGGCCCCGCCAACCACCCAGAAACCACGAAAACCCGCCGGTAGATGGTCCGGCGGGTTTTCGGGCCTGAGATCGCGCGGCAGCGATCTACGTGAAGTAGCCGGCTGTCCGCTTGTCGGCACCCTGCATGGTGTTTCCCGCTTCGCGGACCTTCGTCGACAGGTTGGTCAACAGGAGGCGGGAGTCGGAAAAGCTTGTATCCCAGCGCTGCTGCGCGGCACCGTAGGCTTCGGCCGCCTGCGGGGACTCCCAGTTGGAGTGCAGTCGGGTGACCTCGGATTTGAGCGTTCCGGCCAGGTCTTCGAGCTGCTTGAAGTCGGAATCGAGCTGCGTCGACAGGTCGTCGATCGCGGCGAAGTTGTACTTGATCATGCCGATGTGGCCTTTCTGGACGTTGGTGTCGGAGGGTCAGAGATTGAGGCTCGATCCGCCACCGGTGACGGAGTTGATGGTGCCCGCAAGGTCTGTGTCTTCGTTTTCGTAGCCGTTGAAGCCGCTCTCCAGCGACGCCTTCAGACTGTCGAGGGCCGTCTTGAGCTGGGCCCCTTCCGCCTGCCATGCGGCTGCGGCATCCTGGAATGCCTTGCTCGCGGTGCCCTGCCACATCGCCTGCGCGTCTTCGGCATTCTTGTTGATTCGCGTGAGTACAACGCCCATGTCCTCGACGAGCTGCCCGACCGATTTGGTCGTGACCAACGCATCTGGAACGTCGAGCTGCAATCCGCTGTTACCGCCTTCGGCAACCATGGTGATCCCCTTCTTGTGTGATTGCCGCGGACATCAGTTGATATCCGCGGATTCCTTCGAATCTGCTCCGGCACCATCCCGGTTGATCACCGGGTGGGCCCCCCTCCGGTTGGCCGAATCACGGCAACCACCTCCGAGCCGGCAACGTCTCCATCAGGAGCGTGACGGCCTGGGAGATCCGATGACCCGTACCCGGCGACAACGTCGACCAGATCTGGCCATCGGGAGACATACTGGGGCCGGCGACAATCCGGCCCCTGGAGGTGTCGTAGACGGCCACCGCACCCGCCGATCGGCGCATCCGGCCCGCTGCGCATTCGATCGCAACGATTTCCGTGTGTCCACAACAGGTATCGAACGCCACGGCATAGGCGGCGGCATCGGCCGCCGCAACACCCATGGCGTGGAGAGCGTCGGCGTATTGGGCGGCGGTGTTCGCACCATCGAGCCGACGCCGCAAATCGTCGGCCGTCACGCTGACGGAGGCCACCTGCGCGGCATCCGCCGGGTCGAGTAGCCGGGCCACCAGTTGACCCACCTCCGCATCTGCACCGATCGCAATATCCCGGAACAGCAGACCCGAGTCGGTTCTGGACGCCAGCACGTGGTGATCGCCGCGCCGCGCAATGCATGTCCGCCGCGTTGAAGTGTCTGAATGGCAACGTATTTCGAGAAGCACGTCGGGATGGGACAGAATCGCCAGCGCCTGCGCGAGTGCCTCGGCGACAACCACCCCGACGGCAGGATCAGGGTCGTCGGTCAGCCATCCCGCGGCATTGAGCTCCGAAGCCGCGACCGCCCAGGCCCTCTCGCGCTCGTCGGCGCACTCGTGCCGCGGCCCGACCGCCAGCACCGCCGGCCACGTCTGCAAATCGAGAAGATGTGCCAGATAGTCGATCTGGTCCTGGGAGAGATCGGGCTCGCATGCCACCGGGGTAGCCCACATGTCACTCACCTGTTCTCCTCCGTCGCGCCGAGTACAGCCGGCACCGACGTGGCGGATGGCAGGTCGAGGGTTCCGCTCCGATATCGCGGATCCGGATGGTCAACGGGACCCGCTACGGCCGCAATCGGCACGTGATTGATGTCACCGTCGCCCGCCGTCGGGCCGAAGGCGTTCGGATCGATTCCGGCTCCGGCCTTTAAGGGGCCCCGTCGAGCGACCGTATCCCCACTCTGACCGGGGGCACCCATCATGGGCGCCATCGGGGTGGCCGGCACCGACGGCCGCGCGTCGGCCGATACCGGCGCCGGAAGGGTGGTGGTCGGCGCGACAGTTGACCCGGCCAGAATCGTTGTGGCATAGCGGGTCTGCTGGCGGGGAACGGACACCGGCGCATACCCGCCAACACCTCCGGGCACCGCGCTCACGGTCGGTTCCGGCCGGGTGGGCACCGCCCGGGCCGAATCCCGGATCGCCTGTTCGGCAGCGAGCGCCTTCGGCGAGACGATCTCGGCCGGATGCGGCACCGCCCAGACCCGCGCCACGGGTTCGCTGGCGGCCTCGTAGGTCTCCATGACCCTTGCGGCACGTTGCTTCTGGTCGAGTGCGGCGCGCTCGGCGTCGGCCGCCACACCTCCGATAGGCGCGCCTGTGGCGGCGCCGACCGTGGTGGCCGCGCGGTGGATGTCCTCTGTGATCTGCAGTTCGGGTAGACCGGGCATGCTGATCCTGGCGACCGTGGTCGCCGCAGCCTGTGCACCGGCCCGCCCCGCGGTGTCAGCAGCGGCGGCAGCCGCGTCGGAAAACCATCCGGCGAACGAGGCCAACTTTCCGAAGGCCTCGTCGGTCGAGACCGATTCCCAGGCGATGCCGAGTTTCGCGAGGATCCGAACGTAGTCGACACCGGCGTCCGCGAGCAGTGCAGACACCTGCGCCCAGCCGAGTGCGGCAGCAGTCAGCGGGCCGTCACCGGCACCGGCACCCAGATCGGTTGCCAACTGCTTGGTGGGCCTGGCGTCCCACACCACGTTCGTGAATCCGGTCATGTTCGTCTCCCCCGGCTCAGAGCCGGAAGCTCTCCTCGATGTCGGCCTCGACCGTGCCGAAATCACGGGCTTGCGCACGCAGTACCGCGGCGATCTTCCGGAGCTCGTGGACGCCGGCAGCTGCGGTGCCGGAGAACGTCTCGGCGACGGAGCCGAAGGTGGCGGCCGCGGTGGTCGACACCTCATCGCGTCCGGCAGCCGGTACGACCAGCGATGACCGGTGCGCGGCCACACCCTGCTCGAGATCATTCGCAAGCCGGTCGAGATCCCCTGCCGCGCGCAACAATTCGGCCGAATCGACGTTCAACTCACCTGTGGACAACGTTTCCCCCATGTTCGTGTCAGGCTTCTTGGTTGTGGTCGGTCTGATTGCGATCCGGTGGACCCAACCGCAACCGGACGTCAGGTGTCGGTGACGCCTCCGGCGCCTGGGCCTCACCCAGGACCGCCGGCGCGACTGCGGGCATGTCACCGATGATGCGGGTGCCGTTGAGTTCGGTGACGAGGTAGTCCGCTGTCTCGTGCTGATCATCGGAGGCACCGGCACCCCGCCCGGCTCCCATCCCGCCGCCACCCATCGGTGCCATCGGTCCGGTCATGCCTGCCGGGACCACGGCGTTCTGGGTCCTGTTGGTCGTCCCACCACCCGATTCCGGCGCTGAACCGCCCAGCAGACCGGGTGTGGTTCGCGCACTCAGCGGGCTGGGGCCGGAGCCGCCGCCACCGCCTCCGCCGCCTCCGCCCCCGCCACGGCCTGCGGATCCTCCACCACCGAGGAACGCCGGAACCGTCTTCGCGTCGGAGTCGACGTCATCGCCGCGGTGTGCGGTGATCAGTTGGGCCTGATGCGATTTCATCAATTCGGTAGCAGCCTTCGACGACATGGTGCCGAGTTGCCCGACACCGGTCATCATCGGTTTGCCCACCGAGTCGAGCACCGTGCTGGCGATCGAGAACGGTGACGTTCCCGCTGCGGGCGCTCCGGTGACCGGCACCGGTTGGCCCGTGGCAACCATGTGCGATGTCGGTGCCAACAACTGTGCTCTGGTGGCGGCGACCACCGCGGTTGCCTCTGCGAGCCCGTCCGCGGCTGCCGACAGTGCTATCGCCTGCCCGGGAGGCGTGACCAGGATCGGCGCCGAAGCACTGATGATGGCAACCGTTCTCGCGATGATTCCCTGGACGAGTCCGAGGCCGACACCCACGATCGCGGCAGCGCCCTGCGTGTCGGCCGACATCGTTGTGCCCTGCGTGGACAACCCGGCTGCGGCGGTGCCCGCCTCCACACCCTTGGCGGTGGCGGCGGTGGCAGACTGCCCGGTCCATACCTGGTCGAGGACTTTCAGTGCACCCGAACCCATCGACATGGACAAATCCAAGATCTGCGAGAGCGCCTCGAAGACCATCGTGGGGTCGAAGTCGCCCGCTCCCAGATTGCCCGTCCCGAAACCGCCCAGCAGATCCGTCAGCGGCTTGAGCAGGAGATCGAGGTCGAGTGGCGGTAGCGGCGGCAGATCCGGCAACGGCGGCAGCCCCGGCAGCTCGGGAAGACCGGGCAGGCCAAGGTCTTTCAGTACCTGACTGACCGGGGTGTCCAGAATCGCGCCGAGCGGACTCGATTCGACCAGTTGCCGGATCGTGGGATCCAGCGCTGGTGCCCCGGACACAGGCATCGTCGAAAAACTCATGTGAACCGGACCAGGCCTACAGCGCTGCCTGTACGGCTGCGAAACCTCGGCCGCTGCCGTCGTCGGCCTCGGCGATCTGCGCCGCCGTGGCGAATGCCGCTGCCGCGGAGCCGGCATGGACTGCGGCGAGCTGGCCGACACCCAGCAGGTGACTGGCCTGCGCCTGCGCGAACGCCAGTAGGAACTCCTGCCCGATCAACCCGAAGACCGGCACCATCTGCGCGATGTTCGCAGCGGCGTTGATGGAACCCGCGCTGGCAACCGCTGCCGACATCAGCGCGGCCGTGTCCGCATACGCCTCGATTGCCGCCGGTACCGCTGTGACCTCAGACATCTGCCCCCCCAATTGGTTCGAAAAACCCTGTGTACTGCCCCACCCTTGGTTGCTGTGCAACCCACTCCGCGTCCACAGTTCGGTGATAGGACGCCTACCGACCCGAGCCGGTTCCCTCCCGTATCGGCTGATCGGCAGACATCGAAGCCGGCCGACTGTTCACCAGGTCCGCAAACGACTCGTTGAACTCCTCGACGACCTCGGCCCGCCGGGCAAAGGCCCGCGCGGCCGCAACACCCGCCGTCGACACGATCAGATCGCCGAGCGGGCCCGCACCCAACTGCGGCGCGGTCGAGGCGAACCACAATCCGGTCAACTCACCTACCCCGTTGACCTCGGCGGTGACGTGGTCGCCAGGAGATGTCTCACGCGCCGAGATCGCGGCCAGGCGCTCGTTGACCTCAAGCAGTCGATCGAGCTGTGCCCGGGCCCGGGCCTCGAGTTCGTCCATCGCCGAACTCATATCGACCTCATCCAGCTACCCGGTTCTCCGGCCACGGAGTCGTCCTCGTATTCGGCCCTCGCCAGATCATCGGGCCGCGGAAGATTCATCTGTTCGATGATGTCGGCGCCGACCCCGGCAGCCCGCAACTCCTCGCGGCGGGCGACCCCGGCGCGCATCGCTGCTTGGCGGCACAACCGGAGCACTTCTCCGGCGAGTATCGCCGGATCCTTGTGTAATTCGGCAGGTTCGATCCGTACCGACGTCGGTAGGCCCTGTTCTGTCGTGACGACAGACAGGCCCCCCGTCCGCGAAGTTGCGGCAGCCATGGTTCCCCCTCAAGAACTCTCTTGGCGACGAATAGTACCCACAACTGGTGACAAGGCGGTGATTCGGCACCGCCCCCGGCAACGGCTCACTCGACCACGTGTCTTCGCCGTGGTCTATCATCGCCGTTATCCAGGGGTGGCGGGGTGGATTCGACATGCGGGAACACCTGGGGTGATCCATCGCGGCCACACAGATCGAAACCGGCAAGACGAAGTGCAACAACGGGGGGCTGTTCTGTGAGCTACAACAATGCCGATGTGCCGGCGGCACCGCCATGGCTTCAGTCCGCGGCCGACATCGACGTCGCGTCTTTCGAGCGCGCCAACCAGCCGCCCCCGGCGGCCGAGTCATCCGGGGTCCCGGCGGCACCGCCCGTACCCGAGCCCCCAGCGGCACCCGACGCTCGCGGCCCGGTGCCACCGCAGTCCGCTCCCCCGCAGCCACCCCACGAACAGTTCCGGCAGCCGTCAGCTCACGCTTTCACGCCCCCGCCCGCACAGCAGCCGTCCACCCAGAGCTACCCGGCGGACCCAAATCCGCACGGCGCCAACAGCTTGCACCCCGGCAACAGCCCGTACGTCGACGATCCCTCGATGCATGGCCATCCGGCCGCCGGCGTCCCACAGCACGACGCTCCGGCGCCGGGCTCACCACCCCCGGGATACTTTCCCGGCCAGGCGGTGCCACCGCCGCACTACGCACCCGGCCAGCCACCTGCCCCCGCACCGACAAGCCTCGATGAGGTCGCACTGCTCCGCAAGGCCCGTCGGGCACCGGCCAGCGGATGGCGCCGGACCGTACACAAACTGTCCGCCGGAACCATCAATCCCGGGGAGTCGCCTGACGACCTCGTCTACAAACAGCTCCTCGAACGGGTGAATCAACCGGTCCGCGGCGACTACCGGATCGCAGTCCTCTCACTCAAGGGCGGCGTCGGAAAGACCACGACCACGGTTGGTCTGGGCTCCACCTTCGCGTCGTTGCGCGGAGATCGGGTCATCGCGGTCGACGCGAATCCCGACCTGGGCACCCTCGCGCAGCGCATCCCACAACAGACCCGGTCCACCGTTCGCGACCTGCTCGCCGATGAGTCGATCTACCGGTACTCCGATGTCCGCGCACACACGTCCCAGGCGCCGAGCCGACTGGAAATACTTGCATCCGAGCGTGATCCGGCCAAAGCCGAGGCGTTCAGCGAGGCCGACTACCGCGGCGTCATGACGGTTCTGCAGCGCTTTTACAACATCATCATCACCGACTGCGGTACCGGACTGAGTCATTCGGCCATGAACGGCGTGCTCGACATGGCCAACTCGCTGATCCTGGTGACCTCCCCCGCGATCGACGGGGCGCGCAGCGCCGGAGCAACGCTGGATTGGCTGCAAGCCCATGGATTCGGGCATCTGGTGTCGGGGGCCGTGGTGGTTCTCAGCTCGTCGCGGCCCGGCGCATCGACCATCGACACCGATCAGCTCAGTGCGCATTTCTTGACCAGATGCCGTGCCGTGCAACAGATACCCTTCGACGATCACCTCGCCGAAGGGGCCGAGGTCGACCTCGACCTCCTCGGCAAGAGCACCCGCCGCGCGCTGGTCGAGATGGCTGCCACCGTGGCCGACGACTTCCCGTCCACCACAATGCGCCGGGGCGACCCGTACTACACGTCCTGACCACCGGACCACAAGACAAGGACACCCCGTGAGCTATCCCGACCCGTATGACGGTTCCCAACAACCGGACTGGCATGCCACTGGGCAGCCTTCGCCGGAGTTTCCCGGGACGCCGGGCTATCCGGCCCCTTACGTCCCACCGTCGGGCTCATACCCACCCGCTGCGGCTGGATATCCGGCGATGCCCTACGGCCAACCGGTCTACGGCGGACCGGCCTACGGTGCACCCGGTTTCGGATTCGACCCCACGGCGCCCTACGGCCGCGATCCGTACAGCGGAGCACCTTTGTCGGACAAGTCGAAGATCTCCGCCGGGATGCTGCAACTGTTCCTCGGAGGATTCGGCGCCGGCCGGTTCTATCTCGGACACAACGGAATTGCGGTGGCTCAGCTGATCACCCTGATCCTCGGGTGGTTGCTGGCACTCGTCCTGATCGGCTACCTGATTCTGTTCTGCCTCGGCATCTGGGTGCTCGTCGACGCGATCATGATGTTCACCGGCGGGGTCCGGGACTCACGGGGTTTCACGCTCAGGAATTGACCTGACCGGCAGCAGCCGCACCGTCGGCCACCGATGATGTGGTGTTCTGGCGAACAAACCGCAGTTCAGGACCGCCAAAACGGCACATCATCGGGTTGCGGGGCGCTTCAGTCGCCGCAGCAGCCGGAGGGTTCGATGGCGGCACGGACCTCGCGAGTGACCGCGTTGCGCCTCGCCAATGCACCATCGGGCGGGTAGTCGACGCCGATCAGACTCAAGCCACAAGCAGGTGCCACCGGAATCTCGCTGGAACGTGCGCGTTGCTGCAACAGCCCGGCGCACCATTCCACGGAGCGACGGCCTTCACCCACGGCGGCCACCGCACCCACCAGCGAGCGAACCATGGACCAGCAGAACGCATCTGCGCTCACCTGCGCCACCAGTACGCCGTAGTCGTCGCGCATCCAGGTGAACTGCTGCAAGTCGCGGACGGTCGTCGCGCCCTCGCGGCGCTTACAGAACGCTGCGAAGTCGTTGAGCCCCAGCAGCGTTGACGCGGCTTCTTCGAGGAGGTCCGCGTTGAGCGGCCGGTTCCACGCCGCGGTGGTGCGTGCGACCACGGGTTCAGCACCCCAGGGGTCGTCGGTCAATCGGTATTCGTAGTGTCGGCGAAGGGCTGAGAAGCGCGCGTCGAACTCCGCAGGCGCCTCTTCGACGTCCTTGACCCGCACATCGGTGGGCAGCATCTTGGCAAGCCGCCGCACGAGTTTTGTCGGATCGCCGTCGATCGACCGGGTCTGCAGAGCGCGTTCGGGAACATCGAAATGCGCCACCTGACCGCTCGCGTGGACACCTGCATCGGTGCGTCCGGCGACGGTGAGTGTCACCGGTTCCCGCAGCACGGTGCCGAGGGTTTCCTCCAGCACACCACACACTGTTCGCAGGCCGGGCTGCCTCGCCCACCCTGCGAAGTCGGTTCCGTCGTAACCGATCTGCAGACGCAGCCGGGCAACGGGTCCCTCGAAATGACGAGACCCGCCACCGGAAAATCCGGTGGCGGGCTCAGTTGTCCCCCCGAAGGGGTCAGATGTCACAGACTCGTTCAGTCGACTACTTCTCGTCGGCCTTGGCGTCAGCAGCGGTGGCAGCGGTCGACTCGTCGTCGACAGCCTCGGCCACGGCATCCGCGTTCTCGACCTCGGCGTCGGTGGCGTCGGCTTCAACGGCCTCGACCACGTTCTCCTCGGTGGCGGCTTCTTCAGACTTCTTCTTCGAGGCCGCTGCGCGGGTGGCGCGATCGGCTTCCGACGAAGCGGTCTTGTCCCGGACCAGCTCGATCACTGCCATGGGGGCGTTGTCGCCCTTGCGCGGCAGGGTCTTGATGATGCGAGTGTAGCCACCGTTGCGGTCCGCATAGAACGGGCCGATCTCGGCGAACAGGGCATGCACGATGTCCTTGTTGCGGATGACCTTGAGCACCTCACGGCGATGAGCGAGGTCACCGGCCTTGGCATGCGTGATGAGCTTCTCCGCGTACGGACGCAGACGCTTCGCCTTGGTCTCGGTGGTGGTGATCCGGCCGTGCTCGAAGAGCGAGGTGGCGAGGTTCGCCAGCATCGCCTTCTGGTGCGAAGCCGACCCGCCGAGGCGGGTACCCTTTGTGGGCTTGGGCATTTCGAACTCCTAGGATTCGCTCTCGACCTCTCGGCCGTGAGCTGGGGTCTTGTTAAAGCTGTTCGGTTTCTGCGAAATCTTCGCCGGCATCGGCGTCGGAGAAGGAAGTGTCATCGGTCCAGGTGCCGGTGGCAACGTCGTATCCGGCCACCTGGGACGGATCGAAGCTTGCCGGGCTGTCCTTGAGTGCCAGGCCGAGTGCGTGCAGCTTGACCTTGACCTCGTCGATGGACTTCTGACCGAAGTTGCGGATGTCCAGCAGGTCCGATTCGGTGCGGGCGACGAGCTCGCCGACGGTGTGTACTCCCTCGCGCTTGAGGCAGTTGTACGACCGGACGGTGAGTTCGAGGTCCTCGATCGGGAGGCTGAACGATGCAATGTGATCGGCCTCGGCGAGCGAGGGTCCGATCTCCACACCTTCTGCTTCGATGTTGAGTTCACGGGCCAGACCGAACAGCTCTACGAGGGTCTTACCGGCCGAGGCCAGTGCGTCCCGCGCGGAGATCGAGTTCTTGGTTTCCACATCGAGAACGAGCCGATCGAAGTCGGTGCGCTGCTCGACGCGGGTGGCCTCCACCTTGTACGTGACCTTGAGAACCGGCGAGTAGATCGAGTCGACCGGGATACGGCCGATCTCGGCGCCGGACGCCTTGTTCTGGACGGCGGGGACATAGCCGCGACCGCGCTCGACGACGAGCTCGATCTCCAACTTGCCCTTGTCGTTCAGGGTGGCGATGTGCAGGTCCGGGTTGTGCACGGTGACGCCGGCCGGCGGCACGATGTCGGCACCGGTGACAGCACCGGGGCCCTGCTTGCGCACGTACATCGTGACCGGCTCGTCCTCTTCGGAGCTCACGACGAGGCCCTTGAGGTTCAGGATGATGTCGGTGACATCTTCCTTGACCCCGGGGACGGTGGTGAACTCGTGCAGGACTCCGTCGATCCGGATGCTGGTGACAGCGGCTCCGGGAATCGACGACAGCAGGGTGCGGCGCAGCGAGTTGCCGAGCGTGTACCCGAAACCAGGCTCGAGGGGCTCGATGACGAACTTCGAGCGGTCTCCCGAGATGATCTCTTCGGACAGTGTGGGTCGCTGTGAAATCAGCATTGAATCTTCTTCTCCTCTTGGACGTCCGCTATATGACGACCGGTTAGGTGCCGAAAGTGCTGCCGGACATACGGATCCGACAACCGGCGATTACTTCGAGTAGAACTCGACGATGAGCTGTTCCGACAAAGGCACGTCGATCTGTGCGCGCTCGGGCTCCGAGTGCACCAGGATGCGCAGCGTGTTCGGCACGACCTGCAGCCAACCCGGGACCGGACGATCGCCCTGGATCTCCTTGGCGATCTGGAACGGCACGGTCTGCAGCGACTTCGGGCGGACATCGATGATGTCGTAGCGAGAGACGCGGTAGCTGGGCACGTCGACCTTCACACCGTTGACGGTCAGGTGGCCATGGCTGACCATCTGACGCGCCTGGCGGCGGGTGCGAGCGAGTCCGGCGCGGTAGACGACGTTGTCGAGACGGGTCTCGAGCAGGCGCAGCAGCTCGTCACCGGTCTTGCCGTTACGACGGTTGGCCTCTTCGTAGTAGAGACGGAACTGCTTTTCCATGACGCCGTAGGTGAAGCGAGCCTTCTGCTTCTCCTGCAGCTGGAGCAGGTATTCGCTCTCCTTGATCCGCGCGCGACCGTGCTGGCCGGGCGGGTAGGGGCGACGCTCGAACGCCTGGTCTCCGCCGACGAGGTCGACGCGCAGACGGCGAGATTTGCGGGTTGCGGGTCCGGTATAACGAGCCATTTTTTAAAGTCCTCTTCTTTCCGATTAGACCCGGCGCCGCTTGGGCGGGCGGCAGCCGTTGTGCGGCTGCGGGGTGACATCGGAAATGGTGCCGACCTCGAGGCCTGCGGCCTGGAGCGATCGGATAGCAGTCTCACGACCCGAACCCGGGCCCTTCACGAAGACGTCGACCTTCTTGACGCCGTGTTCCTGTGCCTTGCGGGCAGCGTTCTCGGCAGCGAGCTGCGCGGCGAACGGGGTGCTCTTACGCGAGCCCTTGAAGCCGACATGGCCCGACGATGCCCAGGCGATGACGTTTCCGGCAGGATCCGAAATGGAGACGATGGTGTTGTTGAACGTGCTCTTGATGTGCGCGCTGCCGTGCGGGACGTTCTTCTTCTCGCGACGACGAGTGCCCTTCTTGGGGCCGGCGCTACGTGACTTAGGAGGCATGGATTACTTCTTCTTCCCGGCGATGGTCTTCTTCGGGCCCTTACGGGTCCGAGCGTTGGTCTTGGTGCGCTGTCCGCGGACGGGCAGGCCACGACGGTGACGCAGACCCTGGTAGCAGCCGATTTCGATCTTGCGACGAATGTCGGCCTGCACCTCGCGACGCAGGTCACCTTCGACCTTGACCGAGGATTCGAGGTATTCACGAAGCTTCGAGACGTCTTCGTCGGTGAGGTCCTTGGCCCGCAGGTCGGCGCTCAGGCCGGTAGCGGCAAGGATCTCCTTGGAGGTGGTACGACCAACCCCGTAGATGTACGTGAGTGCGATCTCCAGGCGCTTTTCGCGCGGAAGATCAACACCAGCAACACGTGCCATGTGGTGTTTCCTTTGGTTCTCGGAGGTCTGCTCCCAATCCGTCCCCGACTCTTGCAGGGCCCCGGCCTCCGTGCCGGGGGTAGGCGGACTCGCGTATGAGTCCGCTGGTGTTGAGAGGTCTTCTTTTGTAGCCGCTGTTCAGTTGTGGTCGCTCTTACAAGCGATCGGGTCGAAGTGCTGATCAGCCCTGACGCTGCTTGTGACGCAGGTTCTCGCAGATCACCATGACGCGGCCGTTACGCCGGATCACTTTGCACTTCTCGCAGATCGGCTTGACGCTCGGTTTAACCTTCACGTCACTCTCTCCTTTGCCTGTGGCCACCGACGCGGACGTCGGTCTCCACGGATCTACTTCAAAGCACGGGGACAGCCGAAAGCTGCCCCCAGCTGGGTTTCCTACCCGGAGGGGTCCGGGAAGTCTGTTGGGTTCTTACTTGTATCGGTAAACGATGCGGCCGCGGGTCAGGTCGTAGGGCGAAAGCTCCACGACCACGCGGTCCTCGGGCAGGATGCGGATGTAGTGCTGCCGCATCTTGCCGCTGATATGGGCAAGCACCTTGTGGCCGTTCTCCAGCTCAATGCGGAACATCGCATTGGGCAGGGGTTCGACAACGCGGCCCTCCACCTCGATGGCGCCATCTTTCTTGGCCATAGCCTCCACGATTCTGGTGTGTTGACCACACCTGAACAGTTGTGTTCGATTACCGTCATGGCACGCACGTGAGCCGGGCTCTTTCGGTGACAGTCGGCAGGCGAATCGTGCAAGGTCTGCAATCTGGGCACAAAAACAATCCGGCGCGTGTACGCACCGCTGTTCAACATTACGCTGCCGCGCAGCTCAGGACAAATAAGCGCATTCCGTGGCACGCTCCAGCTCCTCGGGCCGCCGCGATTTCGCCCTTGACGTCTCCCCACCCTTCGGTTTACGGTGACCGCACTCACAAATTGAAACGTTTCAAACGGCGTTCAACACCGATCGACGACGGGCCAACTCATGCAGCACGAAGAACCCCGGACAGACACTCCCCGTCAGCGGGTGTGTTTCACCATGAACGTGCGGCCCGACCGCATCGACGACTACCTGGCCGCACACGAACACGTATGGCCGGAGATGCTCGACGCACTTCGTGAGACCGGCTGGACCAACTACTCACTGTTCATGCAGCCCGGCACCGGACTCGTGGTCGGCTACCTCGAAACCGACGACTTCGAGCGCGCGCACGAGCTGATGGCACAGACCGCCGTGAACACGCGCTGGCAGGCAAACATGGCGCAGTACTTCGCCGACCCGACGGCCGGCCCGGACACGACCATGAGCCGACTCGACCACTATTTCCATCTCGCCTGACCGGCGTACATCTCCACCTCGCACGACCGCACGATTCATCTCCACCCCGCCCGACCCACTACCCTCGTCCACACCCCTTTAGGAGAGCCCATGAAACTCGGGGCCAAGAAAACCACCGGTTGGAAGGCAACGATCTCGGTTGCCATGTCCAACTACATCGAGGCCGGATCGATCATCGCGATCGCCACCAGCCTCGGTTTCTGGCAAGACGAGTTCGGCATCAGCAACTTTGCTGTCGGCTTGCTGGCCGCGTTGAGCGCCAACGCCTTCGGCGCCGCAGTCGGTGCCGCCATCGGCGGTCCGCTGTGTGATCGCTACGGACGCAAGGCGATCTACACCTACGACCTGATGGTCTACATGGCCGGCGTGCTGATCGCGGCATTCGCCGTCAACGTCGGGATGTTGATGATCGCCTTTGTGGTCACCGGCCTCGCGGTGGGCGCCGGCGTACCGGCCTCCTGGACCTACATCGCCGAGCAGGCACCGTCGGGTGCGAGGGCCAAGCACGTCGGCACCGCTCAACTCGCGTGGTCTGTCGGACCGCTGGTCGGGTTCGCACTCGCCGCCGCACTGGCGCCGCTCGGGCTCCTCGGGTCGCGACTGATCTTCCTGCACCTGTTCGTCGTCGCCGCGGTGGTCTGGTGGATCCGGCAGGGTCTGACCGAGTCGAAGATCTGGACCGAAGAAGGTCGTGACACCGCTGCTGACGGGGCACCCGCGCCGGTTTCGTCCTCGGGCGGTGAAGGTCTGCGAGGGCTGTTCTCCAAGAAGGTCAACATCACCGCGTTGCTGGTGCTGATCGGTATCTACGGCTTCTGGAACACCGTTGCCGGCCAGGCGGGCATCTTCATGCCGCGGGTCTACGAGACCGCGGGCCTGGACAGCGAAGTCCAGCAGAATCTGCTCCAGGTCCTGGTATGGGGCATGACCGTCCTGGCGACGTACTTCGTCTTCATGCGTCTGGCCGACCACATGTCCCAGCGACTGCTGTTCGCCCTCGGCGCCATCCCCGGAATCTTCGCCTGGGCCGTGCTGGTCATGTTCACCGACGGCGGCATGACAACCCTGCTCATCTTCGCGATCTGCTGGGGTATCTCGAGTGGTGTCGGGGCACAGGCGTTCTACAGCCTGTGGGCCAGCGAATTATTCGCCACCCCGTACCGGGCCAGCGCGCAGGGCTTCATGTTCTTCGTGGTCCGCACGGCAACCGGCGCACTGAGCTACTTCTTCCCCACCCTGCTCGCCGCAACCGGGCTGGCCTGGGTCGGACTCCTGCTCATCTCCTGTCTGACGATCTCGCTGATCATCGGCGTGGTCTGGGCCCCGAACACCCGCGGCAAGGAACTCAAGGACATCGAGATCGAGCGGTACGGATACCCCGTGAGCCCGGAACTCGCCCCCACACCCACCCCCGCACATCCAGTCAACGCCGGGAGCAACTGACATGAAGAACTTCGACGCAGCAAAGATTGAAACGTTTCAGAATCTGGCCATCGAGCTGCCCTCCTGGGCATTCGGCAACTCCGGCACCCGGTTCAAGGTCTTCGGTACCCCCGGCACCCCACGCACAGTGGAAGAGAAGATCTCCGACGCCGCAACCGTTCACCGGTTCACCGGACTGGCGCCCACCGTCGCACTGCACATCCCGTGGGACCTGGTCGACGACTTCGGTGCGCTGCGCCGCTACGCCGCCGATCAAGGCGTCGGCTTGGGAACGATCAACTCCAACACCTTCCAGGACGACGACTACAAGTTCGGCAGCCTGACCCACACCGACAAGAACGTCCGGCAGAAGGCCATCGATCACCACCTCGCCTGCATCGAGGTCATGAACGAGACCGGATCGCGCGACCTGAAGATCTGGCTCGCCGACGGCACCAACTATCCCGGACAGGGCGACATCCGCGGCCGACAGGACCGGCTCGCCGAATCACTGTCGACGATCTACCAGCACATCGGCAAAGAGCAGCGGATGGTGCTCGAGTACAAGTTCTTCGAGCCGGCCACCTACATGACCGACGTTCCGGACTGGGGCACCTCGTACGCGCAGGTCAGCGCGCTCGGCGACCGGGCGCTGGTCTGCCTCGACACCGGCCACCACGCCCCCGGCACCAACATCGAGTTCATCGTCGCCCAGTTGCTCCGTCTCGGAAAGCTCGGTTCGTTCGACTTCAACTCGCGCTTCTACGCCGACGATGACCTGATCGTCGGGGCCGCTGATCCGTTCCAGCTGTTCCGCATCATGTTCGAGGTCATCCGCGGCGGCGGCCTCGACACCGGCTCCCCCGTCGCGCTGATGCTCGACCAGTGCCACAACGTCGAGGAGAAGATCCCCGGTCAGCTCCGCTCGGTGCTCAACGTCCAGGAGATGACCGCCCGCGCGTTGCTGGTCGACACCGAGGCGCTCACCGCCGCCCAGGACGCCGGAGACGTGTTGGGCGCCAACGGGATCTTCATGGACGCGTTCTACACCGACGTCCGGCCCGCACTCGCCGCATGGCGCTCCGAGCGCGGACTGCCG
Organism: Williamsia sp.; assembly: GCF_036566845.1. Taxonomy (GTDB): domain Bacteria; phylum Actinomycetota; class Actinomycetes; order Mycobacteriales; family Mycobacteriaceae; genus Williamsia. Next base: position 16,440 of record NZ_DATCVM010000139.1, read on the forward strand.
GCCGATCCGATGGCCGCGTACGCCGAGTCCGGCTACCGGGAGAAGATCGTGGCAGAGCGCGTTGGCGGCACCCAGTCTTCTTGGGGCGCTTGAGTTCTCGTCTGAGAACCCAGTCAGTTTTCACTCTTCTTTCATCTCGATATCTGTAAGGAATGCAATGACCAACCCCACCGTCAAACAACTCATCGAACGTTCCAACCGACTCGGCGCCGACCCCAAGAACACGAACTACGCGGGCGGCAACACCTCCGCCAAGGGCGTCGACCGTGATCCGGTCACCGGCCAGGATGTCGATTTGATGTGGGTGAAGGGTTCGGGCGGCGACCTCGGAACCCTCACCGAGAGCGGGCTCGCCGTGCTGCGCCTCGACCGCCTGCGGGCCCTGGTCGATGTGTACCCGGGCCTCGACCGCGAGGACGAGATGGTGGCCGCATTCGACTACACCTTGCACGGTCGGGGCGGCGCTGCGCCGTCGATCGACACCGCTATGCACGGTCTGGTCGATGCGGAGCACGTTGATCATCTGCATCCCGATTCGGGTATCGCGCTGGCGACCGCCGCCGACGGTGAGGCGATCACCAAGGCGATCTTCGGCGATCGGGTGATCTGGGTGCCGTGGCGTCGTCCCGGTTTCCAGCTCGGTCTCGACATCTCCGAGGTCAAGCGCGCGAACCCGCAGGCCATCGGCACCATCCTCGGCGGGCACGGCATCACCGCATGGGGCGAGACCTCGGGAGAAGCCGAGGCCAACTCCCTCGAGATCATCAAGGCCGCGGAGGACTACCTCGCCGCCAACGGCAAACCGCAGCCGTTCGGTCCGCCGCTCACCGGTTTCGGTCCGCTGAGCCCCACCGAGCGGGCCGCCAAGGCCGCCGCCCTCGCACCGACCCTGCGCGGATTGGCATCGACCGACAACGCCCAGGTCGGACACTTCAACGACTCCGATCCGGTGCTCGAATTCCTCACCGCCGCAGAGCATCCCCGGCTCGCCTCACTCGGCACGTCCTGCCCGGACCACTTCCTGCGCACCAAGGTCAAGCCGATGGTGCTCGACCTGCCCGCCGACGCCCCCGTCGAGGACTGCATCGCCCGCCTCAAGGAGCTGCACACCTCGTACCGCGCCGACTACACCGCCTACTACAACCGGCACGCCACCGGAGATTCCCCCGCGATGCGTGGTGCCGACCCGGCGATCATCCTGATCCCGGGAGTCGGAATGTTCAGCTACGGCAAGAACAAGCAGACCGCCCGCGTCGCCGGCGAGTTCTACCTCAACGCGATCAACGTGATGCGCGGCGCCGAATCCGTCTCGACGTACCTGCCCATCGACGAGGTCGAGAAGTTCAATATCGAGTACTGGGCCCTGGAAGAGGCCAAGCTCGCCCGGATGCCCGAGCCCAAGCCGTTGGCCACCCGCATCGCGCTGGTCACCGGAGCCGCCTCCGGCATCGGCAAGGCCATCGCAACCCGCCTCGCCGCCGAGGGTGCCTGCGTTGTCATCGCCGACCTCGACGAGGAGAAGACCAAGGCCGCGGCCGAGGAGATCGGATCGACGGACGTGGCGATCGGCGTCCGCGCCGATGTGACCGACGAAGCGCAGGTGCAGGCCGCGGTCGACGCCTGCGTGCTGGCATTCGGTGGTATCGATCTGGTGGTGAACAACGCCGGCCTGTCGCTGTCGAAGTCTCTGCTGGAAACCAGTTCGGCCGACTGGGATCTGCAGCACAACGTGATGGCCCGTGGGTCGTTCCTGGTGTCGAAGGCGGCCGCGAAGGCCCTCATCGATCAGCAGATGGGCGGCGACATCCTGTACATCTCGTCGAAGAACTCGGTGTTCGCCGGACCGAACAACATCGCGTACTCGGCGACCAAAGCCGATCAGGCACATCAGGTTCGGTTGCTCGCCGCCGAACTCGGTGAGCACGGGATCAAGGTCAACGGCATCAACCCCGACGGCGTCGTCCGCGGCTCGGGCATCTTCGCCGGCGGCTGGGGTGCCAAGCGCGCCGCGGTCTACGGCGTGCCGGAAGAAGAGCTGGGCGAGTTCTACGCCCAGCGCACCCTGCTCAAGCGGGAGGTGCTGCCGGAGAACATCGCGAACGCCGCGTTTGTGCTCTGCAGCTCGGACATGTCCCACACCACCGGACTGCACGTCCCGGTCGACGCCGGTGTCGCCGCGGCATTCCTGCGATGAGTTCGGCAACCCGCACCCGAAAGCTGGCGGCCGTCGATCTCGGCGCCACCAGCGGCCGGGTCATGCTGGCGGAGGTCGGCCCTGATCGGTTGCAGATCCGGGAGGTGACCCGGTTCGCCAACGGTCCGCTCCCGATCTGGGACGGCAGCCGGTCCGCGTTGCACTGGGACGTCCCGGGATTGTTCTCGCACATCCGCGATGGACTCGCCGCAGCCGGACGCGACGCCGACGACCTGGCCGGGATCGGTGTCGATTCCTGGGCGGTCGACTACGGTCTGCTACGCGACGGTCGCCTACTGGGACTGCCGTACCACTACCGCGACCAGCGGAACAATGGTGGTGTGTCGGCGGTACACAGCGCCATCGACCCGGCAGATCTGTACGCCCGCAACGGTTTGCAGTTCCTGCCGTTCAACACCGTGTACCAGTTGATGGCCGAGAAACAGGCCGGCACGCTGGAACTCGCCGATCAGGCACTCCTGATTCCCGACCTGATCGGGTACTGGCTGACCGGCGAGACGGCCACCGAGCGCACCAATGCCTCGACCACCGGCCTGCTCGGTGCCGACGGCCGGTGGGACGACGAACTCCACCGCATCCTCGGGCTGCCCACGGGCCTGTTCCCCGGGTTGGTCGAACCCGGATCGCAGCTCGGCCGGTTGCTGCCGGACGTCGCATCCGGGCTCGGTCTCTCGCCGTCGGTGTCCGTCAATGCCGTTGCGTCCCACGACACCGCCTCGGCGGTGGTCGCCGTGCCCATGCAGCCGGAGTCGTCCGCCTACATCTCGTGCGGCACCTGGGGTCTGGTCGGCATCGAGCTGACCTCGCGGGTCACCGACCCCGCCGCGCGGGTCGCGAACTTCACCAACGAGGTCGGTGCCGACGGGCGCATCCGGTTCCTGCGGAACGTCATGGGGCTGTGGCTGCTGAGCGAGTCGGTGCGGCAATGGGAACGCTCCGGCGCCTCCATCGATCTTCCCGAGTTGCTCGAGCAGGCCGCCACCGCGCAGCCACCGGTAGAGCTGTTCGACACCGACGATCCCGAGTTCCTGTCCCCCGGCGACATGCCGGACCGGATCACCCGCTGGTACGCCGCGCGTGGCCTGCCCGCACCGGCCGGGCCGGCGCAGATGGTGCGGGCGATCCTCGAGAGCCTGGCGGGTGCCTTCGCCCGACGGGTTCAGGAAGCCGCGGCGCTGTCCGGCATCGCAGTCGAGACAGTTCACCTCGTCGGTGGTGGCGCCCGCAACGGACTGCTGTGCCAGCTCACCGCCGACCGACTCGGCATGCCGGTACTCGCCGGGCCCGTCGAGGCGACGGCGATCGGTAATGTCCTGATCAACGCCCGCGCCCAGCACCTGATCGCCGACGACCTCGAGAGCGCACGAGCGATGGTCGCCGCAACCTTCCCACCAGCGCGGTACGAGCCTCGTACGACGGCTTCGCATCGCAACGATTTTGTAGGGGTATCACGATGAAACGGCAGTTACCCAAGGTCCACGACCTCGCGCCTCTCATGAAGTTCAAGAAGCCCGAACTCAACGCCAAGAAGCGGCGCCTCGATTCGGCACTGACCATCGAGGACCTCCGGAAGATCGCCAAACGGCGCACACCGCGCCCGGCCTTCGACTACACCGACGGTTCGGCCGAGGCCGAGATCTCGATCAGCCGGGCCCGCGAGGCGTTCACCGACATCCAGTTCAACCCGGCGATCCTGCGCGACGTCTCGAAGGTGAACACCGGCTGGGACGTCCTCGGGGCGCCGGTGGCCTTGCCATTCGGCATCGCACCCACGGGGTTCACCCGCATGATGCAGACCGAAGGTGAGATCGCGGGTGCCCACGCCGCGGCCAAGGCCGGAATCCCCTTCTCGCTGTCGACGATGGGCACCGCGTCCATCGAAGACGTGAAGGCAGCCAACCCGCATGGCCGCAACTGGTTTCAGCTCTACATGTGGAAAGAGCGCGAGCGGTCGATGGCTCTGGTCGACCGGGCCGCCGCCGCGGGATACGACACCCTGCTGGTCACCGTCGATGTCCCGGTCGCCGGGGCCCGTCTGCGCGACAAGCGCAACGGCATGTCGATTCCGCCGGCGCTGACCCCGGGCACGGTCATCAACGCGTTGCCGCGCCCGCAGTGGTGGATCGACTTCCTCACCACCGAACCGTTGGCCTTCGCATCGCTCGATCGCTGGTCCGGCACTGTCGGCGAACTGCTCGACACCATGTTCGATCCCACGGTCACCTTCGAGGACCTGGCCTGGATCCGGGATCAATGGCCCGGCAAGGTCGTGGTCAAGGGAATCCAGACCGTCGCCGATGCCAAGGCCGTGGTCGATCTGGGTGTCGACGGCATCGTGTTGTCCAATCACGGTGGGCGGCAACTTGATCGGGCCCCGATCCCGTTCCACCTGCTGCCGGAGGTCGCGAAAGAAGTCGGAAGCGACACCGAGATCGTGCTCGACACCGGTATCATGTCCGGTGCCGACATCGTCGCGTCGATCGCACTCGGAGCCCGCTTCACCCTCATCGGCCGGGCCTACCTCTACGGTCTGATGGCCGGCGGTGAGGCCGGCGTCGACCGCGCCATCGAGATCCTCTCCGAGCAGGTCGAACGCACGATGCGACTACTGGGTGTGAACGCGCTCGAGGAACTGAGCCCGGCTCACGTCACGCAACTGACACGCCTGGCGCCGCGCGCGATGAACACAGGTCGCGGCGCAGACCGCGCTAGCCTGTCCCACTGAACACACTGGTTGTCCCAGGACACCGTGGCCCCGTCGTCACCTCCTGACTGCGGGTCCGCGGCGTCCGACGTTCGAAACCACGAAAGGCATGTCATGGCGGTGAGCATGCGCGACGTCGCGGCCACCGCCGCCGTGTCCCTCGGTACCGTGTCGAACGTCCTGAACTCCCCGGAGAAGGTTGCCCCCGCCACGGTCGAACGGGTTCACAAGGCGATCGCCGAGCTCGGTTTTGTCCGCAATGATGCCGCCCGCCAGCTCAAGGCCGGGCGGTCGAGGTGCGTCGGCCTGATCGTCCTGGATGTGGGCAACCCCTTCTTCACCGACCTCGCCCGGGCCGCCGAGCGCCAGGCCGCCGACAACCATCTCACCCTCCTGCTCGGAACGTCCGACGATGACGTCGACCGCGAGCACACCTACCTCGAGACCTTCGATGAGCAGCGCGTGTACGGCGTGCTCGTCTCGCCGGTCGGCGACGACCTGAGCCGGCTCGAAGCGCTGCAGCAGCGCGGGACACCCGTGGTCCTGGTCGACCGCAACGGCGAGAACACCCCGTTCCCCTCGGTGTCGGTCGACGACGTCGCCGGCGGCACACTGGCCTGCACTCACCTCTGCGACACGGGACGCCGGCGGATCGCCTTCGTCGGAGGTCCACGAGCGATCCGTCAGGTCGCAGACCGCCTGCACGGCGCGCGCGAGGCCGTCAGCGGGGTCCCCGGCGCCACCCTCGAAGTCATCGACACCCCCGCCCTGAGCGTCCTCGCCGGACGAGCCGCAGGCGAAGAGATCCGGCGCCGGCCGGCTGCGGAACGTCCCGATGCGGTGTTCTGCGCCAACGACCTGCTCGCCATGGGCGTCCTGCAGGCCCTGACGATGCTCGGTGACGTATCGGTACCCGGCGACATCGCACTCATCGGATACGACGACATCGACTTCGCCGAAGCCGCGGTGGTGCCGTTGTCCTCGATCAGCCAGCCGAGCCGCCAACTCGGGTCCCGTGCCATCGATCTGCTGGTCGCCGAGACCACCCGGACCGACCACACCCCGCCCCGCCACGTGCGTTTCCAGCCGCGCTTGATCGTTCGCGCATCCACCGCACCCGCAGCACCCGCCTGACCCCACCCCCCACCGTCGACCGGGCCCTTGTTGCCGTCCACCGGGCCCTTGTTGCCGTCCACCGGGCAGTCATGACAGGGCGACCGTGCCATACGTCTGTTGCGAGTTTCGATACCGAGCATGTTGGGCCCGCTCGACGCGATAGAAGGCCCGCTCGACGGCAACAACGGCACGGTCAACGGCGGTAACGGCCGTTCGCAGATCTGCTGAACCCTGTATACCGGCAACCCGTGGCATCGAAACACCCATACGTGTAACACTCGTTGTCAGATGTGAACCCAGTCACCAGGGAGAGTGCTCATGGCGCAGGAGAAGACCACCTATTGCCGGATCTGCGAACCGTTGTGCGGGATGATCGCGACCGTCGAAGACGGCAAGCTGCTGTCACTGCGGCCGGACCCGCACAACCCGCTGTCGAAGGGCTTCGCCTGTCCCAAGGGAATCGCGTTCACCGAGATCGTCAACGACCCCGACCGCGTCCTGCATCCCCTCCGCAGGAACAAGCAGGGCGCGTTCGAGCAGGTCTCCTGGGAGACCGCGATGGGCGAGATCACCAGCAGGCTCGCCGCTATTCACCGGCGAGACGGTGCCTCGGCCATCGGCTGGTACTTCGGCAATCCGGCGACCTTTGCCACCGGCCACGCCCTGTGGGCCGGCATGTTCCTCAATCTGCTGCGCACACCGCACGTCTACTCGGCCGGCTCACAGGATGTGAACAACCGGTTCGCGGCCAGCCACTTCTTGTACGGCAACCCTGTTGCCGCGCCCATCCCCGACATCAACCGCGTGCAGTTCCTGGTCATCATCGGCGCCAATCCCGTTGTCTCCCATGGCAGTGTTATGAGCTCTCCACGCATCCGCGAGGGTCTGACCGCCATCACCAAACGCGGCGGAAGGGTCCTGGTGATCGACCCACGCCGCACCGAGACCGCTCGCGAGTTCGACTGGCAACCCATCGTGCCCGACACCGATGCATTGATGCTGCTCTCACTGCTGCACGTCATGTTCGACGAACATCTCGCCGACGAAGATCGGCTCGATGCCCGCAGCACCGGGCTGGCAACGATCAAGGAGGTGGCCCGGTCGTATTCGCCCGAGGTCACCGCCGACCGCACCGGCATCGACGCCGACACCGTGCGTACCCTCGCCCGTGAACTCGTATCGACCGAGCGAGCCGCGGTCTATGGCCGGGTGGGGACATCCCTCGGCCGCACCGGCACCCTGACCACAGCGCTCCTCGACATGGTGAATCTGGTGGCCGGAAATCTCGACGAGGTCGGCGGATCGATGTTCGGCGACCTGGGCATCCCCGGGCAGCGACTGGGTGTCACTGCCCTGCAACATGTTCCGAACTTCGCCTGGGCCGGTCGACGAAGCCGGATCGGCAACCTGCCACAGATCCTCGGGACCGCGCCGGCGTCGGTGATGGCCAAGGAGATGACCACACCGGGCCCCGGCCAACTCAAGGCGATGTTCATCAGTGCCGGCAATCCCGTGCTCTCCGTGCCCAACGGGTCGGAGTTGAGCGCTGCGCTTGATGACGTGGAACTGTTTGTCTCACTGGACATCTACCAGAACGAGACGAACGCCAACGCCGACTTCATCCTGCCCACGACGACGATGTACGAACGGTCCGACTTCCTGCTGCCGTTCCAGGCGTTGTTCACCACACCGTTCAAACAGGCCACGGAGGCCGTGATCGCACCGCGCGGCGAGGCCCGCGAGGAATGGGTGATCATCAACGAACTGGTTGCGGCGCTGGCCACCAGAGCACCGTTGCTGGGCGCCCTGCATCTGTGGAACCGGCTGAGCGAACGGATCGGTAAGCCGTGGACGCCAGATCGGTTGTCGGATCTGGTGATCCGGATGGGCGCGGGCGGAGATCGATTCGGATTGCGGACACCGGGACTGAACCTGCGCAAGCTGGTCACCAGGTTCCCACACGGCAAGATCGTCTCCGAACACCTCACCCCCGGACAGCTCGGCGGCATCGTCACCTACCGCGGCCGCAAGATCCGTCTGGACGCCCCCGAACTGATCGCAGAGCTCGAACGCCTCGACACCGGACACATCGACCCGTCATACCCGTTGCGGCTCATCGGGATGCGCGAGATCCGTTCCGAGAACAGCTGGCAGCACAACGCACCCCTGCTTCTGCGCGGCGGTCGCACCCACGCGGCGCGGATGCACCCGAACGACGCGCAGGCCCGCGACATCGCCGAGGGTGAACTCGTCACCGTCACTTCACGACACGGACAGATATCCCTGCCGGTGATGCTCACCGAAGACATCAAGCCGGGAGTTGTTGCAGTACCGCATGGTTGGGGTCACAACGGGGCGGGCGGCTGGACCCAGGCCAACACGGCCGCCGCCAACGACCTCGGGACCGGTGGCGCCAACGTCAACGCACTCATATCGTCCGACCCGAAAGACCTCGAACGGCTGGCCGGCATGGCGAACATGACCGGAGTGCCGATCGAGGTCACACCTCTCGAGCAGTCGATCCGCGCGCAGTTGGGCGCACAGACCTCAGAACTGGCCGAAGTCAGATCAACTGACTGAGTATCTCGACGAGATCGACATCGCCGAGGACCTGGATCGCCACGTGATCGGCGCCTTGTCCCAGGTGCGCATCGACCTTCTCGCGGACGACCTCGGCGCTGCCGTGCGCGACGAGTTCGTCGATGAGTGCATCCGTGCCACCATCGGCGATGTCGGCGTCGGTGTACCCGAAACGCTTGAGGTTGTTGGTGTAGTTCTGCAGTTGCAGGTAAGGCTGGTCGACGTATGGTCGCCCGACGGAACGAGCCAACACCGCATCCTCGGTGAGCACCACCTTGTGCTCAGGGGCGAGAAACTTGTCCGGGCCGAGGATCTCGCGGGCGTACTCGGTGTGGGCCGACGGGACCAGATAGGGATGGGAGCCGAACGCACGTTCTGCGGCAAGGCGCAGCATCCTCGGGCCGAGCGCTGCGATCACGCGGCGATCGACCGGCACACCACCTTCATCCAGTCCGTCGAGGTATGTCACGAGCGCGTCGTAGGGACTCTTGTACTCGGAGATCGCCTCTGGATGACTGACGCCGACACCAAGCAGAAAACGCCCCGGAAAATCGTCCTCCAGCGCGCTGAACTGCTGCGCGATTTCCGCCGGGTCGGTGTTCCAAATGCTCGTGATCCCCGTGGCGACCCGGATCGACTCGGTGGCCGCCAACAGAGGGCGCGCCGGATCCAGAGACGGCGGCGAACCTCCCAGCCAGATGGTTCCGTAACCGAGTTTCTCGATCTGCTGAGCTTGGTCAGGTGAGATCGCCGAAGCTCCTGCCCACACACCGTGCGTTCCGAAATCAGTCATGCACCGTCCAACCCGGCCGGCCGGCGGCGCATTCCATCACAGTCGGTCGAATGCCGGATTTTTCGGTACGAACTCCACAGTCGGCGTCATCGGGCATACCGTCACACTCATGCCGAGCCCCACATCGTTTGTTGCTGTCGTCGGCGCAATCTGCGTACTGGCGATGCTCTGCGGATGCGCTACGTCGAAATCGGGCGACCCGGACACGCCGTCGTCACAGACGACCGAACCGGTGCCGTCCACCGAGATCCGTTCGATCAGTCCCGTCAAAGCTGACGGAACCCTCGCCGACGGGTACACCAGCCGGGACATCCCCGCCCTCGCGGCACTGAAGTGCTTCACCGCCGTCACCGGCACCTATCGCTGTTCCGAAACCCCGGAAGGCCTGCAATTCTGTTGGCAGGCAGGCGATGCCACAGCCGCCTGCCTCGCAGATCCGCGTGGCACCGAGGTCGGCATGGTGGCCGCGACGTTCGGTGTCAGCACCGACATGAGTCCCTACATACCAGCGGCACTCGACCTCACCGACGGCTCACACTGCACGCTCGGCAGAAACCCGATGGCCGTGGCCACCGGCGACATCCGGTACGTCCACGTGTACGGATGCACGGGCGGACCCACCGAAGGTGTCTACACCGAACCGCTTCCGGGCCTCGGCAATCCGCTGCGCGAGGTGATCGATCGCACCGGGAACCGCTGGACGGTCCAGGGCGGCGACGACACCGGACCGACCGGGCCGCTGGAGGTCGCCGTGGCCTACGAGTTGTTCGGTCGTTAGTGTCGCGGGTGTGAAAGCAATTCTGCAACGTGTCTCCGCGGCCTCGGTCTCCGTCGACGGCAAAACCGTGGGGGAACTCCCACTGACCGACGGTGCACAGGGGCTGGTGGCGCTGATCGGCGTGACCCATGACGACACCGAGGCACAGGCGGCCACGCTTGCCGAGAAGATCTGGCGCCTACGGATTCTGGACGGCGAACGCTCCGCCGCCGACGACCACGCGCCGATACTCGTGATCAGTCAGTTCACGCTGTACGCCAACACAGCCAAGGGCCGACGCCCGTCGTGGAACGCGGCCGCGCCCGGACCCGTCGCGGAACCGCTTGTGGAAAAGGTGATCTCCGAGTTGCGCGCGCTGGGTGCTGCCGTGGAAACCGGACGCTTCGGTGCCCACATGCACGTGGCACTGGTCAACGACGGCCCGGTCACCATCTCGCTCGAGGTGTAAGGCGGACACTCCGCCTGACTACGGCCGAGTGGTGAGGATCCGGGGCCCGTCGCCGGTGACGACAACGGTGTGCTCCCAGTGCGATGCGCGGGTGCCGTCGTCAGTGACGACGGTCCACTCGTCGTCGAGCACGGTGGTGTCGACCGTACCGAGCGACAGCATCGGCTCGATCGCCAGAGTCGAACCGATCACCAGAACCGGACCGCGGCCGGGCTTGCCCTCGTTGGCCAGAAACGGATCGAGGTGCATTTCGCGCCCGATTCCGTGGCCGCCGTAGCCGTCCACGATTCCGAACGAACGGCCGAACGTCTTCTCGGCCGCGCGGGTCGCGGTTTCGATCGCGTGGGAGATGTCGGTGAGCCGGCCACCCTCGACCATTGCGGCAATACCGGCTTCGAGCGCCAGCCGGGTGGCGTTGTTGAGATCGTCATCGTCCTGCGACAGATCGCCGACGCCGAAGGTCCACGCCGAATCACCATGCCAGCCATCAAGAATCGCACCGCAGTCGATCGAGACGAGGTCGTGCTCGGCGAGGATCACGTCTTTCGACGGGATGCCGTGCACCACCACGTCGTTCACCGAACTGCAGATGGAACCCGTGAAGCCGTGGTAGCCCAAGAACGACGGCACCGCCCCGGCGTCACGGATCACCGATTCCGCGATCCCATCGAGTTCGAGAGTCGAGACACCGGGCTTGGCAGCCTCGCGTACGGCGACCAGAGCCCGGCCCACGATCGCCCCGGCGGCCGCCATCGCGTCCACCTCGCCGACACTGCGGAACGGGACCGGTTTCGGTTTACGAAACCCCATGATCACCTACTGTTTCGTTGACGTGGGGTCAAGCGCCGAGGGCACGCAGCACACGCTGATGCACCTCGTTGACGTCGCCCATGGCGTCGATCGACTTGACCGCATCCGCATAGTAGTCACGCAGCGGCGACGTCTCTTTCTCGTAGACGTGCATGCGATTACGGATGACCTCTTCGGTGTCATCGGCGCGGCCACGGGCCAGCATCCGCTTGACGACCACATCTTCGTCCACGCTGAATGACAGCACGGCGTCGAGTTCGGTGTCGAGGGCAGAGAGGATCTCGGTCAGCGCGTCGGCCTGCTCCGTCGAACGGGGGAACCCGTCGAGGATGAAACCCTTTGCCGCATCCGGCTCGGCAACGCGCGCGCGCACCATGTCGACGGTGATCTGCGACGGCACGAGGTTGCCGGAATCGAGGTACTTCTTGGCCTCGAGGCCGATCGGGGTGCCCTGCGAAATGTTGGCGCGGAACAGGTCGCCGGTCGAGATGTGCGGGATACCAACACTCTCAGAGAGAAGTTCGGCTTGAGTACCCTTGCCGGCTCCGGGTGGGCCAAGAAACACCAGTCTCACTTGAGGAACCCTTCATACTTGCGCTGCATGAGCTGCGAATTGATCTGTTTGACGGTGTCCAAACCGACGCCGACCATAATCAGCACCGCGGTACCACCAAACGGAATGTTCTGAACACCACCCGAATTGCCGATCTCGAGGAAGAGGTTCGGCAGCACGGCGATGATGCCCAAATATATCGACCCGGGCAGTGTGATCCGGCTCAACACATAGCCGAGGTAATCGGCGGTCGGCTGACCCGGGCGGATGCCCGGAATGAACCCGCCGTACTTCTTCATCTCGTCGGCACGTTCTTGCGGATTGAACGTCACAGCCACATAGAAGTACGTGAAGAAGATGATCATCAGGAAGTAGACGAGGATGTAGACCGGATTGCTCGGGTCCACGAGGTACGTCTGGATCTGGCGCTGCCACCACGAGGCCTCTTCGGTCTGACTCTGCGTCAACTGCAGGATCAGGTTGGGCAGGTAGAGCAGCGACGACGCGAAGATCACGGGGATGACGCCGGCCTGGTTGACCTTCAGCGGCAGGTACGTCGACGACCCGCCGTACATCTTCCGGCCGACCATCCGCTTGGCGTACTGCACCGGGATCCGGCGCTGGCCTTGTTCGATGAAGACAACACCGGCAACGATCGCCAGGGCCGCCAGCACCACCAGGCTGAACACGAGGGCGCCGCGGGTGTCGAGGATGGTCTTGCCCTCGGACGGGATGCGGGCGGCGATACCGGCGAAGATCATCAGCGACATGCCGTTGCCGATGCCGCGCTCGGTGATCAGCTCACCGAACCACATCACCACACAGGCGCCGGCCGTCATGACCAGCACGATGATGAACAGCGCGAAGAAATTCTGTTCACGCAGGATCGCATCGCCGTTCGAACAGCCTTGGAGCAGATTGCCCCGCGCGGCGAGTGCGACGATGCCGGTCGATTGGAGCAACGCCAACGCCACCGTGAGGTAACGCGTGTACTGCGTCATCTTGGCCTGACCGGACTGACCTTCCTTGCGCAACTGCTCGAAGCGCGGGATGACCACCGTCAACAGCTGCACGATGATGCTCGCGGTGATGTACGGCATGATGCCGATCGCGAACACGGACAGCTGGAGCAGAGCTCCACCGGAGAACATGTTGATCAGGGAGTAGATACCCGCGGAGTCGCCACGCGAGACCTCATCGAGGCAGGTCTGGACCTCTTGGTAATCGACACCGGGCGACGGGATCGTCGCGCCGAGACGGTAAAGGATGATGATTCCCAGAGTGAAGAGAATCTTCCGCCTCAGGTCGGGTGTCCTGAAGGCCGATATGACGGCGGAACGCACTAACTCCTCCTGGGCAAAGTCGCTCCGGCAGCAGCATTGCACCGGGCTACGAACAACTCTTGAACTCTAACAGTCACCGGGACGGGGGTCCGATCGGTAACCGCTGAAGTGACGAACGGCGCGGAATTGAGGTCCGCGCCGTCCGCCACTGTAGCGAGTTCGGGTGGTCGATGGACTGCGGCCGCCTCTTAGAGGACAGTCGTCGTACCGCCGGCAGCAGCGATCTTCTCGCTGGCCGACGACGAGAACTTGTTGGCGCTGACCTGTACGGCCACCGTCAATTCGCCCTCTCCGAGCACCTTCACCAGTTCGTTCTTACGAACCGCGCCCTTGGCGACCAACTCGTCGACACCGATGGTGCCCCCCTCGGGGAACAGCCGGGCGATGTCGCCGAGGTTGACAACCTGGTACTCGACCCGGTTGCGGTTCTTGAAGCCCTTGAGCTTCGGCAGCCGCATGTGGATGGGCATCTGCCCACCCTCGAAGCCGGCCGGCACGTTCTTGCGTGCCTTCGTGCCCTTGGTGCCGCGACCCGCGGTCTTACCCTTGGAGCCCTCACCACGACCCACACGGGTCTTCTCTGTCTTCGACCCGGGAGCCGGGCGAAGATGATGCAATTTGATGGTCATTGTGACTAAACCTCTTCGACGGTCACGAGGTGCCGCACCGCTTTGATCAAGCCGCGGTTCTGGGCATTGTCCTCGCGGGTGACGGTCTTGCGGATGCCCCGGAGTCCGAGGGTACGCAGGCTGTCACGCTGATTGCTCTTGGTACCGATGGTGCTTTTCACCTGAGTGATCTTCAGCTCGGCCATATCAGACTCCCTGTCCTGCTCGGGCGCGCAACATACCGGCCGGTGCGACGTCCTCGATGGGCAGACCGCGACGAGCGGCAACCTCTTCGGGGCGCTGCAGCATCTTGAGTGCTGCAACGGTCGCGTGGACCACGTTGATGGCGTTGTCGCTGCCGAGGCTCTTGCCGAGGATGTCGTGGACACCCGCGCACTCGAGCACGGCACGCACCGCGCCACCGGCGATCACACCGGTACCGGGGCTGGCCGGACGCAGCATCACAACACCGGCAGCGGCTTCGCCCTGCACGGGGTGGGTGATGGTCGCGCCGATCATCGGGACGCGGAAGAAGCTCTTGCGAGCCTCCTCGACACCCTTCTGGATTGCGGCCGGGACCTCTTTGGCCTTGCCGTATCCGACACCGACCAGTCCGTTGCCGTCACCGACGACGACGAGTGCGGTGAAGGAGAACCGACGTCCACCCTTGACCACCTTCGAGACGCGGTTGATGGCAACCACGCGCTCGAGCTGGTTCTTGTCCTCACGGCCGCCACCGCGCTGGTTGTCGCGCCGATCGCGGTTGCCTCCGCCGCCGCCACCGCGACGGTCGCCTGAGTTGTTGCTGTTGGGGTCGTTACTCCCGGCGGGTCCGCTTCCGGTACCGCCATCACGCCGCTGACGTCCCGGCATCAGATGGTCCTTCCATTGCAAATCGTTGTGGTCGTCATCAGAACTCGAGCCCTCCCTCGCGGGCGGCGTCCGCCAGTGCGGCGATACGACCGTGGTAGCCGTGGCCACCATGGTCGAACACCACGGTCTGCACACCGGCAGCCTTGGCGCGGGCGGCGATCAGCTCGCCGACCTTCTTGCTCTGTTCTGACTTGTCGCCACCGGCTGCGCGGACGTCGGCCTCGATGGTCGAGGCTGCGGCCACGGTGTTGCCGGCGAGATCGTCGACCAGCTGCACGTGGATGTGACGCGAGCTGCGCTTGACCACGAGACGGGGACGCTCAGGGGTGCCGCTGATCTTCTTGCGCAGCCGGAAGTGCCGGCGTGCGTTCGAGACCCGGCGACGGGTCGAGGCGTCTTTACCAAGGGGAATGCGCTTCGGCTTTCCCGCTGTTTTTGTCACTGTTGCTTCACTCATGTCACTTACCCGTCTTTCCGACCTTGCGACGGATCTGCTCACCCTCGAAGCGAACGCCCTTGCCCTTGTACGGGTCGGGACGGCGCAGGCGGCGGATGTTCGCCGAGATCTGTCCGACTTGTTGCTTGTCGATTCCCGTAACCGAGAATTTGGTGGGCGATTCCACCGCGAAGGTGATGCCCGCAGGAGCCTTGATCGGCACCGGATGGCTGTATCCGAGCGCGAACTCGAGGTCGCTGCCCTTCAGGGCCACGCGGTAACCGACACCGAAGATCTCCAGCTTGCGGGTGTAACCCTCGGTGACTCCGACGACCAGGTTCTGGACGAGGGTGCGGCTCAGGCCGTGCAATGCACGGTTGCGGCGCTCGTCGTTGGGGCGGGAGACCACAACGGTCTTCTCCTCAACGGCGACATTGATCGGCTCCGAGATCGTGACCGAGAGTTCGCCCTTGGGGCCCTTCACGGTGACGGTCTGTCCGTCGATCTTCACGTCTACTCCGGCCGGAATTGCGACCGGGTTCTTTCCAATACGCGACATTAGTTTCGCCCCTTACCAGACGTACGCGAGGACTTCGCCGCCCACGCCCTGGTTGGCAGCTTGGCGATCGGTCAGGAGACCTGAGGACGTGGAGATGATCGCCACGCCCAGGCCGCCGAGGACCTTTGGCAGATTGGTGGACTTTGCGTACACCCGCAGACCCGGCTTGGAGACGCGGCGCAGGCCGGCGATGCTCCGCTCGCGGGTGGGGCCGTACTTCAGCGAGACAACGAGGCTCTTGCCGACTTCGGCATCCTCGGTGCGGTAATCGGTGATGTAGCCCTCGCGCTTGAGGATCTCGGCGATGTTGGCCTTGATCTTCGAATGCGGCAGGGTCACCTCATCGTGGTACGCCGAATTGGCGTTACGCAGACGAGTCAAGAAGTCTGCGATCGGATCAGTCATGGTCATAACAGACCGTCAACCTTTCTCGCAGCGGTTCCCATACAGCACGCGCGCATCGGTTCCTTCGAATGCCTGGGCATCGTCGGGCCTTCTACGTCACATCGTGGGCCTGCTACGAAGTGAGTTCTGTCCTGACCGACCGTTGCCGGTCAGGGGTGGTGCTCCCCCGAATGCACAGGTGCACTCAGGAGTTTTCAAAGCTCAATGGCCAAGAAAATTGGTTGGCCACCTGGGCGTTTTGGACGTGCGCGAACACATCCCACCCTGGGCAACCGTTCTAGTGTAGGGAACAGCGCTGCTCAGGCCAAATTGCTACTGTTTGCTTCTCCGAGCAGAGGACAGACAGCGGTGCCTGACAGCGACACATCCACAGCGGCGGTCGAACCCCCGGCCGATGACGCAAAAACGGCAGAGAACGCCGTGGAACCGGCACCCGCGTCCGACGACGTCCCGAAGCGGGGGTGGTGGTATCGGCACACCCGACGGTACGCGTACGCGGGCATGGTGTTCGCTCTCGTCTTCCTCTGGTTGTCGCTGACCCCGTCGCTGCTCCCACGTGATGCGCTCTTCCAGGGTCTCGTCAGTGGTGGCTCTGCCGCCGTCGGCTACTGCCTCGGTGTGTTCGTCACCTGGCTGGTGCGATTCATGATCTCGCGCGACGATCCGTGGCGAAGTGCCAATCGGATTGCCTGGATCGTCCTCGGGGTGGTAGCTGTCGTGGGGACCACGCTGATGCTCATCTGGTTCTCCCGGTGGCAGGACGAGATCCGGGACCTGATGGGGGTGGACGGCTTCTCGTGGTCCGCCTTCCCGTTGATAGCCGTGTTCGCGGTCATCACATTCTTCTTGCTGATCTCGCTGGGACGGGCTTTCGCATTCGCCGTGCGGGGGTGTGTACGGCAACTGAACCGGATCGCGCCGCCGCGGGTCTCGGCGGTCATCGGAGCCGGACTCGTGATCTTGCTGGCCGTCTTCATCCTCAACGGCGTTGTCGCGAAGTACTCGATGCAGTGGCTCAATGCCAGCTTCGCGGCAGCGAACGACGAGACGAAGGCCGACTCCTCGCCGCCGACGTCGCCGCTGCGTTCCGGTGGTCCCGAATCGCTGGTCACCTGGGATTCGCTCGGCCGCGAGGGTCGGGTCTTCGTCTCCAAAGGACCCGATGTCGAGGAGCTCACCCAGTTCAACGGCGCACCTGCAATCGAGCCGATCCGGGCGTATGCAGGGCTCGAATCCGCCGACTCCATCCGTGAGATCGCCGAACTCGCCGCGAACGAACTGGTGCGCACCGGTGGGCTGCAACGCAGTCTCGTGGCGGTGGGCTCGAGCACCGGCAGCGGCTGGGTGAACAAGGCAACCGTGGATTCCCTCGAGTACATGTACAACGGCGACACCGCCATCGTCAGCATGCAGTACTCGTATCTTCCGAGCTGGTTGTCGTTCCTGGTCGACAAGGAACGTGCCCGACAGGCCGGGCGGGCATTGTTCGAGGCGGTGTCGGAGCGGGTGCAGGAGATTCCCGAGGCGCAGCGGCCGAAGTTGGTGGTGTTCGGCGAGAGTCTGGGATCGTTTGCCGGTGAATCCGCATTCGGCAGCATCCCGGCGCTGGCGGCGCGTACCGACGGTGCGCTGTTCAGTGGCCCGACCTTCAACAACACGCTGTGGACCGACACCACGCGGGACCGAGATGCGGGCTCGCCACAGGTCCTCCCCATCTTCGACGACGGCAGCCAGGTCCGGTTCATCGCCGACGAATCGGATCTGACCCGCCCCGACGAGCCCTGGAAACCCTCCCGGATCGTCTACCTCCAGCACGCGAGTGATCCGATCTCGTGGTGGAACCCCCAACTGATCCTGAACGAGCCGGACTGGCTGAAGGAACCCCGCGGCGACGACGTCCTGTCGTCGACCCGGTGGATACCGTTTGTCTCGTTCTTGCAGGTCTCGGCGGACCTCGCCGTTGCCGTGGGCGTGCCCGACGGCCACGGGCACAACTACCTGTCCGCGATCCCCTATTCGTGGGCGGCGATGCTGCAGCCCGCGGGATGGACAGAGGCGAAAACGCAGGCGCTGCTCCCGCTCCTGAACCGCGATTGACACAACCCGAGTCGGGCTGAGCGCGGCACCTGGAACAATGGATCAGGCCATGAGAGAACTTGCTCCAGGAGAGAACAGTCCCCTGCCCTCGCAGTCGATCAGCGTCTCCGTCACGTGTGCGTCCCCGGTCAACACGTCCGCTGTGCTGCTGACATCGTCCGGCCTGGTCCGGTCGGACGATGACCTGATCTTTTACAACCAGGCGTTCGGTCCGGGTGTTTCTTACAGCAACGATGCCCGCAGCGACATCATCACGATCGATACCACCCGGGTCCCCGCAGCCATAGAGACGATCGCGATCACCGCCAGCCTCGACGGGACCGGTCCCACCACCTTCGCCACGGCCGGCACATTGCGCGCCGAGTTGCGGGACGGATCGGGCCGGCCGACGGTGGCATTCACCCCTGGGCGTTTGACGTCGGAGTCGGCGCTGGTCTGCATGGAGGTCTACCGCCGCGGCGACGCCTGGAAGGTACGCGCCGTCGGCCAGGGTTACGACACCGGATTGGCCGGTCTGGCAACAGCTTTCGGCATCCAGGTCGACGATGATCCGGGCACCACACCACCCACCCCGAACCCCATGCCGTGGCCACCGGCCGGACAGAGCGCGCCACCCGTCCCACCGGCCCACACGCAGACATCAGCACCCACCCCGCCCCCAGCACAGCCCCAGCATCAGCATCAGGGAGTTCCCGCCATGAACAGTGACCTTTTCGCACCGGCGCACGCCGAGGTGTCCGGGAGCGGAATCCAGAAGCAAGGCAGCAAGATGTGCCGTGTGGGGCTCAACGGCGAGATCATGGCCCGCGCCGGGTCGATGGTCGCGTACCAGGGCAACATCAATTTCGAAGCGCAGGGCTCGGGAGGTATCGGCCGTGCCATCCGGAACACACTGACCGGCGAAGGTGTGCCGTTGATGAAGGTGACCGGCCAGGGCGACCTGTTCCTCGCCGATGCGGCCAGCGACGTCCACCTCGTCGACCTCGACGGGTCTGACGGTCTCACCATCAACGGCGCCAACGTCCTGGCGTTCGACTCGACCCTGAGCTACGACGTCAAACGGGTCCAGGGTGCGGCGTCCCAGAGCAACGCCGGCCTGTTCAACTGTGTCTTCACCGGCCGGGGCCGCATCGCGATCACCACCGACGGCAATCCGGTGGTGCTGACCGTCGACCAGCAGACCTTCGCCGATCCCAATGCCGCGGTCGCGTGGTCGTCGAGCCTGCAGACCACGATCAAGCGCAACGATTCCTTCAACTTCGGAACCCTGATGGGCCGCAGCACCGGCGAACGTTTCACCCTCAACTTCATCGGCCAGGGATTTGTGGTCGTGCAGCCCTCCGAGCTCGCGCCGGGTGGACTCATCGGCGGCACCGGCGGCGGCAGCCAGTCCGGCGTCACCGGTGGACTCGGCGGTCTCCTCGGCCGCTAGTCCCCGCACGCCGGCCCCACTCACAAACCCACCCGTTTCAGTCAAACCCACCTGTTGCAACAGGTGGGTTTGACT
>NZ_DATCVM010000140.1:0-9442 GCF_036566845.1 Williamsia sp.
CCGACGACCAGGCGCTCTTTCGCAGTACCCTGCGTCTGCTCGTCGATTCCGAGCAGGACATGACGGTGGTCGCCGAGGCGCGCGACGGAGCTGAAGCCGTGCTCGCGACACGTCGGACGTTGCCTGACGTGGCAATCGTCGATATTCGTATGCCGCGACTGGACGGCATCGAGGCGACCAAGGCAATTGCGGGGGATTCTTTGCTGGCACGCACACGCGTGCTGATTCTCACGACGTTCGAGTTCGACGAGAATGTCGCCAAGGCGTTGCGTGCAGGTGCCGCCGGATTCTTGGGGAAGGACGCGCGGCCTGCGGAGTTGCTCGACGCTGTCCGAGCCGTGGCGCACGGGACGATGCCGCTTTCGCCGGCTGCGACCAGGTTGCTGGTGGACGAATTCTTGGCGCGGCCAGTCGGATCGGCGATTCGCGGCGAAAGCCAGCTGCACGACCTCACTCCGCGTGAGCACGAAGTGGTGGTCCAGGTTGCCGGGGGCGCCGCCAACGACGAAATCGCGCGTTCGCTGGGTATCACGGTGCTCACCGCCAAGACTCACGTGAATCGGGCGATGGCCAAACTCGTCGCGCGGGACCGGGCGCAACTTGTGGTGCGCGCGTACGAGTTGGGCATCGTCTCACCGGGGCGGTCCACGGGGCGGTGACTCACCGTCGTCGACGGTGTGTACTGCATCTGCGGTAGTGGCGCATATGTCCGAATCCTGTGGCCGCAGTATTGCGTCCAGGTACTCTTCGGCGGTGGCGCGATGAGGTTCGGCGGTCTCCGAAAACGCGGTCGATAGCACGGTACGTTTCGCGTTTCCGGTCGATCACAGGAGGAAACTCGATGCCAGCAGAATCGCAGTCCGTAGCTCGGAGACATTCGCGCAGGCACTTTCTTGCCGGGATCGGAGCAATCGCTGCCGGTGCGGCGGTGGCTGCGCCCGACCGTGCGGCGGCCTCGACCGGCGTCGAGTCCGTCGGCGGCCGCATTCCGTCCCGGCCGAACATCTTGCTGTTCATCACCGATCAAGAGCGCAAACCCATGCACTGGCCCTCGGGGTGGGCGGATGAGAACCTACCCAATCGCGCGCGACTGACGAAGCACGGTCTCAACTTCGAGAACGCCTTCTGCTCGGCCGCCATGTGTTCGCCGAGTCGGAGCACATTCTTCACCGGCAAATATCCAGCCGAGCACGGCGTGACCAGCACGCTCACCGAGGGCGGCACGGTCTCGCCCACCGAACCGACCTTGCCGGTGGAGGAGCAGAATATGGCAAAGGTTCTGCAGCAGGCCGGATATCGGGTGCACTACCGAGGTAAGTGGCATATGAGCAAGGGGGTCGACGGGGGAGCACCGGCGCCTGCGGATGTCGCTCGTTACGGCTTCGAAGGCTGGATTGCTCCCGACTTCGGTGGCGACACCGAACCGTCGAACTTCGGGGGCGGTTGCGCTGACCACGACGGTGCGGTCACCGAGCAGGCTGTGGACTTTCTGCGCGACGATGCACCGAACAGCGGGCCGTGGGCGCTGATCGTCTCGCTGGCGAACCCGCACGACATCCTGTCGTTCCCGAACAGTTGGAACGAGCGCGTAGGGGACTGCGACAACTACGGTTCGGCCGCTCCCGGCGCCTTCCATCAGGGCATCGATCTGCCGTCGTCCTATGCGGAGAACCTGCTTTTCAATCACAAGCCGTCGGCGCAGGTGCAGTCGCAGTTCCTGCTGGCCGGGGCCCTGGGGCTGCTGCCGACTCCGGCTGACGCCCTCAATTACGTGAACTTCTACGCGTACTTGCACAAGGTGGTAGATCAGAGACTGGGCGAGGTACTCGACGCACTGGAGGATGATCCGGACATGTACCGCGACACCGTCGTGGTCCGCATCTCCGATCACGGCGAGATGGGCATGTCGCACGGCGGACTTCGGCAGAAGACGTTCAACGCCTACGAGGAGACGTTGCGCGTCCCCCTCATCGTGAGCAACCCGGTCATGTTTCCGGAGGGTGCCACGACGCAGGCGCTCGCCTCGCTCGTCGACCTGGTCCCGACGTTCGCCACCCTCGCCGGAGTGCCCGACCAGGCGGACTTCGTCTTCCGCGGCACCGATCTGACGCCAGTGATCGCCGACGCCGTCGCACATCCGCGGCAGCCGACGGTCGTGGTCCAGGACAGCGTGTTGTTCACCTTCGACGACGAGAACACCGCGGCGCCCAACGGTCAGCGAATCGTCCGACAGCCCAACCATATTCGCGCGATTCGCGATGACCGTTGGAAGTACACCGTGTACTTCGACCCGAGCGGCCGTGAACCCGCGCAGCGGGAACTGTACGACCTGCACTCCGACCCCGACGAGCAACAGAACCTCGCAGACCCGTGGGTGCCTGGTTACCACCCGGATCAGGTGGCTGTCATGCACAGCAAATTGGCGGCGAAGATGGATGCGACTCGAACGACACCCCCTGACGGTGTGATGCGCTAGCCCCGTGCGACGTCGGTCGGAGATATCCGACCGACGTCGACCGTCAGGGGTGTTCGATCGGTGTCGAGAGCGGCGGCACCGGGCTGTTCACCTGGTCCATCCGGCCGGGACGGCCGGGGTCCGGAACGTCGTAGTACACGTCCCTGAGGTAGATCACGCCGGCACCTTTCAACGAGAACTTGAAATCGCCGGTATACCGGATGACGGGCGCGCTGGCCTGCACCCAGAAGTACACGCCCGCAGGCACGTTGTACGTCGTGTTCTCCGTGTACGAATGCGACTTGGTTGTCGACGTCCCGTACTCCCGGGCGACCGACGCACTCATCTCCTCGTAGGCGATGCCGACCTCGGTGCCGCTGGTGATCGACGAGGTGGCCTCGCTGGTGACGGTCAATTCCCGCGAAAATACCCACGGCACGTCCGAATAGACCACCGGAGTCACCCGACGGGGATCGGAAAGGGTGTTCATCTTGCCACCCACCCGATACTCGCACTGCACTCCCGACGTAGCGGTGCAGAGGGTGCGGAGCATGTCGAACTGGGTTTGCGCATCCGCGGCGGGCACGTCGCGGACTGCCACCGCGGGATAATTGGCCACGTCGTCGAGTATGTAGATCGAGTCCTTGCCGTCAGTCACGCACGCGTAGCCCGAGCCGGTGCACTCGACGGTCGAGCGGTTATTCGACGAATCGTCGTCGGTGATGATCGCGACGGTGACACCCCGCCCGGACGGCTGCGCCGACTCGTAGCGCAGCTGCACAGCGTGCATCTTGATGTTCGGCTTGATCGACACCTCCTGGTAGTCGCCCGGCGGCGCCGTCGCACCGCCCGTCGGCCTGGCGGTGATGATGGCGTCAGGGTCGGTGGGATTGGGCAAGCCCCAGTCGGTTTGGGCGAAACGTAGGTCGTACGTAGTGAAGTCGTACACACGGATGTTTGCCGACGACAACCGTCCCGTCGAGGAGGCAGTATCAGCCGATACAGATGCGGTGGCTGCGGCACCGACGACAGCAACAGCGGCCAGCACCGCAGTGACGCGGCGGACCAGCTGCTGCGCGCTCATCGGTCGCCTCGCTCGCCGAGCGAACCAGTGCCGAGCGAACCAAGGCTGCCGGCGTCGTCACCGAGTAGCCCGCCCTGCACGATCTGCATTTGACGGGAGCCAGTGTCTACTCGCACCAACAGTTTTGGTCCAACATAGCCTGCGCGACTGTCGAATACGTACTTGAATTCGGTATTGGTGTGCCAGGCCTGGGGGCCGTCGGACGACGGCAGGATCGTCCCTTTGATGTTCACCAGCGCCGTGTGGTCGGCATTCACATAGACTGCAGATGTGTTGTGGGTGTTATGCATTTCGATCCCGTAGTGGTAGTCGTCGCAGGCGTTGTCACGCAGGGTGGACAGCACCGGGTACTGCGCGAGGCCGCGGGCGCTCGGACTGACGTCGAACATTGCGGCGGCGTCCGTAAACAAGTTCACGAGCTGGAGGTCGACACCCGAGAAGTTGCAAATGCTGTATGCCCGGGTGCGGTCGAGCTCGCCGGCGCCGCGGTCGGAACTTTTGCGCGCCGGGTCACCGGGATCGGCAACCGCCAACGCAGTCCCGACTGCGAAGACGGCCGCGCACGTCGCGGCCAGAACCGCGAATGTTCGGCCGCGACGGAGATGGATAGTCATGAGAAAGCCCTCTCAGTCGAGCCGACATTGATGGTGGATCCGCGGTCACCGGACGATCCGGTGGCGAGCGACCCGGCCCAGGAGGGCAGCCGAGTACCGGTGAACTGCGAGGAGTTCAGAACGGTCCCGAGGCCGGGGTCTGTCGGTGTTGCGCGCGCCATCATCATCGACGTGCGTGAGGTGTCCGGCACGTCGTAGTGGACGCCGGACAGAGTGATGGTGCTGTTGCCCATGCGCAGCGCGAACTCGCCGGTGTAGCGGAGCACCGCTGATTGGCCTTCGATCCAGAAGTAGTAATCCGGCGGCACCGTGAAAATCAAATTGTCAGTCTCGGTGCGCGAGTCGGTGATGCTGGTCGAATAGGTTTTGGAGACCGAAGCCTTGAACACGTCGTACGACGCACCAACTGTCACCGTCTCGGAGAACGACGTCGTGGTGGAGGTGTAGATCGTCTCGCCGTGCGAGTAAACCATCTCGCTCGCCTGATGGTAGACGTTTTCGGTGATCATTTTCGTGTCGCCGAACTGCGCCACCCGGGAAGTGGTGGTGAACATGCACGACGGCGCGCCCGACCCGCCCGTGCAGAGTTTCTGGAGCAGGCCGTACTGAGTTTGCGCGTCGGACACCGTGCGCGTCGCCAGATCCGGGAAGGCGGCCGTGTCGTCTACCAGGTAGATGACAGTCCCGCGGACCTGACAGATGTATCCGGTGCCCGAACACGCAACATGGACGATGTTGTTGTCGGAGGTATCCGATGTGGTGAGGGTGATCTTCAGCGACCGAGACCCGTGTGCGGGGCTGTCCGGGTCGGCATCGCCGAACGACAAAGTAGCCGTGTGCTTCTTGATGTTCTTCTTGAAGGCCCAGGTGCCACCGTCACCAGGAAGGTAGGAGATGCCGTCCTTGGGCCGGGTCGTCAACATCTGGTCCGGGTCCGTGGCACCGCTGTACTGCACCGCGTACGAGCCGTAGTCGATCACCTGAAACTGGCTGGAGGGAAGGTCGGGTAGCGTTGCGCCACTGGCAATCCCGGTTCCAGCCGTCAGACCGACCGCGAATACGAGTGCGGCGATAACAAGGGCTGAAAGTCGATTCATCATGAAACTGCCTCTCTTGCAGACTGATCGGATTCGATGATCACTTCGTCATCGGGCGGGCCGTCTGGTGCGCCACCTCTCGTCGGCCACCAGAACGGCCGACCAACCATCGCGGACAGTGCCGGAATCAATATCGGTGCCATCACGAGCGACGCGAGTGCGACGCCCACAGCGACACCGGTACCCAGTTCTACGAGGTTGTCCAGACCGGTGAGAGCCAAGGATCCGAAGGTCGCGGCGAGGATGACTCCGGCAAGGGCGACAGTCGGTGCGTCCATACCGATTGCGATGCGTGTCGCCTCGCGCGGCGACTTTCCGCTGCGGAACTCTTCACGCACCCGCTCGGCCATCAGGATGTTGTAGTCGGTGCCGATCGCGACGACGAACAGGTACAGCACCACCGGCGTCGTGAAATCGATTCCGTTGAAACCCCTGCCGTGCAGGAAGATCAGGGTAAGAGCCCCGAGCGTCGCGGCGAAGGTCAATGCGACGGCGACGATAAGGCCCAGGGGTGCGAGCAGCGACCGCAGCAGAAGTGCCAGGATGGCGACGACGATCAATGCAGCGACCGGAAATACCAGCGCGGTGTCAGCATTGAGCTGAGACCGCACGTCAGCCAGGACCGCGGTCTGCCCGCCCACGGCCACCTGAGCATCTGGGAACGCGGCGTGTGCGGCATCGCGCACCGGACCGGCGACGGTATCCAAAGACCCAGCAGAGAAAGGACTTTCGGCCAGAATCACGTTGAATGCCGCAACGGTGCCGTTCGCAGCCACCTGCGCAGGCGTCACCGATGCCATGCCGGGGACCTGCGACAGGGTGGTGGCCGCGGATTGCAGTGTGGATTCATCGAGAGGTTGCCCCGCCTCGACGAACACCTGGGTGGGGCTGAGTGCGCCTGCTGGGAAAGCGGTCGCAAGTTCGGTGTAAGCGAGCGCGGCCGGGGTGTCGTCGGGCAATTCGGACAGAGTGTCATATGTGGCGTGATACCCCGTGGCAAAAGCACCCAGGGCAGCGAGCCCTAAGACGATGGAACCGACGAAAGCGGCGGGACGGCGGGCGACGACGGCCCCGTACCGCGACCCGCGATGTATTCCAGTACCGTTGGGCCAGAACAGTTTCCGTCCGAGCAATGCGAACAACGCAGGAACCACCGTGAGAGCGGTGAATAGCATGTACGCCACCGCGATGATCAGTCCGGGGGCCAGCGATGTCAGCGAACCGAGTTTCGCGAGGAAGAGCGCGGCAAACGCACCGATCACGGTGAGCGCCGATGACGCGATCACTCGGCCGACCGATGCAGTACTGGCCTCGAGTGCTGATGCGGGGTCAGCACCGTCGCGCAGGCGCTCCCGGTAGCGGAACAGTAGGAACACGATGTAGTCGGCCCCGACGCCGAACAGAACGACGATCATGATCGACGCCAAGGACGTGCTGACCTGGAACCCGAACACATCGGCCGCCCACGCCGTCAGACCCTGTGCCGCAGCGTACGTTGCGGCGATAACCACGATCGGGACGAGCGCGATGATCGGTGACCTGAATACTGCGCCCAGCAGGAGCACGATAATCAGCACTGTCGCGATCGAGATGACCTTTTCGGCGCCCTCGTAGGCATGGGATGTGTCGACGGCGATTGCAGCGTTGCCGGTGACGCCGCCGTGCATGCCGGTTCCGGAGAGTGCGGTGTCGAGGTCGGATCGCAGCGTCTGAACTGCCGAGTTCACGATGTCGTCGCCCTGCGGCCCGGTGAAGTTCACGCCGAGCGCTGCGACCCGGCCGTCCGGTGACAGTGATCGCAGTGTTGCGGTGACGGCACCGACGCCGGGTATAGAGGCATCGGTCAGCTCCACAGCCAGGGCGACTGCTCGCTGCTGCTGGTCGCCGGTGAGGGGTGCGCCGTCGTCGCGGGCGATCACAACGGTTCCGCCAGCACCCGACGTTGCGGGGAAGAACTCATCCGACATCTGTTGAGCGGTGACCGATTCGAAAGACGAGGGTAGGAACGCCTGTTGGTCGCCGGTGACGTAGTCGTCGAGGTCGGGTGAGAACGCGACGATGGAGACCGTCACCACCAGCCACCCGATCAGGACCCTCCACGGGTGTCGGATTATTCCAGCGATTGCATTGCCGATCATGCGAGGAAGTGTGCAGGCGACGCCGTGGCTGGCACCAGTGGTGGTTTGTCCGGCTCTGGGATCGCGACATGGCGGACACCTTCTGAACTGAGGATATGCAAGGCTGTAGGTGATGCGGATGCCACGTTCGCGGTATGGTTCGGCTACTACGACGGCACGATGTCTGGTTCGTCCAGCAGCGCGCGTCATCGGCCGGCGTGTGGACCTCGACTGTCACCATGCCCAGCCAAAGACATCCGCAGCGACGGTGTTCCGGCGCATGATCGCCACCCCACCCATCGTGCGTCGCGTAGTCACGTAGCCACTGATCGGTGGGGCGGACGGATATCGACTTGGCGTGGTCAGGGTGTGGGGTGAGCGACTGCTCCGTTTTCCAACGCCGCCCACACAGCGCCGTCTGGACCGATGGTGATGCCGTGGGGCTCGGAGGACGATGTAGGCAGGTCGAGTTCGGTGATCGAACCGGATGGATCGATTCGTCCGATGCGGTTGGCTCCCCATTCGGTGAACCAACAATCGCCGGAGTCCGTTGCGGTGATGGCGTGCGGCTTCGCTACCGGGTCGGGCAACGGAAACATCTCCGTCGTGCCGTCGTGCCGTCGTGCCGTCGTGGCGTCGGCCTCGCTCCGGCCGATCCGGCCGCCTGCAATGTCGACGAACCATACGGCCTCCGCGCCATACGCGATGCCGACCGGTGCACCAGGTGGGTCAGGCAGCGGGTATTTGCGTGAGGTTACCTACTGAGTCGATCCGCCCGATGGCATTGGCCTGGTTGAGCGTGAACCACAGTGAGCGGTCAGGTCCACACGTGATCATCGAAGGGAACGCGCCGTGGGTGGGGAGTTCGAAGCAACTGTCCCACCAGTGTTTCGGCGTCCTCGATGCCGGAGTGTCTTCGCGCCTTGAGTTTACGTTGGCTTTAAAGAGTCGCTGCACGACGAAACCCGTTGATCGGCGCCGCCGCGTCGGCACCGATTCTGTTCTCGTACGGGTAACTGTGGTGAGCTCTGATCAGTCTGGGAGTCTGCGTAATTCGGCGATAGTTAGTCCCAGTGAGTCAAGCCGAGCCATGATGCTCCTCATGGCAAGGTAGTCGGCTACCGGGCCGTGCAGGCTTGTGCATCCGCCCGTGGTTGGCGCCACTTGCATATCGGGGAAGGCGGCGTTCACGCGATCCGACATGCCACCGTCGATGAGGAACTGGTAGCGCATCGGAGCGTTCACTTCACTGACCCCTGACTTGTCGAAAGCGTCGTGTGCGTCGTCAGTTTCGCTGTGCTGCCAAATTTGTGCGTCATCCATTTCGGGTAAATGTCAGAGCATTCGAGCGATCATCCCCTGTGTGGCTGGGTTGCGGTGTTGAGACCTTTCCCCGTAGTGGCGGGGGTCGAACGGGCTATGACCT
The DNA here is from genome assembly GCF_036566845.1 of Williamsia sp. Taxonomy (GTDB): domain Bacteria; phylum Actinomycetota; class Actinomycetes; order Mycobacteriales; family Mycobacteriaceae; genus Williamsia. The sequence goes on from NZ_DATCVM010000140.1 coordinate 8,794, forward strand.
AGCGTGGCGGCCCACCGAACGGTACGGTCGAGCACGCGAACCGCCGGATCGGCGAGTTCAACGATCTCTCGCCCGGCGTACGGGATCAGGACGTTGATGATGTGCGCATCATTGCCAAGTTTCGGCGCGATCGGCAGCTTGGTGAGGCTGTTCGGGTGCCGAAGTCGACTGCGACCGTAGACAACGCTGCGTGGGTTACGTGATGTACGCGACGGCGGTGTCAACGGCGGTGTCCGAAATGCGTCGTTCCGGGGGGCCGCAGACTACGTGCAGATCCCCGCTGCCATTGGCGGCCATTCGCGGGCGCAGGTCTGCATACAGGTGGTGTGATCAGCCAGCCAAGCTCGGTGAGCGCCTTGCAGAATGTCTCGACGGTTGTCTATTTGCTTTGTTGTTCTCGACGTAGCCGATGATCACCTTTGTTGTTGTGGTCGAGTGGATTGGGCGCGTCGGTGGAGGGATGCCCAGTGCGTCGCCAGGATCGTTGCGCTGATTCCGAAGACGAGCCATGTGATTGCTGCGGCGACAACTCCCGTGACGAAGAATCCGAGAAGCAGTCCCGCGACCACGTTCACGATGATCAACACGGCAGATCCGGTCAATCCGAGGACAGTTCGAATTGGGGCGAACGTGATCGTCCGGGTGACTG
>NZ_DATCVM010000141.1:0-12857 GCF_036566845.1 Williamsia sp.
CTACCGCGGTGGTCCCGGTGGTGGCGGCGGCGGTGCCGGTGCTCCGACCGGTGCACCCGGAGGACCTCCCGGTGGATTCCGGGGTCGTCCCGGTGGCGGTGGCCGTGGTCGTGGCGGCGCAGCCGGCGCGTTCGGTCGTCCCGGTGGTGCAGTACGTCGTGGCCGCAAGTCGAAGCGGGCAAAACGCGCCGAGTACGAGAGCATGCAGGCGCCCGCAGTCGGCGGCGTCCGGTTGCCACGTGGTAACGGCGAGACCATTCGTCTCGCTCGTGGAGCTTCGCTGTCCGATTTCGCGGACAAGATCGATGCGAACCCGGCAGCGCTGGTCCAGGCGTTGTTCAACCTCGGTGAGATGGTCACGGCGACCGAGTCGGTCAACGACGAGACGCTGGAGCTGCTCGGCGGCGAGATGAACTACGTCGTCCAGGTTGTCAGCCCGGAAGACGAGGATCGCGAACTGCTCGACTCCTTCGACCTCACCTATGGCGAGGACGCCGGTGGCGAGGAAGATCTCGAGCAGCGTCCGCCGGTGGTGACCGTCATGGGTCACGTCGATCACGGTAAGACCCGACTGCTCGACACGATCCGTAAGGCAAACGTCCGCGAGGGCGAGGCCGGCGGCATCACGCAGCACATCGGTGCCTACCAGGTCCTCACCGAACTCGAAGGCGTCGAACGACTCGTCACCTTCATCGACACCCCCGGTCACGAGGCGTTCACCGCCATGCGTGCCCGTGGTGCGAAGGCCACCGACATCGCGATTCTCGTGGTCGCGGCCGACGACGGTGTCATGCCGCAGACGGTCGAGGCGATCAACCATGCACAGGCGGCCGACGTGCCGATTGTGGTGGCGGTCAACAAGATCGACAAGGAAGGCGCCGATCCGCAGAAGATCCGTGCCCAGCTCACCGAATACGGGCTGGTCGCAGAAGACTTCGGTGGCGAGACGATGTTCGTCGACATCTCGGCCAAGCAGGGCACCAACATCGACGCACTGCTCGAAGCGGTGCTGCTGACTGCGGATGCCTCGCTCGACCTGCGTGCCAACCCGGACATGGACGCACAGGGTGTTGCCATCGAGGCGCATCTGGACCGGGGTCGTGGACCGGTGGCCACCGTGCTCATCCAGCGCGGAACGCTGCATGTCGGTGACTCGATCGTGGCCGGCGACGCCTACGGACGTGTCCGTCGCATGGTCGACGAGCACGGCGACGACGTCACCGCGGCCATGCCGTCGCGTCCGGTGCAGGTCATCGGCTTCACGTCGGTCCCCGGTGCAGGCGACAACCTGCTCGTGGTCGACGAGGACCGTATCGCCCGCCAGATCGCCGACCGCCGCAATGCGCGCAAGCGCAACGCGCTGGCCGCACGCAGCCGCAAGCGGATCAGCCTCGAAGACCTGGATTCGGCACTGAAGGAGACTTCGCAGCTGAATCTGATCCTCAAGGGTGACAACTCGGGAACCGTGGAAGCGCTCGAAGAGGCACTCATGGGCATACAGATCGACGACGAGGTGCAGTTGCGCGTCATCGATCGTGGTGTCGGTGGCGTCACGGAGACCAACGTCAACCTGGCGTCGGCGTCGAACGCGATCATCATCGGGTTCAACGTACGGGCAGAGGGCAAGGCAACCGAGCTGGCCAACCGCGAAGGCGTGGACATCCGGTACTACTCGGTGATCTACCAGGCCATCGACGAGATCGAGAGCGCACTCAAGGGTCTGCTCAAGCCGGTCTACGAAGAGGTCGAGCTGGGCCGGGCAGATATCCGGGCGATCTTCCGCTCGTCCAAGGTCGGCAACATCGCCGGTTGTCTCGTCACCTCGGGCGTCATGCGACGCAACGCCAAGGCGCGGTTGCTGCGCGACAACGTGGTTGTCGCGGAGAACCTCACCATCTCGTCGCTCAAGCGGGAGAAGGACGACGCCACCGAGGTTCGCGACGGTTACGAATGTGGTCTGACGATCACGTACAGCGACATCAAGGTCGACGACGTGATCGAGACCTACGAGCTGCGGGAGAAGGCGCGGGACTGATAGTCCTGCGAGGCTGAGATGTTTGTCGGTTCTCTTGAGATCGACCTTCTGCTCGGCGACATCCACTCCCTCAAGCAGAAGCGCTCAGTGGTGCGACCCATCGTCGCATCACTGGCGCGTCTGCGGGTGGCGGTCGCCGAAGTCGATGATCTCGACCTTCACCGCCGTGCCCGCATAGGCGTCGCGGCCGTTGCCGGCGATGTCCGGCACGTCGGTGAGATCCTGGACGCCTGCGAGTCGCTGGTGTCCAACCGTCCCGAGATCGAAGTACTGTCGGTTCGTCGGCACATTCGCGGCAGCGATGATTGATTTCTGTCGCGGCAGCGACGATTGAATTCGGTCGCGGCAGTGGTGATCGAGGGTGAGTCACAATGGATGGTCCGGCGGGCGCCGGACCATCGGGAACAGGAGAGTGAGCTGCCATGGCAGACCCAGCACGGGCGCAGAGGCTGGCGAAGCGGATCTCGTCGATCGTCGCGTCTGCGATTTCGAGTGATATCAAGGACCCCCGGCTCGCCTACGTGACGGTCACCGACGCGAAAGTCACCGGTGACCTGCATGATGCAACGATTTTCTACACGGTGATGGGTCCCGCACTGGACACACCACCCGATTACGCGTCGGCCGCTGCCGGTTTGGCCAAGGCCACCGGCGTGTTGCGGTCGAAGGTGGGAGCGGGAACCGGTGTCCGGTTCACCCCCACCCTGACTTTTGTGCTCGACCGGGTTCCCGACACCGCGCGGGAGATGGAAGAGCTTCTCGAGCGCGCCCGCCTGCAGGACGAAGAGGTCGCGCGGCTCGCCCGTGATGCCGCTCCGGCCGGTGACGCCGATCCCTATCGTGAACCGCGGGCCGATGACGACGATGATGATTCCGGGGACGGCGCCGTGAGCACAGGCGAGCGGTGAGCAGCACCCAGACTCCGTTCGACAAGGTATTGCGCTCGGCGACCGAGGTCCTCTCCGCCGCCCCGGCGGTCACCGTGCTCTGTCATACCCGGCCCGATGCCGACACGATCGGCAGTGGGCTGGCCATCGCCGCGGCGCTGCGCCGGCTGGGCACCATCGTCGAGCTGAGCTTTGCCGGACCGACCGAGCTGCCGACGGCACTCGCGCAGCTGCCGGGCGCAGACCTGATCATGAACGCCGACGACGTTGTCGGTCATCCCGTTGTGGTGGCGGTCGACTGCGCGAGTATCTACCGTCTCGAATCCCTGTCTGCGGTGGTCGAAGCGGCCACCCACTCGATCGTGATTGATCACCACGTGTCCAACGAGGGCTTCGGAACGATCAATTACGTTGATCCGCAAGCTGATTGCACAGCCGAGCTGGTCCTGTCGATCATCGACGAACTCGGTGTGACCGTGGACCTCGACATGGCGACCTGCATCTACGCCGGCGTTGTCACCGATACCGGTTCGTTCAAGTGGGGTCGATCGAACTCGCATCTGATTGCGGCACGCATGCTCGACATCGGTGTTGACGGCCGCCGATGGACCCGGACACTGCTCGACACACACAGATTCGCCTGGCTCGCCATGGTGTCGGCGGCGCTGCAATCCGCCGTGCTGGTCGAGTCGGCATTTGACGGGAACGGCCTGGTGTACGCCGTGGTCGACCACAGGTCCGCGGCGGCCCTGGGCTGGGAGGAGAGCGAGAGCGTGGTCGACATCGTTCGGACTACCGCCGAGGCCGAGGTCGCCGTCGTGTTCAAAGAAGGTTCACCCGGGCAGTGGACGGTGTCGATGCGGGCCAAGTCGAAGGTCGACCTGGTACCGATCGCGTTGGCGCATGGTGGCGGTGGTCATCAACTCGCGGCCGGCTTCGGTGCCTCCGGAACCGCCGACGAGGTCGTCAGGCAATTCCTCACCTCGGTGTGAGTACCGGACACGGTCAATCGACGGGTGCCGTTACGAACCCGGAGTTCGATCCGACCAACAAGCGGATTCTGCGGCTCTCGTTGTCGGCCCTGGTGGTCTTGATCGCCGAACCGCTGTATCTGATGCTCGACCTGGCCGTTGTCGGCCGGCTTGGTGGAACCGACCTCGCAGCACTGGGTGTGGGTGTTCTGGTGCTGGGTGTGGTCAGCACACAATTGACCTTTCTCTCTTATGGCACAACTGCGCGCGCGGCACAGAAGTTCGGTTCCGGTGATCGCGCCGGTGCCGTGTTCGAAGGCATGCAGGCCACCTGGATCGCGCTCGGGGTGGGCGGCGCGATTGTTGCCGTGGTGCAACTCGGCGCCCCGTGGATCCTGTCGGCACTGACCGGCGGGGGATCGGTGGCGCAGGAGGCGACCAGCTGGCTTCGGATCGCGGTGTGTGGTGTCCCACTGATCCTGTTGTCGATGTCCGGGAACGGGTGGATGCGGGGTGTGCAGGACACCCGCAGGCCGATCGTGTACGTGGTTACCGGACTGGGTGTTTCAGCCGTTCTGTGTCCGTTGCTGGTGCATGGACTCCTGGGCGCACCCGAAATGGGGCTGGAGGGCAGCGCGGTGGCGAACGTGGTCGGACAGACCATCGCGGGGATCTTGTTCGTGGTTCGGGTGTTCGCCGAGTGCGCTCGTGAGCATCTGCCGAGCCGGAAGCCGCAATGGTCGGTCATCGTGGCGCAGTTGGTGTTGGGGCGCGATCTGATCGTCCGGAGCCTGTCCTTTCAGATCTGCTTCTTGTCCGCGGCTGCGGTGGCCAGTCGCTTCGGGGTCGCTGCGGTGGCCTCGCATCAATTGGTCCTGCAATTGTGGAATTTCGTGGCGTTGTTGCTGGATTCGTTCGCGATTGCCGCGCAAGCGTTGGTCGGCGCGGCACTGGGGGCCCGCGCGGCGCCGGTGGCGTGGCGCGTCACCCGCCGGGTGACACAGTGGTCGGTGGGGGTCTCGATTCTGCTGGCGGTGCTGTTCGCGCTGGGGAGTTCGTTGATACCGAGGATCTTCACCTCGGACCCGGACGTTCTCGATGCGGTCAGCACGCCGTGGTGGTTTTTTGTCGCGATGTTGCCGATAGCCGGTGTGGTTTTCGCCCTCGACGGTGTGCTGCTGGGCAGTGCGGATGCGGCATTTCTCCGAAATGCGACACTCGCGAGTGCATTGATCGGGTTCCTTCCACTGATCTGGTTGTCGCTGATCTTTGATTGGGGTCTGGCCGGAATCTGGTCGGGATTGGTCGTTTTCATGGCACTTCGGCTGGTTACGGTGGTCTGGCGAGTTCGTGGCGGGCGGTGGACAACAGTGGCAAAAGGGCCTCACTCGCAGAGTTAACCTCCAATCGGGCATTTTGCGGCCTAGTATCTATCCGTGGCTCGCACATGGCCGTTGATCGAACGTGAGCGGGAGTTCAAGACGATCCAGTCGGCTCTCGCGTCCGAGGCACCAGACCTCGGTGTTGTCCTCACGGGTGAACCCGGCGTGGGCAAAACAACTTTGGCACGCTACGCCACCGGCACGATGGCGGAGCAGGTGCGCTGGGTGGCCGGTACCGAGTCGGCGCGCAGTATCCCGCTCGGCGCTTTTGCGCACCTGGTCGGGCCGACGACGTCGACAGATCCGGTGACCTTCATGTCCGCTGCTCGGGCTGCACTCCTCGCGGGCGGCGATGCGGTGATCGGTGTCGACGATGCGCATCTCCTCGATGAGTTGTCGGCAACGTTGCTGCACCAGTTGGCCATCGACCGCGCGGTGAGGATCATCGCAACGGTCCGCAGCGGCGAGGTCGTGCCTGATGCGATCACTTCGCTCTGGAAAGACCGGCACCTGGTGCGGCTGGTTCTGTCGCCGTTCTCGAAAGAGCAGAGCGTTGAGCTGATCGAATCGGTCCTGGGCGGTCATCTGGAAGGTCTGAGTGCCGATGTCATCTGGGACGCCTCCGGAGGCAACGCACTCTTTCTGCACCACCTCGTCGAAGGCGCCCTGGAGTCGGGTGCGTTGCGGCAGGTCCGTGGTGTGTGGCAGTTACGGGGTAGGGCCGCGGTCACTTCCGAGCTGGCATCGCTGCTCGAAAGCCGTATTGACCATCTCGACGACGAGTCGCTGCACGTACTCAAACTGCTGACGTTTTGCGAGCCGTTGGACATCGACGTGCTCTGCGAACTCGCGGGCGACACCGCTGTCGACGACGCCGAAACCCGCGGGCTGATCCGGGTGGCGCGCGACGGCTCGCGGTTCAACGTCCACTACACGCATCCGCTGTTCGGTGATGTGATCCGCCGGCGGCTGGGAATCGCGTCGTCGCGGCGGCTGCGGGGACAGTTGGTGAAAGCTCTCGCCGGCCGGGAGATCAGCAGTGCTGCTGAGCGCATCAAATTGGCAGAGCTATCGCTCGACAGCGACGAAAAGGTGGATGTCGAGTTGATGAGTCGGGCGGCCAATGATGCGATCTCGCTGGCGAATATCCCGCTTGGTGAACGCTTCGCACAGGCGGCGCTCGATGCGGGTGGCGAATTGGCCGCGGCGAATCTACTTGCCCGGGCGCTCCTTTGGCAGGGTAAGGCGGAGGCAGCCGAAAAAACACTCACAGCGTTCGACCCCGCGGACATGGACCCTGTCCAGCTGGTGCAGTGGGGTTTGACCCGAATCAGCAATCTGCTGTGGACGATGGGTGAGAGTCGTCGCGCCGACGAAGTGCTGGAACTGGTCTCCGATCGAATCGATGATCCGGCACTGGAATTGGTCGTCGAGGGCCTCGCGTCGGCCTGTGTATTGTTCGAAGGCCGCCTCACCGAAGCCCTCGAACGATCCCAGAAGGTACTCGACGCCCCACGGGCGTCGCCCTACGCGCTCGAGTGGGCCTGCTTCGGTGGTGGCCTGGCTCGGGCGCTCGGGGGACGTGGCTCCGAGGTCGCCGAGATCGCTTCGCGGGGACGGAAAGTCGAGACGAAGGTCGATGGACTGCTCAAGTTCATGGGCGGGTACGGAGCCGTGATCGGGTTGACCCTGACCGGACAGTTCGACGGCGCCGGAGAGGAAGCCGCCCGTAACCTACAGTTCCGGACAGCCGGGCAGTTCCTCGGCTGGGCGATCGCGAACATCGTGATGGGGAATGTGGACCTGGCCTGTGGACGCGTGCAGTCGGCTGTCGGACGCTGTGAGCAGTCGCTGGCGGCATTGGATACCACGTCTGCTGCGGCCTGGAGCTTTCCGGGCAGAATTATTTTGGCGCAGTCATATTCGGCATTGGGCCGCGATAACGACGCGCTCCGCGTGCTGACCGAGGCCCGGCGTCGCGAAGGGCGTTATGTCGCAGTGTTCGCCCCCCAACTGAGGATCACCGAGGCGTGGCTGGCGGCAGCACAGGGGGTGACGGGAGAAGCGATCTCCCTCGCCCAGGCCGCGGCCAGGGACGCCGCCGAGGCGGGACAGTACGGCATCGAAGCCGAAGCGCTGCATGCCGCAGCACGGTTCGGCGACGACACCGCCGCGAAGCGACTGACCGAGTTGGCTGCGGAGATCGACGGTGACCTGGTGGGGGCCTACGCACGGCACGCGGCCGCGGTCGCAGCCGGCGACGGCGCGGCTCTGGATGCGAGCGCGGACGAGTTGGCTCAGATCGGCGCGCTGATCTCGGCCGCCGATGCCGCTGCCCAGGCCGCCAATGTCCACGACGTGGCCGGAGACCGGGCTGCGATGGCGTCGTCGGCGGCGGTTGCGGGCCGGTTGTCCGCAGAGTGCGGTGGTTTGCGGACCCCGGCCCTGGTCGCCGCCGCGCATCCGTTGCCACTGACGGCCCGGGAACGGGAGATCGCCACGCTGGTCGCGGCGGGTCTGTCGAACAAGGCGATCGCCGAGCGACTGACGGTGTCGGTGCGCACCGTCGAAGGTCACATCTATCGGGCCTGCACCAAGTTGGATCTCTCTGATCGGGCGGACCTGACAACGTTGCTGAGGAACGAGAACTGACACAGTTCTCCGGGAGGGCGGGGCAGTGAAGAATCTGGTGGTGTGCTGCGACGGAACATGGAAGAGCGCTGACGACAAAGACGTCTCGAACATAGAGAAGATCGCGCGGGCGGTCGATCCGGCGCCGGAGGGTGGTCCCATCCAGATCGTCTATTACGCGGCCGGAGTCGGTACCGGCGCAACGCGGTTCGAGAAGCTTGCCGGTGGTGCGTTCGGGCTGGGACTCGACGCGGCGATCGTCGGGGCCTACCGGTTCCTGTCGTTGAACTATCAAGACGGCGACCAGATCTACGTGTTCGGATTCAGTCGCGGTGCCTACACCGCGCGCAGCCTGGCGGGCATGATCAATGCGATCGGTCTGCTCAAGCCAGAAGGGTTGGTGGCGAACAGGCTGTCGACGGCGATGCCGCTTTACCGCAGTCGGCCGGCCGACGACGAGGATCCCACCCCCGAGTGGTCCGCGGCCGCGGACGACTTCCGGGTCGACTGTTACAGCAAGCACGACGAGTTCATCCGGTTCCTCGGGGTGTTCGACACCGTCGGAACCCTGGGCGTTCCAGGCGTGACACGCCGGAAGTACCAATTTCACAATGTGTCGTTGACGCCACAGGTGGCCACCGCCAGGCATGCGTTGGCGATTCACGAGCGTCGGCGGGCCTTTGCACCTGCCCTCTGGACGGAGAACAAGAAGGCGGAGGCAACCACTGACGTCAAACAGATCTGGTTCGACGGCGTTCACAGCGACGTGGGTGGTGGATACCCCGAGTCCGAGCTGGCGAACAGATCGTTGAAGTGGATGGTCGAAGAGGCTCGCGCCGCGGGGCTCGCGTTCGTGGACAGTCGGCTTGTCACGAAGCCGGACGACGCGGTCCTACACAACACGCTGAAGGGCCCCTACCGGGTTCTGAACTTTCTGAGCGTGGTGGCGGTGTCGTTCACAACCTCGGGCGGGTCGCTGTTCCAACGGGGGTGGCGGGTACTCGAACGCCCTGCGGGGAGGGGACGGGGCGCCGATCTCGCCGTTGATCTGGCGCCAGAGGTCTATACCCGCTGGGTGCTGGACAATGGTGGGTCGTTCCCGGCGGCCGGCGTCAAACGGTGGATCAAAGGCCTCGGCAGTGATCGCTTCGAGACTGCTTCGGCGGAGTTGCAGAAGCGTCCGGCGGGATAGCCCGGCAACGCCGCTGTCGTCTGGTCGACTACCCTCGCGTGTTGGGGCAAACCGCCTCCGGCCGGCTGCGCGAAGGGACTTCGATGGCGACATTGTGGGCGATCAGTGACCTGCATGTGGCACATCGCGGTAACGAATCGGTGATCGACAGGATTCAGCCTCAAGATCAGGGCGACTGGCTCATCGTGGCCGGCGATGTGAGTGAACGGACCGACGACCTCAGCGACACCCTGCGTCGCCTGAAGGCGAGATTCGGGACCGTGATCTGGGTCCCCGGCAACCACGAGCTCTACACCACCGCCAAGGATCCCATGCAGATCTTCGGCGTGGCCCGGTACGACTACCTCGTCCAGATGTGCCGCGATCTCGGTGTGATCACCCCTGAGGACATCTATCCGCTGTTCGATCCCGGCGACGGGTCGACGCCGGTTCGGGTGGTCCCGATGTTCCTGTTGTACGACTACACCTTTCGCCCCGCCGGAACCACCAACAAATTGCAGGCGCTGGCGGTGGCCCGCGAGAACAACGTCGTCGCCACCGACGAGTTCCTGTTGTCGCCCGAGCCCTACCCGACGCGTGATGCCTGGGGACGGGCGCGGGTCGAGCTGACCCGGCGGCGGTTGGACCAGCTCGATCAGGCCGAGCCGAAGGTCCTCATCAACCACTGGCCGCTGCGTCGGGAACCCACTGACGCGCTCATGTATCCGGAGTTCGCACTGTGGTGTGGCAGTGAGCTGACCGCCGACTGGCACACCCGGTACAACGCGTCGTGCTGCGTCTACGGACACCTGCACATCCCACGCACCACCTGGTACGACGACGTCCGCTTCGAAGAGGTCTCGGTCGGCTATCCGCGGGAATGGAACCGGCGTGGTCTGCCCGAGCCGTTGCTCCGCAAGATCGCGCCCGACGGTGGTCTGCGGCCCGAGCACCTGCCCGAACACGGCGCCCGGTTCGAACTGCCGCCCGACTATCGGGAGCGGGCCGCCGAGTTCGCCGAGAAGTTGGCGGCCAAGCGTGATGGAGTCAAGGCTCGCCGAGCCGAGCGCGAACAGAAACGGGGCCCGACACCATGATCGAAAAGCTGTTGCCTTCCGGGGTTGCGGTGGCCGAATCGTTTGGTGAGATGCCCGATCATGAGCCGATGCCCGCCGAGGCGGGGTTGATCGCGCGGGCCGTCGAGAAGCGTCGCAAGGAATTCGTCACCACCCGGAACTGTGCTCGAGAGGCATTGGGCCAGTTGGGTATCGACCCCGTGCCGATCATGCGCGGTGAGAACGGTGAGCCGCTCTGGCCACGTCAGGTGGTCGGAAGCCTGACCCACTGCGACGGTTACCGAGCCGCCATCGCCGGGTACTCGATGCAGGTGCGCTCGCTGGGTATGGATGCCGAACCACACGCCCCGCTGCCCGAGGGCGTCCTCGATGCGGTGAGCCTCGAGCCCGAACGGGAGGTCCTCGCGAAGCGGGACGATTCCGTGCACTGGGATCGACTCCTGTTCTGTGCCAAGGAGGCGACGTACAAGGCGTGGTTCCCGTTGACCAAGCGCTGGCTGGGCTTCGAGGATGCGCACATCACGTTCGAACGGAACGGCTCGGGATCCGTCGGCACGTTTCGCAGTGAGCTGCTGGTCGACGGGGCGACCGTCGACGGTGGTGAACCGCTTCTCGGGTTCGACGGTCGATGGCTGGTCCAGGACGGCCTGATCATCGCGGTGATCTCGCTGTGAGCAAGGTGAGTTCCGGCCTCGACGGCGCCGGCCTGCTGATCGTCGACAAAGCGCAGGGCATGACCAGTCACGACGTGGTGTCCAGGTGCCGGAAGCTGCTCAAGACCAGAAAAGTCGGGCACGCCGGCACCCTGGATCCCATGGCCACCGGGGTGCTGGTGATCGGAGTCGAGCGGGCGACGAAGATGCTCGGTCTGCTGTCCCTGACCACCAAGGCCTACACGGCCACCATCCGCCTGGGTGCGGCAACAGACACCGATGACGCCGAGGGCGAGGTCCTCTCGTCGACCGATGCAGGTCACGTCGCACCAGACGAGATCGCCGAACAGGTCGCGGCATTGACCGGCGACATCAGCCAGATCCCGGCGCGGGTCAGTGCGATCAAGGTCGACGGCCGCAGGGCTCATGCACTCGCCCGCGACGGCGCCGAGTTCGAACTGAAGGCGCGCCCGGTCACCGTGTCCCGCTTCGAGGTCGGGGCGATTCGGGTGATACCGCCCGGCGAGAACAACCCCGACGCGATCACCTACGCCGATGTCGATGTCGAGGTCGAGTGTTCGGCCGGCACCTACATCCGTTCGCTGGCCCGCGATCTCGGTGGAGCCCTGGGTGTCGGGGGACACCTGACCTCGTTGCGCCGCACCAGGGTCGGTCCGTTCGGCCTCGACGTCGCACATACCCTCGAAGAACTGGCCGACGATCCGGGCGTCTCGCTCGACATCGACTCGGCGGCGCAATTCGCCTTCCCGCACCGCAACATCAGCGCCGACGAGGCCGAATCGATCAGCCAGGGTCGCTGGCTGGAGCCGATCGGTATGAGCGGCACCTACGCCGCCATCGATCCGGACGGTCACACGATCGCGTTACTGCAGGAGAAGGGCCGCCGCGCGAGCTCGGTCATGGTTGTCCGCCCCGCGACACTCCGGGGCCACTGACCGTCGAGCGTGCCGAACCGACCGTCGAGCGTGCGGGAACCGACCGTCGAGCGTGCCGATCCGACCGTCGAGCGTGCCGAAACAGATGACGCGCGCGTCTGCTTGATACCGTGCCTCAGTGCTCTCGTGCGATGACCCTTGATCATTCACCCCGAACGCATTGTGGTGGCGGGGGTCTCGGGGTCGGGTAAAACGACTCTCGCGGCTCGGATCTCCGCGCTGACCGGAGTCGCCCACACCGAAATCGATGCTCTGTTCCACGGTCCGGACTGGACGCCTCGGCCGGAATTCGTCGACGACGTTCGTGCACTTGTCGCCGAGGACTCGTGGGTCACGGAATGGCAGTACGACAGTGCTCGGCCGATCCTCGCCCAGCAAGCAGATCTGCTGGTGTGGCTCGACCTTCCGTTCTGGTGGACGACGTTTCCGCGACTCTTTCGCCGCGCGGTGCGCCGCCGTCTGCGACGCGAGGTCCTGTGGAACGGAAACGTCGAGCCGCCGCTTCGGACGGTCTTCACCGAGCGGTTGCACGTCCTTCGATGGGCAGTGGTGACGCGAGCGAAATACATGGAATCGGTGCCCGCGCTCGAAACAACTCATCCAGACCTCGCTGTGGTCCGCCTTCGCTCGCAACGTGAGGTGGACCGGTGGCTTGCGCGGTTACGTCAAACGCCGAGCGCGCCGCAGTAGCCGTCGCGAGGGTTGGAACACGATCGGGTGGGCACGCTCGGGGGTGATTTGGGCACGCTGAACGGTGATTTCGGCACGGTCGGCGGTGATTTCGGCACGGTCGACGGGGGGTGGGCACGGTCGGGTGTTGGGGCGGGTTGAGGGCTGGACTATGCGGTGACGAGCCAGATAGCGCGGGCGGCGATGTCGCCCAGGTTGATCGGTGTGCCCTCGTCGATGCTGATCTCGATGGTCCCGGCGAACGGCCGGAGTTCCCGGATGGTGACCAGTCGGTCCAGTGCGATTCCCACGGAATCGAAGTAGCGCAGCATCTCGGGGTCGGTGTCGGCGATCCGTGCGATACGTCCGCCCGCACCGACCTCGAGATCGGCCAGGAGCGAAGCGTCCGGAGCGGGTACGGAACCG
>NZ_DATCVM010000142.1:0-46128 GCF_036566845.1 Williamsia sp.
ACACCGGAACCGACACAGCATCAACAGACAAACCAGAATCAACAGAATGATCGTCAGTCACGGTGCCCCCCAGCACATCTGAACGAATACTTTCGACCAGTCTACGCCAATACCAGCGGTCTGTCGAACAAGAATTCGAACCGATGTGATCGGCGAAGAACCGACTCAGACCGACTTCAGTTCGTGTGGTTGGGAGTTGAAGGCCTCGCAGCCATCGTCGGTGACAACCACGATGTCTTCGATCCGAGCGCCCCAGCTACCGTCGAAGTAGATGCCGGGTTCGATGCTGAATACCATGCCTGCTCGGAGTGGAATATCGTTTCCCGCAACGATATACGGCTCTTCATGAACAGACAGGCCGATGCCGTGGCCGGTGCGGTGAACAAACTTGTCGGCCAGCCCGGCGGCAGCCAACACGTCCCGGGCGGCGGCGTCGATCTGCTCCGCGGTGACACCGGGGCGGACGGCGGCAACGGCGGCCCGCTGCGCTTGTTGCAGCCATTCGTACTGTCGCGCAATCGTGTCGGAAGCTGTTCCGACACAATATGTTCGGGTGCAGTCGGAGTTGTAGCCCGGTTGTACCGGTCCGCCGATGTCGACCACGACCATGTCGCCGTCCTCGATCACGCGATCTGAGACCTCGTGGTGGGGGTCGGCCCCGTTGGGGCCGGAGCCCACGATGATGAACTCGGCGCGGGTGTGTCCTTCCGCGAGGATCGCTGCATCGATGTCGGCCGCGACCTCACGTTCGGTACGACCGACTTTGAGCCACTCCCACACTCGTGCGTGCACTCGATCGATCGCGGCACCGGCCCTCCGCAGCGCCTCGATCTCCGCGTCGTCCTTGATCATTCGCAGTTCACGCAGCACCTCGGTGGCAAGTTCTGGCGCGCTGCCCCAGCGCTCTGCCAAGGGGACGGTATGCAGGGCCGGCGTCGCGTCGGAAACGGCGTATCGATTCCCGGCTCCCCCAGATGCGTGCACGGCAAGTGTGTAGGCATCTTGCCCGTCGACCCAGTCGTGGACAGTCAGGCCCAACTCACCGACCGCCGATTCGCGTAGTGCTGCCAATTCCAGCCGGGGTACCACAACCTCGGGTGCTCGGCCCGGACTGATCACCAGCGCAGTGAGTCGTTCGAAGGTGCTTGCCCGCGACCCCGTGAGATAGCGCAGGTCTGGTCCGGGGGTGATGAACAGGGCTGCCAGGCCGGCCTCGGCCGTCAGTTCCTGTGCCCGCTCGAGACGTGACTTGTACACCGCTGCCGAGAATCGCTGATCCACCATGGTTTCCAGGCTAGCGGTCCCCTGAACCGCGGCGCGGTCGACCGTCGGACCTCGCACGGTGAAGTTCGGGACGGGGGCCAGAATCAGAGCCAGCCCACAATTAGTGGTCACTCACTCGGCAGAAACCGCGTATGGCACGGAAGATATACGCACAGGGAGCACAAGTTCTGAAAAACCCCAGGGGGTCACCGTGGACCGAGAAGGCGCACGACGTCGGCTGCGGGCTGTTCCTACCGACGATGCTCAGGTTCAGTTCGCAAATCTGCACGGCTATAAGCGCGCCTACCGGATGGCAGGTTCGGGCCCCGCGCTCCTGCTGTTGCACGGGATCGGCGACAATTCCCTGGCCTGGGAACCGGTATTCAACCAGCTCAGCGAGAAGTACACGGTGATCGCACCGGACTTTCTCGGGCACGGGTTCTCGGACCGCCCGCGCGCCGACTACTCGGTGCCGGCTTTTGCCAACGGCATGCGCGACCTGCTGACCTACCTCGATGTCGAACGCGTGACCATCGTCGGCCACTCACTGGGAGGTGGCGTGGCCGGGCAGTTCGCGTATCAGTACCCCGAGATGGTGGAACGCTTGGTGCTGGTGGGGACCGGCGGTGTCACCAAGGACGTGAATCCGGCGCTCAGAGCGCTGTCGCTCCCGTTCTCGGAGTACGCACTGGGCGTCGTATCGCTTCCGTGGGTCTTCTCGACGTTTTCGGCAGCCTCGCGCATGCTGCACCAGCATCTTCCTGGTGCGCTGTTCCGCGACAACAACGAGATCATTCGCGTTCTCGAGCGAATGCCGGAGAAGGGCTCGGCGGAAGTCTTCGCCCGGACCCTGCGATCCGCCGTCGATTGGCGGGGCCAGGTCGTCACGATGCTCGACCGCTGTTACCTGAGCGCGGGGATCCCGACGCTCATCATCTGGGGTTCGGATGACCAGGTGATCCCGGTACAGCACGCCCACATGCTCCACAGCGCCATGCCGGGCTCGCAGCTGGTCATCTTCGACAAGTCCGGCCACTTCCCGTTCCGCGATGATCCCGATCGATTCGTCGACCTGCTGCTGTCCTTCGTGGCGTCCACAGTATCGGCGAACATCAGCCGCGCCGACGTCAAAGTCGCCTTGCGGCAAGGACCGTCGAGTCAACCGCTGACCGGCGACGCCGAGGCCCAGATGGCCGTGCTCGACGTGCTGGGCTCCGACGAACGCAGCGCCACCTGACCGCAGATACCGGCCGGTCGACTCAGATCTGGCATGGTTTAGGCATGACAGCTCCACTGATGTTGCTCGACGGCGCCAGCCTCTGGTTTCGGGCCTTCCACGCTCTGCCCGAGAAGATGACTGCACCCGACGGGCGACCGGTCAATGCCGTCCGCGGATTCTTCGACATGATCGCCTCATTGGTCACCCGAGAACACCCGCAGCGCTTGGTCGTATGTCTCGATCTCGACTGGCGCCCGGCATTCCGGACCGACCTCATCCCGTCGTACAAGGCCCATCGCGTGGCCGAAGGAGTCGCAGACGGATCCGAAGAGGTACCCGACACCCTGTCTCCACAGGTCGACATGATCTTGAAGTTGTTGGCTGCCTCCGGAATCGCGACAGCCGGCGCCCAGGGCTGTGAGGCCGACGACGTGATCGGGACACTCGCGGATTCCGAGGCCACGGATCCGGTGATCGTGGTCAGCGGCGACCGGGACCTGCTGCAGGTCGTCGCGGATGACCCCGTTCCGGTGCGCGTCCTGTACGTCGGCCGCGGGCTGGCCAAGGCAGAGATGTTCGGCCCGGCTGAACTGGCCGAGAAGTACGACGTACCAACGGAGAACCCGGGTTCGGCCTACGCCGAAATGGCGATCCTGCGCGGCGATCCATCGGACGGCCTGCCGGGAGTCACGGGCATCGGAGAAAAGACCGCATCGAAACTGCTCCACGAGTTCGGCGACCTCGACGAGCTCGAACGCGTGGCATCGACCACGTCGGACAAACGCATCTCACCGCGCCAACGCAAGGCCCTCGCCGAAGGCGCGGACTACCTGCGCGCCGCGCGAACGGTGGTTTTTGTGAAGACGGACGCGGAGATCACCGGAGACAAGGACGACCGACTCCCGGCAGCACCTGCCGACCCGGCCGCGCTGGCAGACCTGATCGAGGAACTCGGCGTCGGATCATCGATCGGCCGACTCGGAAAAGCGCTCGGCTGGCAGGTGGGTTGAGACCCACCTGCCACCGGACACCAACTCCTACTGAGCGGTCGGCTGACCGACCTCGTACTTGCCGTCATCGTCGAGGAAGGTGATCTTGACCTGCTGGTTCGCGCCGGCAACGGTGGCGGTGCAGGTGAAGGTGTTGCCCTTCTTGATTTCCTGATCCTTGGGGCACTCGACGTTTTCGACATCCGTGGCCTGGTAGTCGTTCTCCAGGACCGACGTCACACCCTTCTGGGCGGCGTCCTGACTCAGCACCTTTGTCACCGCGAAGCCGGGCAGCCAGAACGCGGTCACCGCCAGGATGACCGCGATGACACCGACAATCGCGGCGCCGATGATCAACGGCAGCTTTTTCGAGTTCTTCGGCGGGGTCATGCCCGCGAACTGATCGCCGCCCGGCTGACCGTACTGGCCCGGTTGACCGTACTGCCCGGACGGATCGAACTGACCCTGTTGCCCCTGCGGTGCACCGTATTGCGGTTGCTGACCGTACTGGGGTTGGCCGTACTGGGGTTGCTGACCGTACTGCGGCACGCCGGGCTGACCGTACTGGCCCGGCTGTTGTGGTGGTTGCTGTGACTGGCCCCAACCCTGTTGCGGCGGTTGACCCTGCGGTGGCTGACCGCCACCCGGGTAGCCGTACGTCTGCTGGCTCCACGGGTCAGGCCCCTGCCCCGGTTGTCCCTGCCCCGGTTGCCCCTGTCCTGGTTGCCACTGGCCGGGTGTCGAACCGCCACCCTGGTTGTTCGGGTCGTTGGGCCCGCTCATGTTCTTTCCCCTCCACATGTCCGCGTCGCACCGATCGCGAGTCCAGGATTTCCGAACCCCGAACATACCGCACATCCAAAAGCTGATCAGGCACGTCCTCGGCGAAAACGTGCACGGTGTCAGCCTAGTTCGACAGCGACAACACCACGCCTGATGGCCGCGATCGCGGCCGACGCCGAGCGCGCCAGTTTCGAACGATCTGATCCTCCGAGTCCGGCTGCGACCCGCATCTGTTCCAAGAGATCGATGACCTGCCTGCTCCAGCGAACGAAGTCGCCGGCCGGAAGAGAAGTGCCCCGCTCGCCGGCGGCGGCCAGCACCTCGGTCAGCCCGCGGCCAGACGCCCACAGATGGATCGCTGTCGCGAAACCGGCATCGGGTTCGCGTGTCGGTTCCACCATGCGGCTCATCTCGACGCGTGCCAGGTCTTTCCAGGCGGCATGAGTGCGGCTCAAGGCTTCCCGGACCGTGGCGACTCCGGTGACCAGTTCCGCGCCGCCATACGAATCACGGCGCGATTGATAGACCACCGACGACGCAACCGCTGCGAGTTCAGCGGCCCCGAGGTGATCCCACAGACCGGTGCGGATGCACTCGCAGATCAGCAGGTCGCTTTCGCTGTAGACCCGGCTGAGAACGTCTCCTGCCGGCGTGACGGTCATGTCGCCGTTCGATTTGTGCTCGACCTGTTCGAGATAGCCGAGGTCGATGAGAACCGCCACCACCCGATCGAAATTGACCGCCAGCGTCGACGTCCGAGCCGACACAGACTCTTCGAGTGCCGAGATCTCCCTGGCCACGCGGTTGCGGCGTTCGGCGAGTCGGAACAACTCGTCGTGCGCCGGGATCTGGTGTGCCGGGTGCTCCCGCAATTCGGTACGGAGCCGGGCGAGTTCCGGATCGTCGGCGGCTCGCGTGCGTCGGGTCTGTTTGCCGCGCGGGATGTCGATGCCGGTCGACCGCAGCGCCGAGGCGAGGTCACGACGGCCCCGCCCGGTTCGCCGGTCGATCTGCTTCGCCAAACGCATATGACCGAGCACCTGAGGTGGATTGAGGAAATCTCGCTGGCCGACGCGGCCGGCCCACGCATCCTCACACAGCACCAGAGGTTTCGGGTCACGTAGGTCGGTGGCCGCTTCCAGCACGACGGCCAGGCCGCGATGGCGGCCTCCGGCGAGCCCGATGACCTGACCTCTCTTCAGAGCAGCGAGGTCCTCAACGGTGCTCTGCTGCAACGCCATCCGGTTCTCGAACTTCAGATTGCGTTCGCGTGACCGGATCTCCTCACGGAGCCGGGTGTACCCCAGGAAACCGTCGATGCCCGAGTCGAGTCCGCGTCCCTCGGACCGACCTTCGAGCTCCACCTCGATCTTGCGGAGCTGGCGGCGTGCGGTGTCGATCTGGCGCGCCTGGCCGACCACCGAGCGGTCGGCCTGGAACTGTGCGAACGAACGGTCCAGCAGGTTTCGCGAACCCGCGAGTCCCAGACGGCCGATCAGGTTGACGGCCATGTTGTATTCCGGGGCAAAGGAACTACGCAGCGGAAAGGTTCGTGCCCCCGCCAGTCCGGCCACACGTCCGGGATCGAGGTCCTCGGTCCAGACCACCACGGCATGGCCTTCGACGTCGATGCCGCGCCGTCCGGCGCGGCCGGTCAGCTGGGTGTACTCCCCCGGTGTGAGGTCGTTGTGTGATTCGCCGTTGTACTTGATCAATCGCTCGAGTACTACCGAGCGGGCCGGCATGTTGATACCCAAAGCCAGTGTCTCGGTGGCAAATACGACCTTGACCAGACCTTTGACAAAGAGCTCTTCCACCGCATGCCGAAATGCGGGGAGAAGTCCCGCGTGGTGCGCTGCAAAACCTCGGGTCAGACCCTCGCGCCAGCTGTGCACTCCCAGCACATCCTGGTCGGAGGCGGTCAGCTCGGCAACGTACTTGTCGACGATCATGTTCACCTGCTCGACCTGATGTGCTTCGAGCAGGCGGAGACCGGACCGGAGGCACTGACTCAGCGCGCCTTCGCATCCGGCCCTGGAGAAGATGAAACTGATCGCGGGCAGCAGGCCGTCGCGATCAAGACGCGCGATGAGGTCGGGCCGGGACACCGGACGCACCCCGCTCCGGCGGTGATCACTGCGCTGCCCCCGTCCCCGTGGTCCACGGGCGGAGAAGTCGTCGTCCCGCCGGGCCGCGAGCTCACGCTGGCGGATGTATCGGGTCAGCTCCGGGTTCACCGACGGCTTCTTGTCGGGAGCCTTGTGGTCCCGATGATCAAACAGGTCAAAGAGCCTGTTGCCGACCAGCATGTGCTGGTTCAGCGGGATCGGGCGATGCTCGTCGACGATGACGGTGGTGTCACCCCGCACCGTCTGGATCCAGGATCCGAACTCCTCGGCGTTACTGACCGTCGCCGACAGGCTCACCACCCGCACCGATGGTTCGAGGTGCAAGATGACCTCTTCCCAGACGGCGCCGCGGAACCGGTCGGCGAGAAAATGGACCTCGTCCATCACCACATGCGACAAGGACTGCAGGGCAGGTGAATTCGCATAGATCATGTTGCGGAGGACTTCGGTTGTCATGACAACGACGGGCGCATGGGAGTTGATCGACGAATCGCCGGTCAGCAGACCGATCGATTCGGCCCCGTGTGCTCGAACCAGATCCGAGTATTTCTGGTTGCTCAGCGCCTTGATGGGGGTGGTGTAGAAGCACTTCGACCCGCCGGCGAGCGCCAGGTGCACGGCGAACTCGCCGACGATGGTCTTGCCTGCGCCCGTCGGTGCACAGACCAGAACCCCGTGACCGTCTTCCAGGGCGATGCATGCGTCGCGCTGAAAGGGATCGAGGGCAAATGATTGGCGCCCGGCGAACTTCTCGAGTTCGGTTCGCGTATCAGAGAGTGTCATCGTAGAGATCGGCTCCACTGCTTCTGGACGAAGCCGATACCGGTTCTGGTGGCGATACCGGGCCGGGTACATGCCCGACCGAGCTCGCCTCACCGATCGGAGCGGCTTCGTCGTCGCTCACGTTGCCCCATTCCTGGGCCTCACGCTTCGCTTTGCGGTAATCGTGCAGGTGAGCGACCTGGATGGAAATTTCCAACAAGATCGTCAGGGCGCCGGCGAGTGCCAGCATGGTGAACGGATCGGAACCCGGCGTGAAGAAAGCAGCGAAAACGAACATGCCGAAGATCAGTCCGCGACGCCAGGACTTCAACTTCGCGTAGCTCAGGACACCAACCATGTTCAGCGCCACGATCAGCAACGGAAGTTCGAAACTGAGGCCGAAGATGATCAGCAGGTGAATGAGGAAGTTGAAGTACTGGTCACCGGCCAGGGCGGTGATCTGCACGTTGTCGCCGATGGTCAGCAAGACCTCGAACGCCTTGGCCATCACCAGGTAGGCGAGAAAGGTACCGGCCAGGAACAGCACGGCAGCAAAGGCGACGAAGGTGACCGCGTACTTGCGTTCCTTCTGGACCATGCCGGGCGTGATGAACTGCCACAGTTGGTAGAACCACACCGGGCACGCCATCACGATTCCGGCGGACAGTGCCACCTTGAGGCGCAGCATGAACTGGTCGAAGGGCCCGGTCGCGAGGAGCCGACAGGTGTCG
Organism: Williamsia sp.; assembly: GCF_036566845.1. Taxonomy (GTDB): domain Bacteria; phylum Actinomycetota; class Actinomycetes; order Mycobacteriales; family Mycobacteriaceae; genus Williamsia. The sequence goes on from NZ_DATCVM010000142.1 coordinate 7,877, forward strand.
TCACCGGTGAGGTTGGCGCGTGAGGATGCCGGCAGGTCACAGTAGGGCTGACGCAGCAGGTCGCCCAGCGACGGTATGCCGAGGAACCCGTACGAATACCAGACGAATCCGAGGATGGTCGTGAGGGCGATCGCTAGGACAGAGATCAGCAGCCGGTTTCGCAGTTCACGAAGGTGATCGACCAACGACATGGTGCCGTCAGGATTCACCTTGCGCTTGCGGCGCCGAGGGTCAAAAGGTATGCGCACGTGGTCGACTACTCAGGGGTCAGTTGTAGACGGGTCAACCGGAAAGCAATGACCCGCCTACCAAGCGGCGAGGGTGGAAATCAGGCAGAACGACGTTCGGATTCGGTCGAATTCGTCGGTGTTCCGTCAACGCCCGTGGTGATCTGCGGCGGCGACTGGGGGGTCGGTGCCGGTGCGGGCGTGTCGGAATTGTTCTCGTTCTGCATCTCCTTGACCTCGCTCTTGAAGATGCGCATCGAACGACCCAGTCCACGTGCGGCGTCCGGCAACTTCTTGGAGCCGAAAAGGACCAGGAACACGACCACCACGAGGATGATGTGCCATGGCTGTAATGCATTCATTGTGCAGCTACCTCTCCCATTGAGTTCGTCCGCAATGCTACCGGACCAGTTGCAACCGTAACCCTTCGAACAGCCGTCTCACAGCTACCTGTCAGGCCGTGGACAGCGAATCCGCGCCGTACATCGTGAGCGTGGCCGCGGCCCTCGACCGGACCTCGCGCGACAACTCCTCGTTCCTGACCCTGATCTTGCCACCGAATCCGAGCAGGAACCGGATGAGCCAGTCGGCCGATCCGTATCTCATGGTCGCCACCACCGGCCCCTGAGAACCGGCGAGATTGTCGGGATCCAGGGGTTCGATCAGGTAGTAGTCGAGCACCCAGACCACGTCCTGATCGATTTCCACCACTGCTTCGGGCAGTGCGGAATCACTTTCGAACAGGGCCAAGGCGCTACCGCCCGTGGACGGAGGCGGGGTACTCGGCTCATCGAGCACCGTCGCCGCCTCGATCCGGTCGAACCGGAACAGCCTGATGCCCTCGCTGTCGCGGCACCAGCCTTCGAGGTACCCGTGGCTCTGAATGGCCTGGATGCGAATCGGGTCGACCACGCGTTCACCGACCACATCCCGCGTGGCCGAGTAGTACCGCAGCCGTACCGCCCGATGGTCACGAACAGCCTCACGAACGGCTGTCACCGCTTCGGAGTCACTGGACTGCGACAGGTCGGCCGGGGTCTCGGTGACGGCTTCACCCAGACGCGACCCCATCGCATTCTCGATCTTCGCGATTGCCCGACGTGCCGCGGCCGGGTCGACCACTCCGGAGGCGTCGATCAGCGAACGCAACGCCACCAGCAGCGGCGCGGCCTCGGAGCCGGTCAGTTTCAACGGTCGGTCGATGCCGGCAGAGAACGTCACCGCGACGCCGTCCTCGACACTGTCGGGGGTGAACGCCAGATCGATCAGGTCGCCCGGCGTATATCCCGGCAATCCACACATCCACAGCTGCTGTAGATCCTCGAGTACCTGCTTGGGTGTGGTCCCCAGGTCGACTGCCGCCTTCGCGGCATTGACCCCGGGATTGGCCAGGAAGTACGGGACCATCACGAGCAGTCGATTGAGCCGATCGGTACCGGTGCTCATCGGCCCGCCCCCCTCAGAGTCCGGAGTTCGCTGATCACATTGTCGCGGAGCTCGGGCGGATCGAGGACCAGAGCATCGGCACCGGCGCCGAGGACCTGGCGGGTGAGCCCGTCGGTGGACCGCATCGCGATGTTGAGGATGCTGCCGGCACGACCGGCGTGCTCCCCCGGTTCGGTCGACGTCGCGATACGGCGCAGACCGGCGGCGCGTTTCTCGGCGACCCAGACCCGGGCGGTGACCACCGGCCCTGATCGGTCGACGGCGTCGGCCACGATCTGACGCAGATCGACGTTGCTGGGTCGGGTGAGTTCACCGACCTTGCCGAACGGGGTCACCGACAGGATGCGCGTGAGCCGGAAGGTGCGCGTTTGACCGCGGTCGCGGTCGTGTCCGACGAGATACCAGCGGCCCAGGTGGGTCACCACACCCCACGGTTCGACAGTCCGTGTCACATGGGGTGACGTCGGGCCGGGGCGATGCTCGAATCGAACGGGACGGTTCTCGTCGAGCGCGGCCAGCAACGACCCGAGCACCGCAGGTGAGCCGATCCCCTGCGGGGCACTGGAATGTATGGCGGTGGAGTTCTCGTCGAACGCCGACCCCGGATCCATCTGCACTCCGGCCGCACGCAGCTTCATCAGCGCGCTGTGACTGGAGGCCGCGAGTTCCGGCGAATCCCACAACGCCGCGGCCAATGCCACTGCGGCGGCCTCGTCGGGATCGAGCGAGATGTCCGGGAGCTCGTACTCGGACCTGTTGATCCGATAGCCGTCGACGGCCGAGAACCCGGACGTCCGGCCGGTCTCGACCGGTATCCCGAGATCGCGGAGTTCGTTCTTGTCGCGCTCGAACATCCGATTGAAGGCCTCGGTGGACTTCGAATCCTGATATCCGATCACATTGCTACGGATTTGATCGGCCGAGAGGTACTGACTGGTGGACAGCAAGCAGATCACCAGGTTCATCAGCCGTTCAACCTTGTTGGTCGCCACCGGACCAGACTAGGACACGGAGATTCACATGGATGCGATCAGGCGTTCGACGCGCTCATCGACATTGCGGAACGGATCCTTGCACAGCACGGTGCGTTGGGCCTGATCGTTCAGCTTCAGGTGCACCCAGTCGACGGTGAAGTCACGACCGGCCTTCTGCGCGGCGGCGATGAAGTCGCCGCGGAGCTTGGCCCGGGTGGTCTGTGGCGGAGTGTCGACAGCGGCCTGGATGGCCTCGTCGGTGGTGACCCGCGCGGCAAGTCCCTTGCGCTGCAGCAGATCGAAGACACCACGACCACGCTTGATGTCGTGGTACGCCAGATCGAGTTGCGAGATCTTCGGATCGGACAGATCCATGGAGTAGCGGTCCTGGTAGCGCTGGAAGAGCTTGCGCTTGATCACCCAATCGACCTCGGTGTCGACCTTCGCGAAGTCCTGCTGCTCGACGGCGTCGAGCATGCGGCCCCAGAGATCGACGACCTGGGTCATCTGCTGATCCGGCTTACGGGTCTTCAGGTGCTCGACGGCTCGCGAATGGTATTCGCGCTGGATGTCGAGTGCGCTGGCCTGGCGGCCGCCGGCCAGCCGGACGGGTCGACTTCCGGTGAGGTCGTGCGAGACCTCGCGGATGGCCCGGATGGGGTTGTCGAGGGCGAAGTCGCGGAATGCGACACCGGCCTCGATCATCTCCAGCACCAGCGCCGCCGAACCGACCTTGAGCATTGTGGTGGTCTCGGCCATGTTCGAATCCCCGACGATCACGTGCAGGCGCCGGTACTTCTCGGCGTCGGCATGCGGCTCGTCGCGCGTGTTGATGATCGGGCGGCTACGTGTGGTCGCCGACGAGACACCTTCCCAGATGTGCTCGGCCCGCTGCGACAGACAGAACGTCGCCGCCTTGGGGGTTTGCAGAACCTTGCCGGCACCACAGATCAACTGGCGCGTGACGAGGAACGGCAGCAGCACGTCGGAGATCCGCGAGAACTCCCCCGCCCGGACCACGAGATAGTTCTCGTGGCATCCGTACGAGTTACCCGCGGAATCGGTGTTGTTCTTGAACAGATAGATGTCGCCGCCGATACCCTCATCGGCCAGCCGCCGTTCGGCGTCGATCAGCAGATCTTCGAGCACCAACTCGCCGGCGCGGTCGTGTTCGATCAGCTGCTGCAGGTTGTCGCATTCTGCGGTCGCGTATTCGGGATGCGAACCCACGTCGAGGTAAAGACGTGCCCCGTTCTGCAGGAACACATTGGACGACCGGCCCCACGACACGACCCGGCGGAACAGATACCGCGCGACTTCGTCAGGACTGAGCCGCCGATGTCCGTGGAAAGTACACGTGACACCGAACTCGGTTTCGATACCCATGATTCGTCGCTGCACAATTACAACCCTACTGCCGTGGGACCCTGGAAGTACTTCTTCAGTTGTCGTTTTCGCGTACCGGAAGGAGGTCGACCAGAGTCGAGCCCGTCAGGCGACGGAACGCGCGGCGCGGGCGACCGTGGTCGAGGATTGCCACCTCGAGGTCACTCGGCTGCAATGTGCGGGGTTCAGGCGTCGAGGTGCCGCTCGACGAGGACCCATTGGTGGCCGGTGGGGTTTGAAGGGCCGTGATCGCCGAACCCAACGCAGACTTCAGATCTGCCTCGGAATCGTAGGAATCCTTCATCGAAGCGGTGATCGACTCCGTGGAGCCGCCCATCACGAGGAAACGGGTCTCGTCGACGATCGATCCGTCGTAGGTGATGCGGTAGAGCTGCGACGGTCCCGGCTTGCCCGGACGACTCACCTCGGCCACACACAGTTCGACTTCGTACGGCTTAGGTTGCTCGGTGAAGACGGACCCGAGGGTGCTGGCATACGCATTGGCCAGCGACAACCCGCTGACGTCGGCGCGGTCGTAGTTGTATCCCCGCATATCGGCGTGTTGGATTCCGGCCTTGCGGAGACTCTCGAACTCGTTGTACTTGCCGACCGCGGCGAACCCGATGCGGTCGTAGATCTCACTGACCTTCCGCAACGTGTTCGACGGGTTCTCCGCCACCAACAAGACACCGTCGGCGTACGTCAGCGCCACGACGCTGCGGCCCCGAGCAATACCCTTTCGGGCCAGTTCCGAGCGATCGCGCATGATCTGTTCGGCACTGGCGTAATACGGGAAGGTCATGCGTCACCACCGTTCTTGATGTCGCCGGCTGCAGGCCCGTTGTGCGCGGCCGAACGCCGTGTGATGACCGCACGCGCGGATTGCTCGATCGTGGTCGCGGGGACCTCGGCAGCGCCGTCGGCCGTCACGGTTGCCGCGGTGGGATAGAGACCACGGACCATGTCGGGACCACCGGTTGCCGAATCGTCGTCCGCTGCGTCGTACAGCGATTCGATGGCCACGGACAATGCCTCGTCTGCGGTCAGGTCATCGCGGTACAGCTTCTTGATGGCAGACTTCGCGAATACCGAGCCCGAGCCGATCGCCTGGTAACCGCCGTGCTCCTCGTGGCGGTCACCGGCGACGTCGAACGAGAAGATCCGGCCGGGACGCTGCGGATCGATGCCGTCGGGGTCGTAGCCGACGAGCAACGGGATCGCTGCCAGTCCGGCCATCGCCGCCTCGAGGTTCGACCGGACCATCGACGCCAGGCGATTGACCTTGCCGTCAAGGGTCAGCGACACCCCTTCGATCTTTTCGTAGTGTTCGAGCTCGACGGCGAACAGGCGGATCATCTCGATCGCCACACCGGCGGTACCGGCGATGCCGGCAGCCGAGTAGTCGTCGGTGATGAACACCTTGCGCATGTCGCGGCTGGCGATCAGGTTGCCGGACGTGGCACGGCGATCACCCGCGAGCACCACACCGCCCGGGTACGTGACCGCGACGATGGTGGTGCCGTGCGGGATGTTTGCAGCCATATCGGGTGTAACCCTGTTCGTGGGCAACAGATCTGGTGCGTTCTTACGCAAGTAGTCGGAAAACGAGGAAATGTCCTGGCCGAGGGACCGGATCCGATCGGTCACTGGCCGCCCTTCTGAACATAGGCACGGACGAAGTCCTCGGCGTTCTCCTCGAGCACGTCATCGATCTCGTCGAGAAGATCGTCGGTGTCGTCGGCCAGCTTCTCGCGGCGTTCTTGACCTGCACCCGAATCCGCACCGGCGCCGTCGTCGTCGTTACCGCCCGTGCGCTTGGTTTGTTCCTGCGCCATCGCTGCCTCCTTCAGACCACGGTCCCGCCGGGACCGTACGTTCTATCACCCTACCGGGCGAACGTGATCTGGCGACGGATATGCATGTGTGGAGGCGGCGTTTTCGCTGTCGGGCGAATCATCAAGGGGTGGTCAGCTGATTGACCAATTCCGCAGCGGAGTCAACCGAATCGAGCAGTTCGCCGACGTGCGCCCGGCTCCCCCGCAGAGGTTCGAGCGTCGGGATCCTGACCAGTGACTCGCCGCCGAGATCGAAGATCACCGAATCCCAACTCGCCGCCGCGATATCGGCTCCGAAACGACGCAGGCACTCGCCGCGGAAATAGGCGCGGGTGTTCTCCGGCGGGTTGCCGATCGCGTCCATGACCTGCTGCTCCGTGGTGAGTCGTTTCATCGACCCGCGAGCGACCAGCCGGTTGTAGAGCCCTTTGTCCAACCGCACATCCGAATATTGCAGGTCGACGAGTTGCAGTCGCGGTGCCGACCAGGCGAGGTTCTCACGCTGACGGAACCCTTCGAGCAGGCGGAGCTTGGCGGGCCAGTCGAGCAGGTTGGCGCATTCCATCGGGTCGCGTTCGAGTTTGTCGAGAACGTCGGCCCAGGTGTCCAGGACATCCTTGGCGCGGAGGTCGTCGCTGTGGTTCGCCTCGTGGAACGCCGCGCAGCGCTCGTGGTAGATCCGTTGCAGCGCAAGGGCGGTCATCTCGCGACCATCAGAGAGCGCCACCGTGACCTGCAGCGTCGGGTCGTGGCTGATGACGTGCACGGCGTGGACCGGGCGGGCCAGTTCCAGATCCCGCAGGTCGATGCCGGCCTCGATCAGGTCCAGAACAAGGGAGGTCGTTCCGACCTTGAGATACGTCGCGGTCTCGGCGAGGTTGGCGTCGCCAATGATCACGTGCAACCGCCGGTATCGCTCCGGATCGGCATGCGGCTCGTCGCGCGTGTTGATGATCCCGCGCTTGAGGGTGGTCTCGAGGCCGACCTCGACCTCGATGTAGTCGGCACGCTGGCTGAGCTGAAAGCCGGATTCGTCGCCGGACTGCCCGATCCCGACGCGCCCCGAGCCGGTGAAGACCTGACGCGACGCGAAGAACGGGGTGAGTCCGGTGATGACCGCGTTGAACGGTGTCGACCGGGCCATCAAATAGTTCTCGTGCGTGCCGTAGGACGCGCCCTTGCCATCGATGTTGTTCTTGTACAACTGGAGTCTCGGGGCGCCCGGCACACTCGCCACGTGGCGGGCCGCGGCCTCCATGACCCGTTCCCCAGCCTTGTCCCAGATCACCGCGTCGAGTGGATCGGTCACCTCGGGCGCCGAATACTCCGGATGGGCGTGGTCGACGTAGAGGCGGGCGCCGTTGGTGAGGATCATGTTGGCGGCACCGACCTCGTCGGCGTCGATGATCGGGGCAGGCCCCGACCCACGCCCGAGATCGAATCCACGCGCGTCGCGCAATGGTGACTCCGGCTCGTAGTCCCATCGGGTGCGCTTCGCGCGTGGGACACCGGCGGCAGCCGCGTACGCGAGCACGGCCTGCGTCGAAGTCATGATCGGATTGGCACCTGGATCGTTCGGAGCCGAGATTCCGTATTCGACTTCGGTTCCGATTATGCGCTGCATGGGGTCGAGCGTAGCTGTGCGCGATCCAGCGGTCGCGGACGAGCGCACAGATGGGTACTGTTTGCGCCGTGAAAGCACTGCGCCGCTTCACCGTCCGCGCCCACCTGCCCACGTCCCTCCAAAGCCTGGCGAAGTTGTCGACCAACCTCCGCTGGTCCTGGCATCCGGCCACCCAGGAACTCTTCGCCTCGATGGATCCGGCACTGTGGTCGGGTCTACGAGATCCACTGAGACTGCTCGGTGACATCGGCCCCGATCGACTGACGCAGCTGTCCGAGGATGATGACTTCCTCGCGCGGCTCAATGCGCTGTCGGACGACCTCGACGACTATCTGAGCGCGCCGCGGTGGTTCCAAGAGCAGGTCGCCTCCGGTAACCGTTTCCCGAACGGCATCGCCTACTTCTCGATGGAGTTCGGGATCTCCGAAGTCCTGCCGATCTACTCCGGCGGTCTGGGGATCCTGGCCGGCGACCACCTGAAGTCGGCGTCGGATCTCGGCCTGCCGCTGATCGGTGTCGGGCTGCTGTACCGAAGCGGGTACTTCCGGCAGTCACTGACCGCAGACGGCTGGCAGAAGGAGCGGTACCCGAACCTCGATCCACAAGGGCTGCCCGTCCGGACGGTCAACGATCAGGACGGCAACCCGGTGACCATCCGGGTACCGATGCCCGACAATCGCGTCTTGCGGGCCAGGCTCTGGATCGCCGACGTCGGCCGGATCCCGCTGCTGCTGCTGGACTCCGACATCCCCGACAACGACACCGATCTGCGTGCCGTCACCGACCGGCTATACGGCGGCGACCAGGAGCACCGCATCAAGCAGGAGATCCTGGCCGGTGTGGGCGGCGTCCGTGCTGTGCGCGAGTACACGCGCATCCAGGGCCTCGGCGATCCGGACGTCTTCCACATGAACGAGGGTCACGCCGGATTCCTGGGTGCCGAACGCATCCGCGAACTGGTGTCGCCGCACGGCGCCGGACTGGACTTCGATTCGGCACTCGCCGCGGTCCGCGCATCGACGGTCTTTACCACCCACACCCCGGTTCCGGCCGGTATCGACCGCTTCCCCATCGACATGGTGCGGCGATACTTCGGCAACGACCACGGCGAGTCGACCCTGCTGCCGGGTCTCGAGCTGGCCCGAATCCTCTCTCTCGGAAGCGAAAACGACCCCGGCGTCTTCAACATGGCTCACATGGGCCTGCGACTGGGGCAACGGACCAACGGTGTGTCGAAACTCCACGGCGCGGTCAGCCGGGAGATGTTCGGCGAACTGTGGCCCGGCTTCGATGCCCCGCAGGTCCCGATCGGCTCGGTCACCAACGGTGTTCACGCCCCCACCTGGTGTTCACCCCGATGGACCGAACTCGCGGCCGACGGCGCAGACGATGTGCCAGACGAGTCCGCCACCCTTGCGGCGATGAAAAATGTTTCCTCACAAGAACTCTGGGACACCCGCAGCACTCTGCGTACCGAATTGATCGCCGAGGTTCGGCGCCGCCTGCGCCGGTCCGGCCTCGAGCGCGGTTTCTCGGCTGCCGAATTGGGTTGGACCGCAGGCGTTTTCTCGTCGCGGGTGCTGACCATCGGGTTCGCGCGGCGTGCGGCCACCTATAAGCGTCTGACATTGATGTTGCGCGACACCGACCGACTCAAGTCGCTCCTCCTCGACAAGGATCGTCCGGTCCAACTGGTGGTGGCCGGCAAGGCGCATCCCGCGGACGACGGCGGCAAGGCGCTCATCCAACAGATCGTCCGGTTCGCCGACGCCAACGATGTGCGGCACCGGATCGTGTTCCTGCCCGACTACGACATGGCGATGGCACGCTATCTGTACGGCGGATGCGATGTGTGGCTGAACAATCCACTGCGCCCCATGGAGGCCTGTGGCACCTCGGGAATGAAGTCCGCGCTCAACGGCGGCCTCAACCTGTCGATCATGGACGGCTGGTGGGACGAGATGTCCGACCACGCCAACGGTTGGGCGATTCCCACCGCGGACGGCGTCAGCGATGACGAACGGCGCGACGACCTCGAGGCGGCAGCGCTGTACGAATTGCTCGAGAACGTGGTGGTCCCGAAGTTCTACGACGCCGGTTCGAACGGTGTCCCGGCACGATGGGTGGAGATGGTGCGGCACACGCTGCACACTCTCGGACCCCAGGTGCTGGCGTCCCGGATGGTCCGCGACTACACGGAGCAGTACTACGCGCCGGCCGCGATCTCCGGACACGCGACCACCGAGAACGACTTCGAGGGTGCCAAGGATCTGGCCCGTTTCCGGGCCCAGGTCGACCGGTCGTGGCCGTTGGTGCGGGTGCTCGACGTGGACAGCGCCGGGTTGGACGACACACCGTTGCTCGGTTCGACGATGACACTGACCGCGCACGTGGAGTTGGCCGGACTACATCCTGATCAGGTGGTGGTACAGGCCGTCATCGGACGTGTGGACGACGCGGAGAACCTGACGCACGTCGCAACGCCGACGATGACCCTGGTCTCCGAGCACGGCGGTCCAACCGGTGAGGCGATCTTCGAGGTGTCGGTCGCGCTACCGATGACCGGTCCCGTCGGCTACACGGTGCAGGTCATGCCGTATCACCGGTTGCTCACCGGGACAGCTGAACTCGGGGTTGTCGTCGTAGCCTGAACCAACCGGGTTGCCCGGTGCGCCCGATGGAAGTCCGAAAATGGATCAACGCTCCGCGTCCGAAGACGCGGAGCGTTGATTCGCTTGAACTCGAGGTACCGACTACAGGTACTGGCCGGTGTTGGTCTCGGTGTCGATGGCCCGGCTGGCGCCCGAGCTCTTGCCGGTGACCAACGTGCGGATGTACACGATCCGCTCGCCCTTCTTGCCCGAGATACGAGCCCAGTCGTCCGGGTTCGTCGTGTTCGGCAGATCCTCGTTCTCGGCGAACTCGTCGAGGATCGAATCGAAGAGATGCTGGATCCGCAGACCCGACTGACCGGTCTCCAACTGAGACTTGATGGCGTACTTCTTCGAGCGGTCCACCACGTTCTGGATCATCGCGCCGGAGTTGAAGTCCTTGAAGTACATGACTTCCTTGTCACCGTTGGCGTACGTGACCTCCAGGAACCGGTTGTCGTCACTCTCGTCGTACATCCGCTCGACAACCCGCTCGATCATCGCCTTCACGCACGCTGTCCGGTCACCACCGAACTCGTTGATGTCGTCCGGGTGGACCGGCAGTGTGGGAACGAGGTACTTGGAGAAGATGTCCATCGCCGATTCGGCATCGGGACGCTCGATCTTGATCTTGACGTCCAGACGACCCGGACGCAGGATCGCGGGATCGATCATGTCCTCACGGTTCGAGGCACCGATGACGATCACGTTCTCGAGGCCCTCGACACCGTCGATCTCGCTGAGCAGCTGAGGCACGACGGTTGTTTCCACATCCGATGAGACGCCCGAACCACGGGTACGGAAGATCGAGTCCATCTCGTCGAAGAACACGATCACGGGCGTGCCCTCGGACGCCTTCTCGCGGGCGCGCTGGAAGATCAGCCGGATGTGACGTTCTGTCTCGCCGACGAACTTGTTGAGAAGCTCTGGACCCTTGATGTTGAGGAAGAACGACTTGGCCTCGCGGGCATCGTCGCCGCGGACCTCGGCGATCTTCTTGGCGAGCGAGTTCGCGACCGCCTTCGCGATGAGCGTCTTGCCGCAACCAGGAGGGCCGTACAGCAGCACGCCCTTCGGCGGCCGCAGGTCGTACTCCCGGAACAGGTCTTTGTGCAGGAACGGCAGTTCGACCGCATCGCGGATCTGCTCGATCTGCCGCCCGAGACCACCGATGTCCTCATACCCGACGTCGGGCACTTCTTCGAGGACCAGGTCCTCGACCTCGGCCTTGGGAACGCGCTCGAAGGCGAACCCCGCCTTCGTGTCGATCAGCAGTGAGTCACCGGGGCGGAGCTTGCGGTTGCCTTCCTCCGCGGCCAGCACGGCTTCGCTGAGAGGTTCGGCGAGCCACACCACCCGTTCCTCATCGGCGTGCCCGACGACGAGCGCGCGCTGACCGTCGTCGAGAACCTCACGCAGCGTGCTGATCTCGCCGATGGAGTCGAATGCGCCCGCCTCCACGATGGTGAGGGCCTCGTTGAGCCGGACGGTCTGCCCCCGTTTGAGTGTCTCGACGTCGATGTTCGGCGAGCAGGTGAGTCGCATCTTGCGACCGGAGGTGAACACGTCGACCGTCGAGTCCTCGAAGATGCCGAGCAGAACGCCGTAGCCGCTCGGCGGCTGACCGAGACGATCCACCTCTTCGCGGAGTGCGATCAACTGCTGGCGGGCTTCTTTGAGGGTGTCGAGGAGCTTTGCGTTGCGCGTGGTCAGCGTTTCGACACGGGCCTGCAGATCACTGTCGGCCGCCGCTCGACCGAAGGGGCTGGGGTCCGATCGCGGTGCATTCGAAGGCCGCGGCGATGCCGCACCCCACTCTCCGTCCGGCGTGCCGTCCGCGTTGAGACCGCCGCCCGACTGGGGCTCGTTGCTGCCTGATTCCGTCATTTCTGACTCCTCTCCGGCGAGTCGACTCGGCGCCACCATCACCCGGTGAGCGTGCGGTCGATCCTGTTACCCGAGGCTACCGGCGAAACGTCCGGTATGCCCTGCACCTCGCGGACCGTGATGTTGTGGATGTGTTAATTGTGCGTCGCCGCAAGGTTTTCCAACTTTACTCCGGATCAGTCCGGGATCGGCTGGTTCTTACTCGGACGCCGGTGTGGGCGTGGCGCGACGGTACCCTCCGCAAGGCGGCGGGCGGTCACCAGAAATGCGGTGTGACCTTGCATTTTATGGCTCGGGCGGACCGCAAGACCGACGACGTGCCAGTCTCGGACCAGTGATTCCCAGGCGCGTGGTTCGGTCCAGCACTGCTGCTCGCGGATGGCTTCGACGACACGCGACAACTGAGTGGTGGTTGCCACATAAACAGCTAGAACTCCACCAGGTTTTAACGCTCGTTTGATGGTCTCGAGTGTTTCCCACGGGGCGAGCATGTCCAGGACCACCCGGTCGACGTCAGCGGTGCCCGGGTAGTCGGAGAGGTCGGCGATGGTCAGATCCCAATTGGGCGGCGGACCGCCGAAGAACTCTTCGACGTTGCGCACCGCGTGCTCGGCGTGGTCTTCCCGGACCTCGTACGACCGCACGGTGCCGCGTTCGCCCACCGCCCGGAGCAGCGAGCACGTCAGTGCTCCGGATCCGGCGCCCGCTTCGAGCACGGTGCACCCGGGATGGATGTCGGCCTCCATGACGATCTGCGCGGCGTCCTTGGGGTAGATGACCTGAGCACCCCGCGGCATCGACAGCACGTAGTCGATCAGAAGTGGCCGCAAGGCGAGATACGGGGTGTTGGACGTGGACGTCACGACGATGCCCTCGTCGGCACCGATCAGGTCGTCGTGAGCGATGCCACCCTTGTGGGTGTGGAAACTCTTGCCGGCCTCGAGGCGCACCGTGAATTTGCGGCCCTTGGCATCGGTCAACTGGACACGATCCCCGACTGCAAACGGACCTGTGGTGGACATTGCGGGGGCGTGCCTTCCTGGTGAACTGCGGAAACAACCCGGATCCGCGCGTCGCGCCGGCACTGTTCGTGCCGACCTCGCGTAAATGATCAGATTGTCGTTGGTCAGGCCTACCCTGCCAGGTGTGAGTGTCAGTACCGAATCCCGCCCTGACAGTTTTGACGAGAACGGCCCGGGTGGTCACCCCATCAGGGTCCCGGCGTTGTCTCCCAGCCGGGCCGGGGATTTCAAGCAGTGTCCGCTGCTCTATCGCTATCGCGCCATCGATCGGCTCCCCGAGACCCCGACACAGGCCCAGGTGCGCGGGACGGTTGTGCACGCGGCGCTGGAGAATCTGTTCGACATGCCGGCCGGTCTGCGGATTCCGGAGTCGGCCGAACTCCTGGTCGACGGAGCGTGGGCGGCGCTGTGCGAACAGACGCCGGAGCTGCACGATCTCGTCCCCGACGACCAGGTCGAGAAATTCCTGTCCGACGCCCACAAGCTCATCACCACTTACTACACCCTCGAGAATCCGACGGCGTTCACACCAGAATCCTGCGAACTGCGGGTCGAGGTCGACCTGGCCGGCGAGGGTGACGACAACGGTGTCCTCCTGCGCGGCTTCGTCGACCGGATCGACGTGGCTCCCGACGGCCGGGTCCGGGTGGTCGACTACAAGACCGGTCGGTCCCCCGGTGAGAGCTTCGAGTCCAGAGCCTTGTTCCAGATGAAGTTCTATGCCCTGGCCATCCTCCGTCTGCGAGGCATCGTGCCGGCCAGGCTCCAACTGCTCTACCTCGCCGACGGGCAGTCGCTGGTCTACACACCCGATGAAGCCGAACTCGAGCGCTTCGCCAAGACCTTGAAGGCGATCTGGAAAGCGATCCTGACGGCCGGGGAGACCGGGGATTTCCAGCCGAAGAAGAGCCGGATGTGTCAGTGGTGCGATCACAAGGCGCATTGCCCGGAGTTCGGTGGCACCGTCCTGCCGTACCCCGGATGGCCGAGCGTTCCATCGGACACGGGCACCGCTGAGGTAACCGGCGGTTAGCGTTGCTATCGACAGATGGCAGGATCGACGTCTGTGACTGAACTCCCGGCCTACTACCTGCCCCTCGGTCGAGACGGCGACCACGAACACTTCATGCCCACCGAGCACACGGTCAGCGTGTGGGGCGATGAACTGCAGCACGGCGGACCGCCCATCGGCCTGCTGGCCCGATCGCTGCTGCGGCATCTGCCTGACCCCGCGCAGGAGTTCACCCGTGTCACGGTCGACATCCTCGGCGCAATCGGCATGGCGGAGAACAGAATTCACACCACGGTCTTGCGCCCGGGCAAGCAGATCAGCCTGCTGCAATCCGAACTCTCGGTACGCCAGGAGGACGGCACGTACCGAACGGCCGCGCGGGCCCAGGGGTGGCGCATGGCAACGGCGCAGACGTCAGAGATCGGATTCGTTCCGGTGCCACCGATGACACCCTCGCCGCACGAGATCGAAGGGGCGCCCGGCATGACCGGCATCGGACCACTGGTCGGCGACTGGGCGACCAAAGGGTTCGCGGGAACCCTCGATTGCCGCATCGCGTCGGCCGATCCCGAAGGCGGCCGTCAGGTGTGGGTGCGCCCGACACTGCCGCTGGTGGCCGGTGAGACGACCACCGATATCGAGAAATTCTTCACTGTCCTCGACGTTGCCAACGGCGTGGGTTCACCACTCGCGTTCTGCGAATGGACCTTCATGAACACCGACACAACTGTGCACCTCTACCGGCAGCCGGTCGGGGAGTGGACCGGCATCCACGCCGAGATGGCAGTGGGACCGCAGGGGTACGGCCTGACCGGCGCTGAGCTGTACGACGGCGCGGGTGCGGTCGGACGATCCGCCCAGACCGTCCTCATCCGTTCCCTGGGCTGAGGGCCGGCGTGGGCTGATCGGCAGGGCCTCAGAAGCGGCAGGACCGGATATCGGAGGCCAGGATGGCCTTCGCGCCGATTTCCGACAGCTCGTCCATCAGGTTCTGGTGCTGCTTGCGCGGTACGAGTGACCGGACGGCAACCCAGTTCTCGTCGGCCATCGGTGCGATCGTCGGAGATTCGAGTCCGGGTGTCAGGGCCATCGCCTGGTCGAGGATGCCTCGGGGGCAGTCGTAGTCGAGCATCACATAGCGCTGGCCGAACACCACACCCTGCACGCGGGCGATGAAACGTTCCGCAGCCTTGCTCCGCTCGGCACCTTTGCGCTGCAGCAAGACGCCTTCGGAATCACAGAGTGACTCACCGAAGGCACTCAGCTGGTGCTGCCGCAGGGTGCGGCCGGAACCCACGACATCTGCGATCGCATCTGCGACACCGAGCTGGATCGAGATCTCGACCGCGCCGTCGAGTCGGATGATTGTCGCCTCGATTCCGCGGGCAGCCAGGTCGGCGCGCACGAGATTCGGGTACGACGTGGCGATCCGCTTGCCGGCGAGGTCGGCAATCGTCCAGTTCGAGTCACTCGGTGCGGCGTAACGGAAGGTGGAGGCGCCGAAGCCGAGTCCCAGGCACTCTTCCACGTCGGCGCCGGAGTCCAGCGCGAGGTCGCGGCCGGTCAGTCCGAGGTCGAGTTCGCCCGATCCCACATAGATCGCGATGTCGGTCGGGCGAAGGAAGTAGAACTCCACCTCATTGGCCGGATCGAGCACGGTGAGGTCTTTGGAATCGGAGCGGCGACGGTAGCCCGCCTCGCTGAGGATTTCGGCGGCGGATTCGGACAGCGCCCCCTTGTTGGGAACGGCAACGCGCAGCATGTGAGTGGGGTCCTATCGGAACGTGGTCGGGCAGGAGTTCGGCTGGTGCTCGCGGGATGGATCTAGTTCACAGATGCTTGTAGACGTCGTCGAGCGTCAGTCCACGATTGATCATCATCACCTGCAGCCAGTAGAGCAACTGAGATATTTCCTCGGACAGCGCTTCCGGCGACTCGTGCTCGGCGGCGAGCCACACTTCGCCGGCCTCTTCGATGATCTTTTTTCCGAGCGTATGCACACCCTTGTCGAGCGCTGCGACGGTGCCGCTGCCCTCCGGCCGGGTGGTGGCCTTGTCGGTCAGTTCAGCAAACAGCTCATCGAAGGTCTTCACGGTGCTCGATTGTCCCATTGAATGCCGCGGCCACCTCGTCGAGGGTCACCCCGACCAGGTTCTGTCGTTGCGTCCGGCCCACACCGCCGAGTACCGGTGTCGCCGAGGGTACGACCAGAACCGGACACCCCGCAGCACGGGCGGCCTGTGTGCCGGTCGGCGAGTCCTCGACTGCCAAGCAGTCTGCGGGGTCGATTCCGAGGAGCGTGGCTGCGCGCAGATACGGATCCGGTGCCGGCTTACCCTGTTCCACCTCATCGCCGCAGACGGTGACCGTGAACCGGTCGGGGCCGAGTGTGGCGAGGGCCTCATCGGCCAGTTCGCGTTCGGTGTTTGTCACCAAAGCCATCGCAATGCCTTGTGCTGCAATCAGATCGAGCGTCTCACGCGCACCCGGCATCCATGGGATGCCGTCTTTGAACAGTGCGCTCACGCGAGATCGCAACCATGCGGCCCGGCCGGGAAGATCGCGCTCGGAGTCGGGCAGACCCGCGGCGTCGAACACCTTGGTCAACGCGTCGGTCATCGAATTGCCCAGCGTCGCCTCCCGAAGCTCGTGGGTCAACACGAAACCCAGGTCGGCGGCCAGATCGGCGATGGCGATATCCCACAGCTTTTCGGAGTCGAGAAGGGTGCCGTCCATGTCCCACAGGATTGCTTTCGGAAGATCACTCACCGCCACATCATGGCGGAACCCGGTGGGTGATCAGAAATCGCAGAACGCGCAGATGGTGGGAATCACTCCCCGCCCCTTTCAAGATATAGCGCACCCGGGGGCTTGCGGCAAGACCCCGGGGATGCCGCAGAATCGCTGGACCACTGTCACAACTGCGATCGGAGCCGATACGAATACCGTGGCCAACAGCGTGTTCAACCTTCCTGAGCGCATCTCCCACAAAGCCGACGCCGGGCTCATCGCGTCCGATGCGCAGCACCTCGCCGATATCGCCGAGAACCTGTCCCGGACGATCGCGGACATCGCCACCCGCCGGGATGCCGAACAGGCCGCGTACAGCAGTACTGGCCGGGACGCGATGGACCGCGACATGGAAGTTCATCGTCTCGGTGCGCGACTGCGGGCGCTGAGCCGCTTCGGATTGGACCTGTGCCTGGGCCGCATGGTGGTCGCGGGCAACCCCGTGCCCATCTACATCGGCCGCCTCGGACTCACCGACGGCACCGGTCAGACCCTGCTGATCGACTGGCGCTCCCCCGCCGCCGAACCGTTCTTCGGAGCCACCCACGCGAACCCGATGGGTCTGGTGAGCCGTCGGAGATACCGCTGGACCCGAGGACAGATCACTGACTACTGGGACGAGGTGTTCAGCCCGGACGAAGACGTGCTCGGCCCAGATGGGGTCGGTCCAGCGGGAACGACGTCCGCGGCCACCCTCGACGACCAGTCGGCATTCATCGCCAGCCTGGGACAGAACCGGTCCGCGAAGATGCGAGATGTGCTCGGCACCATCGCATCTGACCAAGATGCGATCATCCGCGCCGGGTCCCGGGGAGCGCTGGTTGTCGATGGTGGTCCGGGTACCGGCAAAACCGTTGTGGCCCTACATCGCTCCGCATACCTGCTCTACTCGGATCCGCGGCTCGGTCATCATCGCGGCGGGGTGTTGTTCGTGGGGCCGCACGAGCCCTACCTGGCGTATGTCGCCGACGTCCTGCCCAGCCTGGGTGAGGAGGGGGTGGCGACGTGCACTGTGCGCGACCTGGTGACGGAAGGTGCCTCCGCCGGGATCGAAGCCGATCCGGAGGTGGCCCGGCTGAAGTCATCCGCCGCTCTGGTGAAGGCGATCGAGGCGGCGGTGAAGTTCTACGAACAACCGCCCGTACAGGGAATGACCGTCGAAACGCCGTGGGTGGATCTCTATGTCAGCGCTGCGGATTGGGCAGCGGCCTTTGACGCACCCGACGCCGGGACGCCGCACAACGAGGCGCGCGAGATCATCTGGGAGGAACTGCTCGCCATCCTGATCGACGGTCATGACAGCGACATCACACCCGGGCAACTCCGGATGGCGTTGTCGGAGAATGATCAACTCCGGTCAACCCTGAACCGCGAGTGGCCGATGATCAACGCCACCGATCTGGTGGCGGATCTGTGGTCGGTGCCGGCCTATCTGCGAAAGTGCGCGCCCTGGCTCGATGCGGGCGAGGTGGCCGCCCTGCAACGGGACAACGCGCAGGCATGGACGGTGGCTGACCTGCCCCTGCTCGACGCCGCCCGTCAGCGGCTCGGAGATCCGGGTGCGTCGGAACGCCGGCGGCGGCGGGCTGCCGTCGTCGCTGCGGAGCAAGAGCAGCGGTCAGCGGTGGTCGACCATCTCATCGCCGCCGACGACTCCGATCTGATGGTGATGTCGATGCTGCGCGGACAAGATCTGCGGAACGCCCTGATCGGCGACGAGCCCGGCGGCGCCCGGGAGGAAGTCACCGCCGACCTACTGACCGGACCGTTCGCCCACATCGTGGTGGATGAGGCGCAGGAATTGACGGACGCGCAATGGCAGATGCTGATCTCGCGGTGTCCGTCCCGCAGTTTCACCATCGTCGGTGACCGGGCCCAGGCCAGGACGGGGTTCACCGCACCTGGTGCGGACCAGGGCATCGAGACGTGGGCGCAGCGGCTGCGGCGGGTCGGACTGGGCCGAATCACCATGGCGTCGCTGAGTATCAATTATCGGACCCCCGAAGAGGTGATGACCGAGGCCGAACCGGTGATCCGCGCCGTGCTACCGGATGCGAACGTTCCGACGTCGGTGCGGCGCAGCCACATTCCTGTCGAACATCGATCCCCGGCGGAGCTGGGTTCGGTCATCGATGGCTGGCTCTCCGACCACCAAGACGGGATCGCCTGTGTGATCGGCGATCCCACGTTCGTGGGCACTGCGCGGGTTCGATCCCTGACTCCGGAACTGTCCAAGGGCCTCGAGTTCGACCTGGTGGTCCTGGTCGAACCCGACAACTTCGGTGACGGCGATCCGGTGAGTGGAGCGGTCGATCGCTACGTCGCGATGACTCGGGCAACCCAGCGACTGGTGATCCTCACAGATCCGGACTGAGTCGAACTCTGCTGCGCGGCAACGTCATCGAATGAGACCATCCGGCACCCGCAGGTCGTTGTGACCGTACAGCGACCGCACGGCCACCGGGACATCGGCGGCGCACACCTCCGCGATGTCATCGAGCAGGAGGTCGTAGTCGGCGCCGGTCTTTCCGTCGTACGCGTCGGTCATGCGACACCACTCATCCCAGGGCAGCATTTCCACCTTGTTCATCGCGGCGAGATCCTTCACCGCGTTTCCGCGGATCTCTGACGCCCCCCAGTTCTGGGTTCCGTGAACCCCGAACCGGGAGGCGTCGATCTCGCCTCGACGATGAGCCAGCCACGCCTCACCCCCACTCAGAAAGTCACCCGGCCGCAAGTCGTGCGCGTGGGGTAGGACGTTCTGTCCGAGGATTTCGGAATCGATGCGGATCCACCGCGCGTTGGCACCGACCCGGTATTCGGTGATCCAGTGGTCGAGGCCGTACCCCGTTTGAAAGTAGGTGGCGAAACCACAGCGAACACGGGCGGCAATTCCCCGATGACGCAACAGCGCACAGCTCAGGACCGCGAAGTGCCGACAGGTCCCGACCACCCGCTTCCCCGGATCCCGGGCTGTGGTCACCGGCGCCGGATCCAGAGCCAGTAGCCGGTTGAGCAGAACGCCGGCCGGTCGGATCTGGTTCTCGTCGAACCGGCCGGCGGGCAGATTCAGCGTGCGGGCGTCACCGGGCTGAACGACCAGAGGCGGGATTGTCCGACAGATCTCCGCGGGATCCGCGGTGAGCGGCTCGAGCGCACATGGATTCACGTCGTCCAGGCCGGTCAAGGGTCCGGGCACGGTGTAGTCGATGGACGCGTCCATGAGGCCAAAGCCTAATAGAGACATCCGATCTCATGTCGATCACGCTTGGATTGTCGGTGATCAGCGGTTGCCGGCACTCCAGGCGTATGGCAGTTCGGTGCCGTTGAGGACGTGGTCGCCGATGGCACGGGTTTTGAAGATCGTCGGGTTGTGGACCGCGATGGTCCGGGCATTACGCCAATGCCGATCGAGCCGTAGCTGCTCCGAGGTGATCGACGCACCGCCGACCTCGAAGAGTTCGTTGGTCGCGCGGAGCACGATGTCGATGGAGGTGACCTGCGCCTGCGACGCCGCGAGTTCCGCGCGATCGAGCAGTTCCGGGCCGGCGTCGCTACCGGCGGCCAGAACCTCGTCGAGGATGTCGGCAACGGCGAGCGCGGAGGTGCGCGCGGCGAATGCCGCCGCGGACAGCTTGCCGATCACCTGCTGGACCAGTGGATCCTCACGTGGAAGGTCCGCAGCCGCATGGGTATACGAGCGGGTGCGGTCGCGGACCCACTGTGCGGTGTCCGACGTGGCGCGCTGGGCGATACCGGCGAGTCCGGCGAGATGCACCAGCTGCAGATAGGACGTTCCGTAGGTCTTACCGGCGCCGCCGTATCCCGGGCCCAGGATTCGCTCGGGTGCAACGACAACGTTGTTGAACTCGGTTGTCCCGCTGGCGGTCAGGCGCTGCCCGAAACCGTCCCAGTCGTCGTGCCGGGTGACACCGGTGGCATCGGCATCCACCAGGACCGACACCCTCTCGCCTTGGTCGTCGGCGGCCACCAGGATGTAGTCCGAGTAGAGCGAGCCGGTGCTGTAGTACTTCGTCCCGTTGAGCAACCACTGACCGTTCTTTTGGGTCAGCCGGGTCTGATAGCGGTCGACGGCTCCGACACCGGGTTCGGTGATGGCGTTCCCGACCAGGATCCCGCCGGCGACGGCACGCAACCAAGTGTCACGCTCGGTACTCTGCAGCGCCAGCAACTGATCCTCGACAAAACTGAAATGTACCCGAAGAGCCTGGGGCAGATTCGATTCGGCGGCGGCCAGATCGATCAACAGCCGGAACTGCTGGCGCACGGTGGCGCCGAGACCACCGAACTCGACGGGGACCCGCAGCGCGCCGAACCCTGCCTCGCGCAGCAGGTGCACCTCGTCGTGAGCGAGTCGGCGGTCGACTTCGCGTTCGGTGGCGCCGGCGGCGATCCGGGCGAAGATCGGACCGAATCGAGCGTCGAGTTCGGCGTCGGAAACACCAGTGGTGGGTGCGGTGGAAGTCGTCATGCCACGAGTGTCGAACACATCGAGGATGCACACACCAGTTGAAATCGGTCTGAATCAAACGGAGAGGTCGATGCCGTGCGCACATCCGCGCCACTCGGTCCCCTGGTGGATTACACGGTCACCACGATCTTGCCGATCTGGTCACCCTTGTCGAGGTGGCGGTGTGCTTCTGAGATGTCAGCGAGTGTGAACACCGAATCGATCCTCGGTTGCATTGTGCCGCTTCGTACTCCGGCTGCAAGGAAGGCCGCGATGCGCCGGACGGCGCCGGGATCCGCCAGCAATTCGAAACCCACGTACCGGTGAATGGTCAGCGGCCCGGTCATCGGGAACGACGGGGCCGTGGATCGAGCCAGCCGACGGCGACCAGTGGGCCGCCCGGCCTGGCGGTCTGCGCCAGGTCGGACAAGCCGGGGCCCATGACCGCGCGAACACGGCGAAGCGGTGGCAGATTTCCAGGAGGCGCACGAATCCGATTGAGCCGCAACAGGAAGGCGCCCGACAGCTGCGTGATCGCAGCTGCCGGGCGCCTTCTGAGACAGACTACGTGTTGAAGTACTTCGCTTCCGGATGATGCAGCACAAAGGCGTCGGTCGACTGTTCCGGATGGAGTTGCAACTCCTCGGAGAGTTCGACCCCGATGCGGCCCGGTTCGAGCAGATCCATCATCTTGGCGCGATCCTCCAGCGACGGGCAGGCACCGTATCCGAACGAGAAGCGGGCCCCGCGGTACTTGAGGTCGAAGAAGTCCTGGGTGTTGTCCGGGTCTTCCGCGGCGACACTGACATCACCGAAGCGCAGTTCCTCCCGAACACGCTGGTGCCAGAACTCGGCCAGCGCCTCGGTCAACTGCACACCGATGCCATGGACCTCGAGGTAATCCCGGTAGGCGTCCGCGGCGAACAGTTCGTTTGCGAAGTCCGCGATCGGCTGACCCATCGTCACCAGCTGGAACGGCAGGACGTCGACCTCTCCGGTCTCGAGGGCCTCGGATCGCGGACGGATGAAGTCGGCGATGCACAGGAAGCGCGAGCGCTGCTGGCGCGGGAACTCGAAGCTGTGCCGGATGGGCGCATCGGGACGTGGCTCGGTGAGCACATGCACCGTGTCGCCCTCACTGACCGCCGGGTAATACCCATAGACGACCGCGGCATGCTGCAGGATGTTCTCCGTGGCCAGTCGGTCGATCCAATACCGCAGGCGCGGTTTGCCATCGGATTCGACAAGATCTTCATAGCTCGGTCCTTCCCCGGCACGGGCACCGCGAAGTCCCCACTGCCCCAAGAACAAAGCGCGTTCGTCAAGCAGAGTGAGGTACTCGGCGACGGGAATGCCCTTGACGATGCGTGAGCCCCAGAACGGCGGCGTCGGCACCGGGAGCCCGGCCGCGACATCGGAACGTTCCGGCACCACCACGGGTGCTGCCTCGGCCTTCCGCTTTTCGGCGATGCGCTTGGACCGCTCGTGGCGTGCCTTGCGCTCGGCCGTCTTCTCCGCGGCCGCGATCGCCTCCGGACTGTTCGGATCGAGGCCGCCACCGCGCTTGACCAGCATGATGTCGTCCATCAACCGCAGACCTTCGAACGCGTCACGGGCATAGTGCACGTGGCCGTCGTACGTTTCGCTCAGATCGTTCTCGACGTACGACCGGGTCAGTGCGGCGCCGCCGAGCAGGACCGGATACTTCTCGGCCAGGCCCCGGCTGTTGAGTTCCTTGAGGTTGTCTTTCATGACAACCGTGGATTTCACCAGCAGTCCGGACATCCCGATGACATCGGCGTTCTTGTCCTGCGCGACCTCGACGATGGTCGAGATCGGTTGCTTGATACCGATGTTGACCACTTCGTAGCCGTTGTTCGACAGGATGATGTCGACGAGGTTCTTGCCGATGTCGTGGACATCGCCCTTGACCGTCGCGAGGACGATCCGCCCCTTGCCGTCTTCCCCGGTGGCCTCCATGTGCGGTTCGAGGTGAGCCACAGCGGTTTTCATGACCTCGGCGGACTGCAACACGAACGGCAGCTGCATCTGACCCGAACCGAACAACTCGCCGACGGTTTTCATGCCGGCCAAGAGCGTCACGTTGATGATCTCGAGCGGCGGCTTCTCCTTCATGGCCTCATCGAGGTCATTTTCGAGGCCGGCACGTTCACCGTCGACGATGCGACGTTCGAGCCGCTCGAACAACGGGAGCCTGCCCAGCTCCTGCGCACGGCTCTCCCGGGCCGAGGCCGCCGAGACACCCTCGAACAGGGCCATCAGCTTCTGCAGCGGGTCGTAGCCCTCGCGGCGACGGTCGTAGACCAGGTCGAGGGCAACCTCACGATGCTCGTCCGGGATCTTTGTCATCGGAAGAATCTTCGACGCGTGGACGATCGCGGTGTCGAGGCCGGCCTGGACACACTCGTGCAGGAACACCGAGTTGAGGACCTGGCGGGCAGCCGGGTTCAGGCCGAACGAGACGTTCGAGATACCGAGGGTGAAATGCACCTCGGGGTGCGAGGCCTTGAGCTGCCGGATGGCCTCGATCGTCTCGATGCCGTCCTTGCGGACCTCTTCCTGACCGGTCGAGATCGGGAACGTGAGGGCATCGATGATGATGTCCTCTTCCTTCAGGCCCCAGTTCTCGGTGATGTCGGTGATGAGCCGCTCGGCGACCCGCACCTTCCACTCGGCGGTCCGGGCCTGGCCCTCCTCGTCGATCGTCAGCGCCACGACTGCGGCGCCGTGCTTCTTCACCAGCTTCATGATCTTGGTGAAGCGCGAATCGGGGCCGTCGCCGTCCTCGTAGTTCACCGAGTTGACCGCACAACGACCACCGAGATGCTCGAGTCCGGCTTCGATCACCTCGGGCTCGGTCGAGTCGAGCATGATCGGCAGCGTCGACGACGTGGCGAGCCGGCTCGCGAGCGCCGACATGTCGGCGGCACCGTCGCGGCCGACATAGTCGATGTTCAGGTCGAGCATGTGCGCGCCGTCGCGGGTCTGATCCTTCGCGATGTCGAGGCACTTCTGATAGTCCTCGGCGAGCATGGCATCGCGGAACGCCTTGGAACCGTTCGAGTTCGTGCGCTCACCGATCATCAGGATGGACGCGTCCTGGTTGAACGGGACCGCGCTGTAGAGCGACGAGATCTCGGCTTCGTGCTCCGGTGTCCGTTGCGCCTTGGTCACACCGGCGACGGCCTCCGCCACCTGCCGGATGTGTTCGGGTGTGGTGCCGCAGCAACCACCGACAAACGCGAGTCCGAACTCGCGGACGAATCCGCTGAGGGCCTCTGCGAGTTCTTCGGGTGTGAGCGGGTACTCGGCGCCGTTGGGACCGAGCTGCGGCAGGCCCGCGTTGGGCATGACCGAGACAGGCACTTGTGCGTGCTTGCTGAGGTACCGCAGGTGCTCGCTCATCTCGGCGGGGCCGGTGGCGCAGTTGAGCCCGATCATGTCGATGCCCAGTGGCTCGAGTGCGGCCAGCGCAGCACCGATCTCCGAACCGAGGAGCATCGTGCCGGTGGTCTCGACAGTCACGTGCGCGATGATCGGGATCCGGCGTTCGAGATCGGCCATCGCCTGCTGGGATCCGAGGATCGCGGCCTTCACCTGGAGCAGGTCCTGCGACGTCTCGATGAGGATGGCGTCGGCGCCGCCGTCGAGCATGCCCGCGGCACATTCGTAATAGGCGTCGCGGATCGAGGCGAACGTGGTGTGACCCAGGGTCGGCAGTTTGGTTCCGGGCCCGATCGAACCCAGCACGAACCGCGGGGTGCCGTCGGCACTGGGACCGACCTCGTCGGCGACCTCACGGGCCAACTGCGTTCCCTTGAACGCGAGCTCCCGGATCCGGTCACCGATGTCGTAGTCGCCGAGGTTCGACAGGTTGCAGCCGAAGGTGTTGGTCTCGACCGCGTCGGCTCCGGCCTCGAAGTAGGCGCGGTGGATCTCGCGGAGGACATCGGGCCGGGTGTCGTTGAGGATCTCGTTGCAGCCTTCGAGGCCGAGGAAATCGTCCAACGTCAGATCCGCGGCCTGCAACATGGTTCCCATGGCACCGTCGCCGATCAAGACGCGTTTGCTCATCGCGGTGAGCAATTCCGTATCGAAGGACGGCGATGTGGCTGAGGACATGGTTATCAGGGTAGTTCGCTCTCAATCGGGGTTCGGTCGTAGGCTGGATCAGTGAACGCCGAGCAAAGCGCAAGCCTGCCACAGTTGCGCCGCCCCACGCTGGTTGCTGCCTTCGAGGGTTGGAACGACGCCGGCGATGCGGCCAGTGGAGCCGTGGAGCATCTGGAACTGGTCTGGGACGCAGTACCGCTCGCCGAGATCGATTCGGACGACTACTACGACTTTCAGGTGAACCGACCCTCGATCAAACAGATCGATGGGGTCACCCGAAGGATCGATTGGCCGACCACCTCGATCTCGTACTGTACGCCGCCGGGTTCCGACCGAGATATCGTGCTGCTCCGCGGAATCGAACCCAACATGCGGTGGCGCGGATTCTGTGCCGAGATCCTGGATATCGCACGGGAACTCGAGGTCGAAACGGTGGTGATCCTGGCCGCACTTCTGGCCGACACCCCACACACCCGTCCGGTCCCGGTGACCGGCGCCGCATACAGCAGCGAATCGGCCAAACAGTTCAAACTCGAGGAGAGCCGATACGAGGGGCCCACCGGCATCACCGGGATCCTGCAGGATGCCTGCGTGGCGGCCGGTATCCCGGCCATCTCCTTCTGGGCCGCGGTCCCCCACTACGTGTCGACACCGCCCAACCCGAAGGCCTCCGCGGCACTGCTGAGTCAGCTCGAGGAGGTCCTCGACGTCGAGGTCCCGCTCGGTGAACTGCCGGAGCAGGCCGAGGAGTGGGAACGCGCGGTCTCCGAGATGACGGAGGACGACGACGAGATCTCGGACTACGTGCGCGGACTCGAGGAACGCGGTGATGCCGAGGTCAGCGTCGACGAAACACTCTCGAAGATCGACGGCGACGCACTGGCCGCGGAGTTCGAGCGTTACCTGCGCAGACGTGGTCCGGGTGGAAGCTTCGGTGCATGAGGGTTCGCTCGACGAAGGCATGAGTTCTCGCTCCGCGAAGGCATGATCACCGACCCGTTGTGAACGCGGTGAGGTCCTGACAATGGACTCGTAACCCCGCGGAAAGTGTTGGTTCATCGAGCTCACGTTCAGTAGGGGCATGTCCAGCACACCGAAGTTCCTGCAGGGTGTCTTTTCCTTCACCGGTAGTGGCCTGACCAAGGCCGCCCCCTTGGATCCGTCACTGACCTACCAGGTGCCGGCCGGCCTCACCGTCCAACCGCTGTACTTCCGCGGCGGTAACAGCACCGACGAACTCGTCTACGTGACCCTGATGCGTGATCAGCAGCCGATGCGGTGGTTTCCGATGGGGGCGAAGTCGTCGGTGAACGTACCGCTGCGGGTGGTCGAGGACGTCGACCCCGACAGCGTGCTGGAGTTGGTGTTCGCGGCGCCCGAGGGCTGCACCGGCGAACTGGTCGTCGACTTCGGGTTCGTGGAGTTCTGATGCCGGGAGCACAGGAACTGCAACGTCTCGTCGTGGTCGGGAACGGCATGGCCGGCGCCCGCACCGTCGAGGAGATCCTGCAGCGCGGCGGCGGATCGCAGTTCGAGATCACGATGATCGGCGACGAGCCCTACGGCAACTACAACCGGATCATGCTCTCCCACGTGCTGGCCGGTGAGAGCTCGATCGACGACGACGACCTCATGCTCAACCCGATGGCCTGGTACCGCGAGAACGACATACAGCTCTACGCCGGCGACCGTGCCGTCGCCGTCGACCGCTTCGCCAAGATCGTCACCAGTGAAAGCGGCCGGACCATCGGCTACGACGTGCTGGTGATCGCCACCGGCAGCAACACCTTCTTCCCCAACATGGACGGCCTGCGTGAGTCCGACGGGCGGCTCGCCCGCGGGGTCTTCGGTTTCCGGACCATCGAGGACACCAACGGCATGTTGCAGATGGCGTTGTCGGGTGACGGGATCCGCGCTGTGGTCATCGGCGGCGGCCTGCTCGGACTCGAGGCCGCATACGGGCTGCGGACCCAGGGCATAGACGTGGACGTGGTGCACTCCCCCGGACACCTGATGAACCAGCAACTCGATGAACGCGGTGGTCGGGTGCTGCGCAACAAGATCGAAGAGCTCGGCGTGGGTGTGTACACCTCCAAACGGACCACCGCGGTACTGCGCGCCGACAACGGCGCGGTCGCCGGGGTCGGCTTCAACGACAACACGAGCCTGCCCGCGGACATGATCGTGGTGACGGCCGGCATCCGGCCCAACGTCGAACTCGCCCGCGGCGCCGGTCTGGTCATCGAACGCGGGATCGTCGTCGACGACCAGATGCGCTGCGAAGACGAGGGTGCCGTCTACGCGGTCGGCGAATGCTGCCAGCACCGCGGAGAGGTCTACGGGCTCGTGGCGCCGCTCTGGGAGCAGGCCGGGGTCCTCGCCGATGTGCTGACGGGCACCAACCCCGATGCGGCCTATCACGGCTCGAGACTCACCACGAAACTCAAGGTCGCCGGAGTGGACGTCGCGGCGATGGGAGTCAAAGGGCCCGAACGCGACACCGACGAGTTCGTCCAGTTCTACGAACCACGCAGCGGCACATACAAGTCTGTGGTCGTCCGGGACAACAAACTGATCGGCGCGATGCTGCTGGGCGACATCAGCAAGGTGAGCTTCCTGACACAGGCGTTCGACGACAAGGTGGCGTTGCCCGACGAGCGCATCAGCATGCTCTTCGACATGGGTACCCCGAGTGCCCAGACCGGCGCTGCCGAACTCTCCGACGACGTGCAGGTCTGTAACTGCAACGGAGTCACCAAGGGCGACATCGTCGCATGTGTCCACGCCGGCGCCACCACGGTCGCCGACGTCGTCGCGAAGACCCGCGCGGGTAAGGGCTGCGGCTCCTGCAAGGGACTCGTCGGCGACATCGTGGCCTGTGCAGCCGGCGGCGAACTGGCCGTGGACCCGTCGGCGGAGTGGTACGTCCCGTCGATCCCACTGACCAAACCCGAACTGATGAGCCGGATCCGGGAACTCGATCTGCGGTCGGTGTCGGCGGTGGTCGGCGCCCTGTCGCCGAACGGTGACGACGTGACCGCCAAGATGCCGCTCGCGTCGTTGCTCCGGATCATCTGGGGCGCCGACTGGGAGGACGAACGCGGCGCGCTGTTCATCAACGACCGTGTCCACGCCAACATCCAGCGCGACGGCACCTTCTCGGTGGTCCCGCAGATGAAGGGTGGGGTGACCAATCCGGCACAACTGCGCCGGATCGCCGACGTCGCCGACAAGTACGACATCCCGATGGTCAAGGTCACCGGCGGTCAGCGGATCGACCTGCTCGGCATCCGCAAAGAAGATCTGCCCAAGGTGTGGGCCGATCTCGACATGCCCTCCGGGTACGCCTACGGCAAGAGCTTCCGGACCGTCAAAACATGTGTGGGCCTGGAGTTCTGCCGCTTCGGACTGGATGACTCGACCGCGCTCGGCATCGCCATCGAGGAGCGCTATCAGGGCCTCGAAGCGCCCGCGAAACTCAAACTCGCCGTCACCGGGTGTCCCCGTAACTGTGCCGAGGCGCTGTGTAAGGACTTCGGGGTGGTCGCGGTCGGCGACGGCCGCTGGGAGATCTACGTCGGCGGCGCGGCGGGAGCCCACATCCGCAAGGGCGATCTGCTGACCACGGCGGTCGGGGCCGACGAGGTGCTCCGGATCTGTGGTGTGTTCATCCAGTACTACCGCGAACAGGCGAAGTGGCTCGAACGCACCTACGCGTGGGTTCCGCGGGTGGGTATCGAAGAACTGCGGGCCATACTCATCGACGACCGGGATGGATTGGTCGACGGACTGTCCGAACGGATCTCCGCGTCGGCGGCCGCCTACAGCGATCCCTGGAAGGAACGGCTGGAACCGAAGTCGCCCGCACAGTTCCAGCCGTCGCTGCCGCTCATCAAGCTGCCATTGGTGCCGGTCCGATGACCGTCACGGCACGCAGCGACAGCAGCACACTGGTCGGCCCGGTCACCGATCTGACGGTCGGTGAGGGCCGTACCTATGTCGTTGACGGACAACAGGTTGCGGTGTTCCTGCTGTCCGACGGATCCGTACGCGCCCTGGGAGCCCGCTGCCCGCACAAGGGAGGTCCGATCGCCGACGGTCAGACCGACGCGACCAAGGTGATGTGTCCGCTGCACCAATACACCTTCTCGTTCGACGACGGCAGGTGCACCAACGGGACCGACATCGACGCGCTACCGGTCTATCAGGCAGAAGTCCACGAAGGCCAGATCCACATCTGGACCTGACCCGACCTCCGTCGACCGGGCCGACCCAACCGTCGAGCGGGCCGATACTGCACGCCGTTCGACAACGTCGGCACGGTCGACGGTAACTTGAGCACGCTCGGCGGTGTTGTGGGCACGCTCGGCGGCGATGTGGGCACGCTCGGCGGTCAGGAGATCCGCTCGATCGACACGACGGGGGTGGTGATCCGCCAGGTCCGGACATCGGGATCCTCGGCGGCACGCACCCAGAACTGTGCCGACTCCCCCACCCGGCACGACTTCACGCCGAGCAGTGGGATGTCTTCAGAATCGCGGCGGAGCTGGCTCACCGCCCACGCCTCGTCGCCGCTGCTGCCGACGCCGGGTGCGCGGAGCAGGGTCATCTCGCCAAAGTCCAACAGATAGGTCGACGTACGCGTCGTCACCGTCCACACACCGTCAGCTGTATCGGGATCGATCTCTTGAGCTTTGGCCACGATGTCGAACCTTACCCAAGCGGGGCGATGTTGATGCCGAGGAGCGCATCGACCGCGTTGGCGACGTCCGCGGGCGCGCTGAGATCCGAACCGAGTCCGCCCAGTGTGTCGTGTGCCCAGGCGTCAATCGCGACAAGTGCTTTCGGGGTGTCGAGATCGTCGCTGAGGTGCAGGCGCAGTCGCTCGATGGTCGGGCCGGCATCGGGACCGGACTCGCAGGCCGCGGCCTTGCGCCACAATTCCAGGCGGGTGACGGCGTCGGCGAGCACCTCGTCGGTCCAGGCCCGATCGGTGCGGTAGTGCCCGGAGAGCAGACCCAGACGGATGGCGCCGGGGTCGACATCGGCGGCCCGGAGCTTGGACACGAAAACGAGGTTGCCCTTCGACTTCGACATCTTCTCGCCGTCGAGTCCGATCATCCCGGTGTGTACGTAGTGCTTCGCGAACCGGCGGGCACCGGTCAGCGCCTCGCCGTGGGCGGCCGAGAACTCGTGGTGCGGGAAGATCAGGTCGCTGCCCCCACCCTGCACATCGAACCCGGTTCCGATCCGGTTCAAAGCGATTGCCGCGCACTCGATGTGCCAGCCGGGCCGGCCCGGTCCGTGAGGTGAGTCCCACGACGGTTCGCCCTCACGCGCGGCCCGCCAGACGAGCGCGTCGAGTTGATTGCGCTTACCGGGGCGGTCGGGATCCCCGCCGCGTTCGGCGAAGAACTTCTGCATGGTCTCGAGGTCGTAGCCCGACTCGTATCCGAACTGCTCGGTGGCATCGGTGCGGAAGTACACGTCCGGATACTGTTCGTCATCGACCACGTAGGCCGCACCGGAGGCCAGGAGCTTGCCGACCACCTCGACGACCTCATCGATCGACTCGACGGCACCGATGTAGTCGCGGGGCGGCAGCACGCGCAGCGCAGCCATGTCCTCGCGGAACAGGTTGATCTCGCGGGTACCCAGATCGCGCCAGTCGATCCCGTCGCGGTCTGCCCGCTCGAACAGTGGATCGTCGACATCGGTGATGTTCTGGACGTAGTGCACCTCGTGTCCGAGATCGCGCAAGACACGGTTGACCAGATCGAACGTCAGGTACGTCGCGGCGTGCCCGAGATGCGTTGCGTCGTAAGGAGTGATGCCGCACACATACATGGTTGCGACCTTGCCGGGCACCACTGGGCGGACCTGACGGTCCGATGTGTCAAAGAGCCTCAATGCCGGTCCCTGACCGGGCACGACGGGAACGACGGTTTCAGACCACGACTGCATGGTGACCACCTTATGGGCGCACTACCGACCCGCGCTCTCGGGGCCGACCAGAACTGCTCAGAACGCCGGCCACGGGATGGGCCGCGACCTGTCGGCGACGGGCATCACCGGCGTTTCGACGATCGCCGCCGTCCGGTCGATGAGGGCCGCGACCTCCGCAGGGGTGATCAACTGGGCGAGCCGGTCCCGCAGCGGCGAATCCTCGCTGCGCAAGCCTTCGAGCAGGACCTCGACGTCGTCGAGGAGGTGCACGGGGATGGATTCGGCGGCCCAGCCCCACAGGACGGTCCGCAGTTTGTCCTCGGTGTGCAGGCAGATCCCGTGGTCGACGCCGTAGACCTGACCGTCGAGGCCCTCCAGCACGTGTCCGCCCTTGCGATCCGCGTTGTTGATGAGGATGTCGAGGACGGCCATCCGCTGTAGTCGTGGATCGTCCGCGTGGACGAGCACCACATCTTCGCCGCGCGAGTCGACCGCGGACAGGATCAGCTTCCAGCCGTCGGGCACCAGGTCGGGTGAACACAGGTCGACCAGATCGAGCCTGGTCGGCAATCCGTCGGCCGGTTCCGGTGTGTCGATCCAGCGCTGCACCATGCCCGGACCGAACGGTCCGTCACGCAGCAGGGTCATCGGGACCACCGACCAGCCGAGCGCATCGGACACCAGATAAGACGCCACCTCGCGTCCGGCGAGGGTGCCGTCCGGGAAGTCCCACAGCGGCTGCTCCCCGCGGACCGGCTTGTAGACGCAACGAACCTGATGGTCACCGAGCACGGCATCGCAGACGAGCGTGGCATTGCTGGCATTGCGGATCTGCCCGATGAGTTCGAGTTCGCCGGTGGCCAGGACTTGCGCCGTGTCGACCGGTTCACCGGTGGGCGTGGTGGCCGTCACCGGCCGGGCTCGTCACCGACGTCCGGACCAGACTGTTCGTCGGGATCGTCGGAGTCATCCGGGTCGAGGAGGTTCGGATCGTTGAACAGGTCGGGGTCGATGAACTCGAGTGATGGACCGAAGGTGGCCTCGCGGCGGTAACCGTTGGTGCGGACGCAGATGTGGCCCGTCGAATCGAGGGGGTCCCCGCACAGCGGGCAGGGCTCGCGACCGGCGGAGATGACCCGGCTCGAACGCGCCGCGAACTCGCGGGCGGCGCCGGTGCTCAGGAACACACGGACCGCGTCGGGCCCTTCTTCGGTGTCGTCGAGGACCACACTCTCGTCGAACTCGCCCTCGGTGATGGCGAGCAGCTCGACGACAACCGCTTCGGATTCGGAATCCCATCCCAGGCCCATGGTGCCGACCCGGAACTCGGCGTCGACGGGCATCAACAGCGGGCTCAGGTCTTCGACGCGGGACAGTTCGGCGGGCAGAGGTGTCCCGAACCTGCGGTGGACCTCTTCGAGCAGGGCGCCGATCCGGTCGGCGAGGATCTGGACCTGCTGTTTTTCGAGCATGACGCTGATGACGCGCGTCTCGTGGATGGCTTGCAGATAGAAGGTCCGGTCACCGGGTTGGCCGACCGTTCCGGCAACGAAACGGTCCGGGCTGCGGAAGACGTGTATCGCTCTGGCCATGGCACCTCCGTTCTTCTGAATTCGATTATCCCCATTCGGGGCGGGTTCGCCCAAGGCGTTGGTGGTCGGTGTCGCGGTGACCGAGGACCGGGTCTCAGGTGCCGGCGGAACCGCCGACCACGGCATCATCGGCGTGGGCGTGGCCGGGGCTGCCCTCCGACTTCTCGGTCTTCTCGGATTGTTTGGGCTGTGCCGGGACCGACGGGAGCGTGGAGGTGCAGTTCACCGCGTGCACATACGGTCGCGCCAGGCTGTACCGGACGACGCTGGCGGACGCCGGTTCCACGACGATCCGCTGGAACGAGTCGAGGTGCATCCCCATCGCGTCGGCGAGAATCGCCTTGATGACGTCGCCGTGTGTACAGGCGATCCAGATCCCGGAGCCGTCCTCGCCGGAGAACCGGGCGTCGAGTTCCCGGACCGCTGCCACCGTCCTGGACTGGACCTGGGCCAGTCCCTCCCCGTCGGGGAAGATCGCCGCCGAAGGCTGCTGCTGCACCACCCGCCAGAGCGGTTCGGAGAGCAATTCCTTGATCGGGCGTCCGGTCCACTGACCGTAGTCGACCTCGACCAGGCGTTCGTCGATGATCTCGGGACAGTCGAAGTGGTCGACGAGCGGTGCCACCGTCTGCTCGCAGCGCAACAGCGGAGACCGCACGACCGCCACCGGCTTCTGCAGGTCGCCGAGCCGCTCGATGAGGGCGACGGACTGGGCTCGCCCGTGATCGTCGAGACCTACGGCCGCCGAGCGGCCGGCGAGCACACCCGACGTGTTTGCCGTGGATCGTCCGTGTCGAAGCAATATGACCGTCACGTGTCACACCTTATGCGCCGGGCCGGGGACCGGACTCGTCGCGACGTCGTCGTCGCATGTCACAGAGTTGCGGGAGCGGATCATGTCGCGCTGATCACGCCACCCGCGAGCAGTCCCATGACGAGTAGGCCCAGCAGCACCCGATAACCGACAAACCAGTACAGCGAATGGTTGGCGACGAACTTCAGGAGCCAGGCGATGGCGGCATAGCCGACCACAAAAGCGACGATCGTGGCCACCAGCAACTGCATCCCCGACGACTCCATTCCGTCGCCACTGGGCTCGAATGCGTCTGGCAGGCTGAACAATCCCGACGCGGTCACTGCCGGAATGGCCAGCAGGAACGAAAAGCGCACCGCAGCTTCACGTTTGAGTCCGAGAAACAGGCCTGCACTCGCGGTCGCGCCGGAACGCGACACGCCAGGGATCAGTGCCAGGCACTGAGCCAGGCCCATGATGACACCGTCGCGGGTGGTGAGCTTCTCGATGGGACGTTCTTTGCGGCCCATCTTTTCAGCGATCGCGATCACGGCGGAGAACAAGATGAGCATGCTCGCCACGAGCCAGAGATTGCGGGCGCCGGTACGGATCTCGTCCTTGAAGAGAAATCCGAGCGCACCGATCGGAATGGTGGCGATGATCACGTACCAGCCCATGCGATAGTCGAGATTGCGTGCCTCTTTGTTCAACAAACCGCGGAACCATGCTGCGATGATGCGGACGATGTCCTTGGCGAAGAAGACGAGCACAGCGGCTTCCGTCCCCAGCTGCGTCACCGCGGTGAACGATGCACCGGCGTCGTCGCCGAACCAGACCTCGGAAACAATTCGCAGGTGACCGGAGGAAGAAATCGGCAGGAACTCGGTCAATCCCTGTACGGCCCCCAAGACAATCGCCTGGGCCCACGTCATGGTGTCGCTCACGGGGGCCGATGCTACGGGAAACCCGGCCCCGGCCTTCGAGTTGCGACACCGCCGACCCCGTGGCATGGCACCGCGGCGCAGCAAGCAAGATGGGTGGCATGAATGTGCGCGGTAGAAGTCTGTTGGTAGCGATGGCAGCCGCCGCGCTGGTGTTGTCCGGATGCTCGGATTCGGATGATACGCCGGATGTTCCGACCATCGCTCCGCAGACGCCGATCGCCGCGCCCGCGGCCGACCCGGCGAAGCCTCCGGCGGGTGTGGTGGTGCCGGTCGCGAACGCCGGCACCGCACTCGCCTACTGCACCATGACGAAGCAGTTGGCGATGCTGTCCGACGACGGTCGGTCGGTCCTCTTCTACGACACCGCGGGACTGGCCCCTGGAGCTGCTCCGGTGCGCACGGTTGCGTTGAGCGACAAGGCAACCGGCGTCGGAACGTTCAGCTCGGGCAAGCTCGAGGTCCTGATCCCGGGTGCACTGCTGATCATCGATTCGACAACCGGTGACACCGTGCGCGTGGACCTGCCCGGTACACCGCTGTCGGCGGTGCTGACGTCCGGTGGCGACATCCTCGTCGGCAACGACAAGGGCAGCCTGATGGTGGTCGATCCCGCGGGCACGGTCCGCGACACCATCACCGGATTCGTCCGAGTCGACGCCATCGCCGAACACGAGGGACAGGTCGTCGTGCTCGACCGCGCGCAGTCGTCGGTGACCGAGGTCGACGTCGAAGACAGTGATCTCGGTGTGTCCCTGCGCTCCGGCGACGGTGCGACGAACCTCACTGTCGATCACTACGGCCGGTTCCTGACCACCGACACCCTGGGCGGAGAGTTCCTCGCGTTCTACGGCGACCCGATCGTCAACAAGTTCCGGCATCCCGTGGCTTTTGGGCCCTACGCCGTAGACTACGACGACACCCACAACCTGGCGTGGGTGGCGACCACCGGAAACAACCAGGTCACGGCATACGAACTGGCGACCGGGACCCCGGTCCAGGTGCAACAGTTCCAGACCGTGTCGCAGGCCAACTCGATGGTGGTCAACCCCGAGACGGGGACGGTGTACCTACTGTCTGCCGATGGCGGCGGACTGCAGATCATCAACCCCGATCAGCAGTGAGGTGAGGGAGAAACTTGGCAGGCAAGCGCAACCGTGGCTTTCCGCGGGAATGGGACATGTCGACAGACGACTACGAGTACATCCCATTGCGTCTGCCCCCTGATGTGACCAGGGTGACCGCGTCCATGCGGTTGTCGATCCAGGCCGAGTTCGGTGGCTGGGAACTGTCGAGGGTCCGTCTCTACACCGATGGCAGCCGCAAAGTGCTGCTACGTCGTCGCCGACCGCGATCGGCGTCCACCGATGAACCCGAAACCGGAATGAGCGCGTGATCGCCACCGTCTACCGCCAGTTGTACCGATGGCTTCTCGCCCTGATGTTCCTTGTTCCGCCGGAGCGGATCCACAAGATCGGGGCCACGGCGATCTCGTTGACCGGCCGGATCAAGCCGCTGCGTTCACTGACCCGGCGGGTGCTGGTCACCGACGATCCCGTGTTGCGGTCCCGGGTCTTCGGGCTCGACTTCCCGGCGCCGCTCGGTCTGGCGGCCGGCTTCGACAAGAACGGTGAGTCGATCGACGCCTGGGGCGCTCTGGGCTTCGGTTTCGCCGAGATCGGCACGGTCACCGGACAGGCACAACCCGGCAATCCCGCTCCCCGACTGTTCCGACTACCGGCCGACCGCGCGCTGATCAACCGGATGGGCTTCAACAACCACGGCGCCGGTGCCGCCGCAAATCAGTTGCGCCACCGTAAGACCACCACATCAATGGTTCCGATCGGCGCCAACATCGGCAAGACGAAGATCGTCGAACCGGAGGCGGCCGTCGACGACTACCTCATCAGCGCTCGACTGCTCGGTCCCCTCGCCGACTTCCTCGTGGTGAACGTCAGTTCGCCCAACACCCCCGGTCTTCGGGACCTGCAGGCCGTGTCGGCGCTGCGTCCGTTGCTCTCCGCGGTGTCCGACGCCGTCGACATCCCGGTGCTGGTGAAGATCGCACCCGATCTGGCGGACGACGACATCGACCAGATCGCCGACCTGGCGGTCGAATTGGGGCTGGCGGGCATCGTCTGCACCAACACCACGATCAGTCGGGCAGGTCTGGCCACACCGGCCGCGGAAGTCGAGGCGATCGGGACCGGCGGACTGTCCGGTGCACCGCTCGCCGATCGTTCTCTCGAGGTGTTGCGGCGCCTGTACGGCCGCGTCGGTGGACAGCTGACGCTGATCAGCGTCGGTGGAATCGAAACAGTCGATCAGGCGTGGGAACGAATCTGCGCCGGGGCCTCTCTGGTGCAGGCCTACACCGGATTCATCTATGGTGGCCCGTTGTGGGTCAAGCTGATTCACCAGGGTCTCGCGCAACGCGTCCGAGCTGCCGGCTATGGCTCGATCGCGGACGCCGTGGGAACCTCGGCACCGAAGCACTGACAAAACCACCGGTTCCAGCCATGTCCACATGTTGCAACGTGTGGTTGTGACTGGAACCGGTGGTTTTGATGCCGTGGGGTGGGCCGGCTACCGCTCGTAGGTGTTGGTGATGATCGCGCGGGCGATCGAATGCGAGAAGAGGTTGAACCCCAGATACGCCGGGGTCGCGCCGTCGGGAAGACCCAGGCTCTCCACATCCACGGCGTGGACCACGGTGTAGTAGTAATGCGTGCCGTGTCCGGGAGGCGGTGCCGCACCGATGAACCGCGGTACGGATGCGTCGTTGTTCAGGGCGACAGCCCCGGACGGCAACGAACCTTCGGCCCCGTCTCCGACACCGGCGGCCAGCGACGTCACCGACACCGGGATGTCTGCGACCGCCCAATGCCAGAACCCGGACGCTGTGGGCGCTTCGGGGTCGTAGACGGTGACGGCAAAGCTCTTTGTCTCCGGCGGGAATCCGGACCACGTCAGCTGTGGTGAAACGTCGTCACCACCGGCTCCCATGATTCCGGACACCTGCGGGTTCTCCAGGGCGGCGCCGTCGGTGATGCTCTCGGAGGTCAGGGTGAAGCCGGGGAGTTTCGGCAGAGCGTCGTACGGGTTGTACCTCGACATCGTTGTTCGTGTCCTTTCCGTAGGGTTCCCCACCATCATGCGTGAGGCGGGTCGGTGATGTGGCCGACAGGCGCATCGCCGGCCGCCGCGAGCTCGGCTGTGCATCGGGCTCGGCTGTGCATCGGGCTCAGCTGTGCATCAAGAAGTGTTCGAGAACCTCGGTACCGAACAGCAGCGAATCAACCGGTACCCGTTCGTCCACACCGTGAAACAGTGCGGCGAAATCCAGTTCGGTGGGCAGCTTCAGCGGCGCGAAGCCGAAGCAGCGAATCCCCAAGCGGGCGAACGCTTTTGCATCGGTGCCACCGGACAGCATGTACGGTACGGTCCGGCCCTGCGGGTCGTGCGCGAGGATCGCATCATTCATCGCATCGACCAGATGACCGTCGAACGTGGTCTCGTAG
>NZ_DATCVM010000143.1:0-26068 GCF_036566845.1 Williamsia sp.
GCCTACCTGCGTCCGCTCCTGTTGCAACAGGAGCGGACGCAGGTAGGCGGCGCGAATTTGGTGGTCGCTTGGGGCCTACTCACCCGACCGGCGGCGACGGATCACGACAACAGCAACTGCCACCACCGCCGCGACCAACCACACCAACCACTTGCCCGGCTTCGAACGACCTGGCGCCGGCAACGGGATCGTTTCGGTCTGCTTGAGGGCGGTGAACCGTGACGGTTGATCCGCCGGAACATCCGTCGGCACCGGAACAGGGGTCGGTACCGGGGCCGTGGTCTCTGTGCGGGGCACAGTCGCCGGCGGCTCTGCCGGTCCGTTCGCGGTCACGGACTGTGCCGGAGTGGACTTCGGCGGGGCCGTGTTGCGCGGTTTGTCCGGGCCACGTCGGACCGGGGGCTTCTGGGGCGCAGCTTTCTGGCTCGAAGCCTTCTTGGCTGCCGTCTTCTTGGCCGGAGCCTTCTTCGCGGGCACCTTTTTCGCCGGAGCTTTCTTGGCTGCGGCCTTCTTCGCCGGTGCCTTCCGCGGAGCTGTCTTCTTGGCCGGCGGTTTTGGCGCTGCGGGCGGATTCTCGGGCGAACCGTTCGGTGACTCGGGGACACCCTCCGGTTGGTTCTCGGATGCGGGCTGTGGATCCGGGTCGGCCATGCGGCGTCGCTCCTTCCAGGATCAGGCGAACGGGGGGTTGCGCGGTGGCCGGGCCACCGCCCGTCGGCGGCTGCGTGCCAACAATCATGCCTGGCTTCGGAGCGCTCGGCTCAGTTGGGTGCGGTCGCGCCCAGGCCGGCCGCCAGTCCGATCACCACTGCCATGACCAGTACTTCGGCGATGGCAAAGCGGAGGGATGAGGTTTCCGGGAAGCGGTGGTTCGCGGCGGCCGGAAGCCAACGATTTCGGAGGTAGAAGGCCGAGGCCAGCAAGATCACCAGGCCGATGGATTTTGCGATGAGGATTCGGCCGTATCCGGTTGTCCAGAGTGAGTCGATCGAATCGAGTTCGAGGACCGCGGCGACAACGCCGCTGAGGACCAGGGCGAGCACACACCACTGCGCCTGACGAGAGAATCGGGGCAGTCCGACGGCCCATGCCTTCCGGCCCCGGGCGGTGAGCGCCAGCGCGATGAGCGCGCCACACCACCACGAGGCGGCGAGCACATGGATGGCCAACACAATCGCACCGCCGGTCTGTTGCCGGAGATGTCCCGTGATCGGCTCCACCACCAGACCGAGTGCGGCCACGGCCGCTGCGGCCTCGGGTGCCACCAGGGTGGGCCGCTGGATCCAGACGAGCGCGGCGATACAGATCCCCAGCCCGCATCCGGCGCTGACAATCGCGGGCGTGGTGCCGCCGGCGTTCACGAAATCCCGGATACCGATGGTCGCGGGGGACTGTCCCACCCGCTCGGCGGCGTGTAGCCACGACGCGATCAGCGCCGAGATCGTCCACACCCCGGCGCCCACGGCCGTGAGCCGGAGGGCGCCGGGGGTGACGGGATCGGAACCGAGGAGGCGCAGACCGGCCAGGCCGAGAACGGTCATCCCGGACACCAGAGCGATGGCGTTCGCGACCGCGCCGGGGTCCGGCCCAGCCGGGCGGGCCAACAACCACGTCAGCAGTACCCCGATGCAGGCTGCGGGTACGGCACCGAGCAACCACTCACGTCGCGCCGTACCCGCAGTCATGCGTCCTACTTCTTGCGCTGCGGCCGAAGCGCGAACGCCAGCCCGCCCGCGAACAGGACCACCGCGGCGACGATGAACGGCCACACGGGGATTTCCGAATCAGACGAACCGTCGTCGTCGACCGATGCGCCCGGCGTTCCCTGGCCTTCTTCGGTC
Organism: Williamsia sp.; assembly: GCF_036566845.1. Taxonomy (GTDB): domain Bacteria; phylum Actinomycetota; class Actinomycetes; order Mycobacteriales; family Mycobacteriaceae; genus Williamsia. Next base: position 1,842 of record NZ_DATCVM010000143.1, read on the forward strand.
AGGGTGAACGTCAGCCGACCCTCCACCGGATGCCCGTCAGCCGACGTCACGCGGTAGTTGATCGCGTACTCGCCGGCCGGCCCCAACTCGGAGACCGGTGCACTCACCGTGCGTCCGGTGACCGTGGGTTCCCCGGACTGCCAGTAGTGACGATCCGGGCCCACCACGGTCAACGCCGGGAAACCCTCCTGCATCGGTTCGTTGAAGGTGAGCGTCACCCTCTCCGGGCCCACGGCCAGCGATGAACCATCCGCGGGATCCGAGCCGACCAGTGTCGCGTGCGCCGATGCGACCGGAGCGGTGGCGAAACCGGCCAGTGCGGCCAGGATCAGCGCACTGAGGGCGAGGGCAACCCGCCTCACCGGCGCGCGCGCAGCAATGCGCCGGTGCCGATGCCGATACCCAGCGCGCCCAGCGCGATCCCGATACCGCCGAGCCACAGCGCGGTGTTGTCGGAGTCGTCTTCGGAACTCTCGGACTGCGCGCTGGTCTCCACCACGTGTGTATCAGTCGAACCTCCGCCGTGGCCGTCGGCGGATGCGGCGCCCAGCGTCACGGTCGGTGCCGGCTTGTCCGGTTCGGGCTGACCCTCCACCGTGGGCTGATCCCAGGCGACGACCTCTCCGTCGGAATAGGTCTGGACCGCGGGGAATTCGACCGTCTCCTGCTCGGGCAGCGGACCGGCGGACAGTGCGAATCGGGCGAACTCTCCGGGCTTGATCCCCGGATTGCCGTCAACCGCGCGCCAGATCACCGACGTCGCCTCCTCGCTGGTGGCATCCTTGGTGATCTCGGCGGTCCATCCCGGCATCGGCTCGGTACGGGCCGACTTCAGGTTGGGCAGGGTCACGCTCACCGACACCGTGTTGGCTGTGTCGGATTCGTTCGGGACCCGGAACGTGACGACTCCGTAGCCGCCCTGGGTCAGGTCGTCGCCGGCCGCGGTCACGTGGGCGGATGCGGATCCGACACCGAGCAGAGTGCCGGTGCCGACGAGAGCTGTTGCGGCGATACCGGCACCGATGAGCCGGGCGCGCCGGGAGAATGAAGACATGCGTGATTCCTTTGAATAGAAAATGAGGTGTGACCACCCGACTGCGAGGTTGGGTGGCGAAAATCGGCGAACGGAATCAGATCGCCGGTGGACCTCGAACCCCGGTGCCCCCGAGTGCGATCAGGGTGATCAGCGGTTCGGGAGCCGGAGTGTGTTGTGCGCCTGAGCTATTGCGGTCCGTGACCGGTGCGCCGATCAGGATCCGCAGTGCCCGCAGCACCGACGTGATCACCTCATAGAGGCGGCCGGCGCCGGAAATCAGCAAGGCGCACAACGGTATTGCGATGAGGTGCGTGATGAGCATCGTGCTGGTACTGCTCTGATGCGACATCGTCATCGGCGCTGCGGTCGCGGTGAGCGCCATGTGTGCGGCGACCTGCGTGCCGGTCAGCAAGGCGAGGAATCCGGTGGCGGTCCTCAGATGCCTGCTCATCGCGCCGGCGGCGACGCCGAGCAACATCAGCAGGAGCAGTCCGGTGGTGTCCGGGGTATGACCCGACGCCACACCGTGGGCGGCAACCGCCAACGCCGGTGCGGTGAGAGCAACAGCCAGACCGGTCAGGGGCGTACTCCGAGTCGGGCCAGCAGATCGGCGTCGATGGCCTCGAGTTCACGCGAGATGGCCGCGTGCGCGCTACGACGGCGGGCGGCGGGCATGGTCTCGGCGGCGGAGACCGCCGTCGACAGATCGGACAGACGCTGGTTCATGATCGTCGTGAAGGTCTTGGTCTCGGCATCGGAGGGGTGCTTCGCGGAGAGCGTCTGCAGCGACGTGTTGGCGCCGGCGATCCGGGCCGACAGCGCTGCGCCGTGGCCGCTGTACTTGTTGAGTTCGGCAACCGGTACCCCGGCACGGTCGGCCTGGATGCGGTTGAGCTGTTCGCGGGCCGCAGTGCTGGCGCGGTAGGCCAGCGGCACCAGTACGGGCGAGAGGACCTTGGCCACCGACAGGTAGCGCTTGACGCGAACGGTGGACAGCAGTTTGCCGTCGGCGACCGCCTTCGCGTTCGCCTGCGCGATCTTCAGGTTGGTCTTGTTGGTGTCTTTGGTGAGCTTGGCGGCGTTCTTCTCGGCCTTTGTCCTGGACTTCTGTTCTTTTTTGGCGAGCTTGCGCTGTTGCTTGAGCTCAGCCTTTGCGAACTTCCGTCCGGACTTGTCTTCGAGGCGCGCTTCGAGTTTGGCTTTCGCCTTGAGTGCCTTTGCCTGAGCTTTGCGCTCTGCCCGACTGGTGCGTCCGGACTTGAACAGACCCATACGGTGAGACCCTCTCGTAGTGACCACCCGCCTCGTCGCCATCGGGGCGGTTTGCACAATTGTCGTGCAGTTGCGGTACAAGCATTACATAGCGTGGGTCCGGCGCACGCACCGCTGACGCGCACGGGAGGATGAGGTGGATGGCAATTCGTTCATCGGTGCCATCTGGCCCGAAAAGACCCCCGTTGCTCAGTCCCCGTGATCTGAGTGGATGCGAGCACCGCCTCGCCCGCGATTCCCTCTTTCCCAAGGTGGAGTCGGTTCCCGACGACCCCTCGGTGGCGCTGCGCAAAGAGGCGGCCGCCGATCACCGGCTGCGGGTCCGCGACATGCTCCACGGGCTACACGCCGACGAGCTGAACCGCTGGGCCGATGTCAGCGACGGGAAGACCACGCGGGCCCGGGGGAAGGCGACCGTCTCCGCGATGAACGCGGGCGCCAAGTGGATCTGGGGTGCCACCCTGCCCGACGACCCCGACTCCGGGCGACGGGGCTGGGCGGAGATGCTGATCCGGGTCGACACGGGATACGTGCCGGTGATCGTGGTCAATCACAAATCGTTCGATCCGGGTTCGGGCGCGGTCACGAGTCCGGTCTGGACCTGGCAGCCGTCGCTGGACGAGACCCGCAAGGTCCGGGGCAACACCCGCGACACGATCCGCCTGGCGCACCTGTACCGGATGTTGCAGAACCTCGGCAAGGCCGCCCCGACGCCGAGCGGTGGCGTGATCGGCCTCGACCCAACCGCGCTGGTGGTCCACGACCTCACCGACGCACTCATCCGGTACGACGACCTGCTGATCCGACGTCTGGGGATCGCCCGCGGCCAGGTACCCACCGCGCCGTCGAGGATCGGCGAGTGCCGGGGCTGCTCGTGGTGGAGCGCCTGCGGACCCGAGCTCGAACAGGCCCACGACGTCAGTCTGGTGGTCAATGGAAATCTCACGCAGATGCTGGCGACGGTCGGGGTGCGCACCATCGACGAACTCGCGGGATACGACGGTCCGCTCCCGGAAGGTTTGTCGAACCTGGACGATCCGATCCTCCTGGCCCGGGCATATCTCGCCGATGTGAAGCTGATCCGCCGGATGCCCGATGTGGTGGTGGCGCGGGCCGATGTCGAGGTCGACGTGGACATGGAGAGCTATCAGGACGACGGCGCGTACCTGTGGGGCACGCTCCTCACCGACAACACCGATCCGCAGCGTCCGGTGCGCTACATCCCGTTTGTCACCTGGACGCCGTTGCCGACGGTGGACGAGGCCCGATCCTTCGCGGAGTTCTGGGGCTGGCTGATGTCGGAACGGAAGTCCGCTATTGCGAATGGCAAAACATTTGCTGCATATTGTTATTCGCAACAGGCCGAAAACCGGTGGCTCCTCGGCTCCGCCGACCGGTTTGCCGGACATCCGGGTATACCGACCGTCGACGAGGTGAACGAATTCATCAATTCCGAACACTGGGTCGATATTTACGAGGCGGTCAGCCGGAATTTTCTCAGTCCCGAAGGAAAAGGTCTGAAAAAGGTCGCACCGCACGCCGGCTTCACCTGGCGTGATGACGAAGCCGGCGGCGAGGCGTCGATGCAGTGGTATCGGCGGGCGGTCGGTCTTGACGGTGACGACGTCGACCACACCCAGCGCGTGCGGCTGCTCGAGTACAACGAGGACGACGTACGGGCGACCAAGGCGCTGCGGGAGTGGATGGATGGTGGTGGAGCCCAGCACATTCCGTTGGGCTCAGAGCTGCCGGTGCCGATGCCCGTGGTTCAGGCAGACAACTGACCTGGTGACCCGCCGGCACCAGGGGGTGTTCAGCTGCGCAGCGAGCCGCGCAGTGATTCGAGGAAGGATCCACTTCCCAGAAGCGCCAGCGCGCCGAGTACAAAAAGCCCGGCGGGCGCGAGGTCGCGTGCGGTGTCGGCTCCGTAGCAGCCACCGGAATCGCCGGAGCCCAGAAGACATTGCGAGGACGTCGTGACCGGATCGATGGCGGTGACAACAGGCGCAGCGCTCACCGCAGTCGGGATCGGTCGGGGTTCGGCAGCCGGTGCGGGGTCGGGGGTCGCCGGCTCCACCGTCGGCACCGATTCGATTGCCGCGCCGCCTCCGGTGGGTCCGCCGCCGGACCCGCTGTCCGACGGCGGGACAACCGGAGCGATGCCGGCGGCGTCCGGAGTCTCGGGTGAGGTCGATGGCTGCGTCTTCGGGAGGTCGCCAGGGGGCCGGGTTGCGGGCTGCTGCGAATCCTGGCCGGACGACGTCGATCCGGTGCCGCCGGTTGGTGGGCGGTAGGTCGGGATCGGGACCCGCGGCGGCGAGGTCGTCATAGAGCTTGTCGTCGAGCTCTCGGAATCCTCCGGCTCGGGCAGGTCGGTACCGGACGAGGTGGTGACCGGGGTCGTCGAGCTGTGCGGACTGCAATGCGTGGACCACGACGGGCAGTGCGCCGAAGCCGAGGTATTGGTCAGAAACAGTGTGGAACCGCCGATGATCAGAGCAATTGCGGCGACGTAAACCGACCACCGCGGAGTACTCACGCGGCGTGCACGGTGCTTCGACATCAATCCTCCGGGTTGGCACGAACAAATCAGCTATTGAATTTTTCTTCTGTTCACGGTTTATTCAGGTGGGCAAGTCAGCGTTGACTCCGTCCATCGGATAGAAATTATGCGCCCCCGGAGCGCCTGAGCGCGTTTGGTAGCGATTTTGCGATAAGCTACCATATGGCAAACGGGCCGTACGGCGTAGTGAATTTTCCCAACTGCTAGCCGTTCGTGCTGCGGCGATCGGCCTCACTGAGAGACACCATTGATGCGTGTGGAGCATGGAATGACTGACAACCTGGAACCGATAGATCCCGAGACGACTTTCGATCCGGGCTTGTTCGCTCGGCGCCTCGAAGAGCTGTTCCGAACGGTACCCGGTCCCAACGGTCGCGCCTACAGCGCCAAGGCCATCGCCAACCGATCCACCGAACTCGGATTCCGACTGGGTGAGTCGTACTTGAGCCAGCTGCGGTCGGGCAAGGCCAAGTCGCCTTCCTTCCGCACGGTCGAGGGCATCTCGGCGGCGTTCGGGGTGGACGTCCACTACTTCCTCGAAGATCGAGCCGCACAGCGCACCCGGGACCAGATCGACCTCATGCGCCTGCAGGCCGATACCAACGTCCAGCTCGCGGCCTTCCGTCTCGCCGGACTGTCGAGTGATTCCGTGACCGTCGTCAACGAGCTGATCAAGGTACTGCGCGTGCAGCAGGGCCTGCCCGCCGATCCGCCCGATCTCCTGAAGTCCTCCGAGCCTGAACTCGGACACGGCCATTCCGGACTCCGTGTCGTCGAGAGGCATGAAGCGACCGACTAGATCTCGACAACGGCGGTAGCGTACTTCGGCATGCGGTCCGAACGATCCCTGCGGACTCTGTGCCGGCGCGAGCTCGCCGATCTCGACCTCGACCTGCCGCTCGACGCAGAGCAGTTGTGTCGATTGTACGGCGAGAAGCGTGGGCGCTCGATCAAGATCATCGCGCACCCACTTCCCGCCGGTATGCCCAATGGGGTCTGGCTGATGGCGGAAGACGCAGACTACTTCTTCTATCAGGCCAGCACCACCAAGCTCCACCGCGATCAGATCGTCATCCACGAGTTCGGGCATCTGATCGCCGGTCATCAGATTCTGGGCTCTGATCCCGCGATGCTCGCCGGCGGGCCCGGGACCGACGACGGCGCCGAGCAGCCCATGCAGGACGCGCTGAGCCGGACCTGTTACTCGGATGAACGTGAATGGGAAGCAGAGATGTTGGCCACGATCATCAGGGAATGGGCGGCCAAGGCAGCGCAAGGTGTCGGACGTTCGGCGCAGCATGGTGGTTTGCGGGGTATTCAGAGCGTGCTCGGGGGACATTCGGGATGGTTGTAGGTGTTGTCAACGCCGCTGCGATGGTGGTGTTCGCCGTTGCGTTGTGCTGGCGCATCGATCGGATCCGTCGCGAGCGTGCCGGTCTTCAGGCTCTCGCGATGACAGTCGCCGTCGCCACCATGACCCTGGCGTTTGTCGTCACCAACCCGCACGTGCGGGACTGGCTGGACACGACCGCGTTCACCGGCGCCGGACGCGTGCTCTTCTACTGCCTGTTGGCCATCGGGGTGGCCGCGCTGGTGGTCGTCTTCTTCTTCGGGGCCGCTGAGGAAGGGCGTCAGCGTCGCGCCGGGATGGAAGCGATCCCGCTGGTCATCGCGATGATCGGACTCAATGTGGCCATGCTGGCGACCCCGACCCCGGTGCGCACCAGGAATGTGTCGGAGTGGACGGTCCAGCACGTCGGTTTCGCCCTGTTCTTTGTCATCGCCGGCATCTATCTCATCTACGCGCTGGGCGCCTGCGTGTTGTCGATCGGCCGCTATGTGGGGCTGGCCGACGGTTACCTGCGGCACTCGCTGATCACCCTCCTGACCGGATTGGCGCTGGTCGGCGTCGGCTCACTCATCCAGACGGTGTTCGTGGTGTCGGCTGGGCTGGATCTGTTCAGCCTTCCGGTCCTGCTGAAGATCGCCGGGGTGGTCTCGTCGATCGGCGCGGTGCTGTTCCTGTTGGGGATTTCCTACCCGATGCTGCGGGCCCGCTGGTTGAAGCTCCGCTACGACATCCGCCACCGGCGCCACTACCGGGAGCTGAAGCCGCTGTGGGAACTGACCACCTCGGCGCTACCCGAGGTCGTGCTGCCTGCCCGCACGGGCGCCCGCGTGGCCGGCTCGATCAACCTCATGTATCAGCGCCGCATCATCGAGGTCCGGGATGCGCTGACGCAGCTCAGCCCGTATCTGCCGGACGACTTCGACGGCCGGCCGATCTCCGACCAGGCCGGCCTCATGCGGGAGGCCGTCGACGCCTATCGCGTGGCCGGCGGTTCCTCCGGTGCAGTCCGTGAGGTGCTCGGCGGCGCCGCTGATGATCTCGACGCGGACGCCGAGCCGCTGCTCCGGCTTTCGCGCGAATTGGGACGCCGCGGGCTGCCCGGCCCCGCCCGGCTGCGGCACAACGCGGCCTAGACCCCTAGAAGCCGGGCCCTGTGAAGGACCCGGCTTTGGTGTGGGAGCGACAACTCGCTAGCGCGGAGCCATCCGCAACGCGCCGTCCATCCGAATGGTCTCGCCGTTGATGTAGTCGTGGTCGACGATGAACGCCGCCAGCTTCGCGTAGTCCTGCGGGTCGCCGAGACGCTTCGGGAACGGTATTCCGGCCTCCAGCGTCTTCTTGAATTCCGGCGTGATGCCGTCGAGCATCGGGGTGTTGATGGTGCCGGGGGCGATGGTGCACACGCGCACGCCGACCTGCGCGAGGTCCCGCGCGGCGGTGATGGTCATGGCATGCACGCCGCCCTTGGAGGCGGTGTAGGCGATCTGACCGATCTGGCCCTCGAATGCGGCCACGGACGCGGTGTTGATGATGACGCCACGCTGATCGTTCTCGTCGACGGCGTCCTGCGACTGCATGCGGTTGGCGGCCAGGCGCATCACGTTGAACGTGCCGAGCAGGTTGATCTCGATGACCTTGCGGAAGAGGTCGAGTTCGTGCGGGCCCTTCTTGGTGAGGATGCGGCTTGCCCAGCCGACTCCGGCGCAGTTGACGGCTACCCGCAACGGGGCACCGGATTCCTTGATGGTGTCGAGTGCGGCTTCGACGTCGGCTTCGCTGGTGACGTCGGCGGCCAGGAGGGTGACACCCTCGACCGGCTCGGCCTTGTCGATCGACGGCTGCAGATCCAGCCCGAACACGACCGCGCCCGCATCGGCGAAACGCTTGGCGGTGGCTGCACCCAGACCTGAGGCTCCACCGGTGACCAGTACTGCTGATCCTGAGATCTCCACGACTTGATGCCGTCCCTTCTAGAGTGTTACCGGGGAATGTTCGAGACCCCGCATGGATACACCCTAGTCAGCGACTTTCGTGACGGGACGGTCGGCGTCGTCGTCGGCGGTCGGGGCCGACTTGCGGGCCTCCTCGCGGCGGGCGCTGATCAACCAGGTCCCGACCATGACGATGACCGCGACCACGCTGACCGTTGCGACGGTGGTGCCCCGGTCGCCGGCGGCAACCAGGCCGTCGATGGTCAGCCACGCGGCGAACACGAAGAACAGCACCGCGGCGCCGTAGGCGATGACCGTCTCCGGCAGGCGCTTGCCCAGCATGGCACCGACACCGATGGCGAGGGCGTCGGCGGCGACCATGCCGATGGTCGACCCGATCCAGACGCCGATCCAGTTGTGGTCGGTTGCCAGGGTGATGGTGGCGAGCATGGTCTTGTCGCCGAGTTCGGCGAGGAAGAACGATGCGATGACGGCGAACAGCACCGACTTGTTGACGCGGTCTGCCTTCGACGACTCATCGTCGTCGAGGCTGTCGCCGCGAATCGTCCAGAAGCCGAACACCAGCATCGCGAGACCACCGGCGATCGAGAGCAGGTCGGACGGGATGGAGAGGCCGAGGAAGTGGCCGGCGGCCACGGACACCGCGTGCACAAGTGTGGTGGCGATGGTGATGCCGAGCAGGACCACCCACCAGCGGTACTTGAGTGCGTAGGTCATCGCCATCAGCTGTGACTTGTCGCCGAGTTCGGCCACGAAGATCACGCCGAAGCTGACCAGGAATGCGGTAGTCACCTAGCCAACGTAAGCGCCGTTCATACTTAAAGCAACTGATTGTCCAGCCGTATTTGCCCAGGTGGGGAGCCCATTTTTAGAAGTTAGGCAACCCGAAACTTAGGTTTCCCTTACCCGCTTCTTCGACGGTCGGTGACCCGCGGGGCCCTGACGTGCGACGACCCTGCGTCCGGACCCGGTTTCAGGCCGCGAGGAGCATCGCGAGAACAGCGGTATCGGGGTCGGTTCCGAGGTCGACGCCGATCTGATTCCTCATCGTCACCACCGTGCCGTCGGCCTCCGCCTCGGCCCACCCGGCGCGATGTTCGAGGCCGAGTTCGGGAAGTCCGGGCAGCAGCACACAGCCCGACGCGACGTCCGAACATTCCGGCAGCGACGGTGTGGTCTCCGACGGCGGGTGCAGCATGAACAGCGCGGGCGGTGGTGTCGTGAAATGCCTGGTCTCGGCGAAGTTGTTATCGAACACGCTGCCCACCGCGAGCATCAGCCCGACGGTGTCGGGGTCGCAGGCTTCGGGCCGATCCTCGATCACGCTGAAAACGGTTGTGGTCCGCAGAAATCCGGGGCGGCAAGCGATGCGGACCGAGGCAACGAGCGTTTGGGTCCATTCCAGGGTCGTATCGGGCCAGCGCCCGGAGATCAGGATGCCGCGCAGTTCGCCGTCGTGGTGAAAGGGCGTGAGGCCTATCGGTTTCAGACCGGACCGCGGTGCATCGTGGCCGGTGGCGTCCTCGTTCATTGGTGACCTCCTGTTGCCGGAAGTGACTGTCACGGTGGGTGGGTCGCCGATGACCGGACCCGCATCGGCCGATCCCGAGCCGGGGTCGACGTGGCGGGTTTTTCCACTGTCATCGCAGCATGCCTGGCAAACGGTTGGCACACAAGCCGACTCGAGTGCTAAACGGGAGGGTTAACACGGAGTTTCGAACTCGGGTGAACAAACTCCGTGAACAACAAACGGCGACCGTCCCCTGGATGGGGAGGCCGCCGTCCGAGTATGGAAAACGATCAGGACGTGGTCCGGGGTGCTCGACTATTACCCGATCGAACCTCTGGACCCCGACAATCTGGTCCGGCAGAGACCTGCCGGATCGGTGGAGTCAGGCTATCGCCTTGGCGAAACGCTCTGCGGCGTCTGCCCAGTTGACGATGTTCCACCAGGCCTTGACGTAATCGGGCTTGACGTTCTGGTAATCGAGGTAGAAGGCGTGCTCCCACATGTCCAGCATCACGATCGGGACCTGTGACGGGGGGATGTTCCCGCTCTGGTCCGTGAGCTGCAGGATCACGAGCTGGCCGATGACCGCGTCGTACGCCAGGATGGCCCAGCCGCTGCCCTGCAGGGTGACCGCCGCGGCGCTGAAGTGTGCGTGGAACTTGTCGAAGCTGCCGAACTGATCGTCGATTGCTGCCGCCAACTCGCCTTCGGGCTTGTCGCCACCGTTGGGCGACAGGTTCTTCCAGAAGATTGAGTGGTTGGTGTGGCCACCGAGGTGGAACGCCAGCGTCTTCGTCAGACCGTGGACCTTGTCCGCGATGGTGCCGTCTTCGCGGGCCTCGGCCAGCTTCTCCAGGGTGGTGTTGAGCCCCTTCACGTAGGTCGCATGGTGCTTGCTGTGATGCAGCTCCATGATCCTGCCGGAGATGTGCGGCTCGAGAGCTGCGTAGTCATAGTCCAGATCCGGCAAGGTGTATTCAGACACGATGTTCCTCTCACTATGTGGGGACCGATCGCCCCCGCTAATTGTCTTTGTGCGCTGGTCATTTTGGGGTTTCTCCAAATGGGCGCCCTTCTACCCTTACGTAGGGGATGGGGATGTGCAATACCGCACGCCGAATGCACCTCAAGCCCGGTTGAGGTCTGAGGTGTGGGATTTCGATGCCGTGCGGGCTCTCGACCGGCGGCTATGCCAAAAAGATGAGTGCGAGCAGGAGGGCAAGAAGCGCGACGATGCTGATGCTCGTCGTGATGCATCTCGTAGCGACATTGATGGGTTCGGATCCCGGCCAGGGGCTACGGCGGCGCTCGAAGATCCGGGCGTCACTGCCGGTGCTGGTCGAGGATGCCACTCAATCTCCTGCCGTCAAGCGATCAGTGTTCCACCCGGAGTGACTGCGATCACAGGGCCTTGTGTCGACAGCTAAACACGTCTGCTCTCAGGACTCAAGCCGGGTCCGCACAAGCGGGACCCAGTTGTTACGAAACCTCGGCCGAGGGCCCGGGGACCTGGGAGGCCCACCGTTGTCCCGACTATCATCGCCTGCGGGCACCCGAGGAGATTCCCGCACGTCCACACGCGACAGATGACCGAGGCGGAGGAGGGTCGATTGGCACGCCCGACAGCGGCGCAGTTGTACGCCGCGTACGGCGACAACGCGGACAGCGACGTCACCCTCCGCCTACTCCGATCACGCAACGCGGTCCCTTACCTCGCGATCATGGCTGCGCGTCTGGCCGACGGGCAGGTCGATGGTGACCATCTCGCGGCCGGAATCGAAAAGGATCTCGACGACCTGGCCGGACACTGGACCGACCGTGGCTGGGAACTGCCTACGCCGGAGGACCTCCTCGATCGGTGGGTGAGGGCCGGCTATCTGGCTCGCACGCTGAAGGGTGATTCGGCGATCGAGCGCTATCAACTCACCCGAGGCGCGACCCAGGCGATCGCCCAGGTGCAGGCCGTCCGGCAGAACCGCACGGTGGCAACCGAGACCGTGCTCGAACTCGTGATGTCACGACTGTCGAACATTGCGGTGGCGATTGACCCCGACCCGGGCGAGCACATCCGCGACATCGACCAGAAGATCGCCGAACTGTCCAGGCGACGTGACGAATTGGCGGCCGGTGCGATTCCGGCGGTGGATACACGCCGGGTCCTCGACGACATCCGGATGGTCAGTTCGCTCGCCGAGCGCATGCCTGCCGACATCATCGGCTACGGCGAGAAGATGCGCGTGAACTCCCGGGAACTCCTCACCTCCGGCATCGACGCCGAGCAGGGATCACACGCGGACGTCCTCAACCGTATGTTCGACGGGCACGATGCACTCGCGGACTCCGACGAGGGCAAGGCGTTCGACACCTTCTACACACTGATTGCCGACCATCGTCTGCGAGAGGATCTCGAGTCCAGCATCTCCCGGATCACCACCGGCCTGCCGCACCTCCCGCCCGACCTGCTCGACACCCTGACCGGCTTCATCGACCGGATGTGGGACGAGGTCCAGGCGGTCGACGAGGTGCGAGGACAGGTGTACCGGCGTATCAACACCTTCGTGAAGGACGGCGACTTCCTCCATTACCGCGCGCTCCGGTCCCAGATCGCCGACGCCCAGCGGGCTGCCATGGCCGCATTTGTGGAGGCCGGCCCCGGCCGGGACATGGGGATCGAGGTCCCGATGAGTGCGGCAGTCACCAATTCCGTTGGTGCGCTGGTCTTCCACGATGGGATCGTGGAGTCGCCGGGCGCGGTGGCCGACACCGCCGGTGAGATCAGCATCAACCCCGCCGATCTGGTGGGCGTGGAGTCGATCGACTGGCATTCGCTGACCGACGCCGTCAACGCGGCTCTCGGTGGTGGTCCGGCCGGGATCGACGAGGTGCTGGCCCGGCTGCCCGAAGCCCGGACCGGTGACGTGGTCGGGATCTGGTCACTGGCCCAGCGTCACGGTGCCACCGTCGACGACAGCACCGTCACGGTGCTGGCCCACACGGCCCGTGGTCTCCGTGAAATCCACCTGCCCGCAGTCAGATTCACCAGCTCTCTGCCCGATCCGATCACGGCGTTGCCGCACGAGGTGATGCACCTGCTCGACGAACCCACCGATGCCGCGCCCGCCCCCGACGCATCCGCCCCCAGCTCAACCAGGAGAGGTCGATGACCACATCGGAAGATCAGGTTCCCGAACAAGACGGCGCCGCCCCGGATGTCGCCGACGGAGCCGTTGCCGCCCAGGAGGGCGACGACCTGTTCGTCGACTCACCTGTTGCACTCGAGGCACAGCCGGTTGACCTGTCCCACTTCGCATTCGACGGATCTGTTCCTGTAGGTAGCATCACTGAACCCAGGATTGATGCCCGCTTCGACGGTGACACGTCGGCATTGCCGGCTCCGGTCTGTTACGCATTGCAGGAACTTGTTGCCGCAGCCCATGTCTCGGTTCGCTCGCGCAACTGGAAGACCATCGAGATCAATGAGGAGATCATCCGGTCGAGGTTGTCGGAGCTGAACCTGCAGCTGGAGATCAATCGCGAACACAAGTACGCGTTCACCAGGCAGGTCTCGGAGAACGACCCGCGGCAGCGCAACATCCTGCGAGCGCAGACCCTGACGCTGGCGGCATCGGTGCTGGCACTGTTCCTGCGGCAGAAGTATCTGACCAGCGCCGACGAGTCGGTGGTTGTGGAGCGCGGCGAGATCGTCGACCACATGCTCACGTACAAACCGGTGTCCGACACCGACGAATCCGGGTTCGTCAAACGTATCGACGCCGCGATCAACCAACTCGAATCCCGCAAGATCATCCGGGCGCTACCGGGCACCGACCGCTACGTGGTGCTGGGTGTGATCGCCTCGCTCCTCGGACCCGAACAGGTGGCCGCCTACACCGAGGCGTATCGACGCCTGGCCGGCGACTTCGACGAGGCCGGCACCGATCTGACCGAACTCGACGATCAGGAGCGCACGTCATGACCGAGACCCTGGCCCGAGACGAAGCCGAAGGCGGAGCTCGACCCGTCGCCCGAGACGAAGCCGAAGGGCGACCGGACACTGCCGGTAAGCGCACGCTCAATATCGGGCAATTCCGTTTGACCAGAATCCAATTGGTCAACTGGGGTACCTTCGACGGCTACAAGGACTACGCGATCGACGAGCGCGGTGTGATGCTCACCGGTCCGTCGGGGTCGGGGAAGTCGTCGATGATGGACGGCCACTCGGTGGTCCTGCTGCCCACCTACGATCAGGTGTTCAACGCATCTGCCGATCTCACCGCCAAGGGTGCGAAGAAGGCCGTCCGTTCGATGGCCGACTACGTTCGCGGTGCCTGGGCGGAGAACGACGATCGTTACAACCAGTCTCAGGTCCAGTACCTGCGGGCCGACGGAGCCACGTGGTCGGCCATCGCTGCCACCTATGACAACGGCGCCGGATCGGCGACCACCGCGGTTGCGATCAAGTGGTTCCCCGGTTCGGGCACCGACGGCAGCTCGCTGCGGTCCTGGTATCAGCTGCACGACGGACACTGGGATCTGCTGGCGCTCAACAGCTGGGCCCAGGGCGGTTTCGACATCCGGCGCTTCCGGACGACCAACCCGACCGTCGAGTGCTTCGACGTGCAGAGCGCCTATCAGGAGGCGCTGCGCCGGCGGGTAGGTATCGGCCAGTCGTCGGCCGCGTTGTCGCTGATGGGTAAGGCCAAGGCGATGAAGAACGTCGGCGACCTCAACCTGTTCATCCGCACCTACATGCTCGACCGCCCCGAGACCTACGCCAAGGCCGAGCGGCTGGTGGAGAACTTCACCCAGCTCGACGAGGCGTATCAGGCGGCGGCGCGCGCGAATGCGCAGGAACAGGTGCTGCGCCCGATCCCGGACGCCTGGAAAGCCTATTGCAGCGCTGAGGAATCCACCACGAGGGCCGGTACGTTGCTGGGCCCGCCGATGCGTGGCTTCATGCGCGAGCATCGATTGACGTTGTTGACCGAACGCCTCGACCGGATCGACGCCGACCGGTTGCGTCTGGACAACGAAGTGGCCAACTGGGAGAACCTGGCCGACGAGCGAGAAGAACGCCATGGATCACTGCGCGACCAGCTGACCTCTGAAAAGGGTGAGTTGACAACTCTGGAATCAGAGCTGAAATCGTTCGAGCAGCAGGTGACCGCACGTAACCGGGCGTACGAGCGTTACGCCACGCTGGTGGGTGGTCTCGGCGAGCAGACCCCGGAGAACCAGGACGAGTTCGCGGCCCTGAGGTTGAGGGCTCCGGAAATCGCCAGGGCAGCACGGGAATCAGCCGACCGGCTGGCGACGTCGGCGCATTCGTTCTTTGCCGCCGAGACCGACGCGCGCCGGGCGTACGAAGCTGTTGTCGAGGAATTGGCCAGTCTCAACACCCGACGTTCGTTGCTGCCGCGGGAAGTGCTGGCGCAACGGGATGGCATCGCGCAGGCCACCGGAGTACCGGCCGAAGACCTGCCGTTCGCGGCCGAACTCATCGATGTCGACCCCGACGAGAAGGACCTCTGGGCCGGCGCCGCCGAGCGGGTGCTGCGGGGCCTGGGCATGACGATGCTGGTCCCGGAGACACACCGCCGGACCATCGGTGACTTCGTCAACCGCACCAACATCGGTGGTGTTCTCGAATACCGTGTCTACCAAGAGAATGCGTCGTCTCCGAATGCTCCGGTACCGGGGTCGCTGGCAGAAAAGCTCCTGGTGGACCGGCGGCACCGGGCCGGGTCGTGGCTGGCTGATGTGGTGGCGCGTAGCGCCGAACACATCTGCGTCGACCTACCTGCTCAGCTCGAGAACCATCTGCTGGCGGTGACGCCGCAGGGGCTGGTGAAGTCGGGGCGCGACCGCTTCCGGAAGGACGACCGCCGATCGGTGTCCGACCGTACCCAGTGGATCCTCGGTTCGAACACCGACGGCAAGCGCGCCGCACTCGAAGAGTCCCGTGATCAACTCGAAGCGGTGTATCGCGAGGCTCGTCAGGCAGCTCAGGACAAACGAGACCTGTTGGAACAGAACAGGGAACGCGCCAAGAACGCCGATGCGCTGGCCGGGTACGCCTCTTGGGCGGAGCTCAACTGGTGGTCATCGCGTCGCGACGCCGACGAGTTGAACGCCCGGATCGACCGGGTCCGCGAGAACCGGGTCGACCTCGCCGAACTCGAAGAGCAGGTCGAGATCGCCCGCGCCGATTGGCGTGAGGCGGTGGCCCGGGTGGGCGCGCTCGGTGATCAGTTGGGCCACATCGGATCTGACTGGGACCGTTGGTTCACCGAGTTCGAGCAGGTCAAGGCCGAGAACTTCAAGCTCGACGACGCCGATCGCGAGTACCTGGCCACGGTGCTCGCCGAGACCTTGTCCGTGGGCGGCAAAACGCTGACCCTGGACAACTACGGCGAGGTCCGGTCGGATCTGCGTAACTCCCTGGAAGCGATTGTCGGCAAGGCGAATGCCGAACGGGACGGCGCCGAGAACAAGGTCGTCCGGGCGGCGGAGGCCTTTCTGCGGGAGTGGCCCGAAGCGTCGGCGAACCTGAGTGCCACCGTCGAGTACGCCGCCGACCTGGTATCGATCCACACCAGCCTGGTGGAACACGGACTGGCGTCCACGCAGCAGCGTTTCCGGCAGCTGATCACCACGGACATCAGCCATTCGGTGTCGAATCTCTACAAGGAGATCACCGACACCAACAAGCGGATCACCCGCGGGATCGCCGAGGTCAACCTGGGATTGCACCGGGTCGACTTCAACGAGGGCACCTACCTGCAGATTGCTCAGCTCCACAATCCGACCGACGAGTCGCGGGAGTTCGCGAAGATCGTCGACCAGATGATCCGGGATGCCCCCGCTGCCAAGGGTGGTGACGGTGCGGTGCTGGCGCGCCAGTTCTATCGGATCCGTGATCTGGTGGCCCGCCTCACCGGAACCGACGCCGAGAGCCGCCGCTGGTGCGACAACGTCCTCGACGTCCGCAACAGCTACACGTTTTACGGCAAGGAGCTTGCGGCCGGCGCAGCGGCGGACGATCCGCCGGTGCACACCTACCGCAACACCGCGTCGAACTCCGGTGGCGAGCAGGAGAAGCTCGTGGCGTTCTGTCTGGCTGCAGCACTGAGCTTCTCGCTATCGCATGGAGAGGACCATCGTCCGGGCTTCGCGCCGCTGATGCTCGATGAGGCGTTCAGCAAGTCCGATGAGACCTTCAGCTCCCAGTCGCTGCGGGCGTTCGAGCAGTTCGGATTCCAGCTCATCATCGCCGCCCCGATCCGCATGGTCGGCATCGTCGAACCCTTCATCGGACAGGTGATCCTGGTGGACAAGCAGATCGGTGAGACCGGCGCGCGCTCCGATGCCCGGGTGGCCACGTTCGGCGAGCTCGCCGAGGCGCGGGCATCCGGTGGACTGAAGTAGAGGACGGGACGAACATCGCATGGCCGGACCGATCAGTCTGCGGCAATGGAATCGGACGCTGCTGCAGCGACAGCATCTGCTCGAGCGGGTCGACGAGGATGTACTCGATGTCCTCGATCGGTGCGTCGGGCTGCAGTCCCAGGACCCCAGGGTCGCGTTCTTCGGATTGTGGTCGAGGATAACCGATTTCGACCCGGCCGACCTAGATGATTTGATGACCGGTCGCGAGGTGGTGCGCATGGCGTTGTTGCGCAGCACCGTTTTCCTGATGGACTCCGAGGATGCTCGCTGGGTGCGGCCGCTGGCCCAGGCGAGTATGGACGGCGAGATGCGGAACAATCACGTCAAGCATCTGGCCGGTGCCGATCCCGTGGAGGTCGCGGCCCAGGGGCGCGAGTTGCTCAGCGGTACAGAACTTTCCGTGAAGGCTCTCAAAGAGGCTCTGTCGCAGCGCTGGCCGGATGCCGAGGCCGGCTCCCTCGTGACCGTGGTGCGCTGTCTTGTTCCGCTGGTCCAGGTGCCCCCGCGTGGCACCTGGGAAGGGTCGGCCACCACCACCTACAGCCTCTATGACGACTGGTGCGGCCCCGGAGAATCGGCGGTGACGGGTGACGAGGCGGTCAAGGACCTCATCCGGCTCTACCTGCGGGGGTTCGGGCCGTCGACGATCAAGGGCTTGCAGAGTTGGGCCGGGATGACACGTCTGCGTCCCGTCGTAGAGGCGATGGAAGCCGACTGGGAGCTGGGTAAGTTGACCGGCCCCGATGGTGAGGAACTGTTCGACATCGAGGGAATGGCACTGGCCGACGAAAGCCTCTCGGCCCCGGCACGTCTGGTCGCGCCCTTCGACAACATCGTTGTCTCGCAGGGCACGGACCGCCGGCGGGTGGTCGACGACGAGATCTTCCCGAAGTTGGTCACGCCCAACGGACGTTCGCCCGGGTTCGTCCTGGTGGACGGCCGGGTCGCCGGTACCTGGAAGCCGGTCAAGGCCGGAAAGAAGACCACCATCGACATTGACTACCTGGTCAAGGTGTCAGCGTCCGGCAAGCGTGAGGTCGAAGCCGAACGAGAGCGCCTCACCGCCTTCTGCTACACCTGACGTTCCGAGTCCGCAGTTGTGAAGACATCGGCCGGTGTCGACTGCTTCACAACTGCAGACTCCTCGAGGAGGGCTAACGCACCAGCATGGTGCCTGAGCAGGCGGTCGAGGGGATGGCCCACAGAGCGTTGCGGTTCACCGCGGAGACGGTGAAGGTGACGGTGCCGGGGCCGGTGTCGAGTGAGAACTCAGGGCCGGAGACGTAGCTGCCGATGTGTGCTGAGTCGTACGCGGTCCCGGTGCGTCCGGTGTTGACGTTCCGCCAATCCAGGCGTCCGACCGACTCGTATCCGGTGCCGGGGATGAAGAACGCCCACGGAGTGGAGACGTCGCGGATCGCCGCGTTCACGCGTCCGGTACCGGTCGACGTCACGAACAGGCGGGCGGTGCTGAACGGCTGATCGACGATGTTGGGACTCACGCCCCAGCAGCGTTCCATGGGGACAACGGTTTCTGCGGTGGCCTGTCCGGCGCCGAGGGCGCCGACTCCGATGGTGGTGGCGAGCGCGATCATCGCGGCAGCGGCGCGGCGTCCGATGTTTTTGTGTGCCATGGTGTCTGTCTCTTCTGGGTCGAAGTGAACGAGCTTCTTCCTTTGAGGTATCGCCAGGTATCTCTGTACCGTCTCCGGACGGACTGATGTTCATTCCGCTGAATGACATCCCGGCGAAGACAGTACGTCGGTTGCATCGTGTCACTCCGGCAGGTTGCCCGAACGTGGATTTCGGTGGGTGATGCAATATCTGCGCCCGATCGGGTCTGCCATCACGGTCCAGAAACGGTGATGTTCGACGACGGTCGCGCCCCATCCCTCGTGGCGCGCAACCTCTTCTTCTGGGTGTGTGCTCGCCAGATCCAGATGACCGCCGATGTGATCGGAACCGACCCGCTGCAGCAGGACTCGCAGCGGCATCTTGGCCGGCCGGCGCAGATTGCGGAACTCAGGCTGCAGACCTTGTCGCCACGGCCACGTGGTCAGCGCGGCCCAGAAGTCACATTCGGCGTCGAAGTCGGCGGCCGGCACATCTATACAGAGCTGATCGATGATGCTGATCGTGTCCCCGGGCCAGCGGATCGGGCGCGAGCGTTCACTTTCGCCGTGCCAGGGGACAACACAGAAATCGAACCCGCCGGGGGACTGCAGGACCACGACATCGGGATTCTTCGAGACGATCGTGGCGCCGAGCGTGGTCGCATGTGACACCGATTCGGACACGTCGTCCACATGGAGGTCGAGGTGGACGCCACCATCACCGGAGTCGACCCGCTGCACCCGCAGATGGGGGTCCCCGTTGAACGGTTCCAGCGAGGCGAACTCGCGATGAGCGCCCCGGGCAGGTGAGACCGTGCTGCCGGCGATCGCGCGCCAGAACGTGACCTCATTGCTGAAGTCATCGTGGGAGAAGTCAAGGAAGGCGGAGAGCCATCGGACGGCCATACCTGCCAGTGTGGCGGGTTCCGGGCGACGCTGCGAGGCCAATCCGCCGGTTCAGTCCGCATATTGTGGACGAATGGGTCCGTTCAAGAGAATCGCACGCAAGATGGCGAAGGCGCACGCCGACAAGGTCGCCGTGGTGCGCCTCGACGGGCCGATCGGTGGGATCGGGCCCGGACGCAGCGGACTGACCGCGGACAACCTCGAATCCAACCTGAGGCGGGCCTTCGACACGGAGCGACTCAAAGTGGTTGTACTGGTCATCAATTCGCCCGGTGGGTCACCGGCGCAATCGGAGTACATCGCCGAGCGTATCCGGCAGCTGTCGTCGGAGAAGGGCGTGCGCGTCCTGGCGTTCTGTGAGGACATCGCGGCATCGGGCGGCTACTGGATCGCGTGTGCCGCCGATGAGATCTACGCCGCGCACACGTCGATGGTCGGTTCGATCGGGGTGGTGTCGAGCGGATTCGGGTGGCAGGAGCTGATCGGGCGCGTCGGTGTGGAGCGCCGTGTCCACACGGCCGGTGAGAACAAGTCCCGTCTTGATCCCTTCACACCGGAGAAGCCCGAAGACGTGGCCTGGTTGCGAGCTCTGCAAGAAGACCTCCACGGTGCCTTCATCACCTGGGTGCGGCAGCGACGCGGAACCAAGCTCGTCGGCACGGACTCCGAGTTGTTCAACGGTGACGTCTGGGTGGGCCGCGGTGCGGTGGATGTAGGGCTGGTCGACGGTATCGGTGTCCTGCGGTCGGTGATGGCCGAACGCTTCCCTGATGCCGAACTGGAGATCATCGCCTCTCCCAAGCCGCTGCTGGCACGACTGACCGGAGGTGTCGCGTCGGAGCGCGCGTTGGCGGGCGCGAGCGCGGAGGCCGTCGAGGGCTTCTTCGGCGGGGCCTTCGCAGCGGTCGAGCGCCGGGCTCAGTGGATGCGATACGGGCTCTAGAACCGCCGGTATCACGCCTTCCACCCGCTCTCCAAAACGTACTTCGGGGTGGTACGGATGTGACGGATGGGGTGTGGATAGATTGTCGGTCCGGGCGATTACCTGTGAGTAGCCACCTTCTGGAAACCTGAAGTTATCCACAGGCACCCCCTAATGTGCTGGTTCAGACGGTGTCGACCAACACTCAACCTGTGGATGAGGCTGTGGAAACTGTGGAGAAGTTATCAACAAAGGTGGCCAGGAAGTGAAGCCCGTCACAATTTCAGTTGAAGCTGGCTGCATAACATGTCAGATGCTCAATCGTCGACTCGGATTCGGCACGGAATTGAAAAAACTGAAGGTCCTGTGGATAACTTGTTGATAAGTCTCAGCCCGTGCCGCGCGCACGCCGTGCGTGCCACCATGGACGAGTGAGTATGTCGCAAATCCCGTCTGTGTCCGTTACCGAGCTGCCGGCCGATTTCGTTGGTGAGACCGCTCGGGTTCTCTTGGACGTTCGTGAGCCTGATGAGTGGGCCAATGGTCATGTGCCCGGTGCCCTGCACATCCCCCTCGGGGACGTACCCGCCCGCATCGACGAAATCGACATGAACGCCGACCTCTACGTCATCTGTCACGCGGGAGGTCGGTCGGAGCGAGTCCTCGGCTATCTGATGCAGCGCGGGTACGAGGGCGTCAACGTCGCCGGGGGCATGATGTCCTGGGCCCAGACCGGCCGGCCGTTGGAGTACGGATCGGGGGCAGGCGGAGCGACCCCCGCCCCGGGGAACTCCCCGTGAGCAGACCCAGCGGAGCGCCACCGGCAAGGGACTACTGCCCGAACTGCCGTATCGCCGGTCCTCACGATCCGAGCAGACCCCGGTGTCCGCGGTGTAACGGTCCGCTGACACCTCTGGACGCGTACGGCCGGGTCGCTCGTCAGGATGCCCCGCCACGTGCCCAGATGACTCCCGGGACACCGATGGCTCCCGGCGCCCCGATGACACAGGCGCAGCGCAACCACACCTACGTGCCTCCCCGGGCGTCTGCGGTTCCCGCCGCACGTCCGGCACCGCGCATGAGCCGGCACGTGAAGTGGGTGGCAACACGGCCGGCAGCGGCGCGTGCGGCCGGTCGCCGGAGGATTGCCGCCGAGCCGACACCGACACCGCACTACGACCACAACCCCGGTTGGGGTCTGATCGACATCCCGCCGGCCGAGCCGGTCGCACCACGGAAGACCTACGTCGAACGGATGGCGGCGAGACTGCCTCGGCTGCTCATCGCGTCCGCGGTGGTGCTGGTGCTCGCGGCGATCGCGCAGACCTGGGTCTACGTATTGCTCGTGATCAACCTGGAGTCTCCGGTCGGCCGGGCGATGGCCGTGGCGGCCCGGACGTCGGTGATCGCCACCGGTGTGGCCGCGCTCGGCATGATGCTGGCGTGCCTGATCGGTGTCGCGGGCTGGCTGATGGACGAGCGCCGGCGGGCCTACGCCCGGCACGATCAGCGCGATCCCCGTTCGCCCGAGCAGATCATGCTGGGATGCTGGATCCCGATCCTGAACCTGGTCAAGCCGCTGGCATTCTTCCGTGAGCTCCTCGATCGCCGCGACGATCTGCTGCCCGATTACACCGGGAAGCGGCTGTGGTGGCTGTGGGCGGGATGGCTGTTGGTCAATGCGCTGGTGATCGGCGGCCTCGGCATCCGGATCTTTGCCGACACCCTGGTCTGGCAGTCGAATGCACTCGCGATGGTCATCGTTTCGAACCTGCTCAGCGCGGTGTTCGCGATGGCGCTGTGGTGGACGATCACCCGGCTCTTCGCACGCGAGGCGCCGGCAGCGGCGCCGAAACGGTTCCTGGTCGCGGCATGAGTGACACGCCGAGGGTGGTCCGTCAGGAGAAACCGGCGGTGGTCGCGCACAGGGGTGCTTCGGGTCATCTGCCCGAACACACCGTGGCGGCGTACGAACTGGCTCTGGAGCAGGGGGCCGACGGACTCGAATGCGACGTGCGGCTGACGGCCGATCACGAATTGGTCTGCGTGCATGACCGCACGATCGACCGCACCTCGGACGGATCGGGTGTGGTCAGCGAACTCACCCTTCCGCAACTCCGGGAGTACAACTTCGGCGCCCGGCACAGTTCGGGCCACAAAGCCGACATCCTCACCTTGCCCCAGCTCCTGGAGCTGACACTCGACTGGAAGCGGCCGGTGCGGCTGTTCATCGAGACCAAGCACCCGGTGCGGTTCGGAGGGCTCGTCGAACAGTTGCTGCTGGCAGAGCTGCAGCGATTCGGCGTCGCGAGTCCGGCATCGGCCGACCACAGCAGAGCCGTCGTGATCTCGTTCTCCACCGCGGGTGTGTGGCGGATCCGCCGCAACGCCCCCATGCTGCCCACGGTGCTGCTGGGCGACACCGCCCGATTCCTCGGCGGCAGCGCGGCCACCGCGGTCGGTGCCACCGCGATCGGGCCCTCGATCTCGACGTTGCGCGAACATCCCGACGCCGTCGACCGGGCAGCCGCCGCGGGCCGCGCCACGTACTGCTGGACCGTCGATGAACGACGCGACGCCACTTACTGCGCCGACCTCGGCGTCGGCTGGATCGCAACCAACTACCCCGACCGGGTCCGTGGTTGGCTCGCTGCGTAAGTTCGGGGGCGTGGCAAAGAAGAGTAAACGTGGCAGTGGTCCACGCCCGGGAAGTAATCGCGCCGAGCGGGTAGCAGCCCGAAAAGAGCGGCAATCGCAGGCGTCCGCTCCCGTTCAGCGTCCGTTCGCGGGCCTGGCCGCCGAATGCGACCTGGTGGCGCTGCGTTCCTTCGTGGCCTCGGCGACCGCCGAACTCCCCCTGATCGCCCCGGGCACCAACCCGGTCAGATTGGTGACTGTTCTGCCCGGCGCCGGACCCGCGCTGGTGCGTGAAGAGGATTCGGCGACGGTCGGCCTGGTCGCGTTGCAGACCCAGCCCGAACCCGACGAGCCGGGCGATGCCCTCGCCGCCGCGATCTCGTGGGCGACGGAAAGTGCTGCGGGCGAGTCGCTTTCGCAGGTCGACACCGCCGGCTCGAAGTCTCTCGCCGAGGTTCTCGATCCGGCCGCGTCGCTGACGGTCACCGTCCACGACGACTTCAACTGGTGGATCGAGGGACAGGCCGACCCGGCTCCCCAGATCAAGGCGATGATCGAGCAGGCCAACGCCGCGATCATGCCGACCGCGCGGCTGGACGGCGATTTCGTCGGCGCCCCGTGGTGGGTCGACGCCGGTGAACGTGCCCACCTGCGGTGGGTTCGCCCCGAGGACGAAGACGAGATGATGGCGGCGCTGGCGCGGGTTCACGCTGCCGGTGGTCTGACGCTGGGCGAAGGATCGCGGTTTGCCGGCTCGTTCCGCACCCACGGCCTGCTCGTCCCGGTGTTCGACCTCGACCGCGAACTGCATGCCCAGGAATGGACCGCGGGCGCGGACAGGTTCAACGAGTTGCTCAACGAGGCACTGGCCTCCGATGCCGAGCTGACCAGCGAACAACGCCGGTCCCGCGACGGTATCCGGGCACGTCAGGTCACTCTGCGGTAGTCGGATCGGACAACACAGAACGGGCTCGACCGGATCAGATCCGGTCGAGCCCGTTTGTTGTGGTGGAACT
>NZ_DATCVM010000144.1:0-11527 GCF_036566845.1 Williamsia sp.
AACTCTTCGGCCGTCGAGCATGCATCCATCACCGCCATACCGTGATCAGCGTTCGAAGCCCACACACCACGATTGTTCTTCGCGTCCTCACGAGCGCGGCGCACCAGGTCCGGGTCACGGCGGAAGATGATCGCATCAACCATGTCTCGCATCCGATTCTTCGACCACGACCCCCGCCGACCCAACGCCTCGGCGATCGCCCGATCGATCTCCGCCCGATGCTCGGAACCGTCGATCAACTCAGTCCTTGCGATGATGTCCGGAATATGATGCGCCGCAACCCGTCCGGCCTTCAACAACCCATTGACCTCAGGCAGCCGATCCCGCAACGCCAACGCCCGATTGATCTGCAACTCAGCGGCATGCTGAGTGAGGCCTTGTGCCATCGCGAGCCTCGCAGCACATTGCGCGAACGGATCGAGCGCACGCATCTCCGACTCAGTCCCGATCGTGGGCTCCACCACCTGCCGGTGGACCATCGCGGCAGCGGTATAGCGCTCCCATTCCATCCGACTCTGCCGCGCCATCGCCAACGTTGCATTCCGCAACAACTCGTTGGTGCGCAACAGACAGGCGGGGCCGAAATCATCGTCCCCACCAGCATCTTCGATCTCCCCCTCGAACATACTTGCGAGTCTATCGGACCCCTCCGACAAACACTTGTGACAAACACTTGCGCCGCCGAGTTCCGATCGCCCCCCGGCGCAGCCGACGACCTACGCGGACCTGACTTTCGGTACCGCGAAGGATTCGGGATCGGCGCGCTGCCAGTCGCGCTCCCATTCCGGGCGGGTGGTGCCTCTGATCAGCTCACCTTCGTCGAGCCACTCGAAGAGATCCTCGAAGGACTCCGCAGTCGAGTGACCCACCCGCCGCATCACCACCGCAGGACCGAGGTCGTCGAAGCTGGTCAACCCCATCGCCGCCAGCACCTGCTTCGCCGACTCCACCGTTCCGCGTTGGTAATTGAAGACCCGGTCACCCTTGTCTTCGACATCGAGTGCCCGGGCGCGGCGGGCATCTTGGGTGGCGACTCCCACCGGACAGTGATTGGTGTGGCATGCCTGCGCCTGGATACACCCGACCGCCATCATCATCGCGCGCGCGGCATTGGTGAAGTCCGCGCCGAGCGCCAGCGCCTTCACGATGTCGGACCCGCCCGCGATCTTGCCGGCGGCACCGATCTTGATGCTGCCCCGCAATCCACTGCCCACGAGGGCGTTGTGCATTGTCATCAGGCCCAGTTTCAGCGGCGTGCCAACATGATCGGCGAACTCCGGCGGGGCTGCACCGGTGCCGCCCTCGGCGCCATCGATGGTGATGAAGTCTGGGGAGATCCCGGTGCGCAACATCGCTTTACACAGCGCCAGCACGTCTGTGCGGGTGCCTACACACAGCTTGAAGCCGACCGGTTTCCCGCCGGACAACCGGCGCAGTTCGGCGATGAAGTTCATCAGTTCGATCGGATTGGAGAACTCGCTGTGCGCGGGCGGGCTGATCACCGTGACACCCGGTTCGACACCCCGGGCCTCCGCTATCGCCGGTGAGACCTTGCGACCCGGCAACACCCCGCCGAGTCCGGGCTTGGCCCCCTGGCTCAGCTTGAGCAGGATCGCCTTGACGTTGGGATGCGCTGCCTTCTCGGCAAAGCGCTGCGGGTCGAATCGACCGTCGGTGGTGCGGCACCCGAAGTACCCGGAGCCGATCTGCCAGACGAGCGGGGCACCGAACTCGAGATGGTGTGTGGTCAGTCCGCCCTCGCCCGTCTCGTGGAGGAATCCACCGAGTGCGGCGCCTTTGTTCATGGCTCGCACCGCATTTGCCGACAGCGCACCAAAACTCATCGACGAGATGTTGAACAGCGATGCGTCGTACGGCTGGGTGCACTGGGGGCCACCGAGACGCACGGTCGGGATGGTCTGCACCATGGGCACCGGCGCCATCGAATGGAGCAGGTAGTCGTAGCCGGGTTCGGTGATCTCACGTTCGGTGCCGAACGCCGCTTCGGCGTGTAATCCCTTGGACCGCTGATAGATCAACGATCGCACGTTGCGGTCGTACGGCCGGCCGTCGTAGTTCCGCTCGATGAAGTACTGCTGCAACTCGGGTCGGACCGATTCGAGCAGGAACCGCATGTGCCCGATCACCGGGTAATTCCGGAGAATCGAATGCTGCTTCTGAAGGACGTCGTAGATCGCGACCAACAGGATGATCACCACGATCGCAACCGCGAACCACCACACGGTGTGCCGGTTGACCGCTGCCGCGAGCGTGAGTACGCCGGCTGCGGCCACCAGCCCCAAGAGCACATTGAACTTCACCATGAGTGGAGCTTAGCCGCGGCGACACACCGCCTTTCGACCACGCCGGGCGACGACGAATACAGCGGTCGAGGGTTCAGGCCTCGACCGTCATGGTCTCGCCCACCCGACCGAAGACCATTGCCTCCTCGATTCGGTCGAAGCGATGATCGATCGCATCCAAGACGTAATTGTGCCGGACGTTCCATGGCCGGCGAGTGCCCGATTTCGGTAACGCGTGCGGGGACCGCAAGACGTAACCGGCCTGCAGATCGAAGGATGGTTTCTCAGCCAGTTCCTCGTCGCCGAGATGCGGATAGGCGTGCGTGTATCCGTTTTCTCCCATATGCGCCAACAGCTTTGCGACCGATTGCGCGGTCATGTCGGATCGCAGCGTCCACGAGGCGTTGGTGTAACCCACAGACCACGCCAGGTTCGGGACGTCTTCCAGCAGGTGGCCCTTGTAGACGAAACGATCACCCAACTTCACATCTGCGCCATCCGTACTCACCGCGATCCCGCCCAACGACTGCAGCTGGAGCCCGGTGGCGGTGACGATGATGTCGGCGTCGAGATGTTCACCCGACACCAGTGAGATGCCGCCGGAGTCGAACGATGCGATCCGGTCGGTGACCACGGTCGCCCGGTTGTCGGCGATCACCTCGAACAGGTCGGCTTCGGGCACGAAACACATCCGCTGATCCCACGGCTGATAGGTCGGTTTGAAATGCGTGTCGACAGCGTAGCCCTCGGGTAGGTGGCGGATCGCCATGTTGCGCAGGAATTTCTTCATCACGCCTGGCGCCTTGCGCGAGATCCAATAGATCAGCCAGCCCAAAATCGCATTCCAGTAGCGAATGGCGGCATGGGATACCTTGCGGGGCAATATTTTCCGGATGACATTCGCGGGTTTGTTGATCCTCGGCAGCGAGAACACGTAGGTGGGTGACCGCTGCAGCATCGTCACCGAGGCGGCACTGTCGGCCATCGCCGGTACCAGGGTGATCGCAGTGGCCCCGCTTCCGATCACCACGACCTTCTTGTCTTTGTAGTCGAGGTCCTCGGGCCAGAACTGCGGGTGAACGATCCGCCCCTCGAACTCGGCCTCGCCGGGAAAGGCGGGCCGGTAGCCCTCGTCGTAGTTGTAGTAGCCGGTGCCGAAAAAGAGGAACCGGCAACTGTAGGTCACCGCAACACCGTCCTGCTCTGCCTGGACGTTCCAGGTGTCGGTCCGGGAATCCCAGTCTGCCGAACGGACGCGGGTGTCGAAGGTGATGTGGCGATCGATCTGGTGGCGGTGTGCGGTGTCGGCGAGGTACTCGCGGATGTGATCGCCGTCGGCGATCGCCTCGGGCCGTTTCCACGGCTCAAAGGGATAGCTGAGGGTGAAGATATCGCTGTCCGAACGGATACCGGGGTACCGGAACAGGTCCCATGTGCCCCCGATCCGGCTGCGTCGTTCCAGTATCGCGTAGCTGAGGCCGGGGTTCCGCTCTTTGATGCGGTAGGCGGCGCCGATACCCGACAAGCCCGCTCCGATGATCAGGACGTCGGTGAACAAGGCATCCTCATCGGGGACACCTGAAGCTGACTCTGCGGTCATACGGAAATCTCCCAGTCCTCGTCGACTTCGGATCGGTCCGTCTTTCCGTGCCATCCGGGGCTCAACCCAGTGCGATGACCAATCCGACCGACCCAATCACCACGATAAGCAACAGAAGGTCGATAAGTCTTGGACTCCGGTCAGATCGGGCCACGGATCCTATTCCGCCGCGGGCCTCGACCGCCGCGGCCAGCTCCCGGCCGTTCTGCACCGCCAGCGAACAGACGACCGTCAAACAGTTGATCCAACCGTTGATCTGTTCGGCGGCCGATTGCCGATGCTCCGGCTTACGTTGCGACATCGTCTGCAACAGAACACGGAAGTCACTGATCATGAAGGGACAGAGCCGGAGCGCGAGGGCCACCGACACCGCGGCGGACTGAGCCGGTATCCGCAGGCGCTCAGCCCACCCGACCAATCGTTGCGCAAACGAAGGTATTTCGACCATCGGCGTCGTCCAGCAGAAGAGCAGTGCGCAATACAGCGACAGCACCGTCATGCAGATGAGGATTCCCCAGTAGATCGCGCCACCGAGTCCGAGTTCCACCCCGGCAATCGTGACGTACGGGTCCTTGCCACCCAGCGCCGTGATCAATCCACCGAACAGGGTGATACCGATCAGCCACTTCGGCAGACGGGGCATCGCAGCGCGCGGAACCCTGCCGAGCAGGGTCCAGCCCAGCGCGATACCCGCCCCGACCCCGACACTGATCCAGGTCGGTTCGAGCATGAACATCACCGCGACGGCCGCGAGAACCAACAGCTTGGTGCCGACCCACAATCGCCGGGCCGGGGAGGAATGTGGCAGCGTGCGAACGACATTCGCCAGGTTGGCGGTCGACTTCACCGTCGCCGGGTCAGGCGCCGGGCGGGTCGGCTGCCCATCAACCGTGCCCTCGTCGACGACGACGGTGCGATCGACCAGATCGGCCAGCTCGCCGATGTCGTGGGAGATGACCACCAGGGTGGTGCCCGACGCCTTGACTCTGTTGAGAGCCCGGACCATCGCGGCGCGGGCCGGGGTGTCGAGTCCGGCCAGCGGCTCGTCGAGCACCAGCAGCCGGGGTTTGCAGGCGAGCAGTCCCGCCAGCGCGACCCGGCGCTGCTGGCCCACCGACAACTGGTCGACGAGCGCGTCACCGAGCACCGCGGGGTTGAGCCCCAATTCGATCAACGCGACGTTCACAGCGAGGTCGTCGACATCAGCGGCATCTTTGATATCAGACCGCACCCGCGAACGGACCAGCTGCAGCCGGGAGTACTGGAACCCGAGCAGCGCGTGCCTGCGGCCGTTGCGGACCGGCTCGCCGTCGAGCATCACCTGCCCCGTCGTCGGCTTCTCCAGCCCGGTGAGAACCCTTGCCAAGGTTGACTTCCCGGCGCCGTTGGGGCCGGTGATCAACACGGCCGAACCCGCCTCGATCCGCAGGTTCAGACCGCTGAAGATCTGGTTGTGCCACGGTGTGCCCGCGTCGTGCGCGTAGCCCACGTCATAGAGCGTGACGTTCGCACCGTCGATGTGACCGACCCGCCGGCTCGGATTGAGCAACTCGGTGGACACGTCCCGGTGAGACGAATCCAGTGCGATCTCACGGTCCGCGAGAGCGGCCTCGCCGACGTCGTGCGTGATCTGGAGTATCGCGGTGTCCCCGCTGTCGGCGAGTTCGCGGAAGACCTCGATGACCGACGTCCGGCCTTCCTGATCGATCATCGCCGTCGACTCGTCGCTGATGAGGACGGCCGGCTCACGCGACAGGGCGGCGGCGATCGCCAGCCGCTGGAGTTGACCGCCCGACAACGTGCTCGTCTCGCGGTAGAGCAGGCCGCTCAGACCGACCCGATCGAGCAGTTCGTTCATCTGTGTCTCGGTCAGATCGTGATTGCCCCACGCCAGGTCGTCGGCGACAACCATCCCGAGCACCTGCGTCTCCGGGCGCTGACTGATGACCGCCGTTCCACCGGGCTTGCCGAGGCCGACTGCCCCGGGGCGGCTCACCGTTCCGGAGGTCGGCGCGCGCCCGGCCACCACTTTCGCCAACGTCGACTTGCCGACACCGTTGGGTCCGGTCACCGCAACGACTTCGCCGGCGTCGAGTGTCATCGAGACATCCCAGATCGCCGGTACCGGGGCGCCCGGATACTGCACACCGACGCCCTCCAGCCGCATCGGCAACGGGCGAACCGGGCCGGTCTCGCCGATCTTCTCCTCGACATGCGGGGCACCGAGACGAGCGATCATGGGTGGCAGCGGACGCCGGTGCACCACGTACACCGCCAGGCCCGAGACCGTGACCCCCACGATGCCGACCGCCGGAATCGCAATCCACCAGTAATCGATACACCAGTTGATCACCGGATCGATGACGGCTGTGAGCCCTTCGAGTCCAGCGTTGTTCATGACCCGCTCGGCGCCCTGCCAACCGTTCTGGATCTGGGTGAACATGAACTCGCGGTAGTCGTGCAGCAGGGCGATCACACCCGTGGCGATCGCCGCCGACGGAATCGCTATGAACAGGAACGTATTCAGGGCCACCTGCGGCGACTTCCATCCGCGGCGCAGCGCAGTCCCCGAGAGGATGCCGAAGATCGCGGCCGACCCGGCCAGGTTCGCCGCGGTCACCCCACCGAAGAGAAACGCAACGATCCAACCGGTCATCGCGCCGAGGAGACTGACACGCAGCCGTCTACGTCCGGCGAGGATGGCGAAGGGCACCGATCCGACGAGGACCGCGGCACCGCCGATGGGCAGGACTCGACTCAGCACACAGATGGCCGCGGCGACGTCGGCGAGGGCTGCGGCCTCCGCGATCTCCACCGCAGTGACCCGGCGACCGGTGCGGGCGTTCTTCCGCGCTGTCACGGCGCCGCGGTGTTCTGGGAATGGTTCGTGTTGTTCGATCTGTCCAGATTGCCAGACAACCCGATCGGGAGGGTGGGGCGCTGTTCAGCCGGCCTTGCGTTTGGCCGGCGCCCTTTTCGCCGGGGCCTTCTTGGCCGCGGCTTTCTTGGCAGGAGCCTTCTTTGCCGCGGCCTTCTTCGCCGGAGCCTTCTTGGCGGTCGAGTCGGCATCGCCGGCCGGTGATCCGCCGCGATCCTTCACCGACGCCCTCAGTGCCGCGAGCAGGTCGGCGACCTCCGAGTCCTCGTCGGTGTCCTCATCCGACTTCTCGGGTTCGGCGAACGCCTCGGTCCCGTCGGCCTTCGCCTCGATGAGTTTGCTGAGCTCCTGTTGGTAGGTGTCCTCATATTGTTCTGGATCGAAATCGCCCGACATCGACTCGATGAGGGACGCGGCCATCTTGAGTTCCTGCGGCTTGATGTCGGGCGATTCGTCCAGCGAGGGGAACGCCGCCTCACGCACCTCGTCGGGCCACAGCAGCGTCTGCAGGGTCAGGACGTCGCCGACCACGCGGAGCGCGGCCAGCCGGGTGCGGTTGCGCAGTGTGAACGTTGCGATGGCAAGCCGGTCGGTGTCTTTGAGCGCTTCGCGCATCAGCGCGTAGGCCTTGGGCGATTTACTTGCCGGCTCGAGATAGTAGGGCTTGTCGAAGAAGATGGGATCGACCTGATCGACCGGCACAAAATCGGTGATCGCGATCTCGGGACTGCGCTGAACCGGGAGCTCGGACAGATCGTCTTTGGTCAGCACCACCGTCTGCCCGGCATCACTCTCGTACGCATTCGCTATCTGCGAGAACTCGACCTCGTCGTCGGTGCCTTCGCGAACCTTGCGGTAGCGGATGCGCGTCCCATCCTTGGAATCGACCTGATGCGACTTTCGATCGTGACTCTCCGTCGCCGAATACACCTTGACCGGCACATTGACCAGGCCGAAGCTGAGATCGCCCTTCCAAATCGAACGCATAGTGCCATTGTGCAGGGCGGGAGCATTTGACGCAGCCCCCTCGAGGATGAAAAGTCGTGGCATGCCCAGCCGCAACACACTCGAAGTCGACGGGCACAGCATTGCGGTCACACACCTCGACAAGGTGATCTACCCGGCCACCGGCACGGTCAAAGCCCAGGTCATCGAGTACTACGCCGCGATCGCCGACGTGATGTTGCCGCACATTCGTAACCGGCCGGTGACGCGTAAGCGGTGGCCAGACGGCGTCGAATCGACGCCGTTCTTCGAAAAGAATCTGCCCAGCCATGCGCCGGAGTGGCTCGGACGGGTTCGTCTGGGCCACAGCGATCGCGATGTGGTGTATCCGGTCCTGTCGGCGCGGGCCGACCTGGTCTGGCTGGCCCAGCAGGCCGCCCTCGAACTCCATGTCCCGCAATGGGCTCTCGAATCCACCGGTGGTGCCGACGAGTCCTACAAAGTGGACCGGCTGACCGATCGTGTTGTCCTCGATCTGGACCCGGGCCCCGACGTCACGCTGTTCGACTGCGCGCAGGTCGCATTGCGCATCAAAGAAATGCTCGATGCCATCGGGTTGCCGTGCTTCCCGGTCACCAGCGGCTCCAAGGGCATTCACGTCTACTTCCGGTTGCAAGACGCGATTTCGTCGGATTCGGCCCGCAAGGTCGCCAAGCAGATCGCAACCGGCCTGCAGTCGGAGAGTCCGGATCTGGTGACCGCGCAGATGACCAAGGCGGTACGCACCGGCCGGGTGTTCGTCGACTGGAGCCAGAACAGCGCTTCCAAGACAACGTTGGCGCCGTACTCGATGCGCGGCCGCGAACAGCCCTGCGTTGCCGCACCCCGGCTCTGGGAAGAGCTGGAAGACAACGATATCCGGCACATCATGTTCGACGAGATGCCCGAGCGGATCGAGAACTACGGCGACCTGCTGGCCGACCTCGAGAACCCTTCCGACACCTCCTCGAGGTCCTCCCCGGCCACACCCGTGGTCGACCTCGGGGCTTACCGGCGCAAACGTGATGAGCGAAAGACCCCGGAACCCTTCGGCGACAGCAGACCGGACGATGCCCGGGGCGGCGACCCGATGTTCGTGATCCAGGAACACCACGCCCGCCGACTCCACTACGACTTCCGCCTCGAGCGGGACGGCGTTCTGGTGTCGTGGGCGGTGCCCAAAAACCTTCCGCTGGAAGGGGACAAGAATCGACTGGCGGTTCAGACCGAGGATCATCCGATCGACTACGCAGATTTTTCGGGTGACATTCCGTCCGGGGAGTACGGCGGCGGTCACGTCGAGATCTGGGATCGGGGCACCTATGAAACCGAGAAGTGGCGGGACAAGGAAATCATCGTCCGCCTGCACGGAGAACGCATCCAGGGCCGCTACGCATTGATCAGGACCGGCGACAAGAACTGGCTGGCGCACTTGATGTCCGACGAACCACGTCCGATCGTGCCCGACAGTCTGCGCGATCCGCGACCGATGCTCGCCACCGACGAGACCATCGAGCACCTCACCGATGACAAATGGGCGTTCGAGGGAAAGTGGGATGGTTACCGAATCCTGTTGCGCTACATCGACGGAAAGCTGCAGCTGACGTCCCGGTCCGGTATCGACATGACCAAGGACTTTCCCCAGATCCACACAGTCGCCGACGATCTGGGACTGCTCGATGTTGTGCTCGACGGTGAGGTGGTGGTGTTCGACGAGCAGGGACGCACCAACTTCACACAGCTTGCCGGCCGCAGCAACTCCGACGACCTGGACGTGAAGCTGCTGCTGTTCGACATCCTGTATCTCAACGGATCCTCCCTGCTGAAACTCAAGTGGGAGGACCGGCGCGCTCTGCTGGAGGAGATCGGCAAGGCGTTCTCCACAAACGCTCCCGTCCAGCTGCCACCGCTTCTGCCCGGGCCGGGTTCGGATGCTGTTGCCCTCAGCCGTGATCGCGGTTGGGAAGGTGTTGTTGCCAAGCGCCGCGACTCGACCTATCAGCAGGGCCGCCGCTCCAAGACGTGGCTGAAGCAGAAGAACTGGAGTGACATCGAGGTGGTCATCGGCGGCTGGCGACCCGGGAAAGGTGGTCGCAGCAACCGGATCGGATCCTTGCTGATGGGCCTACCCGAGGAGACCGGACTGCGATACGTCGGCCGGGTCGGTACCGGATTCAGTGACGCCCAACTCGAGACCCTGCTCGCCGAGCTGGAGCCCTTGCGCCGCAAGACTTCACCGTTTCTGGGCCATCTCGACCGGCCCGTCGAATCGGATGCCGTGTGGGTTCTGCCCAAACTCGTTGCAGATGTGAGATTCATGGACTGGACCAGCGCGGGTCATCTACGTCACCCCTCGTGGCGAGGGATCCGGCGGGACAAACTGCCCGGAGACCTCTGAACCCACCGGCGGCAGACGCCTGCGTGTGCCCAGATTCTGAGCGCGAGTTACGGTGTTCACGGGTTCGAATGGCCGTCTGCGTCCCGCGAGAACCTCAGCCGCACCATAAGGAGTCCACGTGCTCGTCGTCGCGCACATCAGCGATCTTCACTTCAACGGAACCGCCGCTCGGCGGAACCGCATCAATGCTGTGCTCGACTACGTCAATTCCCGGTCCGACGGCATCGATGCACTGGTGGTGACCGGCGACATCACCGACCACGGCAGACCCTCCGAGTTCGAGGAAGCCGGCGCCACGCTGAAGAGCCCGCTGCCACTGATGATCTGTCCCGGCAACCACGACGTCCGCGACGAATTCGGCGAGACCTTCCTCGCCGGACAGAACTTCCTCGACGACCGGGGAGCCGTCGGTCCGCTCAACTTCGCCCGGACCGTCGCCGACACCCTGTTCCTGATCTGTGACAGCTCCATCCCCGGCGAGAACAGCGGTTTCCTGACCGACGAGACGATCGCCTGGATGGACGAACAGATCACGGCCTCAGGGCCCGCGGTTCCGGTGCTCGTCGCGTTTCATCATCCGCCCGTGGTCCTGCAGATGCCGATGATGGACGCCATCCGGCAGACCGGCGAAGATCGGCTGGCCGCACTCGTCGAGAAGCATCCGAACATCACCATGTTCATGTGCGGCCACGCCCATACCGGCGCCGTCACGACCTTCGCGGACCGCCCGCTGTGCCTGGCGCCCGGGGTCGCCTCAACGCTCAATCTGCCCTTCGAAGGGGCCGGCGTGATCAACGAGACGCAGCCCGCGGGCCTGGCGTTCCACACCTACGCCGACGGACGTGTGATCAGCCACTTCCGGGCCGTCTAGCCTCGTCTAGCCGGCGCCGATCACGCGGCGGTACCGAGAGCCTGGGCCTTCAGACGGTCGGACGGCAGACCCAGGATGTCGGAGACATCGACGTAGATGGCCCGCTGATCCACCTTGGCAGGCACCGACAGATTGCCGACCAGTTCTCGAGTCGATGTGGTTGCCGACACCACCGGCACCCCGGCGACAACCAGGTCGGCCGCGGCCCGCCTGACCTGATCCGGAGAGGTCACCAACACGATGTCGGCGAGGCCGAGCTTCGCGGCGATCGCGGCACTTCCGACCGCGCTCTGCGCGATGGAGTGCGCGGCAGAGGCCACACTGATGCGGGCCGCGGGGATGGCGTGATCAACCAGCCAGGTGCGCATGACGTCAGCGTCGCGCTGCGCACCTCCCGAGATGATGACCGGCGACTGCGAGGCCACGATCGCCTGGGTCCAGGCGGCGAACAGCCGGCTGGCGGTCTCGGCGGTGGGTGTTCCGTCGGCGTTCA
>NZ_DATCVM010000145.1:0-25310 GCF_036566845.1 Williamsia sp.
CCAGCCAGTCGATCCAGAGCTGCAGTTCTTCGGGCTTGATGACGCCACCGGGTGTGGGGATCGATGAGGACTTCCAGTACTCGGCGAGCGCGGGGTCTTCGCCACGGCCCCGCTTGGTGAGGATCTCCTTGAACTTCGCTACCACCTCCTCGCGGGGCGTGACCTGGGTCCAGCGGATGGCCCGAGCCGTGCCCTGCACGAAGTCTTTGACCGCATCCGGATTCTTGCTGATGAAGTCGTCGCGAAGGATGTAGGTGCCGTAGCTGAAGTCACCGAAGACCGCGTCGGTGAACAACACCCGGATGCCGCCCTGCTCTAGCGCCCGGTCGCGGAAGATGCCGCTGAAGGCACCGACGTCGATCTGTCCCTCGCGCAACGCCGATTCGGTGTTGATGGGCGGTACCACGAGCAACTGGACCGAAGCGATCTCGTCTTTCGAAAGCCCTTCACGTGCAAGCCATTCGCGGATGACGAACTCGGAGTGGGCGCCGAGGGTGTTCACGCCGACCTTCTTGCCGATGAGGTCGCGGGCACTCGTGATGGGCGAACCGTCGAGCACATAGAAGCCGTTGAAGGTCTCGTCGTCGGCGCCGTATGAGTCGACAACCGAGGTGATCTTCGAACCGCCCGCGTTCAGTTTGACGATGGCACCGTTGAACGCAGCGCCAAAGTCGGTGTCGCCGGTCGCGGTGGCCTGAATCGATTGCGGGCCACTGGTGGTCTCTCCGACCGACTTGATCGTGACCTTGGTGAAGTAGCCGAGTTCCGCTGCCAATTCCGGGAATTGGACGGTTGACGGTTGGCTGAGGTATCTGAGTTCGGTCTTGCCGTCTGCGGTGACGGTCGCATCGTCGGAGGACGAACCGCAAGCAGCAACGCTCACTCCTACGGTCAATGCAAGTGCGGCTGCGATGAGAACGCGCCACTTGTGAATGTGACTCACTGCTTTCCTTTCGATTCGTCCGATCAATTCGAAGCGCACAGAAGACGTCATCTAACGGACATGGAATGAAGATGTGGACCGATTGTTGACCGGGTTCCACTTGGGCTCCAACAACGTATTTCACATTGTGGAAGAAACACCACGATTAAATCGTGGCGCGTATAAGTTGATCGATGTTTGTCCGGACCGGGCCCTCGGCGACCACACCGCGCAGCAACTCGGCGGTCTGTCGCATGGCCGGGTGGATCTGATTGATCAGTGTGGGGTTGAGCCTGACGCTGCGTGCCTGAACGCCGATGGACGCCCGCACCTGACCGTCGCTGTCGAAGACAGGCACCGCAATCGCGGTGACGCCGTCGGCTGAGGACACCGAGTAGCCGCGTCGACGTGATGCCTGTACATCCGGAATGGCAGCAAGGCGCCGATCCCGGCGTTGACCGAATGCGACGATCGCCTGGCCCATCGCGCTGTCCTCGAGCCTGGTCCGGCGGGTCGGCAGCTGGTGGCCACAGAACATCGATGGCGGGCGAGCCGAATAGAGGGTCACGGCCTCACTGTGTTCGACCACACCGAGACTGGCGGTGATACGAATCCCTGACGACAACCCGTGCAGGTGAGGAGCCGCTGCTTCGATGTCGATCTGGCGGGCGGCGGTATGGGCGAGCGCGGTGATCCCGTCGCCGATCCGATAGGAACTCGGACCTTCCTTGGCCAGCAGTCGGTCGCGCACCAGCGCCTGGGCGATGCGGTGCGTTGTGCTCACCGGCAGACCGACCCGGCCCGCCAGCTCGCTGATCGTGAGTGAACGCTCCTCACCTTCCATGGCAAAGAGCACCGCGATCGCGCGCTCGACCGATTGCGAACCGGTCCGCCCGGTTGATTGCTCCCTCCTGGTCACAAGGGTCGAGCTCCGCTCCGCTCCGTCTGTCCCCACCGGGGTCGAGCTCCGCTCCGCTCTGTCTCCGGTGACAAGGGTCGAGCTCCGCTCCGCTTCGTCTCCGGTCATGTGTTCCCCCTGGGATGTGTGCAGTCCTTGGTGGACATCGTGGTCCCCCCACGGCCGGTCGCAAACAGTTGTGCGCCTGGTGAACCTATCTAGCCCCGAATTTCACAATGTGGATGTCTGCCTTGCCGGCGACCGGACCCTCCGTGATCAATGGAAATCCATCAAGGAAGCGGACAGCCCGCCTATCGAATAGAGAATGGAAGATCAATGACGGAAGTTATCAACCGGACCGGGAGTGACGCGGAACTCGACCACGCCGGCAGCAAAGAATCGGTGGCGTCGGCATTGACGGTCGAACCGATTGCCGGCTATATCGGTGCCGAGGTCTCGGGTGTGAGCCTGACCGAGGAGTTCGATGTCCGGGCGCAGCAGGAGCTCCGAGATGCGTTGTACGAGTATAAGGTGTTGTTCTTCCGGGATCAGAAGATCGACCATGCCCAGCAGATTCGGTTCACCAAGTACTTCGGACCGGTCACCGACGCTCATCCACTTGGCTACACCGACAAGTCTCCGGCCGGTTATCCCGAAGTGCTGGAGGTGGATTCGCGTACCTACGCCAGCCGCGGCGGATCCCGCAAGTACAGCTATGCCAACTTCTGGCATCAGGACGTGACCGCGCTGATCAATCCGCCGGCGGTGACGGTGCTGCGGGCCGAGCTCGTTCCCGACGTCGGTGGCGACACCACGTGGGCCGATCTCGGTGCGGCGTATGACAATCTACCGTCATCGCTGCAGCGCTTCCTTGAAGGTCTGTATGCCGAGAACCGCTTTGGTGGACGTGAGAAGCGTTGGGAGAGTGGATCAGAAGCAGAATCTCTGACGTCGCAGACACCGATCGTCAGCGAACATCCGGTGATCCGGGTGCATCCGGTGACCGGCCAGCGACTGATCTACGTCAATCCCGGTTTCACCAGCCGCATCCTCGGTGTCAGCCCCTCGCAGAGTGACCGGATCCTGGACCTGCTGTTCGAGGAGATCACCAACCCGGCCATCACCGTCCGCGTCCGCTGGACCCCGGACAGCGTCGGTGTCTGGGACAACCGGGCAACCATCCACCAGGCTCCCACCGACCTCGATCACCTCGATGTGGTCCGGGTTCTGCATCGCACCACCGTGGAAGGCGATGTGCCCGAAGGCGTCGGTGGACAGCAGTCCCGGTCCGTGTCCGGGGATCCCTTCTTCGCCCGCAAGAGTGCCTGACCAAACCCGAAAGGAACAGCAGCCATGACGATCACCGAGAACACCACCCGCACCGACCTCCAGTTCTTCCCCGTTGCCGGGCACATCGGAGCCGAGGTCGACGGAATCGATGTGCGAGATCCGCTGACACCGAACCAGTCCCGGGCCCTGACCAAGGGGTTACATCACTACAAGGTGCTGTTCTTCCGCGACCAGCAGATCGACCACGCCCAGCAGATCGCATTCTCGCGG
Organism: Williamsia sp.; assembly: GCF_036566845.1. Taxonomy (GTDB): domain Bacteria; phylum Actinomycetota; class Actinomycetes; order Mycobacteriales; family Mycobacteriaceae; genus Williamsia. Next base: position 3,381 of record NZ_DATCVM010000145.1, read on the forward strand.
ACATTCGGGCGGGTCACGGCATCGCATCCGTACGACGACGATGCCCCAACCGAGTTCCCCGAGATCCTGAAGGTCGACAACCGGGACTTCGAGCGCAAGTTCGGGATCAAGACTGCCAGTTACACCAATGAATGGCACACGGATGTCACAGCTTTGGTGAATCCGCCGGCCGTGACGATCCTTCGTTCCGACGTCGCGCCGGTGCGCGGAGGAGACACCAGCTGGACCAATCTGGCAGCCGCGTACGAGGGTCTGCCGGACCCGTTGAAGGAACTCGTCGACGGATTGCGCGCCGAGCACCGATTCGGGGGCCGTCACCCGGTCTTCAAGCCCGACAGCAAGTACGGGGAGAAGGTGAGCAAGGCTCCGCTGGTCAGTGAACACTCTGTGGTGCGGGTCCATCCGGTGACTGGGGAACGGATCCTGTTCGTCCAGCCGGGTTTCACGCACCGGATCATCGGTTACAGCCGACGGCAGAGTGACGCCCTCCTCGATCTGCTCTTCGACGAGGTGACCAAGGCCGCGTACACGGTCCGGTTCCGCTGGCTGCCGGGGAGCATCGCAGTGTGGGACAACCGCGCCACCGCGCACCTGGCGCCGGGCGACATCAACCACCTCGACGTGGCGCGGACCCTGTACCGCACGACCATCGAGGGCGACGTTCCCGTCGGCGTCGACGGCCGGCCATCGGTGTCCATCTCCGGCGAACAGTTCGTCGGTTCCTAGGCCTGCGGCAGCACCAGACACGAGGAGGTCGCATGAGCATTCGTCCACGGGTCGCCGCCAGTGCCGTCGTTGCGGTCTTCGCCGCCATCACGATGTTGCTCGCATCGTGTTCGTCGGGCGCCACGGCGGAGGTGGGTGAGGACGGCAAGGTCTCGGTGCGGTACCAGGGGTGGGCGACACGACCAGCGGGCCGCAGGACATCCAGGCGGTCGCGACCGGCGAGATCGACACCGGTGGTGCGTTCAACGGGTCGGTGGCAAAGCTCCAACAGGCCGGATCGAAGGTGACCGGGGTTGTTTCGACCTACGGATCCGACGACCAGACGTTCTACGGCTACTACTCTCTGGAGCGCAGTGGCATCGAGACGGCGCAGGATCTGGTGGGAAAGACCGTGGGCATCAACACCCTTGGCGCCTATCACGAGTACGCCATCAAACAGTGGCTGCATCGTGAGGGTGTCTCGGACGCCGACATCAAGGAGGTCGCGCTCACCGTGGTGCCGCCGATCAACACCGAACTGGCATTGCGCCAGGGGCAACTCGACGCTGGCAACCTCGGAACCGTCTTCAAACGCAACGAGAACACCGATTTCGTGAAGAAGTGGAAGAGTCCGGGCATCCCGGTACCGGGCGGCGTGATCAAACCCGAAGAGTTCACCGTCTGGGTGGATGAAGCGGTGCGGCTCGGCGAACTGCCGGCCGGGATCAAGGTGGAGGAACTCTTCACCAACGAGTTCAATCCATCCGCGAACGGAACATATCCGCCGGACTCGAATGAGGACGGTGTGTAGGCCCACATTCGCGGGGTGGTCAGGCGTCTGGACTTTTCCAGGCGCCTGACCTCGTTCTCCCATAGTGTCGGCAGGGATGACATCGCCTCCGGTTCGCCGTTTTCGCGGCATCATGCACATCGACCTGGATCAGTTCCAGGTCTCCGTGGAGCGCCGCCGGAATCCGGACCTGGTCGGCGTCCCGGTGATCGTCGGGGGTACCGGGGATCCGATGGAACCGCGCAAGGTCGTCACGTGCGCGTCGTACGAGGCCCGGGATCAGGGTGTCCGGGCGGGTATGCCGCTACGGTCGGCGTTCCGCAAGATGCCCGACGCGACCTATCTGCCGCTCGATCATCCGTTGTACGACGAGGCCTCGGATGAGGTGATGTCGACACTGCGAGATTTCGGGTATCCGGTCGAGGTGATCGGCTGGGATGAGGCCTTCCTCGGAGTTCCCGTGGACGGCGGAGCCGTAGATCTCCGTGAGCTGGCCGGGTCGATCCGTCGACGCATCCTCGACGACAACCGGTTGTCGTCGGCGGTGGGCATCAGCGACAACAAGCAGAGGGCCAAGATGGCGACCGGCTTCGCCAAACGTGAACCGGACCATGTCTTTTCGCTGGACAACCAGAACTGGATGCCGATCATGGGGGAGCGCGGTGTCGGCGATCTGTGGAGTGTCGGACCGAAGACCACCGCCAAGCTGGAAAAGCTGGGTCTGATGACGGTGGCGCAACTGGCCGCCGAGGACCGCGATCGCCTGGTCTCGGAGTTCGGGCCACATCTGGGGAATTGGCTGAACCTCCTCTCTCGCGGGGGCGGCGACATCAACGTCAGTACCGAACCGTTCATCGCCCGCTCGCACAGCAAGGTCGAGACGTTTCCGACCGATCTCACCGATCCGGTGGAGATCGACGACGCGGTCAGCCGGCTCACGCGCGAACTCCTGGAGCAGGTGATCTCCGAGCAGCGCATACCTTTTCGGGTGGCGGTGACCGTGCGGACCAAGACGTTCTACACCCGGACCAAGTCGCACAAACTGCCGGCGCCGACAACCGACCTGGCCGTGCTGGACGCCGCGATGCTCGCCGTGTTGCACAAGTTCGAGCTCGATCGTCCGATCCGGTTGCTCGGCGTCAGGTTCGATCTGGTCATGCCGGACGAGGATTGACTGAAGTACTGGTTTCGGCGGGACGAACGCGCAAGGATGGGTCTCATGCGGTGGACACTTCGATCGGTGCTGGTCACGACAATCCTGCTGGTGATCGGGATGGGGATCGCGCCGGCGGCGCACGCCGCGCCGTTGCCGGTGACCTACAACTTCTTGGCCGGGATCCCCGCCGAACTCGTGAACCCCGGTGGATCTCTGCCCGGATCGAACGATTACACCTGCACACCCTCGGCCGAGCATCCGAATCCGGTGGTCCTGGTCCACGGAACAGCCGGCAGCCAGCAGACCAACTGGATCTCGATGGTTCCGACGCTGAAGAATGCCGGCTACTGCGTTTTCGCGCTCACCTATGGCGAGCTCTCGCCGGTGTGGCCGGCCTCCCGCATCGGCGGGCTCGGTCCGAAGGACGTCAGTGCGTGGGAGCTGAAGCTCTTCGTCGACGACGTGCTGGCGAAGACCGGGGCGGAAAAGGTTGACGTCGTGGGTCATTCGCAGGGCACCCAGATCCCGACCTACTGGGCCAAGTACTACGGCGGCGCCGCCGACATCGACAAGTACGTGTCGTTGGCACCGTATTGGCAGGGTTCTGACGACGGATCGAACTATTCGGACATCTCCGCTGTCTTCGTCGAGGGTCTGGGCCTTCCTCCGGCCGCGGTCCCGGACACGAACTGCCCGGATTGCGTCCCCGCCCCGGGTGATGTCACCTTCGAAGCGGCCATCGACGCCGGCGGCGGACCGTACGTCGAGGGCATCACCTACACCAACATCGTCACCCAGTACGACCAGTTGGTGACTCCGTACACCAGCGGGATCCTCGCGGGGCCGCCCGGCATCGAGGTCACCAACATCGTTGTCCAGGACACCTGTTCGGCTGATCGGTCCGATCATCTGTCGATCGTCGCCAACCAGCGGACGGCCGCAATGGTCCTGAACGCACTCGATCCCGAACATCCGCGCGGGGTCCCGTGCCTTGCCGTCCCGCCCTACACCGGAGCCTGAATCGATCCGATGTGTACACGACGGAAGCCAAGTTCAAAAGTGAGTACGAAAGTATTGTACGTCGACGTACAATAGGTGGATGACCACGACGCCTGGCTCCATACCCGTCTCCGAGTTGCGTGAACAGCTCGCGGCCGTGATCGACGAACTCCCGCTGCACGGCAAGGCGATTCGGCTCACCCGCCATGGGCAGCCGGTCGCAGTGTTGATGGGATATGAAGGCTTCGAGGCCCTATTGGACAGCCTCGACGACGCCGACGACTACCGCGCACTCGCGGAGCTCGATGAAGCCGGTGACGGTGAGACGATTCCCTGGGGCCTGGCGAAACGGGACCTCGGAATCACTGCATGACGTACGAGGTCAACCGGACGCGCGGCGTCGACAAGATGTTGCGCGCGCTGGAGAAGCGTGACCGCCTCCGGATCGAGGGAGTCATCGCGTTGCTCGCCGACAATCCACGCCCACCGAAAGCGACAAAACTCGTCGGCGTGCAGGACAGGTGGCGGGTGCGAGCCGGTGACTACCATGTCATCTACCAGATCAACGACGGTGTGCTCACCGTCCTGGTCATTCGCGTCGCCCATCGGCGCGAGGTCTATCGAGATGTCTGAGTTCGGGCGGCAGCGCTAGACCGACGTTCGGGCGAGGGCGAGGAACGCGTCGAGGAGGAGTCCGCAGTTCGTCCGTGATTCGTCCGCGCGGGCCGAGATCTCGGCGGTGATCTGTTGCAGATCGATGCCGCGTTCGACAACCAGCTGGCCTTCACGCGTGGCGGCCCAGCTGGCCTGCCACGTCGCCCAGACCGCCGGTGAGATCTCCGGATGGAACTGGACACCGAGGTTCTTCCCGAACGTGAAGGCCTGCAGCGCAGCCCCGTTGCGGGCGATCTCCCGGGCTCCGGGTGGGAGGGTGAAACGGTCGAAGTGCATCTGCATCCACGGTCCGCGGGAGACGAGTTCCGGGGCCACGGTTTCCACGGTCACGTATCCGTGTTCGGGTGTCTCGGAGCGTTTGACCTTGCCACCGAGAACCCGGCTGAGCAGCTGTCCGCCGAAGCAGACGCCCAAGATGGGCACGTTGGCGGCCAGAGCCGAACGCAGGTAGGCGATTTCGGCGGCGAGCCATGGAACGGAGTCGTCGTAGGCCGCCTCGGCGGAACCCATGACGATCACGAACTCGAACGTGGTCACATCGGGGAACTCATCGGACGGATGGACGATCTCGATCTCGTATCCTCGTTCGGCGACGTGTTCGCGGAGGGTGCCGGTGTCCGCGATCCCGCGATCGGTGTCGTCGTCGTGGACGAGGAACAGCGCTCGAGCCGGCGCGGTGTCTGGACGGACAGTTGCGCTCGATGCGGGAAGCTTCACCGTGGCTGTTCTCCTGGTTGCTGGATGCGTGGGCGTCCAGTATGGGGGGACTTGCGATGGTTCGCCGGTTGTGAACCTCGTGAAGTGCACATTCCCTGGAATGACCCGTCCGAAAGCGTGGTGTTTCGTCAGATGGGACGATGGTGTGATGGTCGATACACACGAAGTGATCAATCAGGTTCCACCGCTTGTCGGATACAACCCGGCCACCAGCCCGGCGTTGTCGGAGGCACTCGTCCGCGAAGGCGGTGGCTGGGGCGTCGACGAGGTCGCGGCGCTCGGTGCGATCGCCGGAACTGCGCAGGCGCAGCGGTGGGGCGAACTGGCCGATCGCAATGAACCGGTGCTGCGAACCCATGACCGATACGGACACCGCATCGACGAGGTCGAATACGACCCCGCCTACCACCAGCTGATGGAGGTGGCGGTTGAGCACGGACTGCACGGCGCGCCGTGGGCCGACGCGCGGGCCGGTTCCCACGTGGTGCGGGCCGCCAAACTCGGCGTCTGGAACGTCGAGGCCGGTCACGTCTGCCCGATTTCGATGACGTACGCCGTGGTTCCGGCGCTGCGCCATGATCCCGACCTGGCTGCGATCTATGAACCCCTGCTGAGTTCGCGCGTCTATGACCCGACGCTGTCGGTGCCGTCGGGCAAGCCCGGACTGATCGCCGGGATGTCGATGACGGAGAAACAGGGTGGCTCGGATGTCCGGGCCAACCAGACCACCGCCGCACCGAACCCGGACGGCAGCTACACACTGACCGGGCACAAGTGGTTCACCTCCGCGCCGATGTCGGACCTCTTTCTGGTCCTGGCGCAGGCACCCGGTGGATTGTCGTGTTTCTTCCTGCCACGAGTGTTGCCCGACGGCACCCGCAACCGGATGCGTCTGCAGCGCTTGAAGACCAAGCTGGGCAACCACGCCAACGCGTCGTCGGAGGTCGAATACGACGGGGCCACTGCGTGGCTCGTCGGGGATGAGGGGCGCGGTGTGCGCACCATCATCGAGATGGTGAACCTGACCCGGCTCGATTGCGCACTGGCCAGCGCCGGGAACATGCGGCACGGACTGACGCAGGCGGTGCATCACGCGCAGCACCGAAAGGTGTTCGGCGAGTATCTGATCGACCAGCCACTCATGCGCAATGTGCTCGCCGATCTGGCGATCGAGTCCGAGGCCGCGACGATGGTGTCGATGCGGATGGCCGGTGCCACCGACGCCGCCGAACGCGGCGACGACACCGAGACGCTGCTGCGGCGGATCGGCCTGCCGGCCACCAAGTACTGGCTGTGCAAGCGCGCGACCGCACATGTGGCCGAGTCGATGGAATGTCTCGGCGGCAATGGTTACGTCGAGGATTCGGGTATGCCGCGGCTCTATCGGGAGGCGCCCTTGTACGGGATCTGGGAGGGCAGCGGCAACGTCAGTGCACTCGACACCCTGCGAGCCATGGCGACGGCGCCGAAGTCGGTGGATGCACTGTTCGACGAACTCGACCGTGCCACCGGGCTCGACGATCGCTACGACCGCCACCTGGCCGGGCTGAAGAATCAGCTCTCCTCCGCGGGGGAGGCCGGCGCCCGCCGGATCGCGGAATCGATTTGTATTGCGCTGCAAGGGTCATTGATGTTGCGGCACGGTCATCCGGCCGTAGCCGAAGCGTTCGCCACCTCGCGTCTGGGCGGGGATTGGGCCGGAGCCTACGGAACCCTGCCCACCGGACTCGACCTCGCACCGATCCTGGAGCGAGCCCTCGTCAAATAGCCGTCGAGAGCCGTCGAGCGTGCCCATCGAGCCGTCGACCGTGCTTATCGAACCGTTGAGCGTGCCGTCATTCCCTCGGTATCGACATCTGGATCATCCGGTTGCCGGGATCGGGCGTCAATCCGATCTCGGCCCAGGATGACCCGATCTGCATGACCGCATATGCCGAAGTCGGGAACCGCGGGATCTGTGCGTCGGGATCCAGCGTGAGTGCGGTCGATGGCATACCCGGGTCGTGCCCGACCACCAGGATCGTCGCCGCGGCAGCGGGGGCGTGGACGCGGATCGCCTCGAAGACGTCGTTGGGGTCACCGCCGTAGATGTCGTCGAGGTAGGTGGTCGGAGCGGCGATTCCGGTGCGTTGCAACGTTTGTCGAGTCCGCGTCGAGGTGGAGCACAGGACGGCGTCCACAGTGAGCCCGGCATCACTCATCCATCGACCCGCGAGGGCGGCTTCCCGCCGGCCACGCTCGGCCAGCGGGCGTTGATGGTCGCCCACCCCGTCGGGGTATCCGGACTTGCCGTGTCGCATCAAGATCAGTGTTCGACTCACGGTTTCGACGTTAACCCGCCGGTCGACGAAATCGGGGACGATCAGGCCGTGCGGCGATGCCTGCCGGTGTTCGAGACCCTGTTCGATTCGGCCAGCGCGGTACGAAGCAGGCGCACAGTGGCGTTCCAGGCCGAAGCCTCTTGTTCGAGATGTTGCGCGCACTCGGTGTCGCCGCGGCACCATTCGAGTTCGGCGGTCTCGCGCAGTTCGACCACCTCGTCGAAGCCGAACTCGATCAGCTCGGCCAGCGCGGTGGCATCGGAGCAGGCCCACTCGATCTGGTCGCGGCTCAGCGTCATCAGCCGTTCCAGATCATCACGAAGCATCGCGCGCGTCGATGCGGTCAACCCACTCACCTGATCCAGGATGCCCTACTTCGCGCGCGACGACCACCCGCCGCGCCGACCGGTTCGCGGTAGCCGGAAGTATCGGCACGGTCGATGGTTTGATGGGCACGCTCGACGGCGCGTTGGGCACGGTCGATGGTTCGATGGGCACGCTCGACGGCGCGTTGGGCCCGGTCAACGGTTTGATGGGCACGCTCGACGGCTGGTCAGGAGTAACTTTCGCCGAGCGTCACGACCAGTGCCACTCGCGGATCTCGGGCAGATCCTCGAAATGTTCGCGGACGTAGTCGTGGTGCCGTTGCAGTTGGGTCTGGCAGAACTCGGCGAGTTCGGCACTCTTCTCGGGCACCCGACGGGTGCGGCGCAGCGCTTCGAGTACCAGATGGTAGCGACTCATCCTGTTGAGCACCACCATGTCGAAAGGCGTTGTGGTGGTGCCCTGTTCGCTGAATCCTCGAACGTGGAACCGGTCGGCGTTGGTGCGGCCGTGCAGCTGTTGATGGACCGCCCGCGGGTAGCCGTGGAATGCGAACACCACATCGGTGTCGGCGGTGAAGAGGTCGATGAACTTCTGTTCGGGAAGACCATGCGGGTGGTCGTTCTGCGGCAAAAGGACCATCAGGTCAACAACATTCACCATCCGGACCCGCAGCCACGGCACCCATTCACGAAGGAGGTGCGCTGCGGCGAGGATCTCCTCGGTCGGCACGTCCCCGGCGGCGGCGAGCACGATGTCGGGTTCTTCCTCGGCGCCGACCTCGGTCGGATGCTCGGTACCGGCCCATTCCCAGATCGATGCACCGGCAGCGCAATGTTCATTGGCCTGCTCGAGTGTCAGGTACTGCGGGTGTGACTGCTTGTCGACGACGAGGACGTTCACGTGGTCGCGGCTGCGGAAGCAATGATCGGCGACCGACAGCAGCGTGTTCGAATCCGGTGGCAGCCAGACCCGGACCACCTCGGGCGACAGCGGGATGACGGCATCGATCATACCGGGACCCTGATGGCTGAATCCGTTGTGGTCGTTGCGCCAGCAGGTACTCGTCAACAGCACGTTCAACGACGCAACCGGTTCGCGCCACGGTAGGGCCACCGCGTGCTGCAGCCACTTGGCGTGCTGCACCAGCATCGACACGCTCACCATGGCGAACGCCTCGTAGGTGGCGAACAGACCATGACGCCCCGTCAGCAGATATCCCTCCAGCCATCCCTGGCACAGATGCTCGCTGAGGACCTCCATGACCCGCCCCTCGGGGGAGATCCCGTCGTCGAACTCGGTGCGGGGCAGCTGCCAGCAGCGGTCGGTCACCTCGAAGACGGCCTGCAGTCGGTTCGACGCCGTCTCGTCCGGCGAGAACAACCGGAAGTTGCCGCCGTGGTCGGCGTCGGAGTTGTCGCGGTAGATGTCACGCATCAGTTCGCCGAGCACCTTGGTCGTCTCGTACGACGTGGCGCCGGGCGCATCGATCTGCAGTGCATACGGCTGCAGCGGTGGGATCCGGAGTGGGACGAGGTTGCGGCCGCCGTTGGCGTACGGCGTCGCGCCGAGCCGCAGATCGCCTGAGGGTGCCAGCTCGGCGATTTCGCTCACGAGGGTTCCGTCTGAGTCGAACAGATCCTCGGGACGGTACTTGCGCAGCCAATCCTCCAGCAGAGCAAGGTGTTCGGGATTGTCCCGCACACCCGAGAGTGGAACCTGATGGCTCCAGTGTGTTCCCTCGATGAGCTTGCCGTCGACCGTGTGTGGGCCGGTCCATCCCTTGGGGGTGCGCAGGACGATCGCCGGCCACTTGTTGCCACCTGGCGCGCCGCTGCGGGCGTCGGACTGGATCGTCGCGATCTCTTCGTGTGCGTCGACGATCGCCCGCGCGAGATCGGCGAACACCTCGCGGGGATCGCTGCCTTCGACGAACACCGGCGCCCAGCCCTGCCCGGACAGATAGGCCTCGATGTCGCGGTCGCTGGTCCGGCCCAGCACCGTCGGGCTCGCGATCTTCGCTCCGTTGAGATGGAGGATCGGGAGCACCGCGCCATCGCGCGCCGGATTCAGGAAGGCCGGGATCTTCCACGACCCGGACAACGGGCCGGTCTCTGCCTCGCCGTCGCCGATCACACAGGCCACCACCAGTTCGGGATTGTCGAACGCGGCGCCGGCGGCGTGGATCAACGCGTAGCCGAGTTCGCCGCCTTCATGAATCGAACCGGGGGTCTGCACGCTGACGTGACTGGGAATGCCGCCCGGGGTGGAGAACTGCCGGCACAGTGCGCGGACGCCGTCGGCGTCGGGGGAGATACGTGGATAGATCTCGCTGTAGGTGCCCTCGAGGTAAGTGGAGGCGACCAGCGCCGGGCCGCCGTGGCCGGGGCCCGTGATGTACAGCCACTTCGACCCGGTGTCGCGGATCCGGCGATTGATCAGCGTGTAGATCATCGACAGTCCGGGGCTGGTGCCCCAGTGGCCGAGAAGTCGCGGTTTGATGTGCTCGGCCTGTAGGCGCTCTCGCAACAACACGTTGTCCTGCAAATAGATCTGCGCGACGGTCAGGTAGTTGGCGGCGTCCCACCAGCGCAGGTCGATGTCGAGTTCGGCGTCGGTGTAGTCGGCCAATGACATGGTGGTCACCTCTCGGATCTGAACAGGGCATCTCGATTATCAGTCGCGGACGCGACCGGTGCAGGAACACGAGTACCTGGATGCCAGGTGTTCATTCGGACGTCGTTGCCGGGTGGGTCACATCGCGCATTCGCTCGCCTCCTTCCGCCTCGCCGGGCAAGTAGTGTCAGGAGCGTGCACCTGTTCCTCCCGGCGCTGTTGGCGACGCTGTCAGCTCTGCTCGTCGCCACCGGGACCCTCGTGCGTCAACGCTCCTCGACGCCGTCTGGTGGCATCACCAGACGGTGGTGGCTCGGGGTTGTGATCGCGGCCGGTGGCTTCGCGCTGCAGGCCGCCGCGTTGGGCCTCGGATCGCTACTCCTGGTGCAGCCACTCATTGTGTTGTCGGTGTTGTTCGCGTTGCCGATGGAGGCCTATCTCGACCATAGGCGTCTCAATTTCCATGAGTGGAAGTGGGGCGTGATCCTCACGATCTGCATCGCCGCGTTTGTGGTGATCGCCCAGCCGGAACCGGGTCTGGACAACGTCTCGGTCGGGGTCCTGGCCGCGACGATCGTAGTGGTGGTGTCGGTGCTGGCCGCGCTGGTCGTGGCCTCGCGATTCGTCTCGCCGCACCACCGGGCGCTCCTGTTGGGGTCGGCGTCGGGTCTGCTCACCGGTGTGCAGGCGTTTCTGCTCAAAGGTGTGATGACCCAGCTCGAGGACGGCTTTGTCCAAGTCTTGGTGCATCCGGAGATCTACCTGATCATCCTCGTCGCGGCCGGGTCGGTGATCACCCAGCAGCTCGCGTTCGCGGCGCACGACCTCCAGACGTCGTTCCCGGCGATGACCGTCTGGGAGCCCGCCGTCGCGATGGCCCTCGGTGTGTTGATCCTGGGTGAGCGCATCGACGTGAACTGGATCGAAGGCGTGGTCGCCGGCGTTGCACTCGTGGTGATGTTGCGGGCGGTTTTCGTGCTGGCGCGGCACGCCGCGGAACGCGAGACCGAGTTCGAAGTCGAGCTGATACAGAAGGCTGCGTCCGCGCCCGGGGACAGCGCGATGGGACCCACGGACCACTGACCCGTGCCCACGTCTGGAACCTGTTGGGGTGCAGTGGCAAGGTGGGGTGATGGCAGACAGCGAGTACGACGTCGTAGTGATCGGTGGAGGGCCAGCGGGCGAGGTTGCGGCGCAGTATGCCATCGCCGGATCATCACGGACCGCGGTGATCATCGAGCATGAACTCCTCGGCGGTGAATGCTCCTATTGGGCCTGCATGCCCAGCAAGGCGTTGCTGCGACCGGTTGCGGTCCACGCGGCCGCTCGCCAACTCGACGGCATCAAGGTCGGCAAGAAGATGCTCCCGGAGGAACTGCTGCGTCGCCGGGACGCCTGGGTGCGCGACTACGAGGACGAGGGCCAGGTGAAGTGGGCCCACGGGATCAACATCGACGTCATTCGCGGCCACGGAATCCTGGCGGGGAAGCGGACGGTCGAGGTCGACAACGGTGGCCGCACCAAAATCGTCAAGGCCCGTCAGGCGGTTGTCGTGGCGACGGGGAGCACGCCCGTCATTCCCGACATCTACGCACCTGCGCAGCCCTGGACCTCCCGCGACGCCACGGGTGTCCGCGAGATCCCCGGGTCGCTGATCGTGGTCGGTGGCGGCGTGGTCGCCTGCGAGGCCGCAACGTGGATGGCCGCGCTCGGCACCAAGGTCACGCTGCTGGCGCGCGGTCCGCTCCTGGCGAAGTCGGAGCCCTTCGCCGGGGAACTGGTGGCCCAGGGCCTGACCAACAGCGGCATCGACGTCAGGTGCGGCGTGAAGGTGTCCGAGGTGGTCCGGCCGGTCGCGGCGGACACGGGGGTCGGCCGCATCCACGGCGATGCGGTGACGGTGACGGCGGCGGGCGAGTCGATCACCGCCGACGAGATCCTGGTGGCCACGGGCCGACGCCCCACCCGTGACGGGATCGGGCTCGATTCGGTCAACGAAGACGCCTCGTGGCTGTACTGGGTCGGCGACGCCAGTGGTGGTCCGGCGCTGACACATTGGGGTAAGTATCAGGCTCGAAATGTCGGGCACACCATCGCAGCCCGCGCCGAGGACCGCACCCCGCCGCCGGTGCCGGCCGACGTTCCCGTCCCGCAGGTCGTGTTCACCGATCCGCAGGTGGCCGGCGTAGGGCTCACCGAACGCGAGGCGGTCGGCAAGGGGATCGACGTGAAACTCGCCGACGTCGACATGACCTCGGTGGCCGGTTTCGGTCTGCTGCGGGACGACGCCGGCGGCCGAGCCCGCCTGGTGATCGACCGGGCTTCCGACGTCATCGTCGGCGCCACATTCGTGGGCCCCGAGGTCGACGAACTCGTCCACGCCGCAACCATCGCGATCGTGGGACGCGTACCGATGTCAACCCTGTGGCATGCGGTGCCGTCGTACCCGTCGGTGAGTGAGGTCTGGCTCCGACTGCTCGAGGCGATCGACTGACCCCCCCCACCCCAAATTCGCTCCGCCTGCCGTGATTCGCTCCGGGTGCAACCGGAGCGGACGTGGGGAGGCGGCGCGAATTTTGGGGCGTCGCGCAGTCATGTTTGAACCGAGAACCAGCCCTCGGCCCTTTCGAGCGACGTGTCCAGCGGCTGTGGTGTCACACTCGGGTCCCCGGCGGCACTGAACGGACCTCCGTCGAACAGCGCCAGGCCGGTGCAGGTGAAGGTTCCGGTGATCGACTCGTCGTCGAAACCGGTCAGGGTGACGTCGCAACCGGTGTGCATGCTGTCGGCGAAGTAACCGCCGTCCACTTGCAGACCCATGAAGGCATCTGCCACCTGATGCGGGACGTCGTCGGGCAGATTGCCCGCGGTCTCGCCGTCGATGGTGAGCAGGATGCCGGCGGAGGCATCGCCGAACTGGATGTCGATCTCCTTGCCCGACGTGCTGTATTCGCCTGCGCTCGAATCTGTTTCGACGGTCACACACTGGGTGGTGCCGTCGGACAGGGTCACGGAGTAGCCGGCCGTACCGGTGACGTAGTCAACCGAAGATGTCGGCACGGCCAGTGGTCCGGTTGGTGGGTCGCCACAGTCGGCCGCGGTGTTCGTCGTCGCTTCAGTAGTGGTCGATGTGGTCTCGGTGGTCGTCGACTGTGCGACGGGAGTGCCGTCGTCCGAGTCGTCCGAACAAGCGGTGAGCAGGCCCAGGCCAATGGCGCTCACTCCGAAGACGGTCGCGACCAGGCGGGTGGATCGGTTGCCGGACACGGGCTCCTCCTAGAACGACGTGGGGGGGTCGGTCAAAAAGGTAACGCCGCGATCTGGGCGCTGGCCAGCAAATGCAACTGTTTGACTGCCCCCGGCCACCTACCCCCGCCCGTGCCCAACCCCTCCCGAATTCGCTCCGCCCGCCTGCGAACGCTCCTGTTGCACCCGGAGCGTTCGTCAGCAGGTGGAGCGAATTCGGGGGTGGGGTGGCGGGGCGGGGCGGTTGGGAGGGTGGGGAGGAGCAGGGGCTACAGCATGGTGCCGGGGTTGAGGATGCCCAGCGGGTCGAGGGTGTCTTTGATGCGCCGGGTCAGTTCGATGACGTCGTCACCGAGCTGGTCGGGCAGCCATCCCTTCTTGAGCCGGCCGACGCCGTGTTCGCCGGTGATGGTGCCGCCCAGTGCAATTGCCAGATCCATGACCTCGCCGAAGGCCGCGTTGGCGCGAGCTGTCTCGTCGGGGTCGGTCGGATCGTGCACGATCAGCGGGTGGGTGTTGCCGTCGCCGGCGTGTGCGATCACCGAGATGAGCACCCGGCGGTTCGCGGCGATGGCCTCGATGCCGTCGATCAGATCGGGCAGCTTGTGCAGTGGGACGCCCACGTCTTCGAGGAGTAGCGGTCCGATCTTCTCGACCGCGGGAATCGCGAAACGTCGTGCCGCGGTGAAGGCCTCACCCTCGTCGGGGTCGTCGGTGGAGAAGACCTCGGTGGCCCCGCAGTCGGTGAAGGCCTGTTCCATGACGGAGACCTCGGCGGCCGCGGCAGCACCGGGTGCATCGGATTGGGCGACGAGTAGGGCTCCGGCGGACCTGTCGAGTCCCATCTTCAGGTGATCCTCGACGGCGTTGATCGCGACCTTGTCCATGAACTCGAGCATCGCCGGGCGAATGGTCGAGGTGATGGCCAGGACGGCCTGTGACGCGGCGTGCACGGATGCGAACGACGCCACCACCGTCGATGCCGGCGGCTGCGGTGGCAGCAGCCGCAGGGTGACCTCGGTGATGATCCCCAGGGTGCCTTCGCTGCCCACGAAGAGTTTGGTCAGCGACAGCCCGGCGGTGTCCTTCAGGCGGGGCCCGCCGAGGCGGACGGCGCGTCCGTCGGCCAGGACCACTTCGAGCCCGAGGACGTAGTCGCTGGTGACGCCGTACTTGACGCAACACAGTCCGCCGGCGTTGGTGGCGGCGTTGCCGCCGATGGAGCAGATCTCGAAGGACGACGGGTCCGGCGGATACCAGAGATGGTGTTCCTTGACCGCCGCTTTCACCTCGGCGTTCAGCAGGCCGGGCTGGCAGATCGCGGTGCGGGTCACCGGATCGACGGTGATGTCGCGCATCTTCTCGGTGGTCAGGACGATGCCGTCCGACTGTGCCGTGGCGCCGCCGGACAGTCCGGTCCCGGCGCCGCGGGGGATGACCGGGATCCGGTGTTCGGCGCACCAGCGGACCGTCGCCTGCACATCGGCGGTGCTTGTCGCCCGGACGACGGCGATCGCGGTCCCGGCGTCCGGATCGGCCGCCCGATCCTGCCGGTAGCCTGCGACGATGTCGGGGTCGGTGACCACCACGCCGTCCGGGAGCGCGGACACCAGATCGGCTACTACGGTTGCTGTCGACATGTCCGCAGCGTAATCCGCGCCGGGGGTGCGGGTCAGGGAGACGGAGTTCGGGCGCCGAGCCGGATCAGGCGCCGATCACCTTGGTCAGGCCTTCGGCCCATTCGGTGGCCTGAGCCTTTGCGGCCACCTTCGACGACATGTCGTGGCGTCCGTGCTCGCCGACCTGGGTCGCGCCGAGTTCGGTCAGCTTCTCGGCGATGATCTCGCCGCCGCGGTTGAACGTTTCGTCATAGACACTGTCGCCGAGTCCGAAGACGGCAAACCGCAGGCCTGTGAGGTCGGGCTTTTCGTCGTCGAGGCCCTCGGCGAACGGTTCGGCCCCGGTCGGGAGTTCGCCGTCGCCGTAGGTGGAGCAGACCGCGACCACGAAGTCGTCGGTGTCGAGATCTTCGACCGCGAAGTCGGCCATGTCGTACATCGACACATCGTGTTGCTGGGCCAGGACGTCGGAGATCGCATCGGAGACGAGTTCCGCGGTGCCGGTCTCACTGCCGTACAGGATCACAACAGGCATTTGCATCTCTTTCTATGTGGACATTTGGCGACTAAGGGTAACCTAATGGTCGGCTGGTTCGACCCGGGTAGTCGCGTCAGGGGAGTGACTTTAGCGAATAAGGGTTGGTAATCCCAGTTCGCGATCGGGGCTCGGTAACCTGGGCGGATGAACCGCGATGATGGCGAAGAGGCCGAGAATGCCCTTGATCCGAAGGGGCACAAGACCGGGCTATGGCGTGAGGCCGATGCGCGGCGGGGAGATTCTGTCGGTAGCTACCACAATGGGCGTCGAGAAGGATTGTGGCGGCACTACTTTCGTGATGGCACCGTGCGTTCCGAATCGAACTACCGCTTCGGGATCCTTCATGGCGAGAGTGTTTGGTATCGCGACACCGGAAGTCTGCTGCAGAAGGGGACCTTCGTCGACGGCGAGAAGACCGGTCTGTGGGAACGGTGGAGCCCGGAGGGCAACCTCATCGATCGGGGGCATCGGGAGGACGGCAAGAAGACGGGGGAATGGCAGTACTTCGCCGCGGACGGATCGGTGGAGAAAACCACTGTCCATCGGCCGCATACGGCCTGAGTCCGGCTGCAGGAAAATTGCCTGACATCGCGACCTGCGGTGGCTACGCTCGCGAAAGACCCAAGTGAAGGGAGACGGCATGACTGCCGATTCAGAAACCAAACGTAAGTTCCGCGAGGCCCTCGAGCGCAAGAAGCAGAAGGGACAGCTGGCCGAAGACCACAAGGACGCCGGATCGAAGGCCGGTGGTCAGCACGGTCCCGAAGGTGGGCCGCAGCAGTTCCGGCGTAAGACCGGGTAGGGGCCGTCCCGCAGTCATCTACGAACCCTCGCAATACTAGGAGATCCTAGTATATAGTGATCGAGACAACACGTTCGTAGATGACTGTGAGGACCCCATGACCAGGCAAATCGACCACTTTGTGGACGGCGTTCGCACTGCCGGAACCAGCGGCCGCACGGCCGATGTGATGAATCCCAGCACCGGTAAGGTGCAGGCCACCGTCCCGATGGCCAATCAGGCCGACATCGATGCCGCCGTCGCCGGCGCCGTCGAGGCGCAGAAGGTGTGGGCTGCGTGGAACCCGCAGCGTCGCGCCCGCGTGATGATGCGGTTCGTCGACCTGGTCAACCAGAACGTCGACGAACTCGCCGAACTGCTCTCCATCGAGCACGGCAAGACCATCCCCGACGCCAAGGGCGACATCCAGCGCGGCGTCGAGGTCATCGAGTTCGCCATCGGCATCCCGCACCTGATCAAGGGCGAGTTCACCGAGGGTGCCGGCACCGGCATCGACGTGCACTCGGTCCGTCAGCCCCTCGGGGTGGTCGCCGGCATCACGCCGTTCAACTTCCCGGCCATGATCCCGCTGTGGAAGGCCGGCCCCGCGCTGGCCTGTGGCAACGCCTTCATCCTCAAGCCCTCCGAGCGTGACCCCTCCGTGCCGGTTCGTCTGGCCGAGCTGTTCCTCGAAGCCGGTCTGCCTGCCGGTGTCTTCCAGGTCATCCACGGTGACAAGGAAGCTGTCGACGGACTGCTCAACCACGAGGACGTCCAGGCATTCGGCTTTGTCGGCAGCTCCGACATCGCGCAGTACATCTACTCCACGGCAGCGGCAAACGGTAAGCGCGCCCAGTGTTTCGGTGGCGCCAAGAACCACATGATCATCCTCCCCGACGCCGACCTCGATCAGGTTGTCGATGCGCTGATCGGTGCCGGCTACGGCAGTGCCGGCGAGCGTTGCATGGCGATCTCGGTTGCCGTGCCGGTGGGTGAGGCCACCGCAAACCGCTTGCGCGAGAAGCTGGTCGACAAGGTCAACGCGCTGCGGGTCGGCCACAGCCACGACATCAAGGCCGACTACGGGCCGCTGGTCACCAAGGCCGCCCTCGAGCGCGTCAAGGACTACATCCAGCAGGGTGTCGACGCCGGCGCCGAACTGGTCATCGATGGTCGCGAGCGCGCAGCGACCGATCTGACATTCGACGGTGAGAGCCTCGACGAGGGCTACTTCATCGGACCCACCCTCTTCGACCACGTGAAGAAGGATCAGACGATCTACACCGACGAGATCTTCGGACCCGTTGTCTGCATCGTCCGGGCCCACGATTACGAAGAGGCACTGGCCCTTCCGACCGACCACGAGTACGGCAACGGTGTTGCGATCTTCACCCAGGACGGCGACGCCGCACGCGACTTCACCTCGCGGGTGCAGGTCGGCATGGTCGGCGTCAACGTGCCGATCCCGGTGCCGGTGGCCTACCACACCTTCGGCGGCTGGAAGCGTTCCGGATTCGGCGATCTCAACCAGCACGGAACCGCGTCGATCAACTTCTACACCAAGGTCAAGACCATCACCACTCGCTGGCCTTCGGGTATCAAGGATGGCGCCGAGTTCGTCATCCCGACCATGGACTGAGGTTTTCGATGTCAGATGAGACCTTTTCGCCGTTCGAACTGAGCGCGGACGACAAGGTCATCGTCGATACCGCGGCGGCCTTCGCGCGAAAGCGCCTGGAGCCCAGCGCCCTCGACTGGGATGAGCGCAAGCATTTTCCGGCCGAGGAGCTACGCGAAGCCGCCGGGCTCGGCATGGCCGGGATCTACACGAGCGAGGATGTGGGAGGTAGCGGACTCCGCCGTATCGACGGTGTCCGAATCTTCGAGGAGTTGGCCAAGGCCGATCCCACCACCGCCGCATTCTTGTCGATCCACAACATGTGCACCTGGATGGTCGATTCCTACGGCACCGAGGAGCAGCGCCGGACGTGGGCGTCGAAGATGGCATCGATGGAGGCCATCGCGAGCTATTGCCTGACCGAGCCGGCTGCGGGAAGTGACGCTGCGGCGTTGCGTACCAAGGCCGTTCGGGACGGCGATCACTACGTCCTCGACGGGGTGAAGCAGTTCATCTCCGGTGGCGGCGTCTCCGACGTGTACATCGTCATGGCGCGCACCGGCGCCGAGGGTCCGCGTGGGATCTCGACGTTCATCGTGCCGTCGGACACCCCCGGGCTGTCCTTCGGCGTCAACGAGCAGAAGATGGGCTGGAACGCGCAGCCCACCGCGCAGGTCATCATGGAAGGTGCCCGCGTCCCGGCCGCCAATCTTCTCGGTGGAGAAGAAGGCAAGGGATTCGGCATCGCGATGAACGGCCTCAACGGCGGCCGGATCAACATCGCGGCCTGCTCGCTCGGTGGTGCGCAGGCGGCGTACAACAAGGCCATCACGTACGTCTCTGATCGAGAAGCCTTCGGCGGCAAACTGATCAACGAGCCGACGATCCGGTTCACGCTCGCCGATATGGCCACCTCACTCGAGACCGCACGGCTCATCCTCTGGAAGGCCGCAAGCGCGCTCGATGCAGACCATCCCGACAAGGTCGAGTTGTGTGCGATGGCCAAGCGGTACGTCACCGACACCTGCTTCGACGTCGCCGATCAGGCGTTGCAGTTACACGGTGGGTACGGGTACCTGAAGGAATACGGTCTGGAGAAAATCGTCCGCGATCTCCGGGTGAACCGAATACTGGAGGGCACCAACGAGATCATGCGGGTTGTGATCGGCCGGGCAGAGGCCGACAAGTCGACAAAGGGGCAGTACCTATGAGCACCATCGCGTTCCTCGGACTCGGTCACATGGGTGGACCCATGGCCAAGAACCTGGTGAAGGCCGGACACACCGTGCACGGATTCGATCCGTCGCCCGAGGCGAGTGTGGCCGCGACGGCTGACGGGATCGAGGTGTTCGCCGGCGGGATCGAAGCGGTGGCCGACGCCGACGTCGTGATCACGATGTTGCCGCACGGTAAGGCCGTCATCGACTGCTACTCGCAGATCCTGCCCGGTACCAAGACCGGTGCGCTGCTCATCGATTCGTCGACCATCTCGGTGGAGGACGCCCGCAAGGTGCACCAGCAGGCAGCGGACCACGGTTTCGCCCAGCTCGACGCCCCGGTCTCCGGCGGTGTCAAGGGTGCCGACGCCGGCACCTTGGCCTTCATGGTCGGCGGCAGCGACCAGGCCTTCGTGGCCGCCCAGAGCATCCTGGATCCGATGGCCGGCAAGGTGATCCACTGTGGTGGTTCCGGGGCCGGTCAGGCCGCCAAGGTCTGCAACAATATGGTGCTCGCCGTACAGCAGATCGCGATCGGTGAGGCATTTGTCCTGGCCGAGAAGCTCGGCCTCGAGGCACAGGCCCTCTTCGACGTGATCACCGGTGCGACCGGCAACTGCTGGTCGGTGCACACCAACTGCCCGGTGCCCGGACCGGTTCCGACATCGCCGGCGAACAACGACTTCAAGCCGGGGTTCGCCACTGCACTGATGAACAAAGACCTCGGTCTGGCCATGGCCGCGGTCGAGTCCACCGGCGCGATCGCCCCGCTGGGCGAGCACGCCGCGACGCTCTACGCCGACTACGCACAGGAGAACGGCGCGAAGGACTTCAGCGCCATCATCGAAACCCTGCGCTGATCAACCGGTCCAACCACTTCGCTCACCTCCCCACGCTCCCGCGGCCTGCGCGAGTGTGAGGTCGGTGGGCGGAGTTCGTTTTCCGGCTACATACCTGCCCGCGCACCGACGTACGAGACAGACCGTGCGGCGGCCGAATTCGCGGTTCTGGCTGCCTCCATCAGCGTGGCACCGGCGGCCAGGTGTGCGGCAAAGACGCCGTTGAACGTGTCGCCGGCGCCGGTGGTGTCCCGGACCACGGCGGGTTCCGCGTCGAGGTGTTCGAAGCCGTCTGCCGGGGTGCCGACCAGGACGCCGCCGGACCCCAAGGTGACGATCACCGGGGCTCCGGTTGTCTGCATGAGTGCGTCGGCGGCTTCTCCGACCGTGTCCGCGTCCTTGCCCGACATCGCCGCCAGGGCATGGCATTCACCGGCATTGGGGGTGAGGATCGGGTGGTGACGAAGTACCTCCGCCAGTTCCGGGATCGGGGGAGCGGGATTCACGATGCACCACACGCCCGCAGCCTCCGCGGCACGGACCGCGGCGACCACCGCATCACCGGGTATCTCGGTGCTCACCAGGACACAGTCGCTCGGCGGGCTGCGTTTCGTGATGGCCTCGTCGACCTGCGCGGCATCGACCTCCGCATTTGCCCCCGACCCGACCGCGATCTGGTTCTCGCCGGCCTCGTCGACAACGATCAACGCGACGCCGGTGGGGGACTCCGCCGACACCGATACCGATCCGATGTCCACGCCGTCGGCCCGGAGTTCGGCCAGCGCAGATTCTCCGTTGTCGTCGGACCCGACCGCACCGATCAGTTCGACTTGGGCACCGGTTCGAGCGGCGGCGACAGCGGCGTTGGCGCCTTTGCCGCCTCCGTACCGGTCCATCCGCGGCCCGACCACGGTCTCGCCGGGTGCGGGGAGGCGCGGCGTGACGACCACCAGGTCGACGTTGATCGCACCGACCACCTGAACGCGGCCGCCTCGGCAAGGAATGTTCATACGTGTCCGTTCTGTGGTTCACAGCTCCGTGGTTCGCAGCTTTGGTGCCAGCACTTACTTAACACCGGGACCTGTCACTGGTAGAGAGGTAGGTAACCCCATCCAGGTGCGAGGAGAAACCGATGACACCCGCCAATACCCATAGGTTCTACATCGATGGTCAATGGGTCGACCCCATCTCGGCCAAAACCGTCGACGTCATCAACCCGGCGACCGAACAGACCATCGCCACCATTGCGCTCGGAGATGAAAAGGACGTCGAACGCGCCGTCACGGC
Organism: Williamsia sp.; assembly: GCF_036566845.1. Lineage (GTDB taxonomy): Bacteria > Actinomycetota > Actinomycetes > Mycobacteriales > Mycobacteriaceae > Williamsia. The sequence continues at coordinate 24,829 of NZ_DATCVM010000145.1, forward strand.
CGCCCGACATGCCTTCGACGCTTTTGCCGCCACCACTCGCGAAGAACGAATTGCGTTGCTGGAGCGAGTGATCGAGGTGTACAAGACGCGACTGGGTGATCTTGCCGAAGCGGTCAGTTCAGAGATGGGTGCGCCCGCCGGTCTGGCCGCGAAGGCCCAGGCACCCTCGGGTCTCGGGCATTTCATGTCCACCCTCAAGGTGCTCAAGAGTTTCGAGTTCGAGGAGAAGATCGGCTCGACGACGGTGGTCCAGGAGCCGGTGGGCGTCTGCGCCTTCATCACGCCGTGGAACTGGCCGCTGAACCAGATCGGGGCCAAGGTCGCCCCGGCGCTGGCCGCCGGTTGCACGATCGTCCTCAAGCCCTCGGAGGTCGCTCCGCTCAACGCCCTGGTCTTCGCCGAGATCATGGACGAAGCCGGGGTGCCCGCCGGTGTTTTCAACCTCGTCAACGGTGACGGGCCGACTGTCGGTGTTGCACTGT
>NZ_DATCVM010000146.1:0-33992 GCF_036566845.1 Williamsia sp.
GCCAAGGCGAGGCGGTAGACCGAGAGCAACAGCGATAGGGTCCGGAGCGTTTGTTCCGGACCCTATCGGCGTTGAAAACCGCTGTCAGATCAAGTTACAGCCCGCATCGACAGGGATTGCCGCGCCAGTGATGTAACGGGCTTCGTCGGAAGCCAGGAACAGCAAGGCATTCGAGACATCGGCCGCATCCACCCAAGGTACGGGCATCGCATTCATCCCAAGAGAAACGGCCTCGAAATCAGCCCTCGTCGGATTCTCGATGTCCGGGCAGAACAGCTTGTACAACGCCTCATTCTGGATCATCTTGGTGTCGACCTGCGTCGGATGCAGGCTGTTGACCCGGATGAAGTGGGGCGCGAGCTCGAGAGCCAGGGCTTTTGTCATGCCTGTCACCCCGTGCTTCGCCGCAACGTAGTTCGAGGCGTTCAGATATGCCTTCAGGCCAGCCGTGGAGCTGGTGAGAACAATGGAACCGCCACGGCCACCGGCCTTGATATGCGGAATGGCCGCCCGGACCGTGTTGAAAACACCGGTGAGGTTGATGTCGACAGTCGTGTTCCACTCGTCATCTTTGAGCTCCTCGCCGACCGCGAAAGGACCACAGACACCGGCGTTGGCCGAGACGATGTCGAGACGCCCCAATTCGGCCACTGCGCCATCGAGAGTCGCCCTCAACAGCTGAGAATCGCGGACGTCCGCGTGGCCGATAACGATTCGACGGTCCAGGGCTTCGACGGCACGTTGGGTTTCTTCGAGGTCTTCCGCAGTGGCCATCTCGTAAGGGACAACGTCGATCGGCTTGCAGATGTCGACCGCGATGATATCTGCGCCCTCTTCTGCCAGGCGCACCGCGTGTGCGCGGCCCTGACCGCGTGCTGCGCCGGTAATAAAAGCGACTTTGCCTTCCAAGCGTCCGGCCATTTGGTCATGCTCCGTTCTCGTTGGGGTCTGAAACGCCTGAAAGCGTGACAGTTTGAACTGCTGCTCGGGCCGATCACCGCGGCCGCCGAGCCTTTTGTCGGATCACGTCACATTTACCGCCTCGATTGTGACTCCGCTCATACTGACATGACTCGTCCAAATTTAGAAGGGCACTATCCGAAAGCACCGAACAATCGTCAATTCTCCCGGCAAGCCGCTACCGTGTACATCGACGCGTGCGCCACAACTACTGCGCCACAACGCCATAATCCTGCGAGTCGAGGTCCGGGCTGGGAGAGTTGACGTATGCGAGATATAGGCGAAATCATCGACGACCTGGCGGCCGAACAAGTGTCGCTCGACGAGCTCGTACGCTCATTTGACGACGATGACTGGCACGCCGCCACCCCCGCTGAGGGATGGACGAACCGCCACCAGATCGCCCACCTCGCGTTCTTCGATGCGACGGCGGCATTGGCACTGACCAACCCGCAAGCCTTTGCGCGCCATCAGCAGAGGGCCGCACAAGATCCCGACACTTACCGCGTGGAAGTCCTGCAACCCCTTCTGGCTTTGACTTCGCCCCAGCTTCTTGAACACTGGAGGAAGTCTTGCAAGACACTCCTACTCGCGCTTCACTCCGCCGCACCCGTCGCTCGATACCCCTGGTACGGGCCATCGATGAGCCTGGCGTCGATGGCCACAGCTCGCCTGATGGAGACTTGGGCACATGGGCAGGACGTCGCTGACAGCGCCGAAATCGATCGACCGGCTACAGCCCGCTTGGTTCACATCGCCCGATTGGCCTGCCTCGCTCGTCCTTACAGTTTCGCGAAAGCCGGGCTTCCGCCACCGAAGACGGATGTCACAGTGAAGTTGGCGTTGCCGTCGAAGGAATGGTGGAGGTTCGGCGACAGCTCATCGCCGGATTCGATCACCGGGCCCATCGACGACTTCTGCTTGGTCCTCACCCGACGGCGGCATGTCGCGGACACGGCACTCGAGGTGACCGGACCCATCGCCGCGACGTGGATGGCTGTCGGCCAGGCTTTCGCGGGCCCACCGGGCCCCGGCAGGTATCCCGGACAATTCCACCGCCACCCTCCTGCCTGACGACATCCGTTCTGGGTGGCGGGCGCTCCTTGTTTTGGACACATATAGTCAGTATTATGGTCTGGTCGCCCAACATCGAGGAGCCCGTGTGAACACAGCAGTTATCGTCGACGTCTTGCGCACACCGTCTGCGAAAGGAAAAGTGGGCGGCGCGCTGTCGGCTGTCCACCCCGCCACTTTGCTGGCCGATCTGCTGAAGACACTCGTCACCAAACACGACCTCGACCCAGCCCTCATCGACGACGTCATCACCGGCTGCGTCACCCAATCTGGGGAGCAAGCGCTCAACATAGGGCGGACCGCTGTCCTGGCGGCCGGATTTCCGGTGTCCGTTCCGGCGACCACCATCGACCGCCAGTGCGGCTCCAGCCAGCAAGCGGCCGCCTTCGCAGCGCAAGGAGTGATCGCCGGCGTCTACGACGTCGCAATTGCTTGCGGGGTCGAATCGATGAGCCGGTCCCCGATGTTTTCCAATGCCGGTACCAAGGATCCCTCGACCGGACCTCTTTCCACTCGATACCCAGCCGGCCTCGTTCAGCAGGGGATCGGAGCGGAGATCATCGCCGCGCGTTGGAAGTTCGACCGAGAGCAACTCGACGAATATGCTGCGCGGTCCCACCGGTTGGCCGTCGATGTGGCCGCACCGCAGCAGTCCGCGCAGATCATCGGTGTCTCCACCACCGATGCCGCGGGCGAACCAGTGGTCGTGGATTCGGACGAGACAGTTCGAGCGGGGACCTCTGTCGGGTCGCTGTCGAGACTGAGGCCGGTATTCGAGAGTGCAGAAATGTCTGCTCGCTTTCCCGAGATCGAATGGTCGATCACGGCCGGCAACTCGTCACCACTCACCGACGGCGCATCGGCCGCCCTCATCATGAGCGAAGCGAAAGCAGCCGTTCTGGGCCTTACACCCAGAGCAAGATTCCACAGCTTTTCTGTTGTCGGCAGCGATCCCCTGCTGATGCTGACAGGCCCGATACCGGCCACGGAGAAGGTACTCGAACGGTCCGGATTACGCCTGAGCGATATCAGTGCCTACGAAGTGAATGAAGCATTCGCTCCCGTTCCCTTGATGTGGCAGAGCCACTTCGACACTGACCCGGATCGGCTCAACCCCGCGGGCGGGGCGATCGCCCTCGGCCACCCTCTCGGCGCCTCTGGTGGACGTCTTCTGGGTTCGATGCTCGCCTACCTCGAGGCAACCGGGGGACGTTACGGACTACAGACCATGTGCGAAGGCGGCGGCATGGCCAATGCCACCATCATCGAACGGCTCTGAGTTCACCTGAGATCCGTAGCGGCCATGCCCAACCTCTTCCGTGTCCCTTGCGATGAGGAGCCAACGAACAAATGAAGGACCACCGCCGCGCCGCGGCGCGCCGGTGGTCCCTTCAGTGGCAATCCAGGTGGTTCCGTCCTCGTCTCAAGCGTCCTGGAGAGCGACGTCTGAGGCGACGGGCGCTGCCTTGCGTCGGCCGATCAGGATCGCGCCGACAATCGCACCGAAGGCAATGATCCCGCCCGCGGTGAAGGCAGCCTGACCGGCATCGACGGCCTCCGCTACGCTCAGCCTGCCGGCGTTGACAGCGTCCGCCCCAATTGTGTACGCGGACACCAGGACCGCGCCGCCGGCGGCTCCGGCGAGTTGCTGCGCGGTCGTGAATGCGGCACTGCCATATGGGTAGAGGTCAGATCGTAGTGAGGACAAAGCCAAGGTGGTCAGCGGTGCCCACATCATCGCCTGCGCGCCGGACATCACGAGGTACGCAACCAAGTAGAGCCACACCCCACTGGTCTCGTTCAGGGTGCTCAGGTACCAGATACTCGCAGTCCAGATCATCGAACCCGGGATGATCAGCGGCGCCGGCCCGAACCGGTCGTAGATCCGGCCTCCCACCGCCGAGACGAGGGAGATCATGGCGCCACCGGGAACGAGAAACAGTCCGACTGCGAGTGTTCCCATTCCAAGTGCGCCGGTGAGCACGAGCGGCAGAACAAGAAGGATGCCGAAGCCGTTCAATGCCACGAACATCATCACGATCAGAGGCACCACAAAGGATTTGGTGCGGAAAATACGCATATCGATCAGGGGGTCGCGACCGCGCCGGCGAATGGCCTGCTGCCGAATGACAAAGGCAACCAATCCGACGAGGCCCACGGCTATCGGGAGGATCGGCGACATCAGTGCGTGGCCCGAAGCGGACTCACCGATCAACGACAGCCCGAACACCAGCGCGCCGAACCCGATTGCGGACAGAAGCAGTGAGAACACGTCGAGGGTGGCGTGTACGGGCGTTGTGATGTTCTTGAGCTTGAACGCTCCCAGCACCAGGGCAAAAACGGCGAGCGGCAGAACCAGGATGAACAGCCACCGCCACTCGAGGAAGCTCAGCACCAGCCCCGATACCGCGGGGCCAACGGCGGGCGCAATCGCCGGTACGGCGGTGACAATCGCCATGATGGCGCCACGGCGGGCCTCTGGAATCAGACGCATCGCAGTTGTCATCAGCAACGGGACAAACACAGCCGTACCCGCAGCCTGCACTACACGGCCCACGAGCAAGACACCGAAGCCCGGCGCGAAAGCCGCAATCGCGGTGCCGACGATGAACAACGACATCGCCGTCAAGAAGATGGTGCGCAGATGGAACCGTCGCATCACGTAACCGGTCGCGGGGATCAGCACAGCCAACGTCAGCAGATAGCCCGTGGTCAGCCACTGTCCCGACGAAGGGGTGATGCCGAGGTCGGCGATCAGTGTGGGCAGCGCGACACCCAACAGCATTTCGTTCAGTAGGACCAGGAAAGTCGAGCCCATGAGCAGGCCGATGACCAGGGCACTCCCTGGTGCAAGCCGGTCGCCGGGACCGCCGTCTTTGGTCGGGTGGTCGGGATTCGCAACCGCTGGTGTGGAATTGGGCATGACGTGTTTTCTCCGCAGTTCAGGTGTGGGGTGTTCTGGTTCAGGAAAGTCGGGGGTCTTGGCCGTACTGGGGCGGAGCGCCGAGGTGCGAACGCAAAGTCGCACCCTCGTAATCGTCGTGAAAGAGATTGCGCGCCTGTAGGATCGGGACAACTTGGTCCACGAACGCGTCGATACCGTCTGCGTACACATCAATCGCCAGCGAAAACCCATCGCATGCGCCTGCTTCGAACCATTCCTGCATGTGGTCGGCGATCTCGGTGGCGGTTCCCGGAACAACAGGGTGGTAGTCGATGACGCCGTGCGCCAATACATCGGCCAAGGTCCACCCCTCGCGTGCCACCTCGAGTGCATGCGGGGCCCGCGGATCGCCTGCACTGGGTCGGGCGTCGGCGAGCTGCTGTGGGGTGAGAGGTTGGTCGAGCTGAGCCGGCCGCAACGACAACCCGAGCATTGCTCCCAGGTATCGAACTTTCTGATTCAGATCCACAGACTCATCGAGCCTTCTGCGGCGATCCAGTGCAGCGCGGCGCGAAGAAGCAACAGTCGGCATGAAGCCGGCGAACAGCTTCACTTCGTCAGGGTTGCGTCCAGCCCGCTCCGCGGCTGCGCGAAGGGCCGTTCGATGTGCACGACCCTCTTCGATCGAAAAGGGGTTGGCGTAGACGCCGCTGGCATACCGGGCGGCGATCTCGAGACCGTTGCCACCCCCTCCGGCCTGGAAGATCACGGGTTGTCCCTGCTCCGAGGGTGGGATCGGCAACGGTCCAGCCGAGGCCACATAGCGTCCTTTGAGGTTGACCGGCTGGATTCTGGACATGTCGGCGAAACGCCTGCTGTCGACGTCGCGTACCCAGGCGTCGATCCCCCAGCTACCCCACAGCGCCTGAACGACCTGAACAACCTCGTGGGCGCGCTCGTACTTCTGCGCGCGTGAAGGCAGTTGGATGCCATAGTTGGCCGCGGCCGCTGCATTCGAGGTCGGGACGGCGTTCCATCCTGCGCGGCCGTGACTGGCCACATCGAGGGCTTTGAATTGACGCGCAATCGTGTACGGCTCGTTGAGCGTTGTCGAGCTCGTGGCCACGAGCCCTATCTTCTCCGTCCCCCGCGCGATAGAGGTCAGCACAACGAGCGGGTCGGTGGCATGATGCGGCGCCATCGACTCCAGATCGTTCTCGAGCGCTGGAGTATCGGCCAAGAAGATCATCTGGACCTTTCCGCGCTCGGCGGCCTGCGCGTGACGCACGATCACATCCATATCGCCGTAACTCGCCGGATCGGCCCCCGGCATGCGCCAAGCGCCCGGCTGGGAGCCGTAACCGTTGGCGACTTGAAGAGCCAGCAGAATTTTGTTTGACGAGCGGGTCATAACGCTCCTTCAATCAGCAAGGGTGAGCGGGCATCTCGACTCGTCGAAGCACGAATCTGTTCGAACCGAATCGCACTACGCGCCACAATCGGAGCCCGTCTCCGATTATGCTTCGTAACATACGGAGACACTCTCCTGTTTGTCAACCGGGCGGTGTTCGTGAGGCGGAGACCACTCGCGCTGCCGACCTACGTGGCCACGAGCGGAAGTTGCGGCCATCCGGACATCACTGTCCCGAGCGGGTGGCGGACCCTCACATTGCAAGGGGAGGGTGTCTCCATATATCTCGGCCTGGAGGTATTCTCGTTGCACACCCGCCACGAGAGGCAGAAGATGGCACAGGATACATCCTCGGGGCGTGCACCCCGCGCCGATGCACGTAAGAACCGAGCGCACATACTCGAAACCGCCGAGAAGGTGTTTGCCGCGAACGGCGTCACCGGGTCGATGGACACCATCGCAAAGCGCGCGGGAGTGGGCCCCGGGACTCTGTACCGTCACTTTCCAACGAGGGAGAGCTTACTGGCCGAGCTGTTGCAAACCCGCGACCGAGAGCTCGAGGCCAAGCGGCAGGCAATCGAGCAGGAGCGGCTGGATCCCGATACCGCGTTGTCGGAATGGCTCGACGCTCTTGCCGTGTGGGTGTCAGCTTTCGACGGTCTGTCCGAGCCACTGCGAGAAGCATTGTCGGAGAGAACATCTGCACTGACAATCACGTGCCAGGGTTTCATCACCAGTACCGACAAGTTTCTCGAAGCGGCGCAAGAAGCGGGTGGTGCTCGAAGTGGCGTCCGCGGCCGGGACCTCTTTCTGGGAGTCTTGGCTACAGCTTGGGTGAGCAACGCGGCCATGGCCGACAAATCAACGGCCACTGCCTTGGCGAGCTTACTGCGTTCGGGTTGGGTCATCGACTGACAGCCACGTGAGCGATGCGACAGCTTGCTTTGAGCAGGGTTTGCCAATCCCGTTGCTCACCAAGTAACGAGGCTGCCTGCTTCACAACGCCTGCTCACCGGCAAAGTGGAGATCCTGTCGCAGCCATGCTCTCCTACCGGCTATCAGGCGCCTTGATTGTTCGGTTTTGGTGCTCCGACAACGCCCTGGCACAGTCTGCGGGCCAGGGCATCTGCGCTAATTGGAATTAGCGCAGGAAGACCTGATGTCGCGGCGACGGGCGTAAATGCCAGATGATGCCGCTGCGTCGAGAGATTCCACGACGGCATCATCGGTTCCAACAACACCTGGCACTCGCCGGCGCGCCACCAGACAAAACGCGACAACGCATCGACGTTGCTGAAACAGCCGACCACCTCGTGCTGTTCGATAGTCGGTCGCATCCATCGCCCGTCAACACGAGGTAGTCGCTGTGTGCTGAATCATGAGTCTCCACCCGTCACCAACATCGGCCACACCAGCGAACTGGGTGCAACCAATCCTCGGTTTGACCGGTTCGAGCGCTGCGAACTCGCTGACCCGCGCGCGGCCTCAGGACGATCGCCCTTATGGGGCACCATCGGTCCATGACGGAAGAGGCGTACAAGGTCCGGGGTATTGCCCGAGTCTCGGGCGACTGGCAGCATCAGGTCATGGCTGGTCTACTGAGCGAACCCGACATCACCAAGGCCCTTGCCGACCTCACCTTCTGGTCGCGTACCGGCGATTCATTGACTCGTACCATCGAATGCCCCGACTTTCCGGCGGCGATCACGCTGGTCGATCGTGTTGCCGAGGCGGCAGAAGCCGCCCAGCATCATCCCGACATCGACATCCGTTGGCGCACCGTCACGTTCACCCTGAGCACGCATTCAGAGGGCGGGATCACCGGGAAAGACACCCAACTCGCCCATCAGATCGACGATCTCGCCCCCTGACTCGCACGTCTGCTCAGTGCGCGGTGAGCGCTGCGTACCGGGCGATGTGCTGGTCGGCCGGACCGAACTCGTACTCAATGGCGGTGAGCCGCTTGAAATAGTGGCCGATCGCCAGCTCTTCGGTCATGCCCATACCGCCGTGCAACTGGACTGCGTTCTGCCCGATGAATCGTGCGGAACGTCCGATCGTCGCCTTGGCCGCCGAGACCGCCAAGGATCGTTCCACCGGGTCCGCCTCGAGATTGAGCACCGCGAGGTACACCGCGGCGATCGACTGTTCGAGCTCCATGTACATGTCGACCATCCGGTGCTGAAGCGCCTGGAAGCTGCCGATCGCCTGCCCGAACTGCTGGCGCTGCTTGGCGTATTCGACGGTGTCCGCCAGGACCTTTCGCATCAGACCGACTGCTTCTGAGGCTGCCGAGGCGGTGGCCTCGTCGATCGCTTTGTCGATCGAGGTCCAGGCACCGCCCTCGGCGCCGAGCAGCGCATCGGCAGGTACCCGCAGGTCGGTGAACGTCAGATCCGCGGCCTGACGATCGTCGATCGTGCGGTACCGGTGGCTCTCGATGCCCGCGGGCAGATCGTCCGGGTCAACATCCACCACGAACAGTGAGATGCCGTCGGTGTCGCGTTGCGAACCCGAGGTCCGGGCCGTGATCAGGAGATGGTTGGCCAGCGGCGCACTGCTCACCACTGCCTTGACGCCGTTGATCACCCATTCGTCGCCGTCACGACGCGCCGTGGTGGAGACATCGCTGTACGTGTACCCCGAGGTCGGCTCGGTGGCGGCGAATGCGGTGATGGCCGTGCCCACGACGATGTTGTCGACGATTCGCGCGGCCCGGTCACCGCCGGCCCGCCGGAGCAGACCGGAACCGATCACGACGGTGTCGACAAACGGCTCCACCACCAGCGCATGTCCGAGGGCTTCGGTGACGATCATGAGTTCGACGGGTCCGCCGCCGAGTCCACCGTCGGCTTCGGGCAGGGTGGCGCCGAGAATGCCGAGTTCATCGGCGAAGCTCGCCCAGATCTCCGGCTGCCAGCCCTTGCCCGTCTTGACCGCGGCACGACTGGTCTCGAGCCCGTACCGCGTGGCCAGAAACTTACCGAGGCTGTCGCGCAGGAGTTCCTGCTCTTTTGTCAGGCTGAAGTCCATCAGAGCCCCAATGCTGCTTTGGCGAGAATGTTTCGCTGGATTTCGTTGCTACCGGCGTAGATCGAACCGGCCCGATCATTGAAGTAGCGCAGCGGCGCGACGGCCTGCCATCGCTCGCCACTGACGTATACGCCTGCCGGTACGGAGAACTCGGCGATGGGACCACCCGGCCGCGCCGCGTGGGGCTGATAGACCCGGCCACGGGGTCCGGCTGCCTCGAGTGTGATCTCGGTGAGTTTCTGACTGAGTTCGGTCGCGAGGATCTTCAGCATCGACGACGCCGGGCCGGGATCCTTACCCGACGCCATCGCCGACAACGTCCGGTATTCGAGGATTTCCAGGACCTTCGTCCGGATCCTTGCCTCCGCGAGCTTGGCCGCGAACAGTGGGTCTGCTATGAGGGGCCGTCCATCCGGACCGGGTACATCCGCTGCCGCCTGGGCCGCCGATTCCGCCATCACCTGCAGCGCGGGTGCTGCTGCTGCCCCACCGCGCTCGAAGACCAACAGATACTTCGCAACGGTCCAACCGTCGTCGATCTGGCCGATGACATTCGACTTCGGAACCCGCACTCCGTCGAAGAAGACCTGGTTCTGTACCTGCTCTCCCGAGGTCATGACCAGTGGTCGAACCTCGATGCCCGGTGAGGTCATGTCGATCAGGAGGAAGGTTATCCCTTGCTGCTTCTTTGCCTGCTTCGACGTACGCACGAGGCAGAACATCCAATTGGCTTCGGCCGCATGGGTTGTCCAGATCTTGCTTCCGGTACAGACCAGGTCATCGCCCTCGTCGACGGCGGCCATCGTCAATGACGCCAGATCCGAACCTGCCTCCGGCTCGGAGTATCCCTGGCAGAAGAACACCTCGCCGGTGAGGATGCCCGGCAGGAAGAAATCTATCTGCTCCTGGGTGCCGAATGCGGCGATCGCGTGCGACACCATTCGAATCCCCATGGGAGACAAGGACGGCGCGCCCGCCAGGATGGACTCCCGCCCGAAGATGTAGTGCTGGGTCAGGCTCCAATCACAACCTCCGTGCTCGACCGCCCAGGCCGGAGCCGCCCAGCCACGCTCGTGCAGGATGCGCTGCCACTCCATGCTCGCCTCGTGCTCGGAGTAGACGCTTGTCATGAGCCGGCCCGCCTCCCGCAGGTCCGGCGTGAGCTTCTCATCGAGGAAGGCGACCACCTCGTCCCGGAATGCCGCGTCGGACTGCGACCAATTCAAATCCATCTGCGCTCCCCGCGTTTCTACAGATCGGTTGACCACCGAGGTCACCAGAGACAAAATCTACTTATGTCTCAGGGAACCGTCAACGGTCGCGACGCCTCGTCACCGCGCCCGACGAGAGACGACGTCATCGACCTCGCCCACGTCTGGTTTCGCGACAGCCGGCGGGTCGACGTCCAGCAACTGTCCCGCGAACTCGGGATCGGCAGGGCGACCATCTACCGGTGGTTTTCGGGTCGCGAGATGATCATCGGTGAGGTCGTGTGGCGCATCGTGGCCGAAGCGCTCCGTCGCGTGGAGGTTCGCGAGGGCTGTCCCGAAACCATCGAACAGTTTGTGCACAACCATGGCGAGATGGCCGCGGCGGTACGGGGTTACCGCCCGCTCTCCCGTTTCGTCTCCGACGATCCCGAGTACGCGTTGCGGGTGCTGAGCACCCGGTACAGCGTCGTCCAGGGCCGGCTCATCGAGTGGAATGAGGTGCGACTCAGAGCGATTCCCGAGATCGGCCCGCACGTCGACATCAGCGCACTGGCGTACGCGATCGTTCGCGTCTGCGAATCCTTCATCTGGAGTGACATGATCACCGGCGTACCGCCCGCACCCGACCAGGCGACGGCCATGGTCGCGATGCTGCTGGCGGGCGCCTGCTCAACGGGGCGTCGCCAGGGCCCACCCGGTGACGGCGCAGCAAATTCCCAGGTCCTGGCCGTGTCATAAGGGCAAAGCGGACATTTCGGATGTTAGGCTCGGCCGAATCCAGGTCTGGGCCAGTTGCCTGCCGGCTGCCCTTGGCGAAAGGCGTACCAGGGTGCAGATCCATCTCAGCCGCAGCGCGAAGGTGCGGGCGTTCGTCTTTGCCATGGCGATTTCGCTCTTGTCAGCCTGCGGTGCAGAGCGGCCCGACGTGCTACTGGGCTACGTCGAGCCCGCTGCGCAGCCTGCCCTCGGTGGGTCCGATGCAGGCACGGACAACTCGGACTCCGACGATTCGGGTGACGGCTCGTCCGACGACGGCGGACCAGAACGCAGAGCGAGCAATGTTCCGATGGAAAAGCTCGCCGTCGGTGAACAGCCGCCCCAGTTCATCCTCTTCTCGTTCGACGGTGTCGGCGTATCGGAGAACTGGGATCTGTTCCTGAAGACCGCCGACGAGGTCGACGCCCGATTCACCGCACTGATGACCGGGCTGTACTTCCTTGCCGACGACAACAAGACCGAATACCGGGGCCCCGGATACGGACCCGGCGAATCCGCCCTCCCGTTCGGCGGCACCAAAGCGGAGGTCATCGAGCAGGTCGAGTATCTGAACAAGACCTGGTACGACGGTCACGAGATGGGCACCCATTACGTCGGACACTGGTGCGCGGGAACCAAGAATCCCGGCAAAGACTGGTCGACCGCGGAATGGAACCACGAACTCGATGAGTTCTTCCGGCTGATGAGTGACTGGAAGCAGATCAACAACATATCGGATGCCCCAGATCTCGCCTTCGGCACCGAGGTCGTCAAGGGCGGTCGTACCCCCTGCCTCGAAGGCGGGATGGGCCAACTGTTTCCAGCGCTGGGCGCGCACGACATGAACTGGGATTCGTCCAAATCGGCTCGCAAACCCGGGGTCTACTGGCCCACCAAGGTGGGCAGTGTCTGGGAGTTCCCGGTCCCCTACACCTGGTCACCGCCGCTCAATCATCGGCAGACCGCGCTCGACTACAACTACTGGTACACCGTCAACGGGGCGAAGGACAGACCCCAGGACGCCCCGAAACTTCGCAAGATAGTCAAGCGGTCGTATGACTACATGTATCAGCGTGCGTACGAGGGAAACCGGGCACCGCTGGTGATCGCCAACCACTTCAACGACTGGAGTGGCAATGCCTTCAATCCCGCCACCGCGGACTTCATGCGTGAGGTCTGCGATAATCCGGAAACCATCTGTGCCACATACCAGGACGTGATCGCGTGGATCGAGATGCAGGACCAGGCAGCACTGGCACCATGGATCGCCCTGCCCCCGGTGGCGGTGGACGCGAACAACTGACAGTGCTCGCGGCGCTTTCTAGAATCCGCCCTGCTGCGTGATGACCTCGTCGAGAAACGACCTCGGGACGCCGGGAGCGTCCACTGCCGCGCCTTCGGCGAGGTCGGAGTGGATCTGTTGGACCACTGCACGGAACGTCGCGCCACCGTCGAGTGGATAGCGGACCATCCCGGCGCGGGCACAGCGCACCAGAACAGCGGCGGCCTGACGCGTCGCCTCGTCGGTTCGGCCTGCCGCCGACAGGCAGGTCGCCAACAGCCGTTCGGCGCGCAGAGCCGCTCGCGCCCGGTGGCTTCCATCGATCCGATCGACCCATTCTTGCGCCCACCGGCACGCCAACACACTGTCAGAGGTTGCTTCGCCATCGCCGAATTCGTTGAGTAACAATCTAATTGCAACCTCCTCTTCGAGCTGCGCAACCAGAGCCGAGAAGCCAACCGGTGATCGAGCACGGTGGGCATGGTCGACACGAGCCCGGATCCCGCGCCGGGACGGGAGGTTCAGGGTCATCTGCTCAGCTTCGACAAACGCCCGCAATCGTGGCGCTTCGAGGCGTTCGGCGATATCGGCCGCTCGATCGAGAAGGTCGACTGCCGCATCCTTTTCGCCGCGTATCAACCTCACCTTTGCACCTGTCCCGTAGCGCGCCATGATCATGTCGACCGCACCCTCTTCCGCATCGAGATTGAACGTCGCGTCGAGCAATGCGCCTGCCTCAGACGCGTCCCCGCGTTCGTAGCGAACCTGTGCCAGCAGCGCGCTCGCAATGCGGGCCCCGTTCGACGGTGTGGCCATCGCGCTACCCGAAGCAACCTGGAACGCACTCCGGAAACGCCGCTCCGCCTCGACCAGCTCGAGCTGTTCGAAGTAGGCGATTCCGTCGAGCGCCAAGCCATACATCACCGCGAGCGGGCCGGAGTTCTGTTGGTGGTATGGAATCGCCCACTGCTGCCATCGGTGCGCCTCGTCAAAGTCGAATCGAGACGTGGCCCTCGTTGTCCGAACGTTCGCCAAGGCCGAAGCAACAAAGGGCGGCAAGTCGGCCGGTTCCGAAACCGGATCGGCGATGAGGTCATCGTGGCTCTCCATGCGATCGTTGCCCGCGCCGTTGCACGCTGCGATGATGGCCGCTTCCCACCGCATCTCTGTCGCTGAATGATCTGAGTCGGGCATATGCGCGAGTGCCCGATCGACCGCTGCCAGTGCTGCGTCAGCGAGTTCGGCGCGATTGAGCAGCATATTTGCCCAGCCGAGCCACAACTGAATTCGAGGACTCGCGGCGACCGCGGCGCGCGGTAGCTTGTTCACCATCGTGAGCAAGGTCGGCACGTTCGACTGCTCGATCAACGTTCGGCCGTCGACCTCGACCAGCTCGACGGCCCGTTCGGTGTCGCCGGCGGCCAGCGAGTGTTCGACTGCCTCGGCCACCATGGCGTGATCGGCAAACCAGTCAGATGCCTTGCGGTGCAACGACGTGACCGAATCGGGCTGATCACGTTCCAATCGACGACGCAGGAACTCACCGAACATCGGGTGGAAGCGGAACCAGTCGCCGTCCTGGTCCAGTCTCCGCAGGAACAGATCTCGCGTCTCGACGTCCTCCAGTAGCGCCTGCCCGTTCGGTTGCAGGCTCAGGGCAGTGGCCAGACCCGCGCAGATGCGGTCTGGTACCGATACTGCGAGTAGGAAGTTGACCATCGCCGGTTCCAGTGTGGACAACACGTTCTCGGCGAGGAAGTCGCCGATGGCGTGATGACGGCCAGATATGTGGCTGATCAGATCCGACGGCGACTTCGAGCCGCGCAGGGACAATGTCGCCAGCTGCAACGCAGCCGCCCACCCGTCCGTCGAACTCCAGAGCTGTGTCACTTCGTCGTTGCGCAGGTCCAGGCCGGACACGTCCAGCAGAAACGAGCGGGCCTCATCGGCATTGAAACACAGCCCGGCGATGTCGAGTTCGACCAGTTCGTCGCTGACCCGCATCCGACTGATCGGCAGCCCCGATCGCGTGCGGCTGGTGATGATGACCTGAAGGTGATGACAGCTGTGCTCGAGCAGGAACCCCAGGGCGCCGATCGACCGGGCGTCAGTGACGCGATGCCAGTCATCGACGATGACAGAGATCCGCTCACCACGGGCATGGATCTCGTTGATCAGCGATGTCAGCACGTACTGTTCGGCCTCGGCGCCGTGTTGTTCGATGACCTCGGCCAGATCACCCACGATCACCGGCTCCGCGCGCCGCAGCGATTCCACGAGATTGGCCAGGAATCGAGCCGGATCGTTGTCGTCGTCGTCCACCGTCAGCCACGCCACCGGGACACCGGTGTTGTAGAGCTCTTCCGCCCATTGGGTGGCGACCGTGGTCTTCCCGTACCCCACCGGAGCGTGGATGAGGACGAGTCTTCGCCACTTTCCGGCGCGGAGGATTTCCATCAGGCGCAATCGGGGAACCTGAGCGCGCGGCCGAAGCGGCGGACGAAACTTGGTCGACGGTGTCGGCGGCGAGGTGGTGATACCGGAACGAACCCGCCGCTCAGGACCCGCGGCGATCGGATCATCGGACCGGGCCGCGGGAAGTGCCATCTCGTCCACACCGACCCCGAGCTCCCGCTGGGCGTCGCGCAACGATTCGCCGTATTCGGCGGCCGACGCCGGCCGGTCACCCGGCTCGCGTGCCATGGCCCATTCGATCACCCGGGCCACCGGACCCGGGATGCCGGTCTCCAACAGATCGGGCAGAGGTTCGGCGGCGATCCGCAGGAAATGAGCGACGACTTGCTCGCCGCTGTGCCGCTCGAAGGCAGCGTGACCGGTCAGGGCACAGAACAACGTGGCGCCCAGACCATAGATATCCGAGGCCACGGACGGATCTGCTCCGGTCAGCAACTCCGGAGCGGTGAACGCCGGCGATCCGGTGACGATGTCGGCGCCGGTCTCGAAACCGCCGACGATGCGGGCGATGCCGAAGTCCGTCAGCTGCGGCTCGCCATACTCGGTGAGCAGGATGTTTCCCGGTTTCACATCGCGATGGAGCGTACCGGTGCGGTGTGCCGTCTCCAGGGCACCGGCCACCTTGACGCCCACGCGGAGCACGTCCTGCCAGTCCAGCGCGCCCTGCTTCCGGATTCGCGCATCGAGCGAATCATGTGGGTGATACTGCATGACGATGAACGGATGGCCGCCCGGTGTGCTCCCCACCTCGAGGATGTTCACGATGTTGGGATGTCCGGACAGCCGGCCCATTGCGCGCTGCTCGCGCACGAACCTGACGAGATTGCCGTCGTCGAGATGATCGGCGAGTACCTTCACCGCGACAACCCGATCCAGCCCCGGCTGCGAACATCGATACACGGCGCCGAATCCGCCCTGACCGATCAGATCGGGGTCTTCGAAACCCGCACTGACCAGCTCCCCAGCGATGTCGTGTACGACATCGCGCTGGGTCGTCTGTGGATCGTTCTCGGCCATGGCTGCCTCGATCGACTACGAGCGCGGATACCAACTGCATATCCAGCCTATCGCGGTTGTCGCCCGATCAGATCGAATCGATCGACGCAGATCGAGGCTGCTCGCGACGCTTCTTCCCGGGCAAGATCGCATCCGTCACCGAACAGTTGCGGTGACCAGCAGATACTCCCATTCCATGACACCGTCGTCGGTGAGTGCGGCTCGGGCGAGGTCGGCCAAACCTGTGTCCAGAGCCGCTGTCGCATCCGGGTTTTCGGCGTTGGCCCGGTAGACCGCGATCGTCGGACCGTACGTTTCCTTGAAGAACTCCCGGAATTCTTCTGGCGTGTCGAATCGGTCGACCTTCAGCGTCTGCTTGGTTGCGGTCACCTCGGCGATCCGGCCACCGAAGAGCTCTCGCACATGCTTCTCGTCACCCCACAACGGCGGTGGCTGGGCACCGGGGGGCGGCGGCGGGGCGTAGGCCTTCATCGTCGCGAACATCTGGCCGATGAACCCCTGTGGCGTCCAGTTGATCAATCCGATCCGACCGCCGGAGCGGCAGACCCGGATGATCTCGTCGGCCGACGCCTGGTGATGCGGAGCGAACATCGCGCCCACGCAGGAGATCACCACGTCAAAGCTCTTGTCTTCGAACGGAAGTGCCTCGACATCGGCCTCACGCCACGTCAGTTCGACCTGACGTTCGGCGGCCAGTTGCCGCCCGGCCGCGAACAATTCAGGGGTCAGGTCACTCGCGACCACCTCCGCGCCGACCTCGGCAGCGGGGATCGCCGCGTTGCCCGAACCCGCAGCCACGTCCAGTACGCGCTCGTCCTCCCGGATCCCGACTGCTTCCACGAGTGTCGGTCCAAGGCTTGCGATCACCTGTGTCGCCACCGCGGGATAGTCCCCGGACGCCCATAATGCGCGATGCTTGACCTTGATCGCGTCGGGGGTTGTTGTCTGTGTTGCCATGCCGGACTCCTTCGTGTGGCGGTGTTGGTTGCGATTTCTTGGCACCTTCGATCCTGCGACCACTCCGCCGCATGATCCAGTTCCAGATCTGTACCGCCTCAGGTTCTGCATCTGTACTGGTGTCGGCAACGCAGTGGGTGTGTACTTGCACAAGACAACGCAAGGAGTCCCGATGCCTGGATACGGTCAGTTCTGCCCCGTCGCCAAAGCCATGGAGGTTCTCGACGAGCGGTGGACGCTCCTGGTGGTACGCGAACTGTTGGCCGGCAGTAGTCATTTCAACGAACTTCGGCGTGGGGTCCCGAAAATGTCACCCGCGCTGCTGTCCAAACGACTGCGCACTCTCGAGCGCGCCGGAATAATTAGTCGCGACATCGACGGCGGCAGAACGGAATACACGCTCACACCGTGTGGAAAGGAGCTGTCGACGGTTGTCGAGGCGCTCAACTCGTGGGGCATGCGCTGGATTGGGGAACTCGGCGAGGCCGACCTCGATCCCCATCTGCTGATGTGGGACATGCGCCGTACCGTTCCCGTCGATCAGTGGCCCCGATCGCGAACAGTGGTGGCATTTCGCCTGACCGGGGTCGCGCCGAAGGCCTCCCGCTGGTGGCTCGTGGTCTCCGGCGGCGACGTCGATGTCTGCGACTACGACCCCGGGTTCGACGTCGACGCCACCGTGGACGCGACACTGCGGGATCTGACCGCGATCTGGCGCGGGGACCGGTCCTGGGCCTCCGCCATGAAGACCGGTGACGTCGAGATCAATGCCGCCCGCGACATTCGAAGCGAGGTACCGGACTGGATCGGTCAGGGCCAGATGTCGAGGATCCCCCGCCCGGTCTGAGGCGGGTATCACCGGGCTACAGGATCGACGATTCCTTTCCCACCAGGACCGTGAGCTCGACGAGGTCGTCGACAAGCTGCCGGGTGGGCCCACCGTCTCGGGAGGCGTTCCGGGGATCGTTCAGTAGACGCCGGAGGATTCCTTCGGCGATGATCGTCAGTCGCCACAGCGCCATCGTGTGCCAGTATCCGATCTGGGAGACATCCCGTCCGGTCGCCTCTGCGTATGCGTCGATCAGTTCGGCTCGCTTCGGAAAACCCAGCGCGCGGGACACCCTGAGCGGTCCGGTCACGTGATCCCCGGATTCCGGCCAGAACGCAAGCAGATTCCCGAGGTCGGCCAGCGGCTCGCCCAGGGTGCACAGTTCCCAGTCGACGACGCCGATCACGTGGCCGTCCTGAGGTGATGTGATGACGTTGCTCAGGTGGTAATCCCCGTGCACCAGCGTCAGTTCGGTCTGCTCGGGAGCATGGTCTGCCAATGCCTGTGCGACGTCGGCAATCTCGGGGACCTCTCGAGTTTTCGAATGGTTCCATTGCGCACTCCAGCGCTTCAGCAGCCGCGCGGCGTACGGCTTGTGACTGGCCAGGTCCGACAATCCGGCGGCGTCGAGGTCTACCGCATGGATGGTGCCCAGGGTCCGGGCCAGACCCAGTCCGACCTGGCGACGGTGCTCGGGTGACAGTTTCTCCCCCGCACCCGGATCGTCGATGACGGCCCCGTCGATAAAGCTCATCAGGACAAGTGGCGCGTCGGTGACCTCGGGATCAGTGGTCGTGGCGATCATCTCCGGAACCGGGACCCCGGTGTCGTGCAACGCCGACATGATCCGGTGTTCACGAAGGACGTCGTGCGCCGACGCGAGCAGCGCGCCCAACGGCGGCCGCCGCAGAATCCAGCGCGAGCCGGCACCGTCCCGGACCCGGAACGTCAGGTTCGACTGGCCGTTGCCGATGCGGTCGAATGTGAAAGGTCTCGTGGCACCGATGTCGAGGCCGCTGAGCCACCGGGACACGGCTTCGGTGTCGATCCCGATCACCTCGCTCACGACTGCGCTCCGATCTTCCGGTACCTGCCGAGTTCGTGACGCGCGATCGTCCGTTTGTGCACCTCGTCGGGACCATCCGCCAATCGAAGGGCTCTCAGGTGCGCGTACATGCTGGCCAGCGGGAAGTCGTCGGAGACCCCGCCACCACCGTGGACCTGGATCGCGCGGTCGACGATCTTCAACGCCATGTTCGGTGCTGCCACCTTGATCGCGGCGATCTCTGTGCGCGCCGCCTTGTTCCCCACCGTGTCCATCATCCACGCGGCCTTCAGTGTGAGCAGTCGCGTCATCTCGATCTCGATCCTGGCCTCGGCGATCCAGTCCTGGATATTCGACTGCGCAGCAAGGGGTTTCCCGAAGGCAATGCGCAGCGACGCTCGAGCGCACATCAGTTCCAGAGCACGCTCCGCCATACCGATGGCGCGCATGCAGTGATGGATCCGGCCCGGCCCGAGTCGCGCCTGTCCGATCATGAATCCGGCACCGGCGCCCGCCAACACATCCTTGTCGGGCACCCGGACGTTCTCGAACAGGACCTCGGCGTGCCCTTCGCGATCGTGATATCCGAAGACCGGAAGATTCCGCAGCACGGTGATGCCCGGCGCATCGATCGGGACCACCATCATCGACTGCTGCGCGTGCGCGGCGGCGTAGGGATCGGTCTTGCCCATCACGATCAGCACCTTGCAGTTGGGGTGCAGTGCGTTCGATGTCCACCATTTGCGGCCGTTGAGGATCCAGTGGTCACCGTCCGGTTGCATACTCATCTGGATGTTGGTGGCGTCGGAACTGGCCACTGCCGGTTCGGTCATCGCGAACGCCGAACGGATCGTCCCGTCCAACAGCGGAGCAAGCCACTTCTCCTTGTGCTCGTCGGTCCCGAACAGGCTGAGCACCTCCATGTTCCCGGTGTCAGGGGCCGAACAGTTACAGGCTTCAGGCGCCAGCAGCGCACTGTGGCCCATGATCTCGGCCAGCGGAGCGTATTCGGAGTTGGTCAGCCCCGGCCCGAAATCAGGGTCGGGATGAAAGAGATTCCACAGCCCGCGCGCCTTGGCCTCGGTTTTGAGTTCTTCGATGATCGGCGGATCGAAGTGCGGGTCACCGGATTCACTCATCTGCCGGGCATAGACCTCCTCGGCCGGGTAGATGTGACTGTCCATGAACTCCAACAGGCGCCCACGGTAATCGGCGCAGCGGTCGGTGTACCCAAATTCCATTGCCAGATACCTACATTCATTGTTGTCGGCTGCGGCGGTCACTCATCGTCCGCGACCAGGTGGCGTTGAAAACGACGCATACCGGAGATCCACCGGTCATAATCGGAGCCCTTGTTACGGTAGAAGTCGAGGACCTCGCGATGCGGCAGAATCAAGAATCTCTCGTCTTCCATCGCCGCCAGAACCTGGTCGGCCACCTCCGCCGGGCGCAGCACCTCACCGGATTCAGTGACGGCCCGCGCAGCCACCGAGGCCCCCGGTATGTCCGTGTCGAACCCCTCTCTGAGCAAAGCGGTCTCCACACCCATCGGGCACAGACAACTGACCGCGATCCCCTGGTCGCCGTAGGTCACCGACAGCCACTCGGCGAACCCGACCGCCGCGTGCTTGGACACCGAGTACGGCGCCGAACCGATCTGGGTCAGCAGGCCTGCCGCCGATGCCGTCGCCACAAAGTAACCGCCACCGCTCTCGAGCCATCGCGGCACCAGGATTCGTGCAGCCCGCACGTGCGCCATCACATTCACGTCAAGTGCCACCTCCCACAGCGCGTCAGAGGTGTCCAAGCCCATCCCGGCGGTGGTTCCGGCGTTGGCGAAAAAGATCTCGACGGGTCCGAGGTCGGCACCGGCTCGCGCGATCATCGCCTCGAGAACCTCGGGGTCGGAGACGTCACCGCCCATCGCGATTGCCCGGCCCGGGTGGGTTGCCATGATCTCGGCCGCAACCGCGTCGGCTGCCGGCGCATTCAGATCGGCGACCAGCACACTCACATCGGCCGCGGCCAGCGCCCTGGCCAGGGCGGCACCGATTCCGGCACCGCCTCCGGTGACTACGGCAACTTTCCCGGAAATCTGCACTCAACCGATGCTAGAGGTCCGAGTTGGTGTCAGGGGCTATTTGTCCGCACAGGGTGGGGCCGGCGCATCTTCGAAGAGCGGTTTTCCCAGCGGTTCGAGGTAGACCACGTCGAGGATGACAGGCACCCTTCCGAGGTTCTGGCCCTGGTGGACGTTGTCGTCGCCGGGAGCTTCGTTGATGAGATCTCCGGTGTCGAAGATCACCGGGTTACAGTCCGGTCCGGGATGAGACAGCGTGCCGGACTGCACGATTCCGAGAACAGGGCCGTCGTGATAGTGCCATCCGGTGGTTCCGCCCGGGGCGATGGTGATCTGTTTGGCCACCGCATGGACGCCGTGTGGGATGAACGGGACGAGGTCGGCGGGGATCTCCACATCGGCATACGTCACCGCCGTGACGCCCTCGCTCGGCGTCCCTTGCGCGATTGCCGGAACTGCCAGCGCCGCGCATGAAAGACCCACCACAGCTGTCATCGACCGGACGTGTTTCATCATGAGCACAGGGTATTCGTGAAAGGCGCGACTCACCCAACTTCGAAAAAGCCCGACCACCGAACTCCGAGTCGTCAGGTACGGCCACGATGTGCACCCCGCGCCGTACAATCCTATCCACTGTTGTCCGCCTGGATGTTTCGAAGAACCGAGGATGTCGTGACCCCCGCGCCCCACCCGTCGCCCCGACGCGGATTGTTCACCCGCAACGCGGTGGGAACATCCTCGGCCGAAGCCTTCATGATGATCGCGATCGCCACCATCCTTGTCACCAGGGCCTATCTCTGGATCACCGACTATCCACAAGTCGGCGGCGGCAATCTCCACATCGCTCACGCCCTCTACGGCGGCGGACTGATGATGCTTGCGCTGCTGATGAATTGGTGGTTCCTCGGCTATGGATCGCGGGTACTGACCGTGCTGTTCGGTGGTATCGGGTTCGGCCTCTTCCTCGATGAGGTCGGCAAATTCGTCACCAAGGACAACGATTACTTCTACGGTCCCTCGGCCGAGATCATGTATGTACTGGTGATCGTCGTGATCATCGTGGGCCGGATCATGCGCGAGGTCCGGCCGCTCAGCGCCGATGAGAACCTCGCGTCCGCAGCGTCCATCGCCGCCGACGGGGTGGCACGCGGGCTCCAGTCCCATCGCCGTGAACTCGCATTGAGAATGGTGGAACGAGCCGACGAGCTCGGCTCCGATCCGGCAGCCACACAACACATCCGTGCCCTGCTCATCGGCGCTCCGGTGGCGTCGGCGCGACTACATGCATTGGGGCAGTGGGCGCCGCGATTGATCCCTTCGTTCTTCCGGAGAACCCGCTGGCTTCCCATCGTCTGCTGGCTGATGGTTGTCACGGCATCGGTCGCCCTCATATTCACGGCCGTCGGTATCACATTGAACGGCGTCTATTACGAGAGCGACGACATAGTCCTCGACCTCGACGGGCGGAATGCCTCCGGCCTGATCTTGCTGGTGAGCGCGGCGATCACACTGGCATTCTCGATACCGGCGATGATCGCCCGCAAACGCACGGACAAGCTCTGGCCGCTGCAATTCCTGCGCTACGGCGCACTCGTTTTCACCATGCTCAACGCGTTGGTCGACTTCGCGGTCGACGGGTTCGGGGCACTCGTGAATCTCGGGATCGGATTGTTCACGCTCGCGATCATTTCCTATCACCTCAGCCTTCGGGCTCGCGCTGAGAACCCGAAGGCGTACGCCGAGGCCGTCGCCGCCGACGACGCGGCCGAAGCTGCCCAGGAGAAGTCCGACTCGGCCGAACCGGTCGTTTAGCCCCGTTTAGCCGTTTAGCCGTTTAGCCCAGATCTCGCGCCAGCGCGCGGCCGGCGGCCCGACCGGAGAAGATGCAACCACCCAGGAAAGTGCCTTCGAGCGCGTTGTATCCGTGCACCCCGCCGCCGCCGAACCCGGCAACCTCACCCGCGGCGTACAGACCGTCGAACACACTGCCGTCCGGGCGGATCACCCGCGAGTCCAGATCGGTCTCGAGACCGCCGAGGGTCTTGCGTGTCACCAGATGCAGGCGAACAGCGATCATCGGGCCGAATTTGGGATCTTCGAGGCGATGTGGTGCCGCCACCCGAATCAATTTGTCACTGAGATAATTACGCGCATTGCGGATCGCCATGATCTGCATGTCTTTGGTGTAGTGGTTGTCGATCTGGCTGTCGCGGGCATGCACCTCGGCCGCCACCTGGTCGTAGTCCAGTTGCGGCCCGGGGGTGATCTCGTTCATGCCCGCAACCAGGTCACGCAGGTTGTCTCGAACGACGAAGTCGGCGCCGCGTTCCTTGAACGCCTCGACGGGACCCGTAGCGCCTTTCTTCACCCGTTGCAGCAGGAGTTTGAAATCCTTGTCGGTGAAATCGGGGTTCTGCTCCGACCCCGACAACGCGAACTCCTTCTCGATGATCGCCTGAGTGAGGATGAACCACGTGAAATCGTGGCCGCCCCGCGTGATCGTCCCCAATGTGCCGAGCGAGTCGAAGCCGGGAAAGTTCGGCACCGGCAGTCGTTTCCCGGTGGCATCGAGCCACAGCGACGAGGGGCCGGGGATGATGCGGATCGCGTGGTCGGGCCAGATCGGATCCCAGTTCTGGATGCCTTCGGTGTAGTGCCACATCCGGTCCCGGTTGACCACGCTGCCACCGGCGTCTTCGGTGATCTGCAGCATCCGTCCGTCGACATGAGCCGGGACGCCGGTGATCATGTGCTCGGGCGCCGGTCCCAGCCGATCGATGGGCCAGTTCTTCTTCACCAGCTCAAAGTTGCCGCCGATGCCACCGGAGGTGACCACAACCGCTTGTGCACGGATCTCGAAGTCTGACTCACGTTCCCGGCTCGACGAGACACCACGTGGCTGGGTCGAGGGCACCAGGACTGTTCCGCGAACACCGACAGCGCGCCCGTCCTCGGAGACGATCCCGTCCACCTGATGCCGGTATTTGAAGGTGACCAGGCCCTTCTCCGCACCGGCGAGCACGGGCTCCCGGAACACCCGGACCACTTCGGGGCCGGTGCCCCAGGTGATGTGGAAGCGTGGCACCGAGTTGCCGTGTCCACTGGCCGATCCGGAACCACGTTCGGCCCACCCCACGGTGGGCATCACCTTCAGACCCAATTCGTGGAGATACGAACGCTTCTCGCCGGCCGCGAAGTTGACGTAGGCCTCTGCCCACTGACGCGGCCAATGGTCTTCTCGGTCACGATCGAAGCCCGCCGATCCGAGCCAGTCGGCCAAGGCGAGCTCGTGCGAGTCCTTGATCCCGAGGTGGCGCTGTTCAGGCGAGTTCACCATGAACAGTCCGCCGAGCGACCAGAAGGCCTGCCCGCCGAGGTTCTGTTCGTTCTCCTGATCACAGATGGCCACCCGTTTGCCGGCCTTGACCAACTCATGAGCTGCGACCAGACCTGCCAGACCTGCACCAACGACGATCACGTCAAACTGCTCGGACACCCCTACACCCCTGCCTGCCATGCGTCATCCGGAGGACGCACCACTTCCACGTCCCTCTGTGAGCATAGGGAAGGCGACGGCAAACATCGGCAAGACGATCCCATTGCGTACATCCGGACCTCGCCGCGGGTCGTCGCGGGCGATACTGAACCCGTGGCAACCAAGGACACCGGAGACGACTCCGACCGACAGAGATTCCGCACATTGGCGCAGGCCGCGCTCAACGCCGATCGTACTGTGGGACAGATGGATTCAGTCATCGAAGGTCTGGGTTCGGCACTGACGGACTTCGATCGCGCGATGACCGGGTTCGACACCACACTCGACAGCTTCGGCACAGCCATGACGACTTCACCGTCACATTGGCCCGGGTGGACACCATGGTGACCACGATGGATGGCCTGGTCGAGAGAATGGAGAAGATCATGGGCCGGGTCGAAGCCGTCGTCGACATCGCGGAACGGCTGATGGCGCCGGTGTCGTCAGCCGAATCCATGGTTCGCGGTCTGCTGGGTATCGGGCGGCGCTCTTCGGCGACCTGATTCACGGCCCGTCGGCATTTGATTCACCCCTCCGCTGATTCACCCCTCAGCGGGGCAGAGTCCCGCAGGTAATCGCTGGGGGTGAGCCCGATGACTGCCTTGAACTCGCGCGCCAGATGCGCTTGGTCGGAGTATCCCAGCCCGGCGGCCACGTCGGCGATCGTCGTGTCACCCCAACGCAGCGCCAGTGCCGCATCCTGCAGGCGCCGCCGCTGGATCAGCCATTTCGGGCTCAAACCGGTCCGATGCAACACGACACGTTGCAGGGCCCGCGTGGACAGCGACACCGCGGCGGCCAGGTCGGTGACCCGCCGTGGCCCGTCATCCTCCTCGATCAGGTCGACCACCCGATTGATCAGAGCGCCCTCCTCATCGATCGACCACTGCCGTCCCCACTCCTGGTAGAGATCGGCCACGGTGCGGTACCTGTCCGCGGATTCGCGATCTTCTGCGCTCATGACCTCACGCACCTGATCGACAAGATTCCCGACACCGGGGATCGGGAGCGGGGATCCGATCGGCAGAGCCGGACCGGACCACGATCGTGGATCCATCGACCGGCCGGTCATGACCGTGATCGCTGCCGGACGCAACAACACCGCCGCCGCCCAGCCCTTGCCCTGCAGCTTCTGCTCACTGGTCCCCCGGCTGACGCAGTACAGCGCGGCCCGATCGGGTTCGATCACGACATTGCCGCCCGGATGCTCCAGGACCGGCTGCAGGATCGGCTTATCGAGATCCCAGACCGCAAACCAGATGTGACGCAGTAGGTCGCCGGCCGGCAACGGTATTCGGTGCAATTGCACGCCGTCGCGTCCGGGATTCAGCTGACCGCGGGGCGGTGTGGGCCGTTCGTCGATCTTGTCGTGTTTCTTCAAGCCCGACTCCTTTGTCGGCGGTCAGGATGGAATCCATGAACACAACAACCGCAGCCCACGGAAAGTACACACATCACGGTGTCCCGCATGGCTTCACCTCCCTGACCCCTTTCATCGTCGTCTCCCCGGCCCGCGATGCGATCGCGTTTTACCAGGGGGCGTTTTCTGCCACACTCACCCAGTCCACCGAGTTCCCCGGTCCGGACGGCACACCGATCGTGGCCCATGCCGAACTCGATTTCGGTGGCGGGCGTTTGCAGTTGGGCGACCCCAATCCCCAGTATGGCCTGATCCCCCGAACCGGCGGTGATGCCGACTGCTACTCCCTCGCGGTGTATGTCCCCGATATCGACGCGACCTTCGACCGCGCAATCGACCTGGGTGCGTCCGTGCGTGAAGTGCCACAGACATTTGCATCAGGCGACCGCTTCGCATCGATACGCGACCCGTATGGCATCCGGTGGTCGTTGATGACCCGCGTGGAGGATCTGTCCGATGAGGAAAGTGCCGCGCGCGTGGCCGAGTGGGCAGCCCAGCAGAGCATGACCTAAAACGCGTTGCCGGTGGTCCCCTGAAGTGGCAGCATCCGCGTCATGATCGAAGATCTGTTCTTCGCAGCACATACCGGGTTGCCCCGTGAGGCTCCCGGGTCCGACGCCACGACCGAACTCCTGCTGCGTCTCGCGGTTCCGGACGCCGGCGCGCACCTTTCCGAGCCACTGCGGATTCTTGACATCGGCGCGGGCACCGGGCCGGCCACCATGGTCTTGGCGGGTATTGGTGCGCAGGTCACCGCCATCGATACATACCAGCCATTTCTGGACGAGCTCGTCGCGAAAACGAAAGCTGCCGGCCTGCGCAGCCGGGTGACGATCTCGAACATGTCGATGGAGGACCTCGACTTCCCCGATCACTCCTTCGACCTGGTGTGGGCCGAAGGCGCCGCGTACATCATCGGATTCGACAACGCGCTCGCGTCGTGGCGACGCCTCCTGGCACCCGGTGGGGCCCTGGTGCTCACCGAGGCCGAATGGCTCACCCGAACCCCGGCGCCGGGCGCCGCCGGGTTCTGGAACTCGGGATACCCGGAGATGCGCACAACCGGTGAGAATATCTCCGCTGCAATGGGACTCGGCTGGACAACTGCGGCCACATACCTGTTGCCCGAGACCGACTGGGACGAGTACTACATCCCGCTGGCCTTACGGATCGCAGAACTCCGGCGGGAGCACCCGCACCTGGCCGCAGATCTGGACCTGGTCGGCGAGGAGATGAACGTCCGGCGCGACCACGGAACGGACTATGGTTACACCGGATACGTCCTACGGCCCAGGGAGGTCGACCGATGAGCGGTCCCGAATCCATCGCCGCCCGGTACAACCGCCGCGCCACGACGTTTGCCGCGGTGGTCGCGGCAGGTCCGCCGGATCGCTGGGCGTCGCCATCCCCCTGCACCGCGTGGACCGCCGCCGACGTGTTGCAGCACGTGCTGGACATGCAGGCCGCAATGTTCACACCGCTCGACCGGTCACTCTCGCCGGCACCCACCGTCGACGCCGATCCCCTCGGCGCCTTCAATCACGCCCGCGCCGACGTCGAGGACGCGCTCGCCGATCCCGCGGTGGCCGATACGACGGTCCAGACCCCCATGGGACCGTCCACGTTCGCGCAACACGTCGACGGCGTGGCCAGCGCCGACCTGGTGGTGCACGGCTGGGACCTCGCCCGCGCCCTGGGGTTCGAGCACCGGATCGAACCCGCCGAAGTCGAAGCGGCATGGCCGGGCGCCCAGGAGATGCCCGACATCATGCGCGTCCCGGAGGCTTTCGGGCCCGGCATGATCGTGTTCGGGCCCATCGTCGAGGTACCGGACGACGCGCCCCTTCAGGACCGCCTTCTCGGCCTGCTCGGCCGGGACCCGCACTGGGAAGCGCCGTAGCCAACCCTCGTCCGTGCGTAGCCTGAGCACATGGGTATCACTTACACGAGCAGGGTTGCCGCACCCATCGACGAGGTGTTCGCCTGGCACAGCAGGCCCGGCGCCTTCGCACGTCTCTCCCCGCCCTGGGCACCGCCGTCGTTGGTGCGGGAGGCGGACTCCCTCGAAGACGGCACCGCCGTACTGTCGTTCGGGTGCGGTCTGAAGTGGGTCGCCAAACATCAGGCCGCCCGCTACCATCCACCGAATCAATTTGTCGACCAACTCGATTCGTGGCCGCTGCGGAGCGTCATGACGTGGACGCACCATCATGGCTTCTCCGAGGTCGACCCACACACCACCAGGGTCACCGACACCGTCGACACCCCGGTACCCACGGCACTGCTGCAGCCGATGTTTCGCTATCGGCACCGGCAACTGACCGATGACCTCGCCACCCACGACTGGGCTGTACCGCTGGCGGGCGGGCCGCTCACGATCGCCATGACCGGTGCGTCTGGACTGGTCGGAGCCGCCTTGCGGTCGTTGCTGACCACCGGTGGCCACCGCGTCATCCCGCTGGTGAGGCGCAACCCCAGCGGCCGCGACGAGCGACGCTGGAACCCAACGGATCCCGCAGGCGATCTCTTTGCCGGGGTCGATGCGGTGGTGCATCTCGCGGGAGCCTCGATCGCCGGGCGATTCAACGACAAACACAAATCCGAGATTTCCGACAGCCGGATCGGGCCCACCGCGGCGTTGGCACGCGTGGCCGCCGCCACCACACCAGCGCCCACATTTGTGTGCGCATCGGCAATCGGGTTCTACGGCTACGATCGTGGCGACACGGTGCTCGACGAAAGCTCTTCTCGCGGAGACGGTTTTCTCGCCGACGTGGTATCCGACTGGGAAGCGGCCACCGCACCGGCAGCTGCCGCCGGCCGCGTCGTCAACGTCCGAACGGGAATCGTCCAGGCCGCCGCCGGTGGAACCCTCAAGTTGCTGCGACCACTGTTCACCCTCGGACTCGGCGGACGCCTCGGCGACGGGAACCAATGGTTGTCGTGGATCGGCATCGACGATCTCATCGACATCTATTACCGAGCGATCGTCGATGAGCGGTTGTCGGGTCCGGTCAATGCGGTGGCACCACATCCCGTGCGCAACAAGCAATACACCACGGCGCTGGCTGGTGCCGTACACCGGCCGGCAATCGTCCCGGTCCCGCGTCTGGGGCCGCAGATCATCCTCGGTTCGCAGGGGGCGAGGGAATTGGCACTGGCCAACCAGCGAGTGGCGCCCGCCCGACTCGAAGATCTGGGTCACCGCTTCCGGATGACCGGGGTCGATGAGGTGTTACGCCACCAACTCGGCGGCGACCCGAACGCGGTTCATGTGTAACCCGCGGTTTTCGGGGCTCACCCGGCGGCGAGTTCGGACTTGATCGCCGCGGCGAACGCGTCGACGTCGGATGCTGTGGTGTCGAACGAACACATCCAGCGGACCTCACCGGTTGAGTCGTCCCAGGTGTAGAACTTCCACGTTTCGCGAACCCGTTCGGCCACCACCGGATCCAGCATCGCGAACACGGCGTTGGCCTGCGTGGGCACGGTGATGGTGAGGCCGGGTGTCCCCTCCAGATGTCCGCGAAGCCGGGTTGCCATCGCGTTTGCATTCGCGGCGGCATCCAGTGCTGTGTCACCCTCGAACAGCGCCACCAGCTGCGCCGAGATGAAGCGCATCTTGCTGGAGAGCTGCATGCTGAACTTGCGAATGTAGTCGGTACCGCTGACGGAATCCGGGTCGAGAACCACCACCGCCTCAGCGCCCATGGCACCGGTCTTGGTACCACCGAGACTCACCACGTCGACCCCCGCCGCCGAGGTGAACTCGCCAAGTGAAAGCCCAAGCGCTGCAGCAGCATTCCACAGCCTCGCACCATCGACATGAACCAGCATCCGATGCTTGTGGGAGTACTCGCAGATGGACACGATCTCGTCCACGGAATACAACGTCCCCAGTTCGGTCGACTGGGTCAGGCTGACCGCCAATGGCTGCGCGCGGTGCACATCGCCAAAACCATAGGCCTGCGTCGCAATTGATTCCGGCGTCAGCTTTCCGTCGGCGGTCGGCACCGTGAGCAACTTGATCCCACTGACCCGCTCCGGCGCACCGCCCTCGTCGTTGTGCACGTGCGCGGACTCCGCCACGATTGCCGCACCCCATCTGGGCAGCATCGCCGTCAGGCTCACCACGTTGGCCGCGGTCCCGTTGAACACCGGAAAAACCTCGGCCCGAGCACCGAACTCGCCACGGACAACAGACCTGAGCCGCCGGGTATAGGCGTCGTCACCGTACGAGGGCTGGTGACCTCCGTTGGCCGCCACCAGGGCTTCCACGACCTCGGGGAGCATGCCGGCGTAATTGTCCGATGCGAATGCCCGCCACTGCGGATCGTGCAGTTGCGGTGCCGGCTCCGGTCGCGTTGTCATCCACCAAACCTTTCCGTCCTGATCGTGTTCGCCGGATAGCGCAGGTCGACCAGCCACCGGGCACACTGTTCCACAAAGGCGGTGGGTCCACAGACCCTGAATTCTGGTTGCTGATCGGCCGGGAACACAAACGATGCGAGTTCGTCCCGGGTCAATCGGCCCGACCTTCGGCCGTCAGTCGCAGTCCGGGTGTGGACATAATCCACCGTCAGACGCCCGGACGAGCGCAGGCGATCGAGTTCGGCACGGTAGTAGCCGTTTTCCGGGGTGCGGACCGAGTACAGCAGACGACATGGTGCCGTCGTGGCAGTTGTCTCACGCTCCCGGATCATCGCCATCAACGGCACCACACCCGAACCCCCGGCTATCAATTGCACCGGCGCAGGATCGGACGACCGCCAGACGAACCACCTGCCGATCGGTCCACGGACCTCCACCTGGTCACCGACGGCCAGGTCGTAGATGAGGTACGGCGAGACCTCGCCGTCAGGAAGTTCTTGCACAGTCGTCTCGACGAGGTCATCCCCGAGTACCGCTGCCACCGAATAAGACCGTACGGCTTGATAGCCGTCTTCAGCGGTCAGGCGGATATCGATGTGCTGACCCGGCAGCACCCGCCCGCGATCAGGTACCTGCAGGCGCAGCGTCCTGGCGGTCGGCGTCTCCATCGACGCCGCGACAACCGTCGCCGGCCGCCAACCGTTCACCAATACCGTTCCTCTTTCCAGGGGTCCCCGTGATTGTGATAGCCGTTGCTCTCCCAGAAACCCGGAACATCGTCGGCCATCTCCGTGAGCCCGCTGATCCACTTCGCCGACTTCCAGAAATACAGATGCGGAATCAGCAGTCGCGCCGGGCCACCGTGTTCGGGCTCCAGCGACTCACCCTCATAGGTGTGCGCGATCCACGCCTGTCCGTCGAGCACGTCTTCCAACGGCACATTGGTGGTGTACCCGTCATGGCACCGGGCCATCAAGAATCCATCGGGTTCGACCCCGTCGCCGAGGAGAACATCGAGCGACACCCCGCGCCATGGGGTGTCCAGCTTCGACCACGCCGTCACACAGTGGATGTCGACCGTGATGTCTTCCTGCGGGAGGGTCATGAACTCCTCCCAGGACCAACTCTTGTGTTCGCCGGACAAGAGACCGACCTCGAACGTCCATTCAGTGTTGGTGACCACGGGTGTCGGCCCCGCCGACAGGACCGGGAAATCCTGGGTGAGGTACTGCCCCGGTGGAATCCGTTCGTTCTGCTGCCGGCGACGGGCACCAAAACCCTTGTTGATGATGGCCATGCCTGTCAGTGTGCGCTGCGACGCAGCCGCTCGCAGCACATCCCCCGGCTCATACCCCGGGTCGCAGCGACCCGACTACTTGACCACGGCTTCTTTTTCTTTCTTCTTGTTGCGGCCACGCATCGTCAGGATCCCGACGATCCAGCCAACCAGGAAGATCATCAGCAATGTGAACCACAGTGGCGAGGTGACATCGATCCAGAACAGGGTGATGGAAGTCGAATCACGATTCTGAAGCACAAAAATAATCGCGATCACCGCAAGAATGATCGCCACCCAGCTGGCCGGCGAAACTCTGGAGAAAATATTGGACGACGACGTGCCTGCACTCTTAGCCATGAATTGACAATAGTCGCCAAACCGCACCGCGTGGTACGGCTCGGCGCGAAGAATGTCCAAGATTTGGTGCTGCCAATTCCAACGAGGCTGTTTTGTAGGGTCGTCGGGTTAGGGTGGCGACGTGCCACATCCCAGTCTGCTCTGTGTCCACGCGCACCCCGACGACGAGGCGCTGTGGACCGGTGGAGTGCTGGCCCGCTGCGCCGAACGGGGTGGACGCACCGCGGTCATCACCTGCACCTGGGCAGAAGGCACCTCCCGCGGTTCCGAACTCGAGGCCTCGCTGAAACTGTTGAAGGCCGATCCGCCACTACTGCTCGGCTATGCCGACAGACCGTTCCCGGAGTCGGCACCCGGGCAGTCGGCGTTCTGTGATGCACCGATGGACAAGGTGATCGGAGAGGTTGTCGCCCATATCCGCCGGTTCCGGCCTGACACCATCGCGACCTATGACCCACTCGGCGTCTACGGGCACCCCGATCACGTACAGGCACACCGCGTGACCATCGCCGCGATCGGTGCGGCGGCGTTTCCCCAGTTGTATCCGGAGGCGGGACCGCCCTGGCGCACCCGCCTGCTGTATCTCGTCACGATGCCGCATTCGGCCACGAGTGTGCTGTGGCCGGCGATCCGCAAGGCGAACCCACCGGCGGGGCCGTTGCCGGGAGTACCCGACGACACCGTCGACACCACGATCGACGTGTCGGACTGGCTCGACCTCAAATGGGAAGCGCTCCAAGCTCATCGCACGGAGATGGAACGCGGTGGCGCACTGACGATGCTGAACGACCTGCCCGCGGAGATCCGGCGCCAGGTGATCCGGAACGAATGGTTCCTGCGCCTGCCCCTGGCCGCGGATCCCCGTGACGCACTGGACTTTTCCGGGGCGTTCGATTCAGCCGACGGACGTACGTAGTCCGCTGGCGCGCAGCACTTTCCGTTCGACTCCCGCCCGGATCGACTGTTCGGTACCGACCAGCCGGACATGACCACTGGCCCGGGTGATCGCCGTATACAGCAGTTCGCGTGTCAGCAACGCGGACCGATCCGGCGGAATGACCACCGACACCGACTCGTACTGCGACCCCTGGCTGCGGTGAATCGTCATCGCGTACACCGGGACCGCGGCCACGAGCTGCGACGGATGAAGCATCTTCACCGACGATCCACGCCCGAACGCGACCATCAGGCGTCCGCCGCTGCTGACCACTACTCCGGTGTCTCCGTTGAAGATACCGGTGTCGTAGTCGTTGGCGGTGACCAGCAACGGCTGACCCGGATACCACTCGTCGGCGCCTGCTGTCGTCCCGATCCATTCCATCGCCTGCCGCGACCAGTGTTCGACACCGGACGTGCCCTGTCGGTGTGCGCACAGCAGTCGGTGTGTGTGCAGACCGGCGAGCGCGGTCTGGGTGTCACCGTCGGCACCTGCCCGCCGCATCTGTTCGGCGGTGGCCACGATGTCCTCGCGAACCGAGGCCAGGTCGTTCGGGTCGACCAGTTCGAATTGGCTGTGTCCGGCCGCGAGTAGGTCGATGACCGAATCGGCATCCCCGTCACGCACGGCGGCGGCCAGTTGCTTGATCTGTTCGCCGAATCGGCGCACCTTGGTCAACCGGATGACCCCACCGGCCAGAGCAGAGCGCTCGTGGTCATCGAGAGCGTCGGGGTCGTCCTGGTTGTCCACGAGATCCGATTCGATCAGGTTCTCGAGCATCGGATTGATCTGCTCGGTGACCGGTCGGTGGACCAGATCGGCGAGCACCGCGCCGGCATCAACCGAGGCCAGCTGATCGGGATCACCGACCAGGACAAGACGGGTCTGGGGCCGCAAGGCGTCGAGCAACCGCGCCATCATGGTCAGCGAAACCATCGACGTCTCATCGACAACCACGAGTTCGTGCGGCAGCCGGTTGTCGGAGTCGTGGGCAAATCGACTACGACTGCCGGGTTTCCAGCCCAGCAGACGATGCAGCGTGGTGGCGGTGAGATCGGCGGGAATACCGAGCTCGCCGG
>NZ_DATCVM010000147.1:0-6678 GCF_036566845.1 Williamsia sp.
AGCTCGCGACGACGTCGCCCCCGACGCCCCCAACAGAATCGGCCCCGGCGCGTCGACCGGCTAGCCGGTAGGCCGCCTCCCCGCCAGCACTCCACCGTGTTGGGCGCCAGCAGCGACGACATCGCCGCCGCGAGCGACAAATGTTGATGTCAGGAAATCCCAGACCACGACATCCCAGACACAAACAGGCCGCCATGTCTGCAACGCCCACCATCGTTCTCGTCCGCGGCGCATTCGCCGACGCTGCGAGCTGGACCCAGGTGACCCGCCGGCTGCTCGACAAGGGCCATGCCGTACTCGCGCCGCCGTGATCACCGTCGCCGGGGTGGCCGACAACGTCGTGGGTCTGGTCTACGTGTCCGGATACGCACTCGAGGAGGGTGAGAGCCTCGGCGAATTGCAGGGCCGGTTCCCCGATTCCGACCTCGCCGCGCACCCGGTGTACTTGCCTTCCCGATCGAGGGCGCCGAACCCGGCACCGATGTGTCGGTGGAGATCAGCGCATTCGGAGCCGTGTTCGCCGCAGGCATCCCGCAAGAGGAGTCCGAAGTGCTCGCGGTGTCAGGGCGACCGCTCGCCGCCGCGGCATTCGGGGAGCCCGCGTCTGCATTCGGGAGCCCGCGTCTGCGGCCGCCTGGAAGACCAAGCCCGCGTGGGGCATCGTCAGCAGCGACGACCGCACCATCAATCCGGATGTCGAGAGATTCGGAAACAAGCGTGCGGGCCTGCGCAAAGTGGTCGAACTCGAGGCACCGCATGTCGTGATGCTCGCCCGGCCCGCGGAGGTCGTCGCCCTCATCGAAGAGGTCGTCGCCCACGTGGGCCTGGAAACCAACGTCGCCGCCGGGTCATGATGTCCGCGATACATGTGGTGATCGGAGCAACCGGCGCCCAGGGTGGTGCCGTCGCACATGCTTTGCCGGCCAAGGGTTTACCGGTGCGGGCCGTGGTGCGGCGTCCGCAGTCCGCGGCGGCTCAGCGGTTGGTGGGGCTGGGCGCCGCCCTCGCGGTCGCGGACCTCGACGACCCGAAGGCGCTCGCCGGAGCCTTTGCCGGCGCCGCGGGTGTGTTCGCGCTGACCACACCCTTCGAACGCGGTCCGGACGAAGAGATGACCCAGGGGATTTCGATCATCGAGGCCGCCAATAGCCGAGGTCCCACATCTGGTCTTCTCCTCGGTGGCGAGCGCCGACCTGCACACCGGGATCCCGCACCTCGAGAGCAAAGCGGTGGTCGAAGCCGCGCTGGTGAGCTCGGGGGTACCCAACACGATCGTCGGGCCGACGTACTTCTACGACAACCTGGTGGGCGGGCTCGACCGGATACGCGACGGTGTATTCGAGCTCGCAATCCCCGAAGACAAACCACTGCAACAACTCTCACGTCGTGACCTAGGTGCTTTTGTTGCCGCGGTGTTCGCCGATCCCACCCGGCACGTGGGCACGCGCATCGATCTGGCGTCCGACGATCCGACACCGGCCGAGATGGCGGACGCCCTTGGGCCGGCGACTCGGTCACCCGGTTCGGCGCGGTGTCTCGACGGTCTGGCCGACGCCGACGGTGGTTTTCGGGCCGGAAGCCGACGACGGACCGGTGATCGTGTCGGTGACCTACCGGGTACGACCCGGCGAGCCGGCTGCCTTCGACCGGGCGATGACCGCGATAGGTGAGGCACGCCGGTGAACCGGCAGCTATTCGTGGGGCCTCTGTTGCCAGGGCGCCGAGCAGTATGTGCGCGTCGAGCAGTTCACCGTGCCGTCGTGGAGTGACTATCGACGCCAGACCACCGAACGCTGGACCGATTCGGATCATCATCTGATCACGGCTGCGCTGTCCCATACGGAAACCAGGGCGACCGAGAGCGAACAGCAGCTGTTCGCACTGCGATCTCCTCGGTCCGATCGCCCCAGACCGACCACAACAAAATTACCCCTGGCGCATTCACCGGCTGATACGGCAGGCTGAGGGGGTGAGCACAGGAACACGCCTGGTACATCTCTGTTCGATCTCCGACTGGCTCGAGGCCCGGACAACGGGATCGATCGAGCCTGCGTCGCTGGCCGACCAGGGCTTTGTGCACCTGTCCGAACGCAGACAGGTCCACATTCCGGCGAATCTGCTCTATCTGGATCAATCAGATCTGGTATTGCTGACCGTCGATACGTTGCGGGTCGGAGCCGAAATCGTCTGGGAGGACGGCGATCCGCCGGATCCGTCGGGGATGCAGTTCCCGCATCTCTACGGTGCTCTGCCGACGGGTGCAGTGACCGCGGTCGAACGCTACGACGTCGACGAATCCGGGCACTATCCGCAGTTGCACTAGCGGCGCGTCGGCGGGTGGGTGATCCCGAGTTCGCGGGCGACGATGGCCGCCTGCACCCGTGACCGGAGCGCCAGCTTGGTCAGCACCCTGGACACGTGGGTCTTGACCGTGGTCTCCCCGATGAAGAGTTCTGCCGCGATCTCGGCGTTCGACAACCCGGCACCGAGCGTGCCCAGGATGTCTCGTTCCCGGTCTGTGAGATCGGCGATGCGTTGTGCCTGAGCCGATGTCGGATCCGGCGTGCGGGGTGAATCCGCCACGCCGGTGAATCTGTCGATGACACGCCGCGTCACCTCCGGCGCCAGGACGGCGTCGCCTCTGGCCACAGCTGCGATCGCGGCGCTCAACTCGGCCGGTGTCGCGGATTTGAGCAGAAACCCGGCGGCGCCCGCCGACAGCGCGGAGAAGATGTACGCGTCGATGTCGAATGCCGTCAAGATCAGGACCCGGGTGGTCCCGGCGGCGCAGATCTGGGCGGTCGCGGCGATCCCGTCGGTACCCGGCATCCGGATGTCGAGCAGCGCCACGTCGGGCTGCAGGGTGGCCGCCAGCCCGACCGCTTCGGCGCCGTCGGATGCCTCACCGACCACCTCGATGGAGTCGTTGTGTGCGAGCATCATTGCAACCCCGGACCGGATCGCCGCGTGATCGTCGGCGACGAGGACCCGGATCATCGGGAACCCTGGGCAGACGCCAGTGTGGCGCAGGGTAATTCGCACTGCACCACCCATCGGTTGTCGGCCATCCCGGCATGGCAGGTTCCGCCCACCGAACGTGCCCGCATCTCCATGTTGTTCAGGCCGTGCCCACCGGCGCGGGCCGGTATCTCCGTGCCGGCGGGCACCGGGTTGGACACCGTGATCTTGACAGTTGAATCATGCTGCCCGACAACGATATCGATCGGTGAACGCGGGCTGTGCGTGACCGCGTTCGTGATGGCTTGTGCAACAATCCGATAGCCGGCGATGCCGGTCATCCTTGCCACGGAAACCACGCCGAGGTCGGCGGTGACCGCTGATCCGGAGGCGCGGGCAGAGTCGATCAGACGGTCGAGACTGTTCAGGTTTGCCGTGGCCGGAGGATCGAGATCATCGGTGCCGGTGAGTACTTCGATCATCGCCCGCATCTCGCCGAGTGCGTCGAGACTGGCTGCTCGGACCGATCGAAGGACCGTCGCCCGGATCGCGGGATCGGTGGTGTCCAGTGCAGCCGCGGACTGCATTGCGATACCGGACAATTGGCCCGCCACGACATCGTGGAGGTCACGGGCGAACTGCCGACGCTCGAACGCCACGGCAGCCTCCTGTTCTCGGACCGCGAGTGCCGCGACGGCCTGGGCGCGGTCGCGTTCACTGTCTGCTGCGATCTGATGCTGGCGGATCGCCTGGCCGTAGGACGCGGGGGAGACGATGAGGGCGACCACGAGGA
Source organism: Williamsia sp. (assembly GCF_036566845.1). GTDB lineage: Bacteria > Actinomycetota > Actinomycetes > Mycobacteriales > Mycobacteriaceae > Williamsia. Next base: position 3,752 of record NZ_DATCVM010000147.1, read on the forward strand.
TCATCGCGAACAACGCGACCCGCCAATCCCCGGACACGGTCAGTGAGACGGTGAGTGTGACGGCGGCGATCAGCCAGTTGGACAACAACATGGCCCGATTGACCCGGCCCGTTGCATAGATGGCGGCGGCGTAGATGATGTCGGAGTACACGATCCAGACAGCGATGGTCGGACCGCACAGGGCATCAAGTGCCAACGCGAACAGACCGCCGGCCACAGCGACGGCGGGCCGGCTGGAACGAAACATCTGGAAACCGCAGGCGACGGCCAGCGAGAAAAGTGGCATCCATCGGGGGAGCACGTCGATCAGCGCCGCGCTCCCGAAGAAATACCGCAGGTTGGCGACGTACATGACCGATCCGACAACAAAGAACGCCACAGCGACGGCGACGTCGCGCCGCACATCGCTCCGACTGTGCTTCAGTTCCATGGCGCACCTCCCTGCATCCATGACAGCACAGTCACCGGTGCCGGTCGTCGTCGGAAATGATGACACGGAATCGATCTCACGGCCGACGCGACGACGCCCGCGGGAACCGCAGACTCGGAGGCATGAACTCACCCATCACAGCGGTCATCATCGGATGCGAGATCGGATTCTGGGTCCTGGTGTGTGGTGGCCTGGCGGTGCGTTATCTCTTGAACGCCCGACGCGCTTCCGTGGTGATCCTCGCATTGGTGCCGGTCCTCGATCTCGTCCTGCTTGCTGCCGTCGCGTACGACATCCATCGCGGGGCCGATGTGGATCTGGTCCATCGGGTGGCCGGCATCTACCTCGGTGTGACTGTCGCCTTTGGGCATTCGATGGTGTCCTGGGCCGATGTCCGTTTTGCACACTGGTTCGCCGACGGTCCGCCGCCGCCGCGACCACCCAAGAAGGGCCCTGCGGGGTTGCGCCGGGAACTGATCGCGTTCGGCCAGTGGCTCGCCGCGGCAGGTGTCGCGGTGCTGGCGATCCTGGTGCTCTCGACAACGGTTGGCGATGCCGATCAGGATGCGGCGCTCGCCGGGATCTTCCCCATGCTCGGGACCATCACCGTCATCTGGTTGCTCACCGGGCCGGTGTGGGCGCTGTTCGACCGGCGCGAACGCGACTAGCAGTCGCAGCAGTCACAACAGTCGCAGCAATCGACGTTGTTGCAGCACCCTTTGGCGCCGGACTGGTGTCGCTTGCCGTTGCAGGGGTTGGTGTGATCGGCGCAGCAGGCGTACCCGGTGCAGTAGACACCGGCCCACGGCAGGATCCGTTTGTGGAATGGGGGCAGCGGCGGGCGATGCGGTGGTGAACCGGGCGAGGTGAACACTGCTTCGGGGTGGTGACCGAAGGCGTCGGTGATCGCGTGATCCAGACCTCCGACCAGCAACCTGGTCACCAACCGGTCATCACGCAGGCGCACACCACCGATCCGGCTCCGGATGGCCGCCAGCAGTCGTCGACAATCGTCCCGGACTGCGTCGACACTGGTTCCGGTGGCCAGAAGCGGGTTGAAATCGCCGGTCTTGCCGTCTTTTTCGAGATCGATCACCGCGTCGAGGAGATGAGCGCAGCGACCGAAGTCGGAACCGATCAGCCTCAACACCTCCCGATTCTCGGGTACCCCCGCGAGTTCTGCGGTCGCGGCGAACACCGCGGCCGCCGCGCGGGCGGATCGATCGGTGATCTCGTCGAGGGTGCTCGCCCTCATCTCCACTTCGGCCTGGGCGGACAGATCGTCGAGAAGGTCCGGGCATCCGATGGCGGACGACACCGCGGCGTCGGCGAGCGCTTCACGTCGCAGCCGAGGCCCGGCCACCCGGGCACCCCGGGCGCGGAGCCTCGATGAGGCCGCAAGGCCGGTGGCCTGCTCGGCAAGGACGTCGGCGGCCTTGGCAGATGCCAATGTCAGTGAGGTGATGGCACCGAGTCGCACACTGAGTTCGCCGGGGGCGATGACCTGGGCAGTACGCATCCCGCGCAGCGCACAGGGTCCGGCGGTGACCGTTCGGGCAACAGAGTCACGTTGCGCATCAACGAGTATGGAGACCACAACGGCATCGGTGTTGGTCACCAGCCGGGACAACTGGCCGTGCCCCGACCGCAATGACAAGCACACACCGCACATGTGTGCACGCCACAGATCGGCTGATTCGGGATCGAGGTGGGTCATGCATGGGCGGAGTATGCCGAACATGCAGCCATCGAAACACGACACGGACATCCGGTCTTGTCGGAAAGCGCGAAGTACTCCGTTTGATCGATCAGAATACAAATCCAGGTGGAATCAATCGATACTTCGGTAGTCAATCGCCGCAACATCACAGCCGAAAGGGATACATGCCTTCCGAGTTCACGGTCGAGTCGAGTCGCGGCACAACGATTTCGGGCATCCGGTGGGAACCCGCCGATGAACCGGTGGCAGCGGTTCTCCTGATCCACGGGATGGGCGAACACATCCGGCGATACGCCGAGACGGCCGAGGCGCTCGCCGACGACGGGTATGTGGTGTTCGGCTACGACCACCGCGGACATGGCCGATCCAAGCTGGCCGACCGCGATCTCGGCGATCTCGGTCCCGATGGGTGGCGGCAACTGGTCGCCGACATCGGCCGGGTCGTCACGATGGTGCACACAGAGCAACCTGACCTGCCGCTGGTGCTCATCGCCCACAGCATGGGTTCATTTGCGACACAGCAATACCTGCTCGACGACAGCATCCAGGTCGATGCGGTGGTCCTGAGTGGGACGGCGGCACTCGACGGCCTCGAACCCGCGCTCGATCTCGAGGCCGAACTCGACCTCACATCGTTCAACGCCCCATTTGCGCCCGCCAGAACGGATTTCGACTGGCTGTCGCGCGACGACGCGATCGTCGACGCCTACATCGCGGACCCCCTGTGCGGGTTCGGTATCGACGTCGACTCGGTCAAGGCGATGTTCGCCGGAGCGC
>NZ_DATCVM010000148.1:0-7734 GCF_036566845.1 Williamsia sp.
TCCCTGCGCTACGGCGAACGCCTCGCTGAGATCGGCGCGACCCCATCGATCGGGACCATCGGCGATTCCTACGACAACGCTCTCGCCGAGACCGTCAACGGCTACTACAAAGCTGAACTGATCTACGGACCAGCACATTCCGGACCATGGAAGACCACAGTCGATGTCGAACTCGCAACCTTGTCCTGGGTGTATTGGCACAATCACCAACGCCTCCACGGCTACTGCGACGATCTTCCCCCAGCAGAGTACGAACAGAGGACTTACGCTACCGAACAGGGCAACCAGACCCTGGCCGAAATCAAATAGCCAGAGTCTCCATCAGACCCAGAGCGATTCAATCGCACGGCGGCTTGGGTTGGCCAGAGAGACCGTCCGTCGTTTCTACTATGCGAGCAGTATTGACGAGTTACTGGGAGTACCGCGGGCCGGCAAACCCACTTTGTTGGACAAGTTCGCCGAATACCTGCACGAACGGTTCAACGACGGACACACCTCCGCTGCCGCACTTTACGAAGAGCTTCGAGCATTGGGATATCGAGGAAGCTACGGAACCATCCGCGATTACCTCCGTCCGTTCCGGACAGTAGGGGCAGCACCACCGTCTACACCGAAAGTGCCGAAAGTGCGGCGAATCACCTCGTGGATGTTGCGACACCCCGAGAACCTCACTGACGATGAGCAGATCAGACTCAAACAGGTCCTCGCCAGCTGCCCACATCTCGAGGCCACCGCGAGGCATGTCGCATCGTTCGCGAAGATGCTCACCGAACGCCTTGGCGAACAATTAAACTCGTGGATGTCCGACCATCTTCGAGATCGGACGTCAGGCCAACGAGTTGACCGAACACCACGCTCTGCTCAATCCGAAGGAGATCTGACCACCATGGATTTCAAGAAGATGAAGGCGGCCGGGAGCCGGATCGGCGCCACCGTGGGCGTCCTCGGAGCGCTCGGTGGACTCGGGGGCGACCCGGTTGCCCGCAACAGCAGCACCGGCCTGGGACAGCAGTACGCCAAGTACACCAAGGACGTGAGGCTCCCGAGCAGCGAGAAGGAGATCGCGCGGATCTTGCGCACGGCCACTCGTGACAAGGGGACGCGCCTCAAGGGTGGGTACAGCCTCAACGGCAAGGACATCAAGAAGTTGAAGTAGCCGCCCCGACCCCTGATGGCCCGGAACCGATCTGGTTCCGGGCTATTGGAGTTCGCGGATTGCTGACTAGTCGGCACGCTGAAAGTCCTTCCCATCATTTTTGCTACATAACCACTATTATGTAGCAAAAATGAGTGCGGGGCTGACCCCACTCCCCACCTGTCGACGAGAGGCCCCGAACTGTGAGCACCTCCCTCGACGTCGCGTTCGACACCTTCATGACCTGACGCAAGGGCGGCACCATGTCCACCCACACCGCGGAGGCTTACCGCCACGATTTCGTCGGCATCGCTGACGCCCTCGCCGCCGACTTGACCGTTCCGATCGAGCACCTGACGACAGCCGCCCTCGACAAGGACCACATGCGCCGTGCGTTCGCCCGGTTCGCCGAGACACGCGCTCCGGCGACGGTGCGGCGTTGCTGGTCGACGTGGAACACGTTGTGCGGCTTCTGGTGTACCGAGGATCTCCTCGAGGCCAACCCGATGTCGACGGTTCGGCGGCCGGCGATGTCCAAGCGGCAGCCGTCGGCGTTCGACGGTCAGGCTGTCGCGAAATTGTTGGCCGCAGTGGGTGATCCGGACGACACGCATGCTCGGGCCTGGCCGGAGCGTGATCTGGCGATCGTACTCACCTCGCTTCTGACCGGCTGCAGGCTCTCCGAACTCGTAGGACTCGACATCCGAGATCTGGGCGATGTGGACGGCGCCAACGGCGCGAAAGCGGTACGCGTGCGAGGGAAGGGCGACAAGGATCGCACTGTCACGATAGAAGCTGGACTGGTCGACGTACTCGGTGAGTACCTCGCGTCGCGGGCGATCCGTTTTCCTCACACCGGTCGCGTACGTGCGCGATCTGATTCCACACCGTGGGCCCGTTTTCGGGCGACTGATCCCCTGTTCGTGGGACCGGACGGTGACCGCGTGTCGAGGTCGCTGGTGCAGTACCGAACCAAACGGGCGTACACCCGGGCAGGTATTGAGGACCAGAAGGTTCGCGGAGCGCTGGTGCACCAGTTGCGGCACACTTTCGCCACAGGTCTTGCGGACCAAGGTGTCTCGGTTTACGAGTTGCGGCAGATGCTCGGGCATTCGTCGATTCAAACGACGTCTCGCTACACCGCGGCGGCCGGACAGGAGACACGCGCAGCCGCAGCGGCGAACCCCGTCTACAGAATGCTCGAGTAGCGTCGGCTTCCGTCATTCGATCGATTGACGGACAGTGTCGGCCACGATGGTGCGCCGCACTCGCTGATCGGAGACCGGCCGGCGCCGGTGCGCGTAACAAGTCGATCTACCCAAACCCGTTATGCGACATGCCGATCTGCTGGAGTGCCCTCGTTTGATCAGTCCTTCGACGATCGCGATCTTCCTTTTTTGGTGCCGCCACCGACTGATCGTCGAACTAGGCGCACGCATCGCGGGTCAAGGCGAGTTCGGCTTTGGGTGCGGCGATACGGTTCCGGGCCGATGCAAGCTAGTCGGACTCGACGCTCGGCACTCCGTCCCGAACTCCCTCATCGATCAGGGCTTGGTCTTTCCACCAGAACAATGTCGCCGGCGATATGCCGGTTTCCGTCGCGATATCGGCGACAGCGTCACCGGCGCGAAGACGGTGCGAAATCTGCCAACGGACAGAGTGCGGATACGACTTGGGCACTGTAACCCTCCTATGGATCACTCTGCCTCATGTCTCATATGGATGGTTCACTTTCAGGGGCACGGATCATGCGGGTCACTTCACGGGGTCATGCCAGACGGACAGGTATTCGTCGAGGTGGTCGAGGACCATCCTGACGGCTCGCTCACGTTGCTCGGGTGGGTAACGCTTGGGCATGATCTGTATCCTTCACAAAAACGGATGCGGCATCAAACCCGGCACGGTTCACCCTGCCACGGAAGCCAACGGCAAGGCTCACACACAGTTAAGCCACTATCCATAGGCTATTTTGAGTAAGGTGTCGGCATGACCGAGTCCATCGCCCTCGACGACCTCAGTACCGGTTTCGTTCGCCACCGTGAATCCGACGCCAGGCAGTACCACGAGCTCGGACTGTGGCGCGACACCCCGTTGTGGCGGCTCCTGTGGGACCAGGCATCGACCACACCTGAGGCCACTGCGGTCACCGACACCGAACGCTGCCTGACATACGCAGAACTGGCGGACGCCGCTGCTGCGCGCGCGGCCGGATTCGCCGAATCCGGTCTCCGCCCCGGCGACCGGGTGATCATGCAGAACCAGAACTCAGTCGCCTTCGCCGTCAACCTCTTCGGGTTGCTACGCGCCGGACTCGCCCCCGTGATGACTCTGCCGGCCCACCGGATCAACGAGATCGCCCATCTGGCCCGCGCCTCCGGCGCAGTCGGCTACATCAGCCACGATCAGGCAGCAGGCTTCGACTACCGCTCTCTGGCAACAGATCTGGCGGCACGAGTGCCCGCAGTGACCCATTTGTACGTCGACGGGGATCCCGGCGACCTGTCACCCCCGCCCGTCGGCGACCCGACCTCGGCACCTGCGACACCAAACGATTTCGATCCTGACTCCCCTGCCCTGTTCCTGGTGTCCGGTGGCACCACCGGGCTGCCAAAGCTGATCGCGCGCAGCCACAACGACTATCGACACAACGCCGAGAAGAGCGCTGACATAGCGGGATTCAGCGCGTCGGATACTTACTTGGTGGCGCTACCGGCAGCGCACAACTTCCCACTGGCCTGCCCTGGCCTGCTGGGCATCATCGCTGTCGGTGGCCACGCAGTGTTCACTGCAGATCCCGCCCCCGACAACGCCTTTGAGCTGATCGAGAAGTATCGCGTGAGCGCTGTGGCGCTGGTTCCCGCGCTGACACAGGTATGGACCGCCGCCACCGAATGGGAACCGGCCGACATCTCGTCACTACGCCTCCTGCAGGTCGGCGGAGCCAGACTCGCGGAGTCCGACGCGATCGCCGCGAACCAAGCGTTCAATGGAGCGGTCCAACAGGTGTTCGGCATGGCCGAGGGGTTGATCTGTTACACGCGACCCGACGACGATCGGCAGACCGTGGCGCGGACCCAGGGCCGACCGATGAGTGAACTCGATGTCGTCCGCATCGTCGACGAAAACGGCAACACGGTATCCGACGGCATAGAAGGCGAGCTCCTGGTGAAGGGCCCCTACACAATTCGCGGCTACTACCGAGACGATGACCACAACGCCCGTTCGTTCACGGACGACGGCTACTACCGTAGCGGCGACCGGGTCCGCAGAACCGCGTCAGGCCATCTGATCGTCACGGGCCGGATCAAGGACACCATCGTGCGCGGGGGAGAGAATGTCGCTGCCGACGACGTCGAGGAGAACCTGCTGGCACACCCCGGCATTCGACAGGCCGCCGTGGTGGGGGTGCCGGACGCCACACTGGGCGAGAAGATCTGTGCCGCGATCGTGGTCAGCGGTCCGGCGCCAGATCTGCCGGCCGTGCGTCAGTTCCTGGCAGGCCGGGGTCTGTCCACGTTCAAGCAGCCCGACCTGTTGCGGGTGGTAGACAGCCTGCCCCTCACCGCAGTCGGAAAGATCGACAAACGCACACTGCTGAAGCGCCTCACACCTGAGGCAGGAACGGCCGTCACCGTCGGCGGACCAACGGGATCACCAACGGGGTGAGGGATTCGGGATCATCGATGATCCGGCACGGCAGGCCGAACGTCGTGCACCAGATCAGCGGTGATGACATCGGCGGGTCGCACCTGCGTGACGATCTGACCGTCCTTCATCGCGAGGTGTATCGACAGGTCTGGTTGAGGTCGCGCAAGACAGCGGACCAGCTTGCGGCCCTTCGTCTTTGTTGAGCTCGGAACACAGTTCGAGCGGGTCGATCTGATAGGCGATGTCGAGGAACATGGTGAGCGTGTCGAGCGACATCAAAGGGGTTTCCTGCACCAGCACCATGGCCACCCAGACGCGCTGCCGCTGGCCGCCGGAGAGTTCGTCGACCAACGACCGGGCAGCTCGATGACGCCGGTCGCCTCCATGGCGTCGACCATCGCGGCTTCTATGCCGGGACCGCCGGCTGGTGCAACGACAACGGTGGCGGAGAGTGGAAGGTCAGCATCCGTCTCGCCGAACTCGACGACGACCGCCACACGCTGCGGGCCCAGGTCGGCGGCGGGATCGTGGCGGAATCCGACCCGGAACTCGAACTCGCCGAGACCACGGCAAAACTCCGCATGCTCCTCATCGCGCTCTACGTGCGATCCACGGATTCCGATCGACGGTCCTGACACCGACCGACGCCACATCGCCCGAGTGGATGCCAAGCGCCAAAGCTGACGGCCATATCTACGGATAGGCTAGAGTTCTGACGATCGTTGATCAGGATCGGCCGACGAATCATCAGCCACCCGCGCCGATCCTTGCACGGAGGGGCTCGCGCATGCCGGATTCGCAGATGGCGAGGGTGTTACCGTCGAGCCTGTCGAAGACCGTATGGACCATGCTCCTGCCTTGGCTCGACGACTATCGGTCGGGTCCGCCGATCCTGTCCAGCGACGAGCTCATCCCGAATGCCTGGCTCGATTCGAGTCCGGCAAAGAATCTCAACGAGGCGAACTTCCGCCGGTTCTGCGAGCTCGTTGCCGCGCGTCACCTTAAAGATCGCGCGGACGTGACACTCGCCGACGACTTCCCAACCCTGCCCACGACATCCCCCGTCGCCGCACTCGATCTCGACGTTCGGAGCGCAAAAGCTCTGCACGACAACGGCTTCACCACGTGCGAGGATGCTTTGGCCCAGTCCGCGACCAGCCTCCTCTCGCTGCCACGCATCGGGCGCGCGACCGTTATCGACCTCCTCACCGCATTCGTCGCCGAGGCGACTCACTCACGTCACTGCGGCGGACACAGTGACACACGGGTTCTGGCCGATCCTGGTCTACTCGATTTCATCAGCTCCATCGATGCGCGCGACCGAGTCATCCTCGACGACCGGATCTTCGCCGTCCACCCGCGGACACAGACCGAACTCGCCAAGAAGTTGGGGCTCTCTCGCGAACGGGTCAACCAACTCGACCGGGACCTGCGGGTACAACTGTCCGAGATGATCAGCGGCTCAGTCGATCTGCGACGGTTACTCGCCGAGACCGTCGCCGTGGCCGATCCGGTTGCCGACTCGGCACGGGTGGCGCAGATCCTCCCTCTGTTCGCCACCACGATACCCGCACTGGGCGTTTCGGTCGGACAGATCCTGATCACTGGATCCGACGAACTCGACCGGGTCGACGAATGGATCATCAGCCGCAGTCCCGTGCAGATCGCCGACCATGTGGGCAGGATCCTCGACGCCAACACCGGCGATGAGGCGCTGGTCCCCCTATCAGCGGTCGCAACGGGTTTGAAAATGCCCGCACCCGAGGCGGCCCGCTGGCTGGGCCGGGGCGGCTTCACTGTGCTCGAAGACCAGGTGATCAACGGCCCCACCACCACTGGCGACCTGATCTGCGCGGTCCTCTCCATCGCCGGAACGCCCTGCACGTTCGACGAGATCGTCACCGGCCTGGCCGGTGAACCACGATCACGATCCAGCGTCCGCAATGCGCTGGTGACCGACGACCGCATCGTCAAGACTGATCGCACCACCTATGGCCTGCGCCGCTGGGGTGGTCAGCAATACCTCCCGGTACACCGCCAGATCGGCCATCTCCTCGATGCCGCCGGCGGGCGCATAGACATCGCCGATCTGATTTCTCAGATCAGCGAGAAGTACGACGTAACCGAATCGAGCATCCGGGCCTACGCCGGCGCCGGGGAATTCGTGACGCGAGAGGATGTGGTCACCCGCCGCAGCGAGACATACGTGCACCGCAAATCCCCTGCCAAGACCCGCTTTCTCTATCGCGACGGCGCAACGATCCGTTGGGCGACCACGATCGGTGCCGCGCACCTGAAGGGGTCGGCGTTCAACATCCCCTCGGCACTGGCGGGCCTGATCGGTGTCGGACCGGGCAATCCGGTCCAGCTACCTTCACGCCTGGGGCCACAATCCCTGATCTGGGTGTCGGTGCAAGCCCGGGTCGGAACAATCAAACGTTTTGTGGAAGACCTGGGCCTGGAACCGGGTGATCCGATCTTCCTCGAGTTCTCTCCGACGGGCTTCGACGTCAAACGCCTGGTGCCGAGGCCTGGTTCGGATCCGATCGATCAGATCTTCAGCCTGATCGGCCAAGGTTCCGAACATGTTGACAACCAGCATGCGTTGTGCACAGCCGTTGCCGCGGCACTGTTCCTGCCCGAGGATGCCGACGCCGACACCGTGGTCGCGACGTTGCGCCACCGGAAAGAACTCGAACTCGCTGAACTCGTGTCGACGGCGCTCACGACACCGTGACAGCTCGATGGATCTGTGATCACAATCGAGCTTGGCCCCAATGATTCGGTGAGTATCGCAAAGTCATCGTCGAACTAGTGTGCCGGTCCTGAAATCTTCGTCTTAATTGCCTATGATATCGGGGTGGCGGATTTCGGGTGTGGTGCCGAGTTTCTTCTGACCGGCGGCGAGCGTGAACAGCTTCTGGCGTGGTCCCGGGGTTCGTCGAGGTTGG
>NZ_DATCVM010000149.1:0-3973 GCF_036566845.1 Williamsia sp.
CACGAAGTGGTCAGTGTGGTAACCCAACCCGACCTTCCGTCCGGGACCGTGGTCGAGGTCTTGCGCCCGGGTTATGGAGAGGACGGGCGACAGTTGCGGCCCGCCGCGGTGGTCGTCAGCCGCCCAGAGGGGTGAGCACCGATGGCCCGTGACTACTACGAAGTGCTCGGGGTACCGAAGGGCGCCGGCACCGACGAAATTCAGCAGGCGTACCGCAAGCTGGCCCGCAAGTACCACCCCGATGTGAACAAGGATCCCACTGCGGAGGACAGGTTCAAGGAGGTCAACGAGGCCTATCAGGTGTTGTCCGACCCGGACACCCGGAAACGCTATGACCGATTCGGTGACGACTTCCGGCATGTACCCGAGGACTACGACGAACGGGTGCGGGCAAACGCCGCCGGGTACGGCGGTGGCGGGAGACGGGTGCACTTCGGCCACGGTGTCGGTGGTGAGGGTGCCGTCGACTTCGAAGACCTCTTCGGGCAGATGTTCGGCGGAGGCGGTGGGTTCGGACCGATTCCCGGCGCCGATCAGGAAGCCGAACTGGAACTGGCTCTGGAAGAGGCCTATCAGGGCGGAAAACGCACTCTCAGACTGGACGGACGGCAGTATGAAGTCGACATTCCAGCCGGCGTCCTGGACGGCCAGCGAATCCGGTTGGCCGGGCAAGGCGGCCGAGGCAACGGTGACGCGCCGCCTGGGGATCTGTACCTCGTGGTGCGGATCAAACCGCATTCACGGTTCCGCGTACAGGGCCGGGACATCTACGTCGATCTGCCCGTATCGCCATGGGAGGCGGTTCTCGGGTCGACAGTCGTCGTTCCCACACCGGGTGGTGAAGCGAAAGTCAAAGTGGTGCCTGGCTCTTCGACTGGTAGGAAGCTGCGCCTGCGCGGAGAGGGTATGCCCAATCCGCGCGGCGCCAACGGCAACCTCTACGCCGAAATCAAGGTGATGGTTCCGTCGAAACCGACAGCACGCGAACGTGAACTGTTCGAGCAGTTGGGCGCCGAATCGAACTTCAATCCGAGGAAAGAGACATGAGCACCTCAACGCCGATCACTCAGTACGTATTGGTTCGCCGTACCGGATTGTCGCCGGACGCCTTCGCCGAACGTACTGGCCTGCACCCGGATCTGGCACGAAAACTCGTGGCTCTCGGACTGCTCGACGCCCACCGCTACGCCGGCGGTGAGATGTCGTTCGACCCATCCGAAGTAACCCACGCCGCACGCATCCAACGGCTGCGGACGGGTCTGGGCCTCAACTACTCGGCAATCGGGCTCGTGCTCGATCTGCTGGATCGAATCGAAAGACTCGAAGCAGCGGCCCGCAGAAGGAGGACGTCCTCATGGACACCGGCAGCTTGACTGAAAAGTCACGAGAAGCCTTGCAGGAAGCCCAGAATGTTGCAACCAGAATGGGCCACACCGAGGTCGACGGAGAGCACCTGCTTCTCGCATTGGTCGATCAGCAGGATGGGTTGGTGCCCCGACTGCTCGAACAGGCCGGCGCGAACGTCGACGCACTGCGATCCGATCTGGATCGTGAACTGTCGCGTAGGCCGAAGGTCAGCGGCCCCGGCGCAACTCCCGGTCAGGTGATGATCACCCAGCGTCTGGCCAAGCTGCTCGATGCCGCAGAGCGGGAGGCGAAGAGACTCAAGGATTCCTACGTGTCAGTGGAGCATCTTGTGATGGCCCTCTCCGAGGAAGGGTCGGCAAGTGCGGCCGGGCGGGTCCTCGCCAGTCATGGGGTCACACGAGACGCCTTCCTCACAGCGCTGACGAAAGTGCGCGGCAATCAGCGTGTCACGTCGGCGACCCCGGAGGGGGCGTACGAGGCATTGGAGAAGTACGGGCGCGACCTCGTCTCCGAGGGGCGGGCAGGCAAACTCGATCCGGTCATCGGCCGGGATGCCGAGATACGCAGGGTAACTCAGATCTTGAGCCGGAAAACGAAGAACAACCCGGTGCTGATCGGCGACCCCGGTGTAGGTAAGACTGCGATTGTCGAGGGTCTCGCCCAACGGATCGTCCGCGGCGACGTGCCCGAGGGCCTGCGCGACAAAACGATCTTCTCGCTCGACATGGGTTCACTGGTGGCCGGTGCGAAGTACCGCGGCGAGTTCGAGGAGCGGCTGCAGGCCGTGCTGTCCGAGGTGAAGGCGGCCGAGGGGCGCATCCTGTTGTTCGTCGACGAGTTGCATACCGTGGTCGGCGCAGGATCAGTAGGCGGCGAGGGGTCTCTCGACGCCGGTAACATGCTCAAACCGATGCTCGCCCGCGGCGAACTGCACATGATCGGTGCCACCACTCTTGACGAGTATCGCAAGCACATCGAATCCGATGCGGCACTGGAGCGTCGATTCCAGACCGTTCTCGTCGACGAGCCCAGCGCCGAGGATGCGATCTCGATTCTGCGCGGACTTCGCGAACGCCTCGAGGTGTTCCACGGCGTGAAGATTCAGGACGGTGCATTGGTGGCCGCCGTGACCCTCTCGCACCGATACATCACCGACCGATTCCTTCCGGACAAGGCGATCGATCTCGTCGATGAGGCGTGCGCTCGGCTCCGTACCGAAATCGATTCGATGCCCGCCGAACTCGACGAGCTCACCCGGAAGGTGACCCGTCTGGAGATCGAAGAGGCCGCACTGTCCAAGGAAACGGACGCGGCCAGCAAGGCGCGCCTCGAAGAATTGCGCAAGGAGCTGGCCGACCTGCGGGCCGAGGCAGACGCCCGGCACGCTCAATGGGAGGCGGAACGGCAGGCAATCCGGCGGGTGCAGGAGCTGCGAGGAGATCTGGAACGGTTGCGCCTCGCAGCCGAGGAAGCCGAACGCAACTACGACCTCAATCGGGCAGCCGAGTTGCGATACGGCGAGATTACCGAGCTGGAACGCCGGCTAGAGGCGGCAGAGGAGCAACTGACCACCAGACAGGGCCAAAATCCGTTGCTACGTGAAGTGGTCACCGAAGACGAGATCGCCGAGATCGTGGCCGCATGGACGGGTATCCCGGTCGCCCGGCTGCAGGAAGGCGAACGGGAGAAGTTGTTGAAGCTCGACGAGATCCTCCACGAGAGGGTCGTCGGTCAGGACGAGGCGGTGCAACTGGTCGCGGACGCGGTGATCCGGGCAAGGTCCGGTATCCGTGATCCGCGTCGGCCGATCGGTTCGTTCATCTTCCTGGGCCCGACGGGCGTCGGAAAGACCGAGCTCGCAAAGACGTTGGCCAGCGCCCTATTCGACAGCGAAGACAACATGGTGCGCCTCGATATGAGCGAGTACCAGGAGCGGCACACGGTGAGTCGGCTCATCGGTGCACCTCCCGGGTACGTCGGGTACGACGAAGGTGGCCAGCTCACCGAGGCGGTGCGGCGCAAGCCGTACTCCGTGGTGCTCTTCGACGAGATCGAGAAGGCCCACGCCGACGTCTTCAATACCCTGCTGCAGGTGCTCGATGACGGCCGGATCACCGATTCTCAAGGGAGGCAAGTCGATTTCCGGAACACGGTGATCATCATGACCTCCAACATCGGATCCCAACATCTCCTCGAGGGGGTCACAGTCGACGGCGAAATCAAGCCGGATGCCAGGGAACGGGTGATGGCAGAACTGCGCGGGCACTTCCGCCCCGAATTCCTCAACCGGGTCGACGACATCGTGCTGTTCTCCCCACTCACCCTGCCCCAGATCGAGCACATAGTGGAACTGCAACTCACGGACCTGCGAAACAGGCTGTCGGAGAGGCAGATACACCTGGAAATCACGCCGGAGGCGCGCCGACTGATCGCCGAACACGGGTTCGACCCTGTCTACGGTGCTCGGCCGCTGCGCCGATACATCGCACACGAGGTCGAAACCAAGATCGGCCGTGCACTGTTGCGCGGCGAGATCAAACCGGACGGCACCATCAGCGTCACGGTGGACGGCGGCGAGCTTGCCGTCGCGTATGCCGAACCCGCC
>NZ_DATCVM010000150.1:0-8604 GCF_036566845.1 Williamsia sp.
GAAGAAGGACAGCTCACCGCATCCGACCTCTACACCAACGAAGACAACCCCTACTCGAACGGGACCTACGCACCGGATTCGGGTCCCGACGGCCAGCCGGTGGTGGCAGCACAATGACCACCACACCGAAACTGGAGCTGAGAGGCGTTCGAAAGTCGTTCTCCTCCCCCGGAAAGCCCGACTTCGTTGCCATCGACGACATCAGTATCGCCGCGCCCGAAGGCGAGTTCCTGGTTCTCGTCGGGCCCAGCGGCAGCGGAAAGTCCACATTGCTCGATCTGGTCGGTGGCCTCACCAAGCCCACTGCCGGCGAGATCCTCCTGGACGGAAAGCCCATCACCGGCCCGGGCCTTGATCGCGGTGTGGTCTTCCAGCAGTACGCACTTCTGCCGTGGCGCACCGCACGCGCGAACATCGAATTCGGGCTGGAGGCCAAAGGGATACCCCGCCGGCAGCGCAAGGCGATCGCCGACGAGTACCTCGAGCTCGTCGGACTGGGCGGATTCGCCGATCACTATCCGCACGAACTCTCGGGCGGCATGAAGCAGCGGGTCGCGATTGCCCGGAGCCTGGCGTACGACCCCGAGGTGTTGCTGATGGACGAACCGTTTGCCGCACTCGACGCGCAGACACGAGAGTCGTTGCAGGCAGAGCTACTTCGCATCTGGAAGGCGACCGGAAAGACGATCCTGTTCATCACACACGGCATCGACGAGGCCATCTACCTCGGCCAGCGCGTCGCCGTACTGACCGAACGCCCGGGCCGCATCAAGGAGATCCTGCCGATCAGCATCGATCGGGACGCCGAAGACGACATCCGATCGTCCGAACAATTCCGCGACTACCGGCACCGCATCTGGTTGTCGCTGCGCCCTGAAGTCCAGGGCTCCACCAATTCGACCACACTGATCGGAGCAGGAACCCATGTCTAACGTCACGTTGGAGAAGGCAGCGACCCCGGTGCCGGTTCAGGCACCACCCGATCCGGCACCGGTACCGGTACCGGTACCGGTACCGGTACCGGCGTCATCGGCCTCATCAGGTCGCCGGATACTGCGCAGCGCAACACAAACCGGCAAGTGGATCTTCCGCTCGACGATTGCTCTCGCACTGCTTGTCGGATTCTGGGAGATCGCGCCCCGCATCGGACTCGTCGACCAGACCTTCCTGCCGCCGTTCTCGGTGGTCCTGGAGGCGTTGATCGATCTCGCCAAGAGCGGGCAGCTGTGGGAACACATCTCGGCGAGCCTGAGCCGGGCGCTCAAGGGTTTCTCGATCGCAGTGCTCGTCGCGGTACCACTGGGAATCGTGATCGGCTGGTACCGGCCGGCAGCGCAGTATCTCAACCCGGTACTGGAACTGTTCCGCAACACCGCGGCCTTGGCCCTGCTGCCGGTCTTCGTCCTCATCCTGGGTATCGGTGAGACCTCGAAGGTGGCATTGGTCATCTACGCCTGCATCTTCCCGATCCTGCTCAACACCATCTCCGGCGTCCGCACCGTCGATCCACTGCTGATCAAATCAGCTCGTTCCCTCGGGCTTCCGTCCTACCGGCTATTTCAGAAGGTGATCCTGCCCGCCGCGTTGCCCACGATCTTCACGGGCATCCGGCTCTCCGCCGCCGCCTCGATCCTGGTGCTCATCGCCGCCGAGATGGTCGGCGCACGTTCGGGATTGGGCTACCTGATCATGGCCAGCCAGTTGAACTTCCAGATCCCGCAGATGTACGCGGGCATCCTCACCATCGCGTTGGTCGGTTTGGCCTTCAACTTCGTGCTGGTGCTGTTCGAACGCCGATTCTCGCGCTGGCGCACGCCCGCCAACGTCTGAATCACGCTCACCTACCAAAGGAACTGAACATGTCTCGTCAACTGCACCTGAACGCCTTCCTGATGGGAGTCGGACATCACGAGGCGGCCTGGCGCCATCCGAGGACGGCCGAACAGGACATCCTCGATGTCGGCCACTTCGTCAGACTCGGTCAGATCGCCGAGCGCGGCCGCCTCGACTCCGTGTTCTTCGCGGACGGGCTGGCCGTGGGCCCCAACATCCGCCGGAACACCCAGGCGATCTTCGAGCCGATCACCTTGCTCTCGGCCATCGCCGGCGGCACCAGCAAGGTCGGTCTGATCGCCACCGCCTCAACGGGTTACAACCACCCCTACACATTGGCCAGGGCGTTCGCCTCGCTCGAACACATCAGCGGCGGCAGGGCCGGCTGGAACATCGTGACGTCGGGGCAAGAACTGGAAGCGCTGAACTTCGGCTACGACGCGATCCCGGACCACGCCGGCCGGTACCGGCGGGCCCAGGAGTTCGTCGACGTCGTCAACCGGCTGTGGGACAGCTGGGACGATGACGCCGTGGTGCTCGACGTCGAGCGCGCCGAGTTCGCCAATCCCGACCTCGTCAGTCCCATCCACCATGTGGGAGAACACTTCTCCGTACGGGGGCCGCTGAACTCGCCGCGCTCTCCGCAGGGCCGGCCGGTGCTGGTACAGGCCGGGTCATCGGAAGACGGCAAGGACCTCGCGGCACGATACGCCGAGGTGGTGTTCACCGCACAACGAACCATCACCGAGGGCCAGGACTTCTACCGCGACCTGAAGGGCCGATTGGCGCGCTACGGAAGGGATCTCGACGATCTGAAGATCCTCCCCGGCATCGTGCCGTTCATCGGCAGCACCGAGTCCGAAGCGCTCGACCTCGAACGTGAGTTCACCGATCTGATCTCCCCCGACCACGCGCTCGGCCAGCTGTCGAACTTCTTCAACGTCGACCTGACCGGACTGTCACTCGACGCCCGGCTCCCCGAGCTTCCGCCGGAGTCCGAGATCGAAGGCCACAAGAGCCGGTCGACGCTGGTGCGCCAGCTCGCCGCCGACGGCAACCTGACGATTCGCGAGCTCATCGGGCGCCTCGGTGGGGGCCGCGGTCACCGCAGCATCGCCGGTACACCCGAACAGATCGCGGACAACCTGATCGACTGGATCGATGCCGGCGCCGCCGACGGCTTCAACGTGATGCCGCCCTACCTGCCCGGCGGACTCGAGGACTTCGTCGACCACGTGGTCCCGATCCTGCAGGCGCGCGGCCGGTTCCGTGAGGACTACACCGAGTCGACGCTGCGTGGACACTATGGCATCGAGTTGCCGTCGAGCAGTCAGATCCGGGAGTCTGCCTCCGTATGACGTCGCTCGGCGACCCTGCGGATCTGGATCTGGGATCGGTTGAACGACCACTGCGGTCGCTCGCGGGCACCGTCTATCTGCCGGCCGCCGCGTACGGGATCGGGCAGGGGGCGGCGGCACCGGTCATGGTGCTGTCCGCCCTCGAGCTCGGCGCGTCGACTGCGGTTGCCGGGCTGACGGTCGCAATCGTCGGCCTCGGCCAGGTCATCGGGGACACGTGTTCGGGACAGATCGTCGCCAGGATCGGTGAGCGCCGGTCGATCATCGCGGCCAGTACCCTCGCCTCGGCGGGCGCACTGGCCTGCATGTTCGCCGTCGGGATCTGGATGTTGTGCCTCGGCATCCTGGCCGTGGGTCTGGCCAACGCCGTATGGGGTCTGGCGCGGCAGAACTACCTGTCGCTGGCGGTCCCGTTTGCCTGGCGGGCCCGGGCGATGTCGCTGTTCGGTGGCGCCATGCGGTTCGGTTTCTTCGTCGGACCGCTCGTGGGGGCCGCCGTCATCTGGCTGATCGGCACCCGCGGTGGATTTGTCGTGCAGCTGGTGGCGATCGTCGCGGGGGGCCTGATGATGGCGCGCCTGCCGGATCCGCCCGGCGCCGGTGCGGTGGCACAGCCACTGAGCCTGCCCACAGTGTTCGCACGTCACCGGCGGCTGCTGTCCACACTCGGTACCGGATCGCTGCTACTCGGCGTCGCCCGCAGTGCGCGAGACGCGATCCTGCCGCTCTGGGCCATCCACATCGGCCTCTCCCCCGCGGTCGCGAGCCTGCTCTTCGGGATCGGTGCGGCGGCCGACGTCTTGTTCGCCTACCCGGCCGGACATCTCATGGACCGGTTCGGCCGCACCGTCGTCGCGGTCCCGTCGATCTCCGTGCTGGGACTGTCGTATCTGTTGATACCCTTCACCACAACGGTTTTCACCTTCACCGCAGTTGCCGTGCTGATGGGGATCGGCAACGGCTTCGGCAACGGGGTGATCATGACGATCGGGGCCGACGTGGCACCGGAGACCGGACGAGCCGAGTTCCTGGCGTCCTGGCGATTGACCCACGACGCCGGATTTCTCGCCGGCCCGCTGTCGATCGCGGTCTGCGCCGCGTTCTTTCCGCTGTCGGCTGCGGTATTCGCGGCCGCCGGCCTGTCTGCCCTCGGCGCGGTTGTTCTGAAAAAATACGTACCGGAGTACACCTCGAAGCGTTCCATGACTACGAAGGATGGATGAAATGGACCTCGGATTGACCGACAAGCGTGTCCTCGTGACCGGCGGCAGCAAAGGTATCGGACTCGCCATCGCCCACGGACTCGCGGCCGAAGGCGCCGATATGGTCATCGCTGCCCGAGAACCCGAGGCACTGAAACTGGCCGCCGATGACATCGCCGCGCGTTCGGGACGAAAAGTGGTCGGAATAACCGTCGACACCGGCGACGACGCATCCGTACAACAATTGGTGGCCCAGACCGTCGAGCAACTCGGCGGCATCGACATCCTGGTGAACTCCGCGGCCACCCCGTGGAGCGCCGGCAGCCCGACGGACTTCGCGAGCACCACCGACGACATCGTGCGCCGCGAGGTCGAGATCAAGGTCCTGGGGTATCTGCGCACCGCGCGCGCCGTTGCGCCGCACCTCATCGATCAGGGGTGGGGACGCATCATCAACATCAGCGGACTCGGTGCCCGGCAGGCGAATTCGATCGCCCAGACCATTCGCAACGTGAGTGTGTCCGCACTGACCAAGAACCTCGCCGACGAACTGGGTCCGCACGGCATCAACGTGACGGTTGTCCATCCGGGACGTACCCGGACCGCCCGGCTGGACACGGCGCTGGCCGCGGAGTCGGCCGAAACCGGCACGCCTGTCGCAGAACTCGAGCAAGCCCTGGCCACCAACTCGATCCGGCGGATCGTCGACGCGAGCGAGGTCGCGGACGTGGTGACCTTCCTGGCGTCGCCGCGCAGTATCGGGATCACCGGCGATGCCATCGCTGTCGGTGGCGGCGTCCCGGGGCCGGTGTACTACTGAGGTATTGGGCGGTCAGATCTGTCCGGTGGCGTCGTACATCCACGACATGTCGGAGGCGGCGAGCTGCTCCATCCAGTCCGCCGGCGCGGTGGCCGCCAATCCGGCGAAGTCCCAGTAGTCCTTCCACAGGGCGATCTTTCCGTCGACCACCTTGTGCACCGTGACAAAAGCCAAAGTCGCGGTCTCTCCGGTCGACCACGTCCAGGTCTCGCTGTGCTCGTACATGACGTCGGGGCCGCTGGAGATGATCAGGCCGTCGTGATTGCTGTAATCGGCCAGTGGCTCCAGGCCCACTTTGAGCCGCTTGACGATGTTCTCGGGTCCGCGCGCCGCCGCACCGGGCCCGAGCGGCATGTCGACGTAGATGCAGTCGTCGGACACAAACCCCCCGAGCCCCGCCCAGTCCCGCTTGCTCAACGCCGCCCACAGGCCCAGGACCACCGACTTGTTGTCATCGGACACGCTCATACCTCGTCTCAGTTGTCTGCGCGGGAAGAAAGCGGCCGATCCTCTTGCGTCCGAGGACATCTGCCGGAACGCCGCCGGTGAAAACCGTTTCTCCGTTGACCATGACGGTCCGGACGGTCTCGTCATTGCGGTTGACCATCCGGGACAGCCCGCCGAACTGCTCGACCTCGGCCTCTCGGTACTCCTCGAGCGAGGCGTCGAGGTGTTGGGGATCGAGCAGCAACAGGTCGGCCCGGTCACCGACGCGCAGGTGCCCGGCGTCGATGCCGTACCAATCGGCGAGCTCGCCGGTCAGCCGGTGGACGGCGTGCTCGACGGTCATGAACGGCTCACCGGCCTCGGCGGCCGTGTGCACGTGCCGCAGCAGACGCAGCCCGAAGTTGTAGAACGCCATACTGCGCAGGTGCGCACCGGCGTCGGAGAACCCGAGCTGGATACCGGGTTCCGTCGCCAGCTTCTTGAGGAGTTCGGGCCGGTGGTTGGAAATTGTTGTGCGCCAACGAATTTTTGACCCGTGTTCGAGGAGGAGGTCCAGGTACGCGTCGACCGGATGCAGTCCGCCGCGATCGAGCCCGACCTGACCGAAAGTCTTCCCGACCACGGTGTGGTCCGGACACTCGACGATGTCGGCGTCGAAGAAGTCCCGGTGCCAGACCCGGGGTCCGTACTTCTTGTCGTAGTCCTTGCGGAAAGCGCGTCGGTAGCCCTGATCGCGCATCAGCTCGTTGCGATCGATCTCGTCACTCAGATGCAGCGCCGCGGCGCCGGAGCCGAACTCCTCGAACACCGCCAGTTCCATGCCGTCGGCGTACACCTCGAACGGCACGGGCAGGTGCTGCCAGCGGAAGTCACCGCCGAACCGGTTGACCAGCCGCGCGAGCGGACCCATCGCGTGGATCACTTCCGGGCGGGCCTTGACGTCGGCCGCGGACAGCAGGCTCGTCTTCAGTCGAGGCCGTCCCCAGCCCAATGACGTGAACACCTGCGACAACACGTTGAGTGGGCGCGAGATGTCCGGGCCGGACTGCAGCACCCTCGCCCTCTTCCGCAGGATCGTGTTGAGCCGGCGCAGCTCGCGACGCTTCGCGTACGTCGACGGGAGCGTCCGGGACCGGCAGACCTCTCCGTCGAGTTTGTCGAAGAGGAGTTGCTGCGACGACAACCCCACAAAGCCCGCATCCAGCGCCTCGATGAGCAGGCGGTCCATCCGGAGTTGCTCCGCCGCCGTGGGTGTGACGTCGCTCCGGGTGGCGCGGTCGAGTCCCATCGTCACGGCGCGGATGTCGGAGTGGCCGATGAATGCCGCGACGTTCGGCCCCAGCGAGAGGGCTTCGAGCGCCTCGACATACTCCCCTGCGGTCCGCCAGGTCTTGTGCTCTTCGATGCCTGAGATGACATGCCGCCGCGGGATCGCCTCGACCCGACCGAACAGGTCACCGGCGACCTCGGCATCCACGTGGATCGTCGACAGCGAGCAGGAACCCAACAGCACCGTGGTGACGCCGTGCCGCAACGACTCGCTCAGCTCCGGACCACCGAGCACTTCGACGTCGTAGTGCGTGTGGATGTCGACCATGCCGGGCAGGACCCACAAACCCGCCGCATCGATGACGTCGGTGCAACCCGCAGTGTCGAGGGGCGCCGCCGAGATCTCGACGATGCGTCCATCGCGGATCCCGATGTCGCGGACATGCGAAGCAGAGCCGCTGCCGTCGAACCACCGCCCGCGGCGGATCACTGAGTCGAAGGTCATGGACGGACTACAACCCCGGCCACCGACTCACGACAGTCGATTCACCAAATTGAGCCCGGTTTGGCCAATCCTGTTGGCATAGCGCAAATCGTTGTCCGCCATCGTCTGTCAGATGGGCGCGGACCGGCGACCGGCGACGAGCTTCTCGGCCAGGTCGTAGTCGTCGTCGCGGTTGTAGGTCAGGCCTCCGACGGCGACTCCGCCACCCTCGTACCAGACGGTGAAGCCGCCATCCGGATATCCGCCGTCCCGTTCGACAAGATGTGCCGAATCGAAGCCGTCACCCCAGGCGGCGTACTTGAGGGTGTGGTCACCGATGGTGGTCCAGAAGCCGGGCACCGCATCCCACGAGCGGTCGACACCCGCGGCCGTCGCACCGGCCACCTCGCCCTGGTCCGCGGCGTCCTGCCAGTGCTCGGTCGCGATCCGGCGGCCGGCCGTCGGGTTGTGGGCACTGGCCACGTCGCCGACGGCCATGATCGCGCCCACGCTGGTGCGCATGTGTTCATCGACAACGATCCGGCCCTCCTCCGTGGTCAGCCCGGCGTCCTCGGCCAGGTCGGAGCAGGGTGTGATGCCGACCGCCGCGAGGATCAGATCGGTGTCGATCCGGACGCCGTCGTCGAGTGTCACGGTGCCGGGCTCGATCCGCGTGATGGCCGGGCCGCCCACATATCGGACCCCGGCGTCGGAGAGCATGGCGAGTATTCGAGCGCCCGCATCGGCCCCGAGGCGGGCGGCCTGCGGAACCTGTTCCGGGGCAACCAGAGTCGTGGTGACGCCGCGGGCACTCAGTGAGGCTGCCGCCTCGCAGCCGATGAACCCGGCCCCGATGACCACCGCCGAACTCGCCTGTTGCGCCGCGGTGCGCAGTGTCGCGGCGTCGGCAAACGACCGGAGCGAGAGTGCGTGCGCACCGCCTGGCACCGGCAGCGGCGTCGGGCGGGCACCCGTCGCGATGATCGCGGTACGGAACTCGATGGTCTCACTGGTCGAGAGGCCGGCGGTCCGGGCGCCGGTATCGAGGCCCCCCACCGACGTAGTGGTGCGGAGCTCGATGTCGCGGTCGCGGTACCACTGCGGCGGATGCTGGGTGATGTCGTCGAACTCGGTGTCTCCCTGCAGAAAATCCTTGCTGAGCGGCGGCCGGAAGTACGGCGGATCGTTGTC
>NZ_DATCVM010000151.1:0-17951 GCF_036566845.1 Williamsia sp.
CGCCAGGGCATCGATCTGTTCTCGCATGTGGTCCGCGACGGTGTCGAGCGCATCCTGCCGGGTCTGCTGCGGCAGGTGGTGCACGGAAGACATCGCCTGCGTTTGGTGTGCCGATGGCTCGATCACCTCCATCGTCCAGAGCAGCCGATTCTTCGCGACGAGTCGCTGGCGCAGTGAATCCTGTTGTGAGATCACTGAGTACACGGCCAGTTCCAAGCGTTGAAGGTCCAGATCATCGCGGCCGTCGAGGTCGACCACCTCGGTGAGGACAAATCGATCGAGTGGGATGCCGGACAGGCGCAGACGATGCTGGTTGGCCATCGGTGACACCGCCTGCGGTGTCAGACGATCAGCGAGTGATGTGTTCTCGGGTAGTGCGGTCAGCGTCTGTGAGATCGATTCCAATACGGCTTCGAAGCCTGCCGCCAGCTCCTGCAGGCTTTCGGCGGTGAATGTGCGGTCGCCGGTGAACGAGAATCCGATCTCGGTGTGTTGGGATGAACGTTGCCCGACGATGTCGACGGTGAGGGCGTGCGACAGTGGCGTCAGGGCCGGTGTCGTTGCGATGAGACGCGGGAGGAAGTGCGGTGTGGTCCACGCACTCACCTGGTGGTGGGCAGAAGCGGTCACGATCCCGCCATAATTGAATTGCACGTCGGCGTTCGAGAGTTCGGCAAACAGGGTCATCGATTCGGGATCGAGGTGACGTAGCGCACCGTAACTGATGCCATCGTTGGGGATCGCCTCCATCGCCGCGTTCGCCGCGACGACGCAATCCAGATCCGGCAGTGACGAACCGGTGATCGCGGTCGCGTCGTCGGTCGACACCCGGACCGCGACGGGCCGGACCGTGGTGAACCAGCCCACCGTGGTCTCGAGCGCCGGACCGGCGAGCGACGCCGAGCGGCCATGTCCTTCGACGTCGATCAGGAGGCCGGGGGTCGCGGGCATCGATCGGGTTGCGCGCCATCTCTGCAGGGCCACAGCGAGTCCCGCGAGCAGTACATTGTTGGTCGAACTGCCTAGTCTCGGCGGTTCGGACACAAGACGCGCGCTCAGGGCATGGGGCAGCGTCACGCGGAGCACCTGTTGCTCGGCCACCGGCGTCGGGTCGGTTGTCGCATTCAGCGGCGCCGCGGCGTTCAGCTCTGCGATCCAGTGCTTGGCGTCTCGACGGAAGACCTCGAGCTGGGCCGGTGAATTCAATAACTCGAGCCAGGTGAAGAACGCGAGGTCGGTGGTCGGGATAGTATCGTCGCTGCCTTCGTATGCCGACTGCAGGTCCGCGGTCAGGATGTCCCATGACACGTAGTCGACCGCGAAATGATTGACCGTCCAGGCCAATACGCCCGGCTCGTCTCCGCGGTCGAAGTGTGCGATATGTGTCAACTGTCCGGAGGAGAGATCGAGTCCGCCTGCCAACTCCGCCTCGACGTGCTGGATGTACTCACCCATCGCGCTGTCGGTCTGCGCGGTGGCATCGAACCGGTGAACCAGTGGTGCCCGGAGATCGCGTGGTGCGTGCTCGATGGTGGGCGTCTCACCTGTCCGTCCGATGGACAGGGAGAGTGCCGCGTGCTGATCGATCACCGCACGCAGGGCGCGCTCAAGCCGGTCGAGGTCCAGGTCGGGCGGTGCCACCAGCAACAGTGTGTGCCGCAGTGCCGACTGATCGACCCCACCGCCCAGCTGGCGGTGCATGATCGGGGTCAGGGAGGTGGGGCGATGAACCGGCGAAGGCAATGCGGTCGATGTTGCCTGATCTTCGGGTTCGACCGTTCCTGCGATGCCTGCCAGTGCGGCGACGGTCCTGTGATTGAAGACGTCGGGAGGCGTGATGACTATGCCCAGTACGCGGGCTCGTCGGACCAATGCCAGGGCCGAGATGCTGTCTCCGCCAAGGTGGAAGAAGTCATCGTCGGGCGTGACCCCGGGGAGTCCGAGTACGTCGGTGTACACCGACACGAGACTTTGCTCGACGGCGGAGGCCGGCGCTCGGCCGTCGGCGTGTCCAGTGTCCGGGGCCGGCTCGGGCAGTGCGCGGCGATCCAGCTTGCCGTTCGCCGTCATGGGTATCGCCGGAATCTCCACCAGATGGGCGGGAACCATGTGCGCCGGCAGAACCGACTGCAGATGGGTCCGGAGCTCAGACGCGGAGATCGCGGTCGGTGCCG
Source organism: Williamsia sp. (assembly GCF_036566845.1). GTDB lineage: Bacteria > Actinomycetota > Actinomycetes > Mycobacteriales > Mycobacteriaceae > Williamsia. The sequence continues at coordinate 2,175 of NZ_DATCVM010000151.1, forward strand.
AGTCGGCAGCGACCCAGTATCCCACGAGATACTGGCCCGCCGCACCCATCGCGTCCCGCTCACATGCGATCACTGCTGCCCGGGACAGGCTGGGGTGGCTGTCCATCGCGGCCCGGATTTCGTCGAGTTCGATGCGGAAGCCGCGAATCTTGACCTGTTGATCTGCCCGGCCTCGGTACTCGAGTGTGCCCGCGGTGCTCCACCGCGCGAGATCGCCTGTGCGGTAGAGGCGGAGCGCCGGATTGGTGTCCTGGAATGGATTGGCGATGAATCGTGATGCTGACAGAGCCGGGCGATTGAAATATCCCTCGGCCACTTGCGGTCCCGCGACGTAGAGTTCGCCGGTGACTCCGGGTGGTGTCGGTCGAAGGTACTCGTCCAGAACGTATGTCGACAGATTCGGTAGCGGACGGCCGATGACGCTCGCGGCGGAACCCTCGTCGATCGATATCGGATGTATTGTGGTGTGGACCGTTGTCTCAGTGATACCGAACATGTTGAACAACCCGACTTCCGAGTCGGGATGGCGCTTTCGCCAGTCGGCTATCTTGCGGTAATCCAGCGCCTCGCCGCCGAATACAATCGTGCGCAACGCCTCGGGCGGACCGCCGGGCCGATCTTCCTCGGAGTGGATGAGCGAATAGAAGGCTGACGGCGTCTGACTCAATACGGTCACCTGCTCGTCGCGCAGCAACTGGCCGAAGCGGGACGGATCGCGTGCGGTGTCCTGGTCGACGACCACCAATCGGCCGCCGTGCAGCAGTGCCCCCCAGATCTCCCAGACCGAGAAGTCGAAGGAGTACGAGTGGAACAGCGTCCAGACATCGCGGTCGGTGAATGTCATGGATGACGTGGCGGAGAACAGTGCAACGATGTTGGCGTGGTTGATGATCACGCCCTTGGGCGTACCGGTGGAGCCAGAGGTGTACATGACGTAGGCGGTATCGGTCGGGCCATGCGGCCGGACCAGTTCCTGCGGGGTGAGGGGAAGATCGCTGGTGGGGTTGTCGGCGCGATGTCGGGTGATCGACTCCTCGAGCGTCACCACAGCGACATCGGTCAGCTCCTTGGCTGTCGATCGGTCGGCCTCGTTCATGACGAGTACGAGGGAGGGTGTCGAGTCGGTCAGCAGGTACGCGATGCGATCCGACGGATATGCCGGGTCCACCGGCACATACGCGGCACCTGTTGTCAGTACACCCGTGATCGCGACGATGAGCTCAGGAGACCGGGGGGCCATGATCGCGACCCGGTTGCCGGCGCCGATGCCACGGCTGATCAGGCTTCGCGCCAGCCTGTTACGGGCGGCGGAGAGGTCGCGGTAGGTCCATGCGTTCGTTCCGAGATTGATCGCGATGCGATCGGGCGTCTGCTCGCATCGTCGGGTCAGTAACCGGTCGAGGGTCTGGGCGGGAGCGGGCTCGGTCCCAGCGCTGGACCACTGCCGGAGCTGCTGCTCGTCGCCGGGAGACACCGTGGTCAACTGTGATATTCGCTGTGCCGGATCATCGGCGATGGTCGTGAGGACCCGCACAACGGTGTCGAGGAGTCGGTGTGCGGTGGCCTCGTTGAACAACTCGGTCGCGAAGATGAGATTGATCGTGAGGTCCTGGTCGAGGGATTCCTGGAACTCGAACTCCAGGTCGAACTTGGATGTCGAGACCGGTGACGGGACGAACTCCGCGTCGTAGTCGTCGAAGCGGAGCGGCGCGGTGGCGGTCCGGTAGACGGCCATGGTCTGAAACAGAGGATGGCGCGCCATCGACCGCTCGGGATTGAGCGCATCCACCAGTCGTTCGAAGGGCAGGGCCTGATTGTCGAAGGCGTCGAGCAGGTCACGCCGAACCCGGGACAACATTTCGGTCAGAGTGTGGTCGCCGGAAAGATCATTCCGGATCACGAGGGTGTTGACGAAGAACCCGATCAGATCGGAGATCGCCGGGTGGCCTCGGCCGGAAATGGGCGTCCCGACGGGTATGTCGAGACCACTGCCGTTGAGATTCAGCGCGATTGCCACTGCGGTGTTTGCCGCCATGTACTCGGTCACCTGAAGTCTGCGGCAAGTGTCCTTGAGGGCCCTCAACTGACACGACGGCAGAGTCAGAGTGATGCAGGCCCCCCGGTAATCGGATACCGCCGGCCGCATCCGATCGGTCGGCAACGGGATCTCATCCGGTATGCCGGTCAGCTTTCCTTGCCAATACTCGAGCTGGCTCTGCGCGCTGATGGTCGGGGATTCAACGGTGCCCATCGACAACCGCTGCCACGCAGCGTAATCCGCGTAGTGGATGGGCAACTGATCCCAGTCCGGGGCGCGGCCGGCGGTACGGCTGCGGTATGCCCGCTCGAGATCGGCGAACAGGATCGGGCCGGACCATTGATCGAATGCGATGTGGTGCACAGTGATCGAGAGGATGTATCCACCGGCGTGGAGGCTGATCAGAGCAGCCCGGATGGGCAGCTCGCGATCGAGTTCGAAGCAGTACGTCGACTGTTCGCTCAGGAATTCCTGCACGCAGACGTCCGACTCCGTGGTCTGTGTGAATTGCACATCGACATCGTCGGCCGCAAGCACATTCTGAACGACGCCGCGGCGCTCGGTGTCATCGAAGCGGGTTCGGAGCACCTCATGGCGGGAGACAAGATCTTTCAGCGCTGACGTCAGCGCCGCTGAAGCGACCGGACCGTGGATTCGGAACGCCAAAGCGATGTTGTAGACCGACGTCGGTCCGGTGACCTGGTGGAAGAACCACAGTCGCTCTTGCGCCGCGGACAGCACCGAATTCCCTGAACGTGGTGTGGCAACGATCTGGTCCGGTGGGGTGGTCGCATCGGGGGCCTGCGGACTGCTGCTCGTGAGGCGATCGACCTCGGATGCCAGAAGTGCGATCGTCGGAGCCTCGAAGACCGATCTCATGGTCACGCCGGATCCGAGAGCCGTGTTCAGCTGGGTGACCAGGCGGGTGGCCGACAACGAGTGGCCACCGAGGTGGAAGAAGTTGTCGTCGATATCGAGCGAGCGCGCGGCGGGGAGGGAGAGGACATCGCGAAAGGCGTCCGCGACCCGACGTTCGGTGTCTGTCCGCGGTTCTTGCTCGACGGGTCGGCCATCATTTAAATCAGGTGGCAGCAACGAGTTCTTGTCGATCTTGCCGTGCGCGTTTGTCGGAAGTCTGTCGAGCGCGACAAAGACTGTCGGCACCATGTGCTGGGGGAGGAGTCTGCTCATGTGGTCGCGGAGGGCCGCGGACAGGGAGGGCTCAGTGGAGGAGGTGCCGGTGGTCGGTGTGTGGTAGGCGACGAGGTAGGTGGACATCTCGTCATCAGGATCACGCCGGAATGTGGTCGCCACAGCTGATCTGACGTCGGGGTGCGCCTCGAGCGCCACCTGGATCTCGTCCAGTTCGATCCGGAATCCACGGAGTTTGACCTGGTGGTCGGTTCGTCCCAGATATTCGAGCTGACCGGAGTGGTTCCAGCGGGCCAGATCTCCGGTCCGGTAGAGCCGGCTGGAATGTCGGTGATCAGCTGACGCGCGCAGCGGATTGGCGACGAACCGCTCGGCGGTCAGTGCGGCCCTGTTGTGGTATCCGGTGGCCACCTGTGCTCCGGCAACATAGAGTTCGCCGGTGACCCCCGGAGGTGCCGGACGAAGGAACCGGTCGAGAACGTAGGCAGCGGTGCCGGCTACCGGTGACCCGATCGCGACTGTGCCATAGGTGGTTTCGGACTCGGCGCCCGGTTCGGCGGCAATCACCGCAGTGGCGTCTCCGGTGATCTCTGTCGAGCCATAGAAGTTGACGATCTGGGCATCGGGGACCACCCGGTGCAGGGCGGCCAGCGTTGCACCGGTGAATGTCTCACCTGAACAGATCCACCGGCGAATGCTCGAGAGATGCTCTGCCGCACCAGGCGTGGTTGCGAGCGCGTGAGCGAGCGCAGGAACGGTGACGAGGTCTGTGACCTCGTGCCGGCTGATCTGCTTGATCAGCAGCTGCGGATCGTGAGCGGTCTCGGCATCTGCGACGACAACGGTGCCGCCGCGGGTCAACGCGCCCAGGAATTCGGTACTTGCGTCAATGAATCCGATCGCCGATTTGGCCAGGAACACTCCGCCGGGGCCGGATCGGCCGGCCTGCCAACGTAACCGGCTCGCGATCGCCGATTGAGAGATGAGCACGCCCTTGGGGTCACCGGTGGATCCAGAGGTGTAGATCAAGAGTGCGGGATCATTGCGGTGGATGGTGCGATCACGCTCGGCGGCCTGCACCGTGGTGCCGGGGTGGGCGCCCAGTGCCACCGATAGCCCGGGATCGTCGACTTCGATCACCACTCGCCCGCGCTCGCGGGTCGCCTGTAGCGTGGCCGAATGCTGCTCGGCCACCTGCGAGTCGGTGAGTACGACAACCGGGTCGGAGTCCCTGATCAGGTATGCCACCCGTTCTCCCGGATACGTGACATCGATGGGCACGTACGCGGCCCCGGCGCGTCCGACCGCGGCCAGGGCGATCGGGAGTGCCTCATCCCGCGACAGCATGACAACGACGCGATCGCCGACCCGGGTCCCGAGCCCGATCAGATGCCGGGCCAGCTGATTCACCCTCACGTCGAAATCGCGGTAGGTCAGAGATTTCTCGCCCACTCGGATGGCGATGTACCCAGGGGTGGCGCACGCCTGTTCGGCGATGAGATCGTCGACGCGGGCGCAGGGCGGGGTCGTCGATTCGGACTCGGGATCTCCCTGTGACCACTGGTCGATCAATGCTCGGTCACGTGTGGTCAGGCCCATCAGCTGCCGGATCGGAGCCTGCGGTTCGTCGCCGATGGCGACCAGGAGTTCCTCCAGGTAGTCGAGCATCCTCGTGATGGTCTGTGCATCGAACAGGTCGGTGGCGTAGGTTGCCTCGACGTCCATCTGTCCGTCCCGGAGGAAGACCTCCAGTGCCAGCGGAAGCTGCGCGCTGTGGTTGTCGACGCGTGTCCACCCGGTGGAACACCCTGGCAGCTGCGGGCCCTCGATGTCCTGGGTCAGGAACAGCAACATCGCCTGAAAGAAGACGGGTTGACCCAATGCTCGAATCGGGTTGAGCCGCTCGACAATCCGGTCGAATGGGTAGTCTTGGTGGGCGAAGGCGGCTTCTGTGATCGCCTGCACCTGGTGCACTGTTTGCGCGAACGAGTTGTTCATCTGCAAGTCGGCGCGTAGGGCCAGGGTGTTTCCGAAGTTCCCGATGAGGTCTTCCAGTCCCGGATCGTCCCGGTTGGCGACCGCGGTACCGACTGTGACGTCGGTGGAACCCGAGAACCTCGACAGCAACAGATAGTAGGTGGTCAGGAAAACTGTGTAGGGGGTGGTTCCCAGCCTTGTGGACAGTGCGGTGAGTCCCTGTGCACAACGGGGATCCATGCGGCGATCCACACGGGCGCCGCGTTCGGACAATACCGGGGGCGCAGGCTTGTCCGTCGGCAACATCAGGGGCGGAGGCTCCGGCTGGAGCTGCCCTTCCCAGAACCTGAATTGTTCGGTGTCGTCGAGGCGGCGGAAGTGGCTCTGCTCCCAGTCGGCGTGGTCGGCAACCTGTGTGGTCGGAACATGGCCGTTCACCGATTGTCGTCCGGACACCAGTTGTCGATACGTCCGTTCGACACTCCTCGACAGAGCGGCGAATGTCATTCCGTCCCAGGCTATGTGCTGCACCGTCAAGATGACGGTCACGGAATCGGCGGCGGTGCGGACGAAGGTGACCCGCATCGGGGCTTCTAGGGAGAGGTCGAACGGCGTGCGGGCCTGGGTGTATGCCAGGGCCTGCACCGCCCCTGCCGATGCATCGGCGTTCAGATGAGCCAGATCGGTTCGGTCGATGATCAGGGGCATCGCTTCGTGAATTCGCTGATGGAGACTGCCGTTCTCGTCGTGGAACGTGGTGCGCAGTGCTTCGTTCTGGTGCGCCAACGTTTCGAACGCCGTCGCGAGTGCATCGTCATCGACGGTCCCGGTGAAATACAGGCACAGGCAGACGTTGTAGGCGACGCTGTCCGGGTACAACTGCTGGTGCATCCAGATTCGGCGCTGCGCGAACGACAGCTCGGCACGGTGCCGGTCGGCGCGCGGCGGGATCCGCGCACCCGCCTCGTCGAGGCCCGCAGCTTCGATCCGTGCCGCCATCAGTGCCTGCAGATCATCCAAAGACGTCACGCTCTTGAACCTCACAATTGATCGTCATAGAAGTGAAACGAATCGGAGTCGAACCGAGTCGATCTGATTCGGGTGTACGGGGTTCAGCTCACAGATGCCGCGCGAGGGAGCTCCGGCGACGCCAGGCCGGCGATGTCGAGGTAGATGGCGGCGATCTGTTCCAGGCGCCCGGAGGTCGTCTGTTTGTCGATGAGGCGCGCGGCAAGGGCGCGAATCGTGCGGGCCGCGAAGACATCGGTGATGTTCGCGTTGCCGACGGACAGCAGACCGCGGGTACGGGCGATCACCGTTGTGGCCAGAATGGAGTCGCCGCCGGAGGCGAAGAAGTCATCGTCGATCCCGACCCGGTCCTTCTCGAGGACTGCTTCGACGATGTGTACCAGCGCGGCTTCGAGATCTGTGGTCGGTTCGGCGAAATCGTCACCTCCTGCACCGAGGTCGATCAGCGCGATGACCTTCTTGCGATCGATTTTCCCGTTGGGTGTCAACGGCATCGCATCGAGCACCACGACCTGTTCCGGGACCATGTAGTCGGGCAGACGCTGTGCGGCCTGTCGCCGGAAGAATTCGGGATCGGGCACCAGGGATTGGGCGGCGACCACTGCTGCCAGTCGGTTCGAAGGGCCACTACCGATCACCGCGGCGACGGCATGTGCCACGCCGTCGACTGTCCGCAGAGCGGCTTCGACTTCGCCCAGCTCGACCCGGTAACCGCGAATTTTGACCTGATGATCGCCGCGGCCCAGGAACTCGATGGACCCGTCGTCCTGGTATCGGGCCAGATCACCGGTCCGATACCAGTGCACGCCTTCGTGTTCGACGAATCGGTCGCTGGTCCGCTCGGGGTCGCCGCGATAGCCCAGCGCCACCGAGGCGCCGCCGATCCAGAGCTCACCGGTCACCCGGTCGGGGCAGTCGAGTCCTCGATCGTCGACAATGCGGCACTGGACGTTGGGTAGCGGAGTGCCGTAGGGAACCGCTTTCCACTCGGCCGGAACGGGTCCGGACACCTCGCAGACGGTGGAGTGGATCGCAGTCTCCGTCGCGCCGCCGAGTCCGGCGAAGCGTGCTGTCGGTGCCAGTTCCCGCAACCGGCCCGGTAGGTCGACCCCCACCCAGTCCCCGCCGACGACAACCGTTCGCAGTCCGTTGAGTTGGTCGTGGTCGCCGACGGTCAGGAGCATGTCCAAGAGGCCGGGCGCGCAGTTCAGCACGGTCACACCCGATCGCTGCACTGTCTGCGCCCAGGCCACAGCTTCATTGACGTGATCGGCGGCGACCGACACTACCGCGCCGCCCAGACTCAGCGGGGCGAAGATGTCGAAGACCGACAGATCGAACTCGAGCGCGGACAGCGCCAGTGTTCGGTCGGTGTCGTCGAACCCGAAGTGATGGATGATCCCGTCGATGGTGTTGGCCGCTGCAGAGTGCGTCACCTCGACGCCCTTCGGCCGGCCGGTGGATCCCGACGTGAACAGGACATAGGCAATATCGGTCGGAACGGTGACAACAGGGCTCGGCAAAGGGCTTTCGTACGCGATTGCCTCGCTGATCCCCAATTCATCTACCAACCCCGACAGTTCGGCATCAGGCCGATCGATCAGTACCAACCGGACATCGCCCTGGTCGAAGATCAGCTGCTGTCGTGCCGCGGGCTGATCTGCTCCGATCGGCAGATACGTGGCACCTGCTGCGAGCACGCCGAGAACTGCGATCACCTGCCTGTGGCCCTTGGCGACACGGACGGCAACTGTGTCGCCAGGGCCGATGCCCTGGGCCGACAGTGCGCCGGCGACCGCGAGGGATTGCTGGGCAAGTTTGGAGTATCGCAGCTCGTTGTTGTTGTCCCACAAAAGTGCCGGACGATCTGGGGTCGTGGCGGCGTGGGAGAAGAAGGCGTGGTGCAACGTGCGCGCCGGAAGATCCACTGCGGTCGAGTTGACCTTGCGGCGGACCTGCGCCTGGGTAGGTGGGAGGTCGGCGAAACGGGTGGATTTCCAGTCGCATCCGGGATCGAGTACACGCTCGAGGATCGAGCGGTAGTGGTCGAACATGGCGTCGGCCACTGCGGGAACAATGGCATCACGCCGGGCATCCCAATTCAGGAGTACCCCGCCGTGTAGTTCGGCGACCTGGGCGTCGAGCACGACCTGAGGTCCTTGCGAGATGATCCACTTCGGTTGTCCGAACTCCGATTCGACAACGTCGGCGAACAACTCGCCCAAATTGAGGCCGCTGGTGTAGACGACCGGGGCGATCACGGGTTCACCGCGATGGCGGCCGAGGTCACGCAAGATGTCCAGGCCCGAGTAGCCCGAATGCAGCGCGCTGTTGTGCGCGGTCCTCTGTAGCTTCGACACCGCATCGAAAAAGGAGCGGTCAGTGCGTAGATCCACGTCGAGCATCAGCGAGTTCGTGAAGTCACCCACCAGTTTATCGACGTCGCGATGATAGGGTTCGCGATCGAACAGCGGGAGATTCAGCAGGAAATGTGAACTGCTGGACCATCTCCCGACCACTTCGGCGAACATGGCGGCCAACACCATCGCGGGCGTCACCGAGTACTCGCGGGCCCGCGTGAACAGCCTGTCCACATGTTCGGGTGAGAGCCAATGTGCGTATCGGACGGAGTCGGCGGGGCCGGTGCGCTCAGCTGTCGGCACGAGCGGCAGCTGAGGTGGATCCGGGAGTTCGGGGACCCGGTCGGCCCACCACCGTCGGTCTTGTTCCGCCGATGTTGTCGCCAGGCGGTGGTCGTCGAGATAGTGCTGATATGTGTAGTCGAGTGTCCCGAGGTCGGTGTCGGGGTCGCGATACAGCGTGGCCAGGTCTGACATCAGGGTGCGGTAGCTCATCGCATCCGCCACCAGCATGTCGACGTCGATGTGGAGCCGGGTTGTGTTGTCCGGCAGGAGTGTCAGGGTGACGTCGAGGCCCTGCCCGGCGCTGACATCCATCCGCTGGTGAGTCTTGAGGTGTCGGATCTGATCGAGTTCGCCCTCGAGTTCCTGGTCATCTGTGGTCCGCAGGTCGCGGACGGAAAACACATCGGCGGGCGGTTTCGGCAGTACCTGCTGGAGCCCGTCGTCGAGAAATCGGGTGCGGAGCATCCGATGCCGCTGGGCCAACGCCGAACAGGCATGTTCGAGGCGCTGCGGGTCGACGCCGGATCCGTCGAACTCTACGTACAGATGTGCGGCCACACCACCGAGGGTTTGTCCGTCCTGACGGCCCACCCAGTAGGCGTGCTGCATCGATGCCAGCGCAAACGGTTCGTCGGTGACGACGTGGTCGACGCCGGATCCGTTGTGGTCCGGTTCGGTGGTGGCCGGCTCCGGCTCGGCGGAGTCTGTGAGGCAACCGAGCAGGCCGAACCAGGCGGCGAGTGTGGGTTCCTGGGCCAGAGTGGCGAACTTGACGTTCGTCCCGCGGCGTCGCCATTGACCTGACAGCTTCATCATGGTGACCGAATCAAGGCCCATCGAGATCAAGTTCACCTGATTATCGATTGAATCCGTTGGTATTCCGAGCTTCTCGGCCACGGTTTCGCGAACTTCTTGTTCGGTCAGTTGTCCGGTTCGGGCTGTGTGCATGTTGTCTCCGTGTCCTCCGGTCATGAGTCGTCGTGAACTGGTCCCCTCGGCGGTCATCGGTTTCGACGGACCACATAGGGCGCCACGCTGCTCAGCTTTTCGCAAGTCTCTTCGAATTCTCGGTCGGGAGTGGATTGTTCGACGATGCCGGCGCCGGCCCGGAGCCAGGCGTTGCCGTCTTGTTCGACCACGGTTCGCAGTGCCAGGGCGGCTTCGAGAGAGCCCTCGGAGGACGCGGTGATAATGGCGCCCGAATACAGCCCACGAGGTTGCTCATCGAGGCGGTAGATGGCATCGACTGCCGCACGTTTCGGGATTCCAGAGGCGGTGACTGCCGGGAAGACCGCGGCCAGGGCGTCCCACGGTGTCAGGTCCTCGCGGAGCTGCCCTGACACCGTCGACGCCAGATGCTGCACGCTTCCGCGTTCGGACACTGCCATGAAGTCGAGCACCTTGGCCGTGCCGGTATCGGAGATCGACTCGATCTCGCGGTAGGCCGTGCGCACGGAGACGGCATGCTCCGAGATCTCCTTCGGATCGTTCTCGAGTTCGTCCCGAGCGGTTCTGTCGGCAAGTACGCCATTTCCCAGGGCCCGGGTGCCGGCCAGTGGTGTGGTTGTCACCGTTCGGGAAAGATCGACCGATACAACAAGTTCCGGGCTGAATCCGGCTGCGGCGAGGCCGCCTGTCCTGAATAGGAACGATCGCTGCGGGTTGTTGCCGATTCGCCCGAGTTGGTAGGTCTGCGGCAGATCCACGGGGTAAGGCACGGGAATCTTGCGCGAGAGGATGACCTTGCGGTACTGACCGGAACCGATCTCGTCGATCGCCTGGGCTGCACGCCCGCGGAAATCGTCATGGTCGATCCGGACGTCGACGGGCTCGGGTGAGGGGTGTTCGGACTGCGGCGGTGAGGTCAGCAAGTCGGTGAACCGGGTTCGCTGCTCGGGTGTTCCGCCTCTGAAGATGACGGGATCGTCGATTGATTCGAATCGCGCCACCATCTCGGGTACCAGCAGATGCGCCAGGGTGGTCTCCGGCGAGTCGGCCGAGCTCTCGATTTTGTGTACGGAACGCGCGAAATCGAAACCAATCCAACCGAATACCTCCCATTCCAGCGTGGGGAGCGCGCCCAGCGCATCATGGAGTGCAGCTACCGGATCGCCGGACCATGCGGCAACGTGCGGTGGTTCGGACCCCCACTCGGTGCGCGTCGTACTGCTCGTCAGGTCGACGGTTCCGAGCGTCCCGATCGCCACGGTCCACTGGCCCTGATGTTCGTAACAGAGGTAGGTCTCGTACGCGGCGGATCGAGCGAGGGCGGTGACCGCTCGCAATGAACGCGCAAAGGTGGTCGCCGGTAACGGTTCCGTGTCCAGCACCGAGTATTGCCCCTCTCCAGCGTGAATGGGGCGAACGCGTCGCGGGTGTCGCCGAGTAGCTCGCCAGTGCCACTCAGCCTATACAGAAATGGCTAGTTTGGGTAGGAGCACTGCACGGGAGGAGCGCTCAGCTGTGTTTTGCCGCGGGCTCTGGGAGGTCGCGCCAGGTCCGCAGGTGTCCGAACGAGAGCAGTCCGGCGATCGCGACGACGGTGAGGGTGGCGCCGTACACGGCGATGGCGGCCGGAGGGTCCATCACCGAGCCGAGGATTCCGGCGAGCATGGAACCGACTGCGGCGCCGAGAACGGTCAGGGCGCTCCATACGCTGTTGACCCGCCCGCGGAAGTGATCGGGTGTATCGCGTTGTAGCAGAGTGAACTCGAGGATGCCTCGAATGCTGATGGCCAGCCCCGCCGCGACCAGGAGCAGGAAGGTGAGCCACAACCATGCGGCGACGGCGACAAAGGAAGTGACTGCCAGACCCGCGCACGCGGCCAGCAGCACAAGAAGACCTTTGCGTTCGAAGGTGGCCACCCAGCCGCTGGTGACCGAGCCGATCCCGGCGCCGAGCGCGATGCCGGAGTAGAGCAATCCGGCGGCCCTGGGATCGTTGTCGAAGTGTTGATCGACCAGTGCGGGGATGAGAACCGTGACTCCGGTGCCGAGTAGGGCGATGACGCCGATGAACAGGACCGACCGGATCGCCGGGCGGGTCCAGGCGAAGTTCAGGCCATCGAGGAGGGATCGCATCGGGTGTGTGGGTTCAGTGTCTTCCGGTTGCATGGGTGGGACACTGGACAGGAGTGGGAGTGTCAGGAAGATACCCAGGGCAGCGGCGCCGTAGTTCCAGGTGACACCGCCGGCTGCGATGACCAGGCCGCCGAGCGCCGGCGCGGTCATCGTCCCCACCTCACCGGTCAGTCCGTTGATGGCGGCAGCGGCTGCGTACTTGTCGGTGGGGATCAGTGCAGGCGTCGCGGCGAGCAGGGCGGTGAAGCTGATTGCCCCGATGCCGCCGTCGATGGCGCCGAGTACATAGATCGCAAGGACATTGGGAGCGTCGAGCATCGCGTTGGCTGCCAGGCCGGCAAACGCCAGCCCGCACAGCGCTCGGCTCCAGAGGATCAGTGCCCGCCGGTCGTTGCGATCGGCGAGTACGCCGCCGACAAGCGATCCGACGAACGTGGCGATGCCGGTTGTTGTCGCGACCGCTCCCACCTGGGTGCTCGATCCCGTGATTGTGTAGATCTGTACCGGGACCGCGACCATCAGCATGCCGATGCCGAATATCGTGATCGCCCTTGCGATGACGATGTTCCGGAAGGGGCGACTCTCGCGCAACGGACTGATATCGAGGAGGATCTTGCTGATCGGCATCAACAACCTAACGTTGGAATGTCATCGAAAAATAGCCTACACATTAAAACCTCCATGAAGGGGTATGTTCTGTTCAGTCGTTGTTCCTGGCCATGATCGTTATCTGATGTTAGGTTTGTCTGGCCTAAACCCGCCGGGAGGTGCGGGTCTTCGAAGGCGCTCACCGAACCACTCAGGAGCATGATGCCCAAGACCATTCGTGAACCGGTTGTGTACCCGATTTCCGTTCGCGAGTTGAACGTCCTCCGGATCGTGGACGTCACTCCGGGGCTGCGGCGGATCACGTTGACCGGTCCGCAATTGGGTGGTTTCACCTCGGCTAACGGGTTGCCTCAACCGCCACTGCGGTCGGAGGGTTTCGACGATGACGTGCGATTGATCCTGCCCTACCCGGGCGAGGACACGCCGGTGCTACCGATTCAGCTCGACGGCACGTTCTCGATGCCGAAGGACCGGCGGCCGATCTGGCGGGCCTACACCATTCGGCGATGGGATCCGGCCTCGGCCGAGTTGACTATCGACTTCGTCAAACACGGTTCCGGGATGGCCACCACTTGGGCGTATCGGGCACAACCCGGTGACACCATCCACATCACCGGCCCGGCGGCCATGCGCCAACCGCCTTCTGGCATCGACTGGTTGCTGATCGTCGGCGACGAGACCGCTCTACCGGCCATCGCACGATGGATGGACGAGATGTCTGCCGATACCCGGGCACAAGTATTCGTCGAGATCGCCGAAGCGGCTCACCGGATCGACTTGCCCGACCACCCGAACGTGCAGGTCACCTGGCTCGATCGACAGGGCGCGACCGCGGGGACCACCGACCTCCTGATCGATGCGGTCGAGAATGTGCAGTGGTGGGATGGCTCGGTATACGCGTGGATCGCCGGAGAAGCCACCGTGACCAAGAAGATTCGTCGACACCTCGTCGAGAAGCGGGGTGTGGGAAAAGAATTCGTGGAGTTCACCGGCTATTGGCGGCACGCCGATGTGGTCACCCTGGCCGATGATCCGACTGTGCCGGACCCGGACAAGAACGAAGAAGCCTTCGAGAAGTTGCACGAGATGGCAGACCTGCTGCCCCCGCTGGCAATTCGAGCCGCGGTGAGTTTGGGACTGCCCGATGCGATCTCGCGGGGCATTACCGGAGCAGTCGAGTTGGCAGAGGCCGCGTCTGCCGACGAGGTGGCGGTGGGCAAACTCCTGCGCTATCTGACTGCCATCGAGATCCTCGAAAGCGCCGAGAGGCCGGGGCACTATCGCCTCAGTGACAGCGGCGAGTTCCTCACCACCGATTTCGTGGTCGACATCCTTCATCGTGATGGACCGGTCGGACGGCAGGAGCTGGCCTATTTTGGGATCTTCGAAGCTGTCAAGACCGGCCGCGCGTCCTATGCGTCAGTGACCGGAAACGAATACTCCGAGCTGCGGCAGGAACAATGGTACGAGGCGAAGCTCCTTGAGAACATTGCTGATTTTGCCCAGTTCATCGCCCAACCGCTGGCTGCCTCCGACCTGTTGGGCCCGATAAAACATGTCGTGGTGCGATCCGACGGCGCCGGACCGATTGCCCGAGCGCTCACCGGGGCGCATGCCGATGTCCGGGTGACCATCGTCGGCTTGCCGGCGCAAATCGCGTATTTGAAGGAGGACATGCCCCGTTCGGTCGAGAGCCCGGAACAGTTGGCTCGAATCGCTTTGCGCGAACAGGGGCTCGACGAAAGTCTTCCGGCCTCGGACGCCACCATGTTCGTGCGTTGGCTTGATCAGTTCAACGATGCCGACGCGATCGCCCTGCTGCGTTCGGCGGCGGCCGATCTTGAACCCGGTGGCCGGATCATGGTGCTGGAGGACCCGTTCGACACCGAGACCTTGGACGAGCATGCGGCTGAATACGATCTTCTCCACCTGTCGCTGTATGGATCAGGTCATCGCGACGACTGCGAGCTCCGTGCCGTTTTTGCCGGTGCGAACCTGATCGTCGAGAACTTTCAGACGGTTGGATGGGGAAACACGTTATATGTTTTGACGCCTGCTCAAACCTAGAGCGCGTTGTTATTCGGCCTGATTTTCACTCGGGTGAACGTCGCATTTTTTCCTATTCTTCGATAGCTATTGCAGCTGTGGCGTGGAGTGGGTGAACCTTGTTTCATCCCCTTCGGGCTGCGATTGTTGGCCATGTAGGCAGTGTTTTTTGTAGACATTCGACGTGAGCAGGAAATGTCGCAGACTTACCCTGGATTTTTTACTCACACTAAGGCTAGCCTTGCCTCGGAAGGTTTCTGGGTGCTCCAAAAACGGTGCTCGCAACGTTAGAGAAGTTTGTCAACGACGATGGGGCGCGAATGAGTGTCTTCGATCTGAACGCAGTGCTCGATGAGGCCGTCGATCGGCACCCCTTTCGGCCGGCGGTGTCGTGTGACGGCTTCGAGACCGACTTCGAGCGACTCGATGAGTCCGTCGAATGGCTCCGCGAAGAACTGGTTGCTCGGGGAGTGCAACCGAGAGCGCGGATCGGCGTGTGCATCACCGATGGCTGGGAGTTCGTCCTGGCCTTTCATGTTCTGGCCCGTCTCGACGCCGTGATGGTACCGATTGATCCGTTCGACGATGTATCCCTGCGTGGAGCAGGTGAATTGGACCTCCACCACATCATCTTTCACCGAGAGCAGGACGCGGTGCTGGAGGAGGCCGTTGCGCTGATCTCGGGCGAAGCGTTCTGCCCGATGTTCGACGTCGCTGAAGTGTTCACACTCGTTGTCGTATCGGTGGATTCTCCGCTGCATGTCGAAGGCGGACTCTTCTTGAACGAACTCGGTTTTCGGTTCCGGTCGTCGGTCGAGGTCGGAGCCCGTACGGCTGCGCTTTCGGTCGGTCTCGAACTCGGCCCCGAATCGCGTGTGATGGTCTGTGGGCCGTGGAGTTGCCCGTGCGCCGTCCTGCTCCTGTTGGCCTGTGCCACGTCGGGGTCGTGTGTGCAGGTTATCCAGGAACCGCGTGGCTACGGCGGCGTCCTCGAATCGGTGGCCGTGGTCGTGGGTGGAAGTGGTGGGGCCCCGCAGTCACTCGGGCGGGATGCGATCTACTAGTGTGCCGGTCCTGAAATCTTCGTCTTAATTGCCTATGATATCGGGGTGGCGGATTTCGGGTGTGGTGCCGAGTTTCTTCTGACCGGCGGCGAGCGTGAACAGCTTCTGGCGTGGTCCCGGGGTTCGTCGAGGTTGG